>QHYE01000043.1 GCA_003224055.1 Acidobacteriota bacterium | reverse complement strand
CACGATTTACAGCGCATTCTTTCATATCGCCTGCTTCATCATCGTCTTACGGAGGGTTTTGAAATAGCTTCTAGTCTTGCGCCAGCCTTCGCAGCATTGCGGACCAATTCGATAGAAAGCCTGAAAGAAGGCGCGCACACCGGCAGCGGGGCTGCAAGCCATGCACGCTTACGTTCCGCCCTGGTCGTCTCAGAAGTCGCCATCGCGCTGGTCTTACTCACTGTTTCTGGCGTTTTCTTGCGCAGCCTCCAGAAGATGCAGGCAGTCGACCCCGGTTTTCGTGCGGACCACGCCGTGATTGCTGGGTATCAACTTCCTCTGGCTCAATACCCCACCGAAGCGTCTGGCGGCGTGTTCAACCGGGCGGTTGTCGACAAGCTATCAAGCAAGCCGGGAGTAATCGCTGTGGCCATCAGCAACGCGGTCGCCGCATCCGACGTTTCCCCACAATCTGCGTTCACCGTCGAGGGCGTGTCCTCAGAAAACTGGAAGTTGAAATTCGCAGCATTCACTAGCGTCTATGGGGACTACTTCGCCGCTTTGGGCATCCCTCTGCTGGAGGGTCGGACCTTCACAAGGCACGACAACTCCAGCTCGCCGCTAGTCGTCATTGTGAGCCAATCGATGGCCAAAGATTGCTGGCCCAGGCAGAACGCCATCGGCAAGCGCATGCATGTCGGCAACCCGCAGAAGCCACTGCCTTGGGCGACCGTCATCGGAGTTGTCGCGGATACAAAAATGCCCCGCGATGTGCCCAGCGTCGATCAGTGGTACACGCCGATGGATCAGCCTGCGACTCTTTACGGTTCGGGGACTCCGGGAAACCTCAGCGGCCCGCCAAGCGGATACATCACTATGCGCTCAGCGCTCGACCCCCAAGACATGATCCAGACGCTGCGCTCGGCCATCGCCGAGATCGATCCACTCCTCGCTTTGCAGGACGTGCAGCCTGTCACGGATGCAGTCTCGGCCATTGAGGCACCGCGGCATTTCAACACGGACCTGATCACGGTGTTCGCAACCGTCGCACTTCTGCTGGCGATCACTGGGATTTATGCGGTCATGGCCTTCTCCGTGTCTCAGCGCACGCAGGAGATTGCGATTCGTATCACTCTGGGCGCGCAGCGTGTCGGCATTGCCAAACTCGTTCTCGTTTCGGGCGCGAAGCTCGCGCTGCTCGGATGTGCTCTTGGCGTTCTCGGTTCTTTGGCCGTCTCGCGGCTGATCAATTCGTTCTTGTTCGGGGTCAGCGCGACCGACCCTCTTATCTATATGACTTGCGTGCTGGTCATGACGACTATGGCGCTGCTCGCATCGATCCTTCCCGCAGCCCGTGCCGCGTCCGCACATCCCATGGACGCGCTGCGCTCGAGTTAGGGATTTGGATTTGTATCGCCGAAGGCTGTCGGAGGCATTGTGGCCATGCCAATTCTGCCAATCATAATGAGCGGACTTCGATCACTGTTCCACAGGGAACGCGCCGACTCTGAACTGAACGAGGAGCTGCACGGCTTCGTGGAGATGGCCGTCGAAGAAAAGATGAAGGACGGGATGAGCCGCCAGGAGGCACTTAGAGCGGTGCGCTTGGAACGTGGCAGCCTGGAAGTTGCAAAGGAGGTTGTACGCTCTGCTGGCTGGGAATCATTTGTCGAAACATGCTGGCAGGACCTGCGGTTTGGATTCCGCACCTTGCGTAAGAATCCCGGCTTCACTTACATTGCTGTGCTCACTCTCGCTGTCGCGATTGGCGCCAATACGGCTGTTTTTAGCATTGTGGATGCCGTACTTTTAAGAGCCCTGCCTTATAAGAACGCCGAGCGTCTGGTCGCTGTGTGGTGCTCCGAAATCGGTCAGCCCGGCACAAAGATATTCGCGTCATACAGCGACTTTGAGGAATTCCGCGCCCACGGTCACAGCTTTGACGGATTAGCGGCGCTGACCTGGGCTCGGGCGGGCGAGATTCTTACATGGAATGGTTCGCCGCACGAAGTCCTGGCAATCCCCGCAAGCGCGGATTTCTTTTCCTTGTTGGGTGCGTCTGCCGAGAGGGGCCGAGTGTTTGGTCCAGAAGATCTTCAAAACGGATGCACTGTTGTCCTGGCGCATTCTTTTTGGCAAACGGAGTTAGGTGCTCCCGGCATTGTCGGCGCGGCGCTCGCACTTAACGGAAAACCGTGCACAGTCGCTGGGGTAATGCCTCGTGGTTTCGACTTCTACCCGAAACAGACCTCTCTGTGGACGCTTATTACTCCCGACAGCCAGTTTTCAAGAGAACCCGTCAACTCGCCTGTCGGAATCTTCGGGCGACTCAAACCTGGCGTTACCATGGCGGGCGCTGAGCGCGAGTTGGTTGGGCTTCATCACCGTGTCATTCAAGAATCGCCCGCTGGAAGTTGGGTGGCACAGATCACACCGATCGTCCGCAATCTGCGCGAAGAGTTCACGTGGATGGCAGGCCGCAACTTGCAGACGGCACTGCTCATTCTGTCTGCGGCGGTCACATTGCTGCTTCTCATCGCGTGTCTCAATGTGACTAATCTCTTGCTGGGGCAGTTCTCCTCTGACGTCGGCTGCAAATTCGACTCCTCCAAAAAAGTCCTTGGCAACTTCCATGAGATTGATCCGTTCTCTGCCGGTATTCGGATGAGCCGCTCTCTTAGGGCCCGACCAATCCATCTGAGAAGCGTTTGCTTGTTGCCCCTGACCAGAACTGGCGAGCATCCGAGCCCTAGCAACGGCGTAATCGCCTTTCGTTGATTCAGTTCGCGCATAAACCAGGGGGCCCACTCCGAAGCCACTGGAAGGCCATATCGCGAGGCAACGCGATAGAGGACAAACACTGGATCGTCATCGCACAGAATGGTTCGTGCGCCTTCACGGTCGGCACCAGGCTTCGTCTTGGCTAACTCTGCCGACACAGCCACCAAGTGCCGCACCGGACGCTTCCTCCCCGGAACCATCACACTCCCGCGAAAGCATTGGGCCTCGGGCCCAAGAGAAGCAGCAAAGCTCGGCTGGTCCGGTAATTGAATTTCAAACATAGCTCCTTCGGTTGCTGCCGCCCACAACGCACCGATCTCTGAGTCTCCAGCAATCATCGAGATCAGGTGAGCGCTGGCTTGGCGTCGTTCATCTTTCGGAGTTTCTAAAACGGCTCGGTCAATGTGAACCCGCACGCGAGTGGTAGTATCCTTCGTGCGCTTGATGAACTCCAACGATCCAAAGCGCTCATGTGCATTTTGCATGTGCGTCGCCCTCCAAGGGACTGGTTGCTTGATATTCAGGTCTGGCAGTGGGGATATCCCGAGCTAGGAGCACGTACAAATAATTTCAAACTTTGTGTCTCGATTTGGGACTGCAATTGCAGACGGATTGTCTTACTACGGAAGCTACAAGGATTGAGAGCCAGTTGCCCGAAGGAAAATTACTGGGTTTCTACGCGCACGTCGGCGAACTTTCGAAAGTCCTGGTCGAAGGTGGCCACTGGTGTGTCTTCGGCCGCCGCGGTCGCGGCGAGCAAGCAGTCCACGAAATGGACCTTCGTTTTTCGATAGCGTTCCAACGCGTCGAGGTGAATCGTCGCCCCGCCAATCTCAACACCAGGGCTGGAAATGAGCCTACCGAGCGCCGAGGAGATATCTCCACGTGGATGCTCATAAAAAGACTGCAGTACAAACACGCACTCGGCCAAAACAGTTGGCAACACGGCAATCACGACATCGCCGCGGTCACAGGCATCGAACAGTTTTCCGGCGGCCTTGGCATGCTTTTCGTGATCCTGTACGAGATAGCGAACAATCAGATTGGTGTCGACCAGCCTTCGCTTGCTCACCGGACGTCGTCCCGACCACGGGCAGCTTCAGCCGCAGCCTCGCGGATTTGTGCGAAGGACATCCCCTTGCCCTTCTTGCTGGCGAGCGCACCCTTCAGTGACCGCGTACCCGGGTGCACGCGAATGGTGGCATGGTCCCCTTCAACCAAGTACTCAAGCTTGTCGCCCGGCTTGATTCGCAACGCCTTGCGAATCTTTCCTGGTATGGTTGTCTGTCCCTTACTCGTTACCCTGGAATGCTGCATCGCATCGTCCCTTACCGTCTAGGAATTCCTTACATTCTGATTGTCCCTTACTTTACATCGCTTGGCAAGCGGCTTCTTTCGATAGCTAGCCGTTGGCCATACATCCAGCGTTGTGGCTTGATCTGTGACAGCCAATCCTGGGCCGTCGGAATTCGACCCAGGTCTTCCCTGACGTGTTGTTCTCCGATATACCGGACCGGAACCTGCTTCCCGTCGCTGTTTGTGATCGTCACACCAAAAATCCTCTCACTCATGAAAATTCCCTCGGCGTGGTGGCGGAGGGCACGATGGCGAAAATCCGCGAAGAACGCTTTCGACTCATCAAACCACTTGTCAACAGCGAGATAGTCTTGGGCTTGGCCGCCGAACTTCTTGGCGCTGCTCTCCGCGTGCTTCAGTGGATGCGCCATAGCTACACCTCGTAAGTCGTCGTTGAGTAGTCCTCGAATCGGTCATTGCGCTCAACGGTGATTTTCCGTTTATGTACGTCCAAGACGACATCTCCGAACCCACCGGCATCGTTTTCGTAACCGTACGGCACCAGCGCTTCGAAATGCTCTTGCAGATCGGAAGCCTCATGCGCGACAGGCTCGCATTCTTCGTAGGCATAGGCGTCGGAGTCGTAGCACTTGACCTCTTCGGTTACTCCGTCATCGCCCGATCCATCGAAGTGTGCAGCGACGAAAGTAATACCTGCAGTGGCCATCCCTCCCGCATAGAGAGAGGCAAGCTGCCGGCCGCTGCTGCACGGAATACTGGCTCCTGCCACCTCGACGCGGAGATCGTCGGTATTTTCGATCAGCCGGTCCGACACGTCGATCACTTCGACGCGGGGCATCGGCAACCCAAGCCGAAGTCCAAGATTTGTTGCCAACATTTCATTTGCCAGAACTCTGACGTGTTGAGGGTTGTTCATGAACTTGGTGACATAGTGGGCGCCATCTGAAGCTCGGAGAAGATGCGATTGCGATCCTCCTCGCATTCTGCGCAGGTGCTGCACCGCGGAGACACAAGTGTCCATTTGCGAATCTCCGGCATTGAGTTGGGGTGCGAAGCTGGATTTCAGCGGTTGATGGAAAAAGGTTAGAGAACGGCGGTTCCAACCGCCGACCGCAACCGATATGTTTTGAAAACAGTGCGGCCTATAATCGCGCGTAGGTTTCACATGGCTTCGGCGTCATCCAGCTCGCCATCGACACTCTGTCGTGAGCGCATCGCCAAGATCGAGCGCAAGACGGAGCGGATTGAATGTGTCTTTGCGAACGGCAGTACGATCTTGATTTCCCCATTCCTCGCGACTCATGTCAGCGTTGGAGATGAAATCTCTTTTCCTCTTGCGACGCCGGCTGTCCATACTGGAACGGAGATCTATGTTGGAAAGAGTGTGCAGGCTTCAAGACCCCGCGACGTCTATCAGGTGTCGATCGGCTACGTGAGCCAACCCAGACAGGACAAACGAGGGGAGTACTTCGTCATCGCCGAAGTCCTGAATGGACAACTCGGAATATCTTCGATTCAAATCGGCTCTGAAACATTGCGTGATTACTTCTATGTTGCAGATCGTCAGGGCAAATGGGAACGCCAGCGGACCTTGTATCAGGTTCTACAAGCTTCGTCGTCTGCTTCGCCCGCCGAACTTCGACTGGCCTTCAAGCTGCGGGATCTGGAGCTGCGTGCTTCCCGCGCTCTCAAGAGTGAATGCCGAGCGCTTGAGAGAGCATTTAATATCCTCGCCCAAGAGGAGTTGCGCGCCTACTATGACGCCTTATTGAAAGATTCACTAGCACCTGCCGTGTTTCCTTACGGTGGTTTCGGTTCGATCCTGGTCGTTGGAGAACGGTCTCGTAACGGCGATGCATTCTTCACCAAACGCATACTCGCTTTTCTGCCAGAACAGCGGCATAGGCACTTCCGGGCTCCGCTGCGGCGTTGTGACTTCTACAACGATCGCGCCTATTATCGTGACTTGGACCGAAAACTCGAAGTCTGCCTTGATCCGGGTGTACTGCCCCTCGTCTGGGATGCAACCTGGAACGAGTGGAAACACTTGCTAGGGACGAAAGCTGAACTGAAGGCTACCTTCGTCCTGAGTGGAAAGTATCGCCGGAACCGCGGCCAATGGGAACTTGTGAAATGGGCGACAGCGTTGCCGAGCCGCGTGGAAGTTAAACTGCCAATGGACACTCAATCACAGATTGAGAAAGCGCGGAGGACGTTTCACCGTTTCGGTCAGTACTCGGATGCTCTTGAGAAGATCCGCGCTGAGATCGCGAAGGCACCGATCGAGAAAAGAGAACTTCAACGCATCTGCGATACACTCGGAATTCCGAGCGATTTCGACGTGGCTCAGATTACCTGGCAGCCTGATTACGATTCTTTCTTCTACCAACAACTCTACCGACGCGCGCGAACTTTCTATCTATTTCGCGAGGAGTACATCTTTGACCTGGAGCGCGGTGTGATCATTGAGACTCCGGAGCTCGGTCACGCAACCTATGTTTTCGCCAAACCTAAGAGCATGGCTGTGTTCCTTGCCGATTATGCGAGGACCACCAAGGAACACATTCTCGACAACCGAAGCAATGTGGCCGAACGCCTGGGCTACCTGGGGCGCGTCGTGCACGGTGCCAATCCGCGCGGCTGGCTCAAGAAGATAAAGGCCTACGTTGGTGAACCCCCGGATGTTGCTCAGTTTTGACTTGAATCATAGAATGGCCGAGCACATGAACATGGATAGATTCATCGCTGAGCAGAATGCATATTTCGCACGCTCTTACGAGCAGTTTGCCTTGTTCGGTGGGCCTTGCGTCTATCTTCACGCCGAATGTCAGGCATGCAAGGGTCTTCGACCTCGCAGAGTCCATCAGATGCTCGCGATTTCACGTTTGTTGGAGGTACGTCCATTTGCGTTCTTCTTGCGTTCTTAGATCGGAAATGATGGGTAGTGATGGGCTGTGATGGGCAGCTAAGTTGTTGAATTCTCAGCTATCCTGTCTGTTCAGATTGCGCTGGCGCGGTTTACGAATCGGCTGCTCTACCACTGAGCTACCTCGGCCCGCTCTATGGACAATAGCATCCGCAGAAATTTTCTGTCAATTCAACTGCAAAATCGCGTTCTCTCACCGCGAGAAGGGGTACATCGCCCAGCCGATACCCACGCCGATCAACAAGAAAAGGAAGAGCGACCACACGATATATTTCACGCGCTCGACGGGCTGCCGGCGGCTCAAGAAACCGAACGCAATGGAAATCACCAGCGCGAACAGCAGCATCGCTTGCAAATGACTCAGGCTGAATCCGATCGCCGCGCTCACGCTTTCCGTCCTCGTGCCGCTTCATACGCGTGCAGCGCCGCCAGCAGATTCAGCACGCCCGCTGCCGCGAGGAAGCGCGTTCCATAGTCACCGTCCGCCCGAGAGACGTCCGGGCCGTTGGTTTCCAGAGCCCTCGCGACGAAATAAAAGGTTCCCGCGCCGAGATCCGCCAAGTAACCGAGCGTGTCGAACGCATCATTTGCATTCGAAGTGAAAACGTTTCCGCGCATCGCGGCGCCAAAAAACACCAGCAGGCCCACGGTGAGGAAACAAGCCAGCGCGCGGCCCCACATTTTCAAAAGCGCGTGGCCCAAGCCCGGCACAATCCATCCCGCCACTGCAATCACGAGCGCGAACGTCTCACGCTTGGAATCGGCTTGGGGAGCTTCCGGCGCTGCTGCTTCGTCGGTCATCTCTCGCCTTTCTCAATCTTCCTTATGCCAACAGCGGAAGAATCTCTTTCTGGACCGGTCCCGTCACTCGAGCTTTGTGCTCGTCAATGTACATGTTCAGTTCACTGCGAATGCCGAACTCCGGCAGGTAGATTCCCGGTTCGATCGAAGTGCAAGTCCGCGGAATCAAATGCCGCACGTCGTGGGTTTCCAGTCCGTCCATGTTTGCGCCGTTGCCGTGTACTTTTTCTCCGATGCTGTGACCGGTGCGGTGAAAGAAATATTTTCCGTAGCCCGCTTTTTCGATCACGCCTCGCGCCGCCTTGTCCACCTGCCAGCCCTGCAGTGGCTTCCCTGCCGCAATATTCTTGAGAATCAAATCGACAGCCTTGTCGCGCGCTTCGCCGACAATTCCAAAAACCTTTGCGTACTTTTCCGGCACCTTGGCGCCAAGATAGCCCACCCACGTGATGTCGTAGTAGACGCTGCCAGGCGTTTTCTTTTTCCCCCAAACATCCAACAGCAGCAAATCGCCTTCGCGGATCGGAGCAGCGGATTCCGCCGTGGGACCGTAGTGCGGATCACTCGCATTCGAATTGACCGCTATGTCGGGGCCTTCCTCCGTCCAAATTCCAGCGTTTTCAAATTCCTGGAGAATCCAAACCTTCAAGTCGTATTCCGTAATCGTCTTTTTTTCGCGAACATTTTTCGCCGCATGCTGAAAAGCCTCGCGCACGATCCGGTCAATGGCCGCGCCCGCAGATTGATGAGATGCAAGTTGCTCATCGCTCCAACAGGCTTCGTATTTCTGCACCAGGTCTGCCGAGCTCACCACCTTCACGCCGCTGCCGCGCACCTGTTCAACCGTGCCCGCATCCACCATCGCCACGTACGGGATGGCATTCTTTGGCGAATACTGCATCGCCACATTCTTCGCGCGGCCGAGCATCTTCCCGACATTTTTGCGAAGTTCGTCCTGGCCTGCGTAATACAGCGTGTCGCCCGGCAACGCCGCGAGAGACTGCGCCTCAATCTTGTGCACCAACTTCTTCGGAGTTCCCTTCGCGGGAACGAAGTAAAACCACCTTCGCGTTCGCATCCCTTCGGGAAGATCCAGGATGCGCTGCGCAATCGGATCGCGCCCGCGAAAATCGTAGAAAAGCCAGCCGTCCAGCTTTGCCGCCCGCAGATCGCTCTGGATACCTGGAATATCTGCACTCATCGGAGAATCCGCTCCATGGATCAAAAACGAATCAACGCCCGGACTTCACGCCTCGTGCGTCAAGAGATTCAGAATTTGTTGCCGTGTCACGCCGCGAATCTCGATTCGCTTCACGCGGCTTCGTTCGCCGCTAAGAATACTAACAGCCGACCGGGACGTTTTCAAAAGCTCCGCCAGCAATTCGACGAGCGCCTCGTTTGCACGGTCCTCCACGGCTGGAGCTCTGAGCCGTACCTTTAGCGCGCCTCCCATCTCCCCGGCAATTTCATCCTTACTGGCGCGCGTTTGCACCCGCACTGAAAAAATCACGGCCCCGTCTCGTTCTTGCGTCTCCACCATTTCGTTTTCTACGAACAACTATCCAGCGATCCGGGTTCCAAACAGAGCGGTGCCCACGCGCACCTCGGTCGCGCCCTCTTCGATGGCAACTTCAAAATCGTGCGACATTCCCATCGACAGCACCGGCAGCGCCAGCCCGAGTGTCTTCGCCAGATCGTCACGCAATTCCCGCAGCCGCCTAAAATACGAGCGCACTTTTTCGGCTTGCTCTAGAAACGGCGGAATGCACATCAGCCCGCCAAGCTCGAGTCGAGGCAGACCCGCAATCTTTTCCGCTAGCTCTGAAGCTTCCCTAGTTTCCACGCCGCTCTTCGTCTCCTCCGGCGCAACTCTTACTTCGATTAAGACTCTCAGTTTTTCCGGTATGCCCACCTCAACTCGTGCCCGGTCCAGCCGCTGCGCCAGTGCGAGATCATCCACCGAATCAATGCTGTGAAAAAGTCTCGCCGCTCTCACCGCCTTATTGTTCTGCAAATGGCCAATCAGGTGCCACGTCGCCGCCAGCCCTTCTGTTCCAGTGCGCTTCCCTTCCCACTCCTGGACGCGGTTTTCGCCAAAGTGCCGCACACCCGCTTCAAAAGCCTCGCGTATCGCGTTCGCCGGATGCGTCTTGGATACGCCAATCAGAGTAATCTCATCAGCATTTCGCCCCGCTCGCGCCGCAGCGCCGGCGATTCTCTCTTGCATTCGAAGCAAATTTTCCCGCACTGAATTTGTCGTCATTTTCGAATCCGAATCCTAGCACGCGCAGCGTTGCAGCGCAGAGTGTCTGCGGTTAGACTGAGTTTCGACGATTGCCCCCTGAGTTTCGGGCCACGCTAAAACATGACCACCCCCGGAAAACTGATTGCCGTAGAAGGCATCGACGGCAGCGGCAAGCGCACTCAAGTCGAGATCCTGACTCTCACTCTCAAGGCGCGCGGTCACTCCGTCTATTCCACCGGCTTTCCGCAATACGATTCCTGGTTTGGCAAAATGGTTGGCAAATTCCTCAATGGAGATCTCGGCCCGCTCGATAGGGTCGATCCCCACTTCTCGGCCATGCTCTATGCCGGGGACCGCTTCGAAACCAAATATAAGCTGGAAGCCGCGCTGGACAGCGGCCAAATTGTTCTCGTGGATCGCTACATCGCCTCCAATTTGGCGCATCAGACCGCGCGCGTTCCGCCCGCGCAACGCTCTGAATTCTTGCAATGGATCGAGCACCTCGAATACGAAATCTACGGCCTCCCCCGCGAAAATCTCATTGTCTATCTCCGCGTCCCGCCGCAGGAAGCTCAGCGGCTGGTCGCCCTGAAGTCCGCGCGCAGCTACACTTCCGCGCAAAGGGATTTGCAAGAGGCCAGCCTGCGCCACTTGGAAGACGCTGCCGAGATGTACGACTCGCTCTCACGCAACACCCCGTGGGCCACCATCCAATGTTTTGACGCGACGCACAACGCCATGCGGGAGCCCGAAGACATAGCGATGGAAGTCCTTGCCGCGGTCGAAGGCGTGCTTTCTTCCGCCGCGGGCGAGGGGCGGTAGCGAATGGCCTTTTCCGATTTTCTCGGCAACGAACGCATCGTCACGGCACTCCGCGGCGCTCTCGGCGCCGGCCGCGTCCCGCATGCGTTGCTCTTTACCGGGGCTCGCGGTGTCGGAAAATTTACGCTCGCGCGCATGTTTGCGCAGGCCGCGAACTGCGAACGCTTGACGGATGACTCTTGCGGCGAGTGCGCAACCTGCTTGCGCATCTCCCAACTCGCGGATCCGCAAGAACTAATCGAGCAGGGCCTGGTGGAACGCGGCGAAAGCGCGGACGCCGCGACGGTCGAGCGCGTACCGCTGATCCTGCAATCGCATCCCGACGTTTGGGCGCTTGTGCCCGATCCCGTCCGCCTGAAGAGCCCCGTCGCGCGTCCCATGCTGCGCGTCGGCCAGTTGCGCGCCGTCCAGCGCGCCGCTTACTTTCAACCCATGGGTCGCCGCCGCGTTTTCATTCTCGATGGCGCAGAAACCATGCGCTGGGATGTCGCCAACGTTTTCTTGAAAATTCTCGAGGAGCCGCCTGGCTCGGCGACCCTCATCCTCACGGCGCCATCACCCTACGCTCTCCTGCCCACCATCGTATCCAGGTGCCTGCAATTTCATTTTGCGCCTTTGCCTCCAGCCGCCGTCGAGAAAATTCTGAAGGACAAAACGGATCGCAAGCCAGGTGAAATCAAACTCGCCGCGCAACTTGCCGAAGGCAGCCCCGGCCTCGCGATGGAAATAAATGTGGAAGCGGCTTCGCAAAGCCGAAGGAATGCTCTTCGCATCCTGGAACGTGCCGCACACGGCCAGGGCTTCGCCCAACTTTTCGCCGACACCTCGGCTCTCGCCAAAGATCGCGATTCTTCCTTCGAGGAACAGCTCAGCATCTTCTATGGTTTGCTCACCGATCTCCTCGAACTCACGTCCAAGATCAAAGAGCCCGTTCTCCGCAACGCCCCGCTCGCGAGGGAACTCGAGTCGCTAAGCCAGTTTGTGGATTCCGGCTGGGTTCTCCGCGCGATTGCCGGATTCGATGAACTTTACGCTGGAGCGCGCCGCAATCTGAACCGCCAGTTGGGTCTCGATGGCCTTGCGGCATCCCTGGCGCCAGACCCATCGCAAGCTCTCGTTTCGCGCGGCTGATTCGTTCTGGCACGTCCGCGCCTCGGCGGATATTTTTGGCTAGACTGTAACCCACCAGCCTTTTCATGCATCCTAGGAACAGATATTCGACCCCTCTAGGTTAGAAGGAGTAGTCATGGTGAACCGCCGCATGTTCCGTCCGGGCTTTCCGGACGTCAAGGAGCCGAGCATTCCCCGCGCGCCCCACAATGGTCCGATTCCCAGCAAGAAACCCGCGCCGCCCGAGACCACTCACGCGGAAAATTTTTACTGGGTCAAGCAGATGCAGTCCCATACCCCCATGGCCGTCGTGCTCCAGGATGGCGAAGTGCTTCGCGGCACGATCGAATGGTATGACCGCGATTGCATCAAGCTGACCCGCCAGGGCAGTCCCAATCTGCTCATCTTCAAGCGCGTCATCAAGTATCTCTACAAAGATGGTGAAGAATCCGCTCAGGGTGGCGACGAGTAAGTTCGCTACTTTTGAATCGAATGCCCGGCGGCTGCTCCAAACGTGAGCAGCGCCTTGGCGGCCAGCGACCCGTCCTCGTTGAAAATCTCGCATTCCGCTACGACAAAATTTCGCCCTGCGCGCAGAACGCGTCCATCGGCCTTGATTCGTCCGCCGAGAACCGGTTCCAGATAGTTAATTTTCAGCTCTACAGTCACGATTTCCGTTCCTCTAGGCACCGCCGTGTACGCCGCGATGGCCGCCGTGGTGTCCGCCAGCGCCGCCAGAATTCCTCCGTGCACCACCCCGTGCACTTGCTTGTGGCTGGGCCGCACATCCAATCGAAAAATCGCGCGCCCCTTGTGCACGCTCTCCACTTCAAACCCAAGAAGGTCCGTTGAGCGGCTTTCTTTCATTCGCCGCCGCACGAGTTCGGTGACCCGCTTTTCTTCCTTCGACATTCTCTTGGTCATCGCGTTTCGCCGATCTTTCAGTACGCCGAAAGTCCCCCATCCAAAGGAATCTCCACACCTGTGACCCACGACGATTCTTCCGACGCCAGGAACACCGCCATCTCCGCCACGTCTGCCGGGCGCCCGATTCGGCCCAGCGGAATACTCGCGACTCTCGCCTTCCGCAGCGCTTGTCCTCGTTCGCTCTCGTCGAACAGCCCCGCTAGCAGCTCCGTCTCGACGATCGACGGGCAGATGCAATTCACGCGTACATTCTCGTGCGCGTGGTCCATGGCCATCGCCTTCGTCAGCATCGTCACGCCGCCCTTCGACGCGCAATACGCCGCGCGATCCTTCATCGCAATCAGCCCCAGAATCGAACCAATATTTACAATCGCCCCGCCATGCGCCTTTCGAAACTCCGGCAGCACCGCGCGCGACATCAGGAATGGCCCTTTGACATTGACCGTCATCACTCGGTCCCACTCCTCTTCGCTAATGCCTTCGACCGTTGAAACATGCAGCGCGCCGGCATTGTTCACTAGCACGTTCAGTCGCCCAAATCGCTCCACGGTTCCTTTCACCGCGCGCTCCACATCCACAGACCGCGTCACGTCGCACTCCATCGCGAACCCCGCGCCGCCTTCCTTCTGGATCTCGCGCGCCACCTCTCGAATCTTCTCCAGCCGTCGTCCTGCCACCGCCACCCCGGCGCCCTCGCGCGCAAACGCCAGCGCAATCGCCCGCCCGATTCCCGTTCCGCCGCCCGTAATCAGCGCAACCTTGCCTGCAAGCCGTGTCACGTTCTTCGCTGCTCCTGCGTCTAATAGGATGCCGCGCGGGTCATTCGCCGCGCCTCGGGGTGGCCGCGACTCTAGCATTCGATTTCCAGACCCGTAAGCTGCCGCCTTGGCCGTTGTAATGGCCGCTGTACCTGCCGGGCTTGAGCCCGGCAGTTGTAGTGGCGGGTCTTCAGACCCGTACTTTTGAATTTCGCAGATACGAGCTTCCGCAATTGAAACTGTTGTATCGTAACGAGCCCGCCTCATAAGCGGAGATGCAGAGCAACCCATATGCGCATCGGCATCACTTGCTATCCCACCTACGGCGGCTCCGGAGTCGTTGCCACCGAACTCGGCATGGAATTGGCCGCCCGCGGCCACGACATCCATTTCATCAGCTACGCCCCGCCGATTCGCATGAATCCCAACGACCCGCGCATCCACTTCCACGAAGTCGAAGTCGCCTCCTACCCGCTCTTCGACCATCCGCCTTACACGCTGGCGCTTGCCACAAAAATGCTCGAGGTTTTCGAATCCGAAGCGCTGGACCTTTTGCACGTGCACTACGCGATTCCACATTCCGTCAGCGCCCTGCTGGCGCGTTCCATGGCCGCGCCGCGCCGCCTTCCCTTCATCACCACGCTCCACGGCACGGACATCACGCTCGTCGGCAGCAACCGCAGCTATCATCCCATCACCAAATTTTCCATCGAGCAGAGCGACGGCGTCACCTCCATCTCCCACTATCTTCTGAAGGAGACTCTCAAGGACTTCGACATCAAGCGCCCCATCGAAGTCATCCCCAATTTCGTGAATTGCGATCTCTACAATCGCATCCCCGACAAAGGTCTCCGCGCGACATGGGCTCCCGGCGGCGAACCCATCCTCATGCATCTTTCGAATTTCCGCCCCGTAAAGCGCCTCCCGGACGTCGTGGAAATCTTCGCCCTCGTCCGCGCCAAAATGCCCGCAAAGCTCGTTCTCATCGGCGATGGCCCGGACCGCGGCGCCGCCGAATTTCTCGTTCGCAAATATTGTCTGCAAAAGGATGTCTTTTTTCTGGGCAAACAGGACAACGTCTACGAAAAACTCGCCGCCGCCGATCTTTTCCTGCTTCCTTCGCAGCTCGAATCCTTTGGCCTCGCCGCCCTCGAAGCCATGGCCTGTGAAGTCCCGGTCATCGCCACAAACGTCGGCGGCGTGCCCGAGGTGGTCACGCACGGCGTGGATGGATTTTTGGTGGAACCCGGCGACGTGCAAGCAGCGGCGCGCTACGCCATCGAAATCCTTTCTCGCGCCGACCGCGGCCGCGAAATCGGCAAAATCGCCCGCATCAACGCCAAGAAAAACTACTGCGCCAACGACGTCATCCCGGCCTACGAAAACTACTACAAGCGCGTCCTCGCCGAATCCTGAGACCGTTTCCGAAAGACAAAATCCTTGGACCCTCGATGCCTCCGGTTTCGTTGACCCGTCCATGTCATCAACGTAAGATTCACGTCGGTGATCAGCGTGGACGTGCACCTTTCGCCATTTTGGTTTTCAGCAGGAGGGCACGATGAATCGAGAACGGGCGCTGAAGGTTGTCTTGGTGTTGGTGGGATTGCTCTTTTCGGCTGGCATTTATCCCGTAGTGACGTCTGTACGGAGTGGTTGGGAAGCGAATAAGGAGGACGCTTTGCCGATGATGCTCAGCCTCTATGTCACGCTTGGGATTTTCTTGCTGCTGGCAGCGCGTAACCCATCGGCGAATCGCAGCGTGATCGCTTTCGCTGCATGGTCGAGTTTTGCGCATGCCGCTGTTATGGCTGTCATGGCAGTCCACCTTGCGAGCGAACGCGGAGGTCTGCTGGGCGCCGCGGCTGTGTTTAGTGTCATCGGTGCAGCTCTGATCGTGATGGCTCCGGCGAGGCAGCCAGGCGAGCGGGCATCCGCAGCCGGTGCGTAGGCTCGCACACGAAGCCAAAAACATGACCCCAGCGCACAGAGAGCTTCTTCGTGAATTTCAAGACTTTGCCCAGACTGCTCCTTCGACGCAGTCCTTCATGCAGCTGATCGCCAAGCGCCTTCACGAGAAGGTGACCCGCTACAACTGGACAGGCTTTTATCTCATCGACCCCGCGGACCCCGGCTATCTGGTCGTCGGACCTTACGCCGGCAGCTTTACGCCCAACGCTCGCATCCCCCTCGCCACCGGACTCTGCGGCGCCGCAGCCACTAGCGGGCAGGTAGTGGTGGTGCAGGATGTCTCGAAAGATCCTCGCTATCTTGCAGGCTCCTCCTTGGTGAAATCCGAAATCGTTGTTCCCATTTTCGTGAACAAGCAACTTGCCGCCGAGCTCGATATCGAAAGCTATTTTGCCGGCACCTTCACCAACTCCGAACAGGAATTTGTCGAAGCCTGCGCCAACATCCTTGCCAACTACCTTTCCAAACTTCACTAGACCACAAATCCCCAACACGTCTCTGGAACTAAAACTCAACTCGGAGGGCACCCTGAATCACGCGCGGTCCGCCGCCAACGACGCCTGCTGTGGTGCCAACTGCGGTGGCCACGGCACTGCCCACGGTTGCGGTGATTTTGCCAAAGTTCACGCTGCCCTCGTTCGAAACAGGATTAGCGAAATTAGTGTGGTTAAAGAGATTGAAGAAGTCCGCTCGGAACCGCAGACGGACTCTTTCCGTACCCAAGGGGAAAACCTTGGCCACGGCAAAATTCCAATTCTGCAGGCCCGGGCCGTAATACTGATTGCGGCCGGAAGAGCCCACTCGTCCGATAGGTGGCACACCCTGACCAATCTTGGTGCAGGGTGCGGTGACGCAGCCAAAGTATGCCGTGTCGAAGGCCGCATCCGGATTCCGGTTATCCTGAGGCAGTGGTCCCGTTCCAACGACGTCGGGGCGGTCATTGCCCTGGTTGAAGCCGCTGAAGTCGGCGGCGCTGTTAAACACCGTGAAGGGAGTGCCGGACTGGATCGACGTAATCCCGGAGATTTGCCAGCCGCCAAACACCTGACGGTTCACGCCGTTGTTCCACCCCAGGAGGCGGTGGCCGGGTCCAACCGGCAAGTCCACCACGAAGGTGAATACCGCGCGGTGGCGAATGTCGAACGACGAGGGGCCGCGGTCCGCGGCGAGGTTGGTACTGTCAGCAAGCCCCGCGCGCTCGCTAGTGGAGCCGAAGAACGAGGAACCATCATCGATGGACTTCCCGAAGGTGTACGAGCCTTCAAAATAGATGCCGTGGCGTCCTTGGTACCTAGCTGTCGCCACCGCCCCGTTGTAGTTCGAGTTACCTATGCCCACGCCTGTCCCAATCGAGCCGAAGAATGGGTAAGGGAAAACCTGTGCGCCGTTGACGATCCTTGGCTGGTTCTGGTCGATGAACAAACCCAGCTTGTGGCCCGTCGAGCCCTGATAGTCGACTTCGAGTGAGAATGCGTTGCCAAGCTGGCGCTGTATGCCCAGGCTGTACTGGTAGATGTAGGCGCTGCGCAGATTCTGGTCTTCAGAACTGAATCCAACCAGACCAACCTGGTTTGGCAGGCCGATGTTCTTCACCAGGGCAACATTCTGATCTAGGCCGACGGCATAAGAAAATTTCCCGCTTTGATTAGTTGGGCTCTGCTGAGTGCTCTTGTTCTGGGTGGTCGTCAGGTTGAAAGGCGCGTTCAGGGCCATATTCGCTGGGATGTTATTGAAGACTTCGTCGTAGCCCATGCGGAATCCACCGCGGATTACGGTTTTGTCGTTTCCAAACAGGGACTTGGTGATGCGCGGGGTGTAGGCGAATCCGACGACGGGAGCGAAATTGTTCTTATCCAGACTCACCCCAGTGTCGGAAAGCGTGAAAGGCGCCTGGGTAAGGAAGAGCGAATCCGGCCCCTTCTTCGTGGTGTCAATCGCGAGAACCTTGTCACTGCCCAATAGAACTGGGCCCACGCCGGGGACGAAGTTGGTGGCCTGGTTGCGCACCTGGTGGATGGCTGAAGGGTATTCATAGCGGACGCCGTAGTTCAGCGTGAAATTGTCTTTCACCTTGTAGGTATCCTGCCAATAGAGATCCCAGGGGTACCGTTGCCAATAGGCTAGGGTAGAGCCAAAGAGCAATGTGGCGCTGTTGACCCTGCCGGCGGCAAAATCAGCGAAGTTGGAGAAGCTAAACTGGCCGCGGGCAGATCCATCCAGGAACCGGCGGGCATCTTCGCGCCGAGCGTGGACGCCCCAGCGCCAGGAATGTCTTGAGGCTCCGAACGGCGCGATCAACGACATATTATCGAAGATTTCGTACGTGTTCGTGATCCGGCCTTGCGGTAGGTTGCTGGTGCTGCCCAAGGGGGCGTAACCAGTGATCCCGATCGTCGGAAGCCCAGAATCGAGCTGATTTTTGCTGCCATCGACGATGCCGGGGAGCGGCTTGCCACTCGAATCGACAAAAATCGTCGCGGCGTTAAACCCGGAATCCTGAACGGTGATGAAGGTCTTGTTGCGGGAGAAGCCGAAGCGGACTTCATGCAGCAACCGTGGCGAAAAGGTGTGCGTGTAGTCAACGACGCCGGAGTCGCTCGCAGGCGAGTTGCCATTGCCGCCCAACGATGGGAGCGCACCGGGCGTAAGGAGCGTACCGCCATATTGCGCCCATCGGGCGGTAAGGTGATCTCTTTCGCTGAAGTTGTAATCCACCTTCGCGAGGCCGGTCTCGTCGAAGGTCGCCGCACTAACGTTGGCGATGAAATTGTTGGATGATCCCGACGACGGAGTGAAGTTCGCAGCCGGCCAGAACTGTAGCAACGACCGCGAGATGGGATCGGTGACCGAGGCGCGCTCGGCGTCAGTCGGTACCCGGGTGCTGCTGACCGTCGGAGCTATCTGGCGGAAGCCCTCATAAGATAGAAAAAAGAACATCCTGTTCTTGAGGATCGGTCCGCCGAGAGTTCCGCCATACTGGTTGCGATGCAGTGGATTCTTCTTTCCGTGGTTCTTGTTGGTGAAAAAGTCGGCGGCGTCCAGCACGGAATTGCGCAGATACTCGAATGCTGTCCCGTGAAACTGGTTGGTGCCGCTCTTGGTAACGATGCTCACCTGTCCACCGGTGCCGCGCCCGAACTCCGCGGTGGCCACGCTGGTTTGCACCGCAAACTCCTGCACACCATCGGTGATGCGGAAATTGCCCAGGGCTGAGTTGATTTGTGTGTCGATGTTGCTGACACCATCGAGCAGGAAGACGTTGGACTGGGAGCGGGCTCCGGCCACGTTGAAGCCGCCACCTTGCGTGCCTGCGGATGACGGCAAGACCCCCGGCGTTAACAGCGCCAAGTCCAGGTACTGGCGCGCGTTCAGCGGCATGTTCGATATAACCTGACTATCGACTACGTTGCTTAAAGTGCTCCTATCGGACTCCAGCAACGGGATTGCACCGCCGGAAACTTCTATGGTCTCCGCAACACTGCCAACTTGAAGGGAAGGTTCCAAGTGCGTGATCTGGTCGACCTGGACCACAATGTTATCAATCACAACTCTCTTGAAGCCCGTAGCCTCCACTTGGAGGGAGTACATGGCCGGGGCGAGTTGTAAGAACTGAAAACCGCCATTACCGTCGATTTCCGCCTCGAGCTTGGCGTTGGTGGACATGTTGGTGAGTGTCAATTTTCCACCTGAAATCATCGAACCGCTTGGGTCCTTTACGAAACCGGTGATGCTTCCAGTGGATGAAGCTGAGACTGTCGGGGCGAACATCAACACGAACGTAAAGACGAGAGTTAACAAGAGCGAGGAAACTCTGGGCAATTTCATGGCTGGCCTCCGTCAAGATTTTTGGAATGCCCATTTGCGACCCCTGAGTAGGCTTCGGTATCCCAAGCCCCTCGGACCTGTAGGGCTAGTCCAATTTGGGTTGAGTCAAGGAACTCGTCATAACGAGAGAAAACCTGTAGATAGGTTTTTTGCAACCATCATGCCAAAGTGAGATGGGCGCTCTCGATATTGGGAAGTCGGTGGCTAACTCGCGTGTTTTCAGGAAGGCGTTAGGTGTGGTGGCAAAGTGCTAAGACTTCAGAATATGAATTTACGTACAAATCCAGTTTTAGGAATCGTATCGATGAAACACAATAGTAATAGCAGTACTGGCGGATTTTCCGGCGGATCAAACGCTGTCGGTTTTGACTTGTTCCCCGCCAACTGCCCGTCGCCTTGTTTCTCCCCCGCTTCTGCGTCGCTCCTCCCGCTTCGCCCCAAGTTTTTTGTTTGTTGACACGGTTACGAATCTAGCGCGTCAGCGCTTCTTGCGGCGGGTCTTTGCTACCCGCATCTTCTTTGGCTTCACGCTGGTTTTCTTGCCCGACTTTGCGTTCTTCTCGACGCGCAGTTTCCACGCTGTCTGCAACGCTCCTGTCATCACGTCCTCTTTCGCCGCTGCCATCCGGATGTGCGTCATCCCCATCCTTCCCCATCCGCCCGCAATGGGAAGGAATACTTCCGGAAGCTCGTCCACAAATGCCTTCTGTCGCTCCAGTGTCAGCATCAGGTTGCCATAGCCCTGCTTCTCCGACGCCAGCGTCGCAAAAATCCTGCCTCCCACCCGGAAATCCGCCGCACCCATATGCGAGCTCTCTTCCGCTCCTTCCAGGCTAAGCGCAATCCGCCGAAAGTCGTTTGCATTCATATCCGCCTCACTCCTGGTTCAGTTCATGGCATTCGGCTGTTTGATCGCCAAGATCGTATGCGAACAGCAGAGAAGCAGGTAGAGATTATTGACCCACGGCGCAGTTTTCATTTGACTTGTTTTATTTCTCAATTAGAATGGTTTGTAGGGAATATTGCGAATTTTGAAGCGCGGTAGTTCCACTGCCGCTCTTTCTTTTTCCGGCTGCCGTTCCCTGGATTGCGCAGCTGTCCATCACTTCCGAATTGCCCATCTATAAGTCGTTTCCTTTGATATTCTTTCAAAAGTCTATCAAAACAAAGGACTTTAACTCCCTTTAGAATGATATACTTACAAAAAGCATGGGGGCCGGGGGGTGTTATGGTTAACCACGCGTCCGATAAGGAAATCCGTCCTGAGGAGCATCCCGACGAGGGACCAGCCTTGACGAGTGGCACAGGCTTTTAGCCTGTGCGAACCACAAACCAACCGCGATTCCGCCAGCAAGTTAAACGAGCTCTCTCGGACTCTCTGGCACCTTTACACTCCGTTACTGGCTCACAGTTTCGACTTGGGCTCGTATATGTTCCAGCACTCTCAAGTGAATCTTGTGAATGATGTAGTCCGACCACAAATGCCAGTACGCCGCCGGCCACGTAGTGTGCTGATACCACGTTGCTCCTTCGAGCCGCGTTCGCCCGCCAGGCAACGACGTCAGCAGGAACTGCCCCTGCTTAGAAACAAAGTACCCATGCAAATGCGGCGGCTGAATATTCCCGTAGGGACTCAGCTCGCTCAACGGCGCCGGATTCGCCGTCACGCCAAACTTCAAAAGCCGCGGCTCATCCCACACTTCAATGGGTTCCGCAAACGGCCCCGTCGAGAAAATGCAGTGCCGCACCGCGCCAACCCCATGTCCGGAAATCTCCGCACGAATCGGATACGCAATCCCCGCCCGAAACAACAATTCTTTCGGCGGCGGTATCTCCGCAAACGCCACCACCTGATTCCAAACTTTCTCCGGCGGCGCATTCACCTCAATCGCCGTCCGCACCATAAACACCGGCGGCTGCAGGGCCGCGGCGTGCTCGATCCCAAACGATGCTGGCACCAGCAGCAAAACAAGCGACAGCATCGCTGGTCTCTGTTGCGGCCCCCAGTGATGCTTTTGAATTGTGTACCCGAGCATTCCGCCCAGCGCCGCGAGTCCCAAGGCGAACGGCGCGGCCATCAGCACGCAAATCACGCCCTCCATCGCCACCAAAATCAAGACGACACCCAAGATTCCAACCGGAAGCAGCGCCACGTTAAAGCACGTCCACAAGTCGCGCGGACCGTGATAGCTGTGGAGCAGTACGGCAAACATGCCCAGACAAAACGGCAGCGCCACGAAGAGACTCCAGCCATACGCCCCGATTACTAGCGTTCCCATCGCCAAAAAGAAGAGTCCCAAAACGCAAGTGAGGAAGATCGAAAGCACCGCGCTGCCCAGGGCACTCCGCGGAATCATATTGCTCAGTGCTCCCGGTCCCGGCCAGCGTGCCCCCTCCGCATCCGCGGGCCGCTCGCTCCGCGGCAGTGCGCAGAGCGCGAGAAAAAACAGAATATTGATCACCGGAATAAAGAAAAACACGACGAGCCACACCGGCTGCCTGGCATCTCTCAGCCGTTTCACGGTCATCGTCACGCCCGCCCACAGAAATGGAATCGAAAACAGCAGCATCGTCGCGAGAAACTTCGCTTCGGTATTGGAAAGGTGGTCGAGTCCCGCCGCCTTGCCAAGCGGCGCCCAGTAGTTGAAAAAACTGTTCTTGTAACCCAAAAACGATGCCGCGATCAATCGATCCAAATTGTGCTTGATCAGTACGCCGATAAAGCCCGCCGCCGCATACTTCGCGCGGCTGACTCTGCCGTCCCATCGCCACAAGTCCGAGAACTGAAACGCCATCGTCGGCCTGCTCTCTGCAAGAATGCCTGCGACTACGCGTTACATCCTGGGAGAAACTTGATCAGCCGGACAAGAAACCGCCACGCAGCTCCGTCGCCCCGCAATCCAGCGATATCCTTTGCGCAAAACTTCCATCATCCCAGGAATTCTCGACACCCAAAGCAATGGCCTCCACCACCAGATCTCGCGCGCCAGCGCCACCGCTGCATCCGCGCCGCCGTACCGGCTACCGTCGCTCAAGAGAAACTGCATCTCCCTCATCAATTCTTCCCGCCGCAGCCCAAGCAGCGCCCCCACACGAGGATCCTGCAAAGGTGCAAGCTCTAGTCCCCGCTTCTCCAGAATCGGCGCCAGCCATCGCGCGATGCGCGTGCAGAACCGGCACTCCGCGTCAAAGAAAAACCATCCCCGCGCGTGCCGTCCCTTCCCGTCCGTGTACTCACTCACCAGCGAAATCATGACTCCATCTCTTTTGTTACTTCATTACTTCTCTGTTTCAATGCTCTCTTTATCCTGTCGCCTTTTTCTTCTCCGTCCCCAGCAGCGTAATCACTTTCCCACGCAGTTTCACCACGCCCTTCAGCGCTCCGGTCGGCATCCGGATAATCTCCTCGAACAAACCCGTCATCGCCGTCAGAAACTCCAGCATGCTTTCCATTCGTTCCCGCGTATACGCGTCGCCGCGCGGATCTGCTTTCACTTCTTGCACGCAGTCCGCCAGCACATGCAGCGTGGGATCGATCTCCCGGCGCTTCCGCTCCTCGGAGACGATCCGGAAAATCTCCCACACGTCCTTGATGGACTCAAAATGGTCGCGCCGGTCGCCCAGCACGTGCACTACGCGCACAATCCGCCACCCTTGCAGCTCCCGCAGGCTGGTGCTCACATTAGAGCGCGCCACCGCCAGTGTCGCGGAAATCTCGTCCGCCGGCACTGGCCGCGGCGATAGAAACAGCAGCGCGTGCACCTGCGCCACGGTGCGATTGATCCCCCACCGGGTACCCATCTCGCCCCAGTGCAAAATGAATTTCTGCGCCACGGGCGTTAAGGCGTTGTGTGTCATTTTTGTTTGGTCACTCATTTCTGTATATACAGAATATACAGTATCGCCAGTCGCCTGTCAAGCCCTTTCTTCCCCACTCCCTCTCGTGCTTTCATGGCTCCGTCAACCAGCTGGACCTTGCCGATGACCTCCAATGACTTTCGCCGCCTCGCGCTCTCGTTTCCCGAAACCTCCGAGCAGGCCCACATGGACCACCCCGACTTTCGCGTCGCTGGAAAGATCTTCGCGACCCTCGGCTACCCCGAGAATGGCTGGGGCATGATCAAGCTCACGCCCATCGAGCAAGGGATGTTCATGAGGGCCCACCGGGGTGTCTTTGAACCTTGCGCCGGTGCCTGGGGACGACGGGGGGCCACCAGCGTCCGCCTCAAAGCCGCGAGAAAGCATACCGTGCGCCGCGCGCTCCTCGCCGCGTGGCTGCTTGCCGCTCCCAAGTCCCTCTCCAGCCAATTCAAGGAGGATCGTTAGGCCGCCAAGGACGCTTTCGCCCAACACGCCTTTTTCACATCGCGGGCTGTGACCACTCGCCTCCTCCACACGTCTAATTTGTCCAACGGGTGATTCACTCGTGTCTCTGGGGGTAGCCGCATGATGAATCTCGCACGCAACATCCGTTTTGGTTTGCGCTTGCTCGGCAAAAATCTCGGCTTCACGTGCGTCGCCCTCCTGGCGCTCACGCTCGGTATCGGCGCCAACACCGCTATCTTCAGCGTCGTCTACGCCACCCTCCTCGCTCCACTCCCTTACCCAAATCCGGACCAACTCGTCATCGTCTGGTCGAGGATCAACGGAAACCGCAATGGTGTCTCAGCCGGCGACTTTTTGGATTGGAAGCAGCAGAGCACCGTCTTCCAGGATCTCTGCGCATGGACCGGCGGCAATTACAGTCTGTCCACCTCCGACCATCCCGAAATGATCCAGACCCGCCTGACCACTCCCGGCTTCAACAACATGGTGGGCACTCCCTTTTTCCTGGGGCGGGACATTCTCCCCGAGGAAGGAGTCGTGGGCCGGGATCGCGTCGTGGTGATGACTCACCGACTTTGGGTGGAGCGTTTCGGCAGTGACCACGAAATCATCGGCAAGCCCATCCGCCTGAACGGCGAGCCTTACACGGTCGTGGGAGTCCTTGCAGCCGGGCAGCCTGACCGCCTCGAATCGCAGCTCTTTGTCCCGCTGGCTTTCAAACCAGAGCAGATCAACCACGACTTTCATTTCGTCCTGGTAATGGGCCGGCTCAAACCGGGCGTCACTTTGCAACAGGCCAACGCCAACATGGATTCCGTCACGCGCCACATTGCTGAAGTCTATCCAAAGTCCAACAAGGGCTGGAGCGCCGCCGTCGAACCCCTCAAGAACGACTTCATCAGCAAAGACCTGATCAAGAATATCTGGCTGCTGATGGGCGCTGTCGGCTTCATTTTGTTGATCGCTTGCGTCAACGTGGCCAATCTTCTTCTTGCGCGGGGGACCGTTCGCCAAAAAGAGATTGCCGTACGGGCCTCTCTGGGCGCCACACGCGGACAACTCTTCGCTCAATTCCTGACCGAGAGCCTCGCGCTGTCGCTGATCGGCGGAATCTTGGGTGTGAGCCTCGCTTGGGGACTGCTGAAAGTGATTGTTTCCCTCATTCCGCCGTTTACCCTGCCCTCGGAGGCGGACATTCGCGTGAACCTGCCTGTTCTTTTCTTTAGCATGGCAGCGACGCTTCTGGCTGGTGTGCTGTTTGGCTGCGCTCCCGCGTGGCAAACGGCGCGGCTCAATTTGAGTGATGTGCTGAAGGAAAGCGGCCGCTCCGCGATCAGCGCGGGCCGCCACGGATTGCGCCGCACTCTGGTGGTCATCGAATTTGCGCTGGCGCTGACGCTCCTCGCCGGCGCCGGGCTGGTGATTCACAGCTTCTGGAAACTAAGCCGCGTCGATCTCGGATTTCGCCAGGACCACATCCTCACTTTTTTTCTACCCGTAACCAATGAACGCTTTTCCACGCCTGAACAAATAAACGCGTTCTATCGCCTGCTCTTGGACAAAGTGGGCGCCCTTCCGGGAATCACCGCTGCTTCCGCTTCCACGGGGATGCCTATCATCGGCACGAACTTTGGCATGCCCTTCAACCTCGCGGGACAGGCGGTCAGTGATCCGTCCTCGCGTCCCGGCGCAGGCTTTACAATGGTGACGCCGGAATTCTTCAAGACGTTTGGAATCCAAATCGAAAAAGGCCGCGCCATCACGGAACAGGATTTTGCCGGCGGCCTCCCGGTCGCCGTCGTGAACGAGACCTTCGCCAAGAAATACTTGTCCAACGTGGACCCTCTCACGCAACGCCTCGCCGTCGAACAGTTAATCCCCGGCGTCACCAAGCTCGGGCCGCCCATCGAATGGCAAATCGTTGGTGTCTATCATAACGTCCACAACGGCGGTGTTCGTGGCGACGGCTTCCCCGAAATCGTTGTTCCCTTTTGGCAGAGCCCCTGGCCACAGGCGGGCTTGGCAGTCCGCACTTTTGGCGATCCCGCAAGCATGACCAAGAGCATTACCGCCGTGGTCCGCTCCGTGGACCCCAATCTGCCCCTCGATCAGGTAAAGACCATGGATCAGCTCGTGGATGAGTCATTGGCTGGAGACCGCTTCTCCACGGTGCTGTTCTCGAGTTTTGCGGGGGTAGCACTGTTGCTCGCCGCCATCGGCATCTACGGCGTGATGTCCTTCGCAGTGGCCCAACGCACCCACGAGATTGGCCTGCGCATCGCGCTCGGCGCCGGCCCCAATCAGGTACTTCGTCTTGTACTTCAGGAAGGAATGGTGCTCGCTTTTCTTGGACTGCTCGTGGGCCTCGCTGGTACTTACTTTGTCGGCCGCGTGATGAAGACTCTTCTCTACCAAGTCAACGCCATAGACCCGGCCGCGATCAGCGCCGTCGCCACCGTGCTTCTGCTCTCCGCGTTCTTTGCCTGCTACATTCCCGCGCGCCGCGCCACGCAGGTCGACCCCATGGTTGCTCTCCGCGAGGAATGAGAGCCCGAATTCGCTGGTTGTTTCTAATCCTCGCGGGTGACCATTTCCAAAGGCTGCACGTCTCGCGCAACTTGGGCAGCGATTTCGTCTTCAGCCACTTCCAGGTCATAACGCGTTTGAAGATTCATCCAGAAAGCGGGGGCGTTATTAAAGTAACGGGCAAAGCGCAGGGCCGTATCGGCCGTGATGCCCCGGCGCTCGTTGACGATATCCGCGATTCGTGTCACCGGGACGCGCAATGCCATCGCCAACTTGTTCATGCTCAGCCCAAGTGGCAGCATGAACTCCTCGCGAAGAATCTCTCCCGGATGCACCGGCTTCAGTTTCTTTGCCATTCGGCCCTCTCAGTGGTCATCCACAATCTCGACTTCATATGCGTGTCCCTCGCGCCATACAAAGCAAATCCGCCACTGGTCGTTCAGGCGGATGCTGCACTGCCCCTGCCGCTCTCCCCTCAATCTTTCCAGTCTGTTTCCAGGGAGCGCCGACAGCGTCCGGAGATCCGGCGCGGCGTCAAGCATGTCCAGTTTCCGAAGCGCTTGCCGTTCAATGGCCTTGAACCGGCGAACAGATTCCCTGCGGAATAAGCGCTCGGTGTCCGCGCTGCGAAAGGACCGGATCACTGTTTGAAGTCATACTGTTTTTCGGTTCATGTCAAACAGTATGGCTGAGCCGCACTCAGCATTTCTCTTTTCAATTTTTCCAATATCCACAGTTTTCTGGCGTTCTCAACCCACCGCCTGCATGGCGGGCACAAGAGCGGGTACGTCAATGCGGATCACCGTGCCTTCGCCGGGCCGGCTCTGAATCTCCAAATTGAAATCGGCTCCGTAGAGCACGTGCAGGCGCTCGCGCACGTTGCTCAATCCGATGCCTTCGACGTAGACGTGGGGCATTTTTTCTTCGGAAATGCCCACGCCGTTGTCTTCAATTTCAATATGCAGCCGGCCGTCACGCGTTGTCGTTCGCAACTGAATTTTTCCGCCGCCGAGCTTGGGCGCAAGACCGTGTTTCAGACAATTCTCCACAATCGGCTGGAGGAGCATGCTGGGGACAAAGGCCTCGAGGGTCTCTTCGCCGAGCTGCTTGACGATTTCGAGATTGTCGCGGCCGAAGCGGGCCACTTCGATGTCCAGATAATCGTCGATGAATTGCAGTTCTTCGCTGAGCGGCACGAAGGTCTCATGCTTGCGGAGGAGCCGTCGCAAAATATTGCTGAGTTTGAGCACCACGCCGCGCGCGGAATCCGGATCAATGCGGATAAGCGCCGAAACGGTGTTGAGCGTATTGAACAGAAAGTGCGGATTGATCTGGCTGGAGAGCGCATCCATACGTGCCTTCAACAAAAGCTGCTGGTGCCGCTCGAGGTTCATCTCGATGCGCGTGTTGTTCCAGATTTTCAGCGGGGCAGCGACAGACATTAGTGTGGCGATCACCACGAGCCCCAGCCACCAATCCCAGTTCGGATCGATCGCAAAGAGCCACTTCAGCTTTGTAGCGTGCACAAGCGCCACGCGGCCCAGTTCGAGGGCAATGCACGTGGTCAGCGGCGCCATTTCCCAGGACAATTCCGCTTTGCGAAGCAGCTTCACAGTCGCTCTCGGAATGTTCAGGAAAGTGAACGGCCCGAAATTCCAGATGTCTTCTTTGTTTGGAATGGCCTGCCGGATGAGTCCGCCGAGCAGTCCCGCCGTCGCTGCCACGGGCATCGCCAGCCACTCGTGCGAAATCAGCGCCGGAATAGTGATGATCGCGCCGCCGATCGGCCCCACCACGCGGCCACCCAGCAAGCCCATGAGAAACGCGCCTTCCAGCGACAGATCCGCAAACTTGTAGGCAGGCCCAACCAGGCGCAGCATCACTCCGACGATCAGCGGCGGAACCATAAACATCATCAACTTGAGTTTTTGGTCGACGTCGCGCTCTTCGGTAAAAAGCACGCGGCGAAAGGTGTTCCAGCGCGCCAGCAGCGCGGCAAAGGACGACGCCACGCCCACCTTTAGCAGCAAGGTGAATAAGAGGTCGCGAACTGAGGTTGCCGTGTCCATTCTTCGCCTGCGTTTCTCAAGCTAACGCTAGCCAATCCCCCGCTTGATGTAAAGCGCGTCTCGTACGTCGGTGCTCGCACATCAAGCGGCTTGCGCGGATGGCAGCCTGTGCCGATTATGGCTCCCTGTTATACTGTCCGTTTCCGATGAGCGCAAAATCACACAAGAGCAAACGATTGAAGAAAAGTTCCACGATGGTGCAGATGGTCGCGCACGCCGAGCTGCCGACGCGTTATGGCCGCTTCACCATTTTCGGATTCAAGGGCCGCGGGCCGCAGGAAGAAGCGGTTGCGCTGGTACGCGGAAATCTGAAAAGCAGGATTGCTCCGCTGGTGCGCGTGCACTCGCAATGCTTGACTGGCGATGTACTCACATCGCTGCGTTGCGATTGCCGCGCGCAGCTCGAATTGTCGCTGAAAAAAATCGGACAGGCGCCTTCGGGAATCCTGCTCTACCTGCCGCAGGAAGGCCGCGGCATCGGCCTGATGAACAAGCTCCGCGCTTACGAACTCCAGGACGGTGGAATGGACACGGTTGAGGCCAATGAAAAACTGGGTTTTGCCGCCGATGCCCGCGATTACGATTTCTCCACGCAAATTTTGAAAAAACTGGGAGCGAAAAAAATTCGCCTGCTTTCCAACAACCCGGAAAAAGTCCGCCAACTTGAAAGCGCAGGGATACAGGTCGTCGAACGCGTTCCCTGCCAGCCGCGCGTCTCGAAAATCTCTCGCGGCTATCTCAAAACGAAGAAACGCAAGATGGGGCACCTGTTGAAGGGAATTTGACGAGGAAGATCTGAAAGAACGGATCGAAATCTGGAAAAAAATGTTTTAACCGCCGCCGACAAACTGAACGATTTCGTAGCGATCGCCAGCCGCGACGCGCGTTGCTGGCCATTTCGGCCGCGGCAAAATTTCCAGATTTCGCTCGATGGCCACGCGCCCGGCATTCAGACCGAGATCGCGAAGCAGGTCCGCGACGGTAGCCTCTACACCTGCCACTCGTGATTCTCCGTTGACGATAATCGTGACGGTCGTTTCCATTCTAACTCGCAGCGGGCACTTTCGGTCTTGCGCGCAACTGAAACCGCAAATGCCCTTTGGCGTTGCCGTGCATCGCTTCGATGACCAGCGCCGGCTCCGCCCCGGATACGCGCGGCATATCAAATTCCAACCGCGCGCGGCCGTCGATTCCGGTTTCGGTTTTGAATTCTTTCGAATCGGCGGCGCCTTCCACTCGAGCTACAATGCGCGCGTGATTCACGGGTTCGCCACTCTCGCGGTTTTGCACGGAGACAACCAGAGTGGCACGCTTTCCCGCGAGCCAGGTTTTTGAATTGATCAGAACGAGCGTCAGCACTTTCGGGACGGACGGGGCGTTCGATACGCCAGTCGTCGCGGGGGATTTAGCTTCCTGCGGCAGGGGAAGGTGCAGCGTTCCCGTTCGAAGCTCTTCTACAACAGCACGGTGTTGCTCATCGAGGCGCTGCTTGAGCGCTTGTTCGTTCTTCGAATTCAGCGGCAGGAGATCAAAATAGTTATTCGTTCGCCGATGCAGCACGCGTCCGTGAAAATAGACGGTGGTGTCAATGAGCGCGTTGGTGACGCCGCGATCTTCGGTTTGGACGTGAAAGTCGGTGTCCCGCACTTTTACGTTGGTATTGTGACCAAAAAGCATCGGGTCCTTCATCTTTTCCCGTACATCGATGCGAAACCGCCGCGCGGGAACTTCTCCGCCCGATTTGACCGACCGGCGGGTGAATCAGTATTATAGCAAGTCGCCCATGAGTGGTTCTGACTTACATACTTACGCTCCGCTTCTCTTACACCTGCTGATCGCCGCGGCGCTTGCCGGTGCGCTGACTGCTGTCTCCGTGCTAGTCGGGTGGCGGCGTCCGAGCCGGGCGAAGCAGCAAGCCTACGAGTGCGGGATGGAACCAACGGGCGATGCCCGTGAGCCTTTTTCGGTGAAGTTCTATCTCGTGGCAATGGTTTTCATTCTGTTCGACGTGGAAGCCATCTTCCTGTACCCCTGGGCCTACATTTTTCGCAGCTTGCGGTGGTATGGCTTTGCGGAAATGATGATCTACATAGCGATCCTGCTGGTCGGTTATCTCTATCTCTGGAAAAAGGGCGCGCTGGACTGGCATAAATAAGCGGCGCAAACGGGATTCGAAATCGTGAAGGAGTCTTCCAGCCAAAACGCTAATGTTGTAGCCGAACGGCTGCGCGCGTGGAATTCGAAAGCCGTTGCGGAAGTGATCCAATTCCGCGACGAGACCACGATTGTCATTCCGCGCGAATTTCTTCGAGCTTCCGCGGAACACTGCCGTCAAGATGCCAAGCTGCGGTACGACCTCCTGAGCGCGGCAACCTGCGTCGACCGCTTTCCGCACGAACCGCGATTCGAATTGAACTATCAACTTGTTTCCATTCCGCGGCGCGAAAGAGTGCGGCTGAAGGTGCGCGTTTCGGGGAACGATCCGGTTGTGGATTCGCTGGTGCCGGTGTGGCCGGGCGCGAACTGGCTGGAGCGGGAAATCTTCGACCTGTTTGGAATTCGTTTCAACGGGCATCCCGATTTGCGGCGCATACTCCTTCCCGATGATTGGGAAGGGCATCCGTTGCGCCGGGATTATCCCGTTGAGGGCTATCGCGACGTGCCGAGCACGGGCGAACTTTTCAGGAAAAGCTCGACGCCATGACCACCGTTGATACCGCCACCGGCGCAGCAAAAACCATGGTGCTCAACATGGGGCCGCAGCACCCGTCGACGCACGGGGTGCTGCGAATTCTGCTGGAACTTGACGGCGAGAACGTGGTGAAAGCGATTCCCGATCTCGGGTATTTGCATACCGGGATCGAGAAATCGTGCGAAGACAAGACGTATTCGCAGGCGATTACGCTGACGGACCGGATGGATTACCTGAATCCACTGGGGAACAACCTGGTGTATTGCTTGGCGGTAGAAAAACTTCTGGGGGTGGAAATTCCAAAACGCGCGCAATACATCCGCGTGATGATGGTCGAGCTGCAAAGGATTTCTTCGCATCTGGTCTGGCTGGGGACGCACGCGATCGACCTCGGCGCGATGTCGGTATTTCTTTACTGCTTTCGCGAGCGCGAAGAAATTCTGAAGATTTTCGAACTGTTCTCCGGCCAGCGGATGATGACCAGCTACATTCGAATCGGCGGACTGGCGCTGGATCCGCCGACCGGCTGGCGGCAGGCGATCGAGCGATTCCTGAAAATGATGCCCAGCCGCGTGGACGAATACGAAACGCTACTAACGGAAAATCGCATCTGGATCGGCCGGACCAAGGGCATCGGGTACATCTCCGCGGAAGATGCGGTCGCGCTCAGCATGACGGGCCCAACGCTGCGCGCGGCGGGCATTGCGTATGATAACCGGAAAGTTTTTCCGTACTCGAGTTACGAGGAGTTCGACTTCAATGTTCCGACGCGAACGGATTCCGACTGCTACGCGCGGTATCTGATTCGCGTGGCCGAGATGCGGGAAAGCCTGAAAATTATCCGCCAGGCGCTGGACAAGATTACGAACGAAGGTCCGATCCGAGCTGAAGCACCGGGCGTGATTCCGCCGCAGAGAGAAAAAATGAAAACGGAGATGGAAGCGCTCATCTACCACTTCAAGATTTTCACGGAAGGATTTTCTCCGGCGCCGGGCGAGGCGTATGTCAGCGTGGAATCCCCGCGAGGCGAACTTGGATGCTTCATTGCGAGCGACGGTTCGCCAAAGCCGCTGCGGGCGCACTTCCGGTCGCCCTCGTATATCAATCTGCAGGCGCTTCCGAAATTGATCGAAGGGCAGTTGATCGCCGACGTCATCGCATGCATCGGCACCATCGACATCGTCCTTGGAGAAGTAGACAGGTAATCATGCAACTTTCCCCTCAGCTTACGGCGAAATTCGAATTGCTGCAGAGCCGCTATCCGGTGAAGCGCAGCGCGCTGATTCCCATGCTGATGTATGCGCAGGATGAATACGGCTGCGTCAGCGACGAAATGATCGCGGAGATCGGGAAGCGCCTGGACCTCAACAATGTACAGATCGAAGAGACTCTGGCGTATTACTCGATGCTGCGCCGGAAGCCCATGGGCAAGCACCACGTGCAGATTTGCACGAACGTGGCGTGCATGCTGAAGGGCGGATATGAACTTCTGGACCGCGCGAAGAAACGGCTGGTAATCGGCCACAAGGAAACGACCCCGGACGGGATTTTTTCGCTCGAAGAAGTCGAATGCATTGGCGCTTGCACCGGCGCACCGGCGATGCAGGTGAATTACGACTTCTACGAAAACCTCACGGCGCTCAAATTCGACCGCATCATTCAGGAGCTCGACGCCGGGAGAAGGCCCGAGCCCGAGCCGCTGATTTCCGGAGCGTTGCACGAGCGACATCCGGCGGAAACGCCGCTGATCAGTAAGCGCTGGGGAATCAAGGATTCGCACAAGATTGACGTCTATCTACAGCACGAAGGCTACCAGGCTCTGGAGAAGGCCCTGAAGGAGATGACGCCGGAAACGATCATCGAAGAAGTGAAGAAATCCAGCTTGCGCGGGCGCGGTGGCGCGGGATTTCCGACGGGCATGAAATGGTCGTTCGTGCCGAAGGATTCCCCGAAGCCGAAATACGTGATTTGCAACGCGGACGAATCGGAGCCGGGGACTTGCAAAGACCGGCCGCTGATGGAAATGGACCCGCATCAGATGATCGAAGGCATGGTGATTGCTGGACGCGCGATCGGATCGCATCAGGGTTTCATTTACATCCGCGGGGAATACCGCTACGTTCTGGACATTGTGGACGCGGCGATTGCAGAAGCGTACGCGCGCGGCTATCTGGGGAAGAACATTCTTGGGTCGGGATTCGATTTTGATTTGCTGATTCATACGGGCGCCGGCGCGTACGAATGTGGCGAAGAATCGGCGTTGATGGAATCGCTGGAAGGCAAGCGCGGCTACCCGCGTATCAAGCCGCCGTTTCCTGCGGTCGTCGGGCTGTACGGATGCCCCACGATTATCAATAACGTGGAAACGCTGAGCGCGGTACCGTCAATTATTCTCCAGGGCGGCGAAGCCTACGCAAATCGCGGGACGCCGAAGAATGGCGGAACGCGCCTGCTGTGCGTGGCGGGCCACGTCAATAAGCCTGGAATCTATGAAATTCCGCTCGGGATGAATATGAAAAAGTTCATCTACGAGATGGCGGGCGGCATTCCGGGCAACAAGAAGATTAAGGCGGTGATTCCCGGAGGAAGTTCGTGCCCGCTGATGACGGGCGATGAAATTGATGTTGCGATGGACTACGACTCCGTGGCCAAGGCCGGCTCGATGCTGGGCTCCGGCGGCATGGTGGTGATGGACGAAGACACCTGCATGGTGGACATGGCACGGCGCATCATGCACTTCTACGCGCACGAATCCTGCGGCTGGTGCATACCTTGCCGTGAAGGCACCAGCTGGCTGCGTAAAACGCTGGAGCGCTTTCACGCGGGCTTCGGGCGCACGGAAGACATCGACTTGATCGCGGACCTTGCGAAAAATATGCTGGGGCGCACGTTCTGTCCGCTCGGCGACGCCGCAGCCATGCCGACGATCAGCATCATGAAAAAATGGCGCAATGAATTTGAAGAACACTTGAAAGGACCCTGCCCGTACAAGTCCACGGAAGTGTTAGCCGGCGCGCGATAGGAATCCATGCCAGCACAGAAATTAATCCATCTGAAGATCAACGACCGCGACGTGGAAGTGCCGCAGGGGACGCTGCTCATCGAAGCAACGCGGCGCATCGGGACGGAGGTGCCGTCGTTCTGCTACTACCCCGGACTTTCGCTGCAGGCGGCGTGCCGGATGTGCCTGGTGGAAATCGAAAAAGCGCCGAAATTGCAGACGGCCTGCACGGTGATCGCCACGGAGGGCATGATCGTTCGAACGGACACCGAGCAGGTCCGCAACGCGCGCAAGTACATGCTGGAATTTTTGCTGACGAATCATCCGCTGGATTGCCCGGTGTGCGACAAGGGCGGCGAGTGCGAGCTGCAGGACATGGTGTTCCGCTACGGCGCGGATTCCAGCCGCTTTGTGGAGGAAAAGATTCACCGGCCGGAGGAAAAGTGGTCGGAGCTCGTTTATTACGATGCTCCGCGGTGCATTCTTTGTTTCCGCTGCGTGCGGGTGTGCGATGAAGGCATGGACGTGAAGGCCCTGGGCGTGGGGATGCGCGGCGCGAACAGCGTGATCATTCCCAACCGCGAAGATCACCTGGAATGCGAAGAATGCGGGATGTGCATTGACATTTGCCCGGTGGGGGCGCTGACCAGCGGGACGTATCGCTACAAAACGCGCCCCTGGGAGATGAACTACGTTTCGACGGTGTGCACGCATTGTTCGAACGGGTGCAAGACGACGCTGAGCGTGCGCAATCACGAGATTCTGCGTTCGAATAACCGCGACTTGAGCGGCATCAACAAGGATTTCCTGTGCGTGAAGGGGCGCTTTGGCTTTGATTTCACGAAGCATGCGGAGCGCATCCGGCAGCCGCTGTTGCGCAAGGGCGACAAGTTGTTTCCCGTTTCGTGGGAAGAAGCTGCGCAAACCGCTGCGACCAAGCTGAAAGCGATTCATGACGCGAGCGGCAAGGATTCGATTGGGTTCATTGGCTCGAACCGCACTTCGAATGAAGAGAACTACTTGTTGCAGAAGCTGGCGCGCGTGACGTTTGGAACGAATAACATCGATCATCATCGCACGGCGGATTTCACCGGCCTGGTTACGGCGCTCGGTGAGCGGGCCGTCGATTCCCTGCTGACCATGGAGCAGCTCTATCAATCCAAGGCCGTGCTGCTGATTGGCAATGACCCGACGAATCAGAATCCGCTAGTAGGGTGGCAGATTCGAAGCGGTATCCGGCACTTCGGGGCGAAACTCTTCGTCATCAACGCGAAAGAGATCAAGCTGAAACGAAAGGCCACACAGTTTGTAAACGTGGCGGCGGGACAGGAAGCGGCCGCGCTGAAGTGGCTGGCGCATGAAGAAGGTATATTGCCGCCGGCCATGGTGGAGCAGTTGGTGCTGTTGAAGGCGAGCCTCGAGGCGGAGGGCGATGTTGCGATTGTGTTTGGCGCGGAAGTTTCGGGCGCAGCGATCGCACAGCTTGTCGCGTTCGGCTCGAAATTGCCCGGGAAAACGCGCTATATGGCGCTGGCGGATTACGCGAACTCGCGCGGCGCCGCCGACCTGGGCGTTTTGCCGGATCGCTTGCCGGGTTACGCCTACGTGGGCCTCCAAAGCGCGCACGAATCGTTTGAAAACTTGTGGGGCTGCGGACCGATTCCAACCAAGCCAGGGCTGACCGCGCCGCTGATGGTGGAAGGGGCGCAAGCAGGAAAGCTGAAAGCTCTTTATGTCGTCGGTGCGAATCCGTTCGCGCATTTTGGGACGCCTGGTTACGGTCGCGGGAAGCTGGACTTGCTGATCGTTCACGAAATGTTTCTGACGGAAACGGCGAAAGTGGCGGACATCGTTTTTCCCGCGACGTCAGCGTATGAGAAAGATGGGACGGTCACGAATACTTCGGGAGAGATTCAGCTGCTCCACAAGGGCGCGGAAGTGATGGGGCCGCGCAGCGACTTCGATCTTTTGCGAATCCTGTCTCATCAGCTCGAAAAGCTGGGTCTGGGCAAGGCATTTCACTACAAGACGCCGGCCGCGGTGTTCGAAGAGATCCGCAAGGCGGTGCCCGCGTACGAAGTTCAGCAGGCGGGATTGCTGACAGGCGGAGCGGAGCCGACGCGCGTGCAATTTGCGAGAAACGGTCATGCGCCATACGACGTTCCGGCGGGATTGATTCGCTCGGCCGAGGACACGCTTTTCACAAGCGGCACGCTGGGCCGTTTCTGCACGATGATGGAATCCCTGCCGGAGGCTAAGGCGAAGCCGTGAGCGCGATTCTCTCCGCGAACGCCGAGCTGATTATTACGATCGTCAAGATCGTGCTGCTGCTTTTCATCGTTCTCACGGTGGACGCATATCTCACCTGGTTTGAACGCAAACTCGTGGCGCATATTCAGTCGCGCTGGGGGCCCCATCGTGTAGGGCCGCACGGGCTGCTGCAGCCTCTAGCCGACGGCTTGAAGTTTCTGTTCAAGGAAGATCCGACGCCGGCGGGTGTGGATAAGTTTGTCTATTTCCTTGCGCCGCTATTGGCGCTGGCGCTCGCGCTGACGTCCATCGCGATCATACCGTTTGGGCCGGAGCCCCTTCGGCTGTTTGGCCGCGAGATCTACCTGGGAATCGCGCCTCCGGATCTGAATATCGGAATTCTGGCGCTGTTTGCGATCACCGCGCTCGGTGTATACGGAGTGGCGCTCGCGGGATGGAGTTCGAACAACAAATACTCGCTGCTTGGCGGATTGCGCAGCTCGGCGCAGATGATCAGTTACGAGCTGGCGCTGACGATGTCCGTGGTCGGGGTGCTGCTGATGGCGGGCAGTTTTAACTTGACAAAAATCATCGAGGCGCAGGGGCGGCACCCGGAATGGGGCTTCCTCGGCTGGAACATCTGGCCGCAGATTCTGGGCTTCCTTTGTTTTTTCATCGCGGCGATTGCGGAGACAAACCGCGCTCCGTTCGATCTGCCGGAAGCGGAGTCGGAGCTCGTTGCGGGTTTTCATACGGAGTACGCGAGCTTCAAGTTCGCGATGTTTTTCATCGCCGAATACACCAGCATGACCACGATTTCCTGTTTGTGCTCGATCCTGTTTTTTGGCGGATGGCTGTCTCCCTTCCCTGCTTCGTGGACCTGGACGCATTACCTGCCTTCGGTAGTTCTGATTCCGTTTGGATTGTGGGTTATTTGGGACGGCATCCGGTACGAGACGATTTTCGGGCGGGTCATTCTGCCAGTTGTGGGAACGGCCATCACCGCACTGGGCGCGGCTTTTGTTTTGTATCCCGGCGTGAACGAATTTGTTCAAGGCCCGTTCTGGCTGCTGTCCAAGATTTTCGTCTTTCTGTTCATTTACGTGTGGATGCGCGGGACGCTGCCGCGGTTCCGCTATGACCAGCTGATGGCCTTTGGATGGAAATTGCTGCTGCCGATTTCGATCGTGAACGTGATTGTGACCAGTTTCGTGATCCTGGCGAAGATGCAATGGGGTGGGAAATGACCGCGTCGCTGGTTGTGTTTTTCGCGCTCGCCGGATTGGCGGTGATCGGGGCCGTCAGCTTGATATTGCAAAAGCACCCGATTCACAGCGCGCTTTCGCTGATCGTGGTGATGGTGGCGCTGGCGGGCTTGTATTTGTTGCTGGGCGCGGAATTTGTGGCGGCGGTGCAGATCATCGTGTACGGCGGCGCGATCATGGTGCTGTTCGTGTTTGTGATCATGCTGCTGAACGCCGGCGTTGAAGAGCAGACCAGCATTTCAAAGCTGGCGGGACCGCCGGGCCTGCTGCTGGTTGTGGCGCTGGCGGGATTCGTCACCGCGACCATTGTGAGAACGACAGCAGGCGTGCAAGGGTCGTCGCAGACTGGTGCGATGGCTTCGACGAGCGGCATTTCGAACATGTTGTTTCGGGATTTCGTGTATCCGTTCGAACTGACGTCGTTTCTCATTCTCGTGGCGGTGATGGGCGCTACGGTGCTCGCACAGCGGGAGAAACCCTGAAATGGTGCCGACGAACTACTACATCATTCTGAGCGCGATTTTGTTCGGAATCGGCGTGTTTGCGTTTGTTTTCAAGCGCAACATCATCACGATTTTCATGAGCATTGAGCTGATGCTGAATGCCGTCAATCTCGCGTTTGTGGCGTTCAGCCAGGCGTGGGGAAAGCTGGATGGGCAGGTATTTGTGCTGTTCGTGATTGTTGTGGCGGCGGCGGAAGCGGCCGTGGGCCTGGGAATCATCATTCTGATTGCGCGCAACCGGCAGACACTGAACGTCGAGCGCGTGGACCTGATGAAACTCTGATGCCGACGCGCCCGATGCTCGAATATTTGTGGATTGTCCAGCTGCTGCCGCTGCTGGGCTCGGCGATCAATGGACTTTTTGGCGCGAAGTGGGCGAACAAGACCGTGAACTGGGTGGCGCTGGGGTCGACGGGACTGTCGTTCGCCTGCGCGCTCGAGGCGGTGCGGGAATTTTTTGAATCGGGGCAGGTTCTCTTCCGCAAGGAATTCTTCACCTGGATTACTGCGGGGAATTTCCGGGCGGGCTTTGATCTGCAGATGGACCAGCTCACCGTGGTCATGGTGCTGGTGGTGACCGGCGTCGGCTGGCTCATCCACATTTATGCGACCGGATATATGGCGCATGAAGGCGGCTACTACCGCTTCTTCTCGTATCTCAATCTGTTCATGTTCTTCATGCTAATTCTGGTGCTCGCGGCAAACTACTTGCTTCTCTTTGTTGGCTGGGAAGGCGTCGGCTTGTGCAGCTATTTGCTGATCGGATTTTATTTCCTTAGGAAGTCGGCGTCAGATGCAGGGAAGAAGGCGTTCATCGTCAACCGCATCGGTGACTTCGGCTTCATGCTCGGAATGTTCTTGCTGTTCCGGACGTTCCGCACCCTGGACTTCACCGCACTTTTCCAGGCTGCCTCCAACCCTAGCTGGGGTCCGGAGGGTTGGGGACAATTCGGCACGTTCACGGTTGCATGCCTGCTGCTGTTCATGGGTGCTTGCGGGAAATCCGCGCAGCTTCCGCTGTACGTGTGGCTCCCGGACGCGATGGAAGGGCCGACGCCGGTCAGTGCGCTGATTCACGCGGCCACCATGGTGACTGCGGGCGTGTATGTTGTGGCTCGCTCTCACGTGCTCTTCACGCATTCCGAAACGGCGCTGGTCGTTGTGGCCATCGTGGGCTGCGCCACGGCGTTTTTCGCCGCCACCATCGGACTGGTGCAGACGGACATCAAGAAAGTTTTGGCCTACTCGACGGTCAGTCAGCTCGGTTACATGTTCCTGGCGTGCGGGGTTGGCGCGTTCTCCGCGGGCATTTTTCACCTGTTGACGCATGCCTTTTTTAAGGCGCTGCTCTTTCTGGCTGCTGGTTCCGTGATTCACGCCATGGGCGGCGAACAGGACATGCGCCACATGGGCGGCCTCAGCAAAAAGATCAAGTACACCTACGTGACCATGCTGATCGCCACACTGGCGATTGCGGGCATTCCTCCGCTTGCCGGATTCTTCAGCAAGGATGCCATCCTTCTGAGCGCTTTTCAGATCCCGGGCGGCCATCCGCTGTACGCGCTCGGGTTACTTACTGCTCTACTCACTTCGTTTTACATGTTCCGTTTGATCTTCCTTACTTTTCACGGGAAGCCGCGCTACGATGAGCACAAAGTACACGTCCATGAATCGCCGTGGAGCATGCTTGGGCCGCTGGTGGCGCTCGCCGTGCTCTCCGTAATCGGCGGCTGGGTAGCCGCGCCTGCACTTTGGGGCGGTCCGGACTATTTCGCAAACTTTCTGACGCCGGTGTTCGGCTCGCACGAAGGCGCCGAAGTCTTGAGCGAAGCGGCAGCTCACAGCTTCGAACTCACGCTCGCGGTGGTCGCCGTGGTATCGGCTCTCCTTGGTCTTGCCAACGCATACTGGCTGTATCTCAAGCGGCCGGAAAAAGCGGAGGGGCTCGCCAAGTCGATGAAGGGGGTGTACACGACGCTGCTTAACAAATATTACGTTGACGAGTTGTACGCGGCGACGATCGTCAAGCCGCTGCTCTGGATTTCCACGAACGTGCTTTGGAAGACCGCGGACGTGGCGGCCATCGATGGCGCGGTGAACGGGCTTGCAGACGGCATTACCGCTGTCGGTGATCGCACCCGCCACACACAATCGGGGAACACGCGCAGCTACGCGGTGTGGGTGGTCATCGGAGCGCTAGTGCTGATCGCGGTGATCTTCCTCTGGCCGGGCGCGGGAAAACCGGTCCTCGGGTGGGTGCGTTGATGCTGCACGGCGGACACTTGCTTTCCGTGCTGATCTTCTTCCCTGCCGCGGGCGCGCTGGCACTGATGATGCTGCGGGGCGATGATCACAAATACATCCGATATATCGTGCTCATTGTCTCTGCCGCTGAATTCTCCTTCTCGCTGTTGATGCTCCGCTACGTGCGTGTTGGGGACGCCGGCTATCGCCTGGAAGAGTTCGCCCATTGGATCAACCAGCCGCCGATCAACTATCACCTTGGCGTGGACGGCATCAGCATCTTTCTCGTGATCCTCACGACGTTTTTGACGCCCATCTCGGTTCTCGCGTCGTGGAAGAGTATCGAGCACCGCGTGAAAGAATTTTTCGTCATGCTGCTGATGCTGGAAGTCGGCGGCGTCGGTGTGTTCCTCTCGCTCGATCTGTTCCTCTTCTTTCTTTTCTGGGAAGTGATGTTGATTCCGATGGCGCTGCTCATCGGCATCTGGGGCCACGAGCGGCGCGTGTACGCGGCCGTGAAATTCATCCTCTACACCATGGCGGGCTCGATCTTCATGCTGGTCGGAATCATCTGGCTCTACAACGCGACCAACACATTTGATCTGCCGACCATTCAGAACATGCTGGCCACAGGCCTTCTTGCACTTTCCCCGCGTACCGAGATGCTGCTGTTCCTCGCCTTCTTCGTAGCCTTCGCGATCAAGGTGCCGCTGTTTCCGGTGCACACCTGGCTGCCCGACGCGCACGTGGAAGCGCCCACGGCCGGCTCCGTGATGCTCGCAGGCGTGCTGCTGAAGATGGGCACGTACGGCATGATTCGCTTCTGCCTGCCGCTTTTTCCGGGCGCTTCGCACCGCGCGGCTAGATGGGTGGCGCTGCTGGCCATCATCGGAATCATCTACGGCGCGCTGGTGGCCATGGTGCAGCCGAATTTGAAGAAGCTTGTGGCGTACTCGTCCGTCAGCCACCTCGGCTTCGTGGTTCTCGGGATCTTCGCGTTCCACAACATTTCCATGCAAGGCGCGGTCTACCAGATGCTCGCGCATGGAGTTTCCACCGGCGCTCTATTCTTGCTGGTGGGCATGCTGTACGACCGCCGCCACACGTTTGAAATCAGCGAGTACGGCGGCCTGGCGACGCCGATGCCGAAACTGGCCGCGTTTTTCCTATTCGTCGCGCTTTCTTCGCTCGGCCTGCCGATGCTCAATGGGTTCGTGGGCGAATACTTGATTCTTCTCGGGACCTATCAGAGGCATTGGCAATGGGCCTCGTGGGCCGCGCTCGGCGTGATTCTCTCGGCGTGTTATTTGCTATGGTCGTATCAGCGCGTGTTCTTCGGCGAAATTACAAAAGAGAAAAACCGCACGCTCCCCGATGCGTCGGCCCGTGAGAAGTGGATCCTGATCACCATGGCCGTCGTGACGCTGTGGATGGGAATTGGTTCGGTGTTCATCACGCGCCGCACCGCGGCGGACTCTCAAGCGGTAATCGATCAGGTGGAACCGCAGCGGCCGTACGAAGCGGCCGCGCCCGTGAGGCCCGGGCAGCAAGCTGCGCGAGTTGCGCCTGGAGTTGCCAGCGCAGATTCGCCGGAAAGGTCCGGAACCCGCTAGATGAATTCCGCGATCCCCACCATCGCCGATTTTTACCGCGTTCTGCCGGAGCTGCTCTGGTGCGGCTTCGGTTTGCTGGCGATGTTCCTGCAGCCGTTTGTTCGCAATCGGCACTTTTTCACGGCCCTCGCTTTCATCGGTGCGCTTGCGGGAATGGCTGGATCCTTTCTCTCCTTCCGCAACCCCGGCGCGGGCTTCTACGGGCTCATCCAGGCGGACGCGTTCAGCTTCTTTTTTCACCTCCTTGTAGGCACGGTCGCAGTCCTAGTGGTTCTCGCTGCCGGCCCCTACCTCGATCGCGAGCGCCTTCCGGTCGCCGAGTTCTATGCGCTGCTGCTGTTTGCTACCGCCGGGATGGGAGTTCTCGCCTCCGCGCAGGAACTCCTTACGGCGTTCATTGGGCTGGAGATGAGCTCGATTTCGAGTTACATTCTCGCGGGCTACCGTCGCGATGCGCTGAAGTCCGGCGAATCGGCGATGAAATATTTTCTGCTGGGCTCGTTCGCCACGGCGTTTTTTCTTTATGGGATTGCGCTGGTATATGGCGCAACCGGCACGACCAGGCTGGACATGATGGTCGATGCTGACCCTTTGGGCACGCTCTTGAAACTCGGCCTTTCCATGATATTGATCGGCCTGGGCTTCAAAGTAGCCGCGGCGCCGTTCCAGATCTGGACGCCGGATGTCTACGAAGGCGCGCCCACCCCGGTCACTGCGCTCTTTTCCGCCGGACCGAAGGCCGCCGCTTTTGCGCTATTGCTTCGCATCTTCGCCACGGTTCCTGCAGCCACTCATTTCTGGTTCTGGGCGTTCTGGATTCTCGCGGTGCTGACGATGTTCGCCGGGAATCTCGGCGCGCTGGTACAGACGAACATCAAGCGGTTGCTGGCCTACAGTTCAATCGCGCACGCCGGCTACATTCTTGTTGCGTTTGCCGCGGTTACTTCCATGGCCAAGGGCGGACGGTCGGAAGCAGCAGTCGCGTATGCAGCGGTGCTTTTTTATCTGCTCAGCTATGCACTGGTGAAGCTGGGCGCGTTCACCATCGTTTCGCAGTTGGGCGGCGCTGGCGAGAAAAATCTCTCGCTGGACGATTACGCCGGGCTCTCGCAGCGCCAGCCCGTCGTTGCAGCAATGCTGAGTATTTACTTGCTGTCGCTCCTCGGGCTGCCGGTCACGGCGGGCTTTTTCGGCAAGTTCTACATTTTCAAGGCGGCGGTGAATTCGCACCTGCTGTGGCTCGCCGTGCTGATGGCCATCAACAGCATCATTGGCGCCTATTACTACCTGCGCGTCATCGTACTGATGTACATGCGCGAGCCGAGCGCGGAGTCTGCCGCAGCTGCTCCGGTAGGATTCCCACTCACGGTGAGTGTCGTTCTAGCAGTCACAGCTATCGGCACAATTCTTTTCGGCCTTATGCCGAATCCCGTCATCAATTTCATCCTCCAACCCACTCTCTTCGGCCACTAAGAATTCCAGTTTGCAGAAGCAGGCGGGGCTGAAGCTCGGCACTTACATTTGAACTTATCGAACTGAAAAGAAAACGGCCCGGAGGCTTGCGCTTCCGGGCCGTTGAATTCTGTAAGTATTAGGACTTAGAACTTGAAGTAGAGGAGGATCCCCAACACGAATGTGAACAGCGAGAGCGTTTCGACGAACACCAGGCCGAGCAACATTGCCGCACGGATATTGCCCGCAGCTCCAGGATTGCGCGCGATTCCCTCGCAAGCCGCAGACGCGATCCGGCCCTGGCCGAGTGCTCCGCCAAATGCTCCGATATCCAGGCCGAAACCGTCAGCCAGAGCGAGCGTGGTGGTATTGATAGGCGCCTTTTCCGGTACACCGCCCTGTGCGAATGCGGACGGCGCAATCGCCAAGATTGCGATGAGCGCAACGAACACTACTGCAGTTTTCTTCATAACTTCCTCCTCATGAGATTGCCGCCAGGAGGTGGTTCCCGGACACCGTGCAGCCGGGCTCACGCTGGACAGCGACTAAAACTCTTTTTGCAGCGTTAGTGCTCTTCCGCCGTGGCCATGCCGATATACACCGACGGCAGAATGGTGAAGACATACGCCTGAATAATTGAAACAAAGATGTGCAGGCCGATAAAGGCCAGCGGTAGAACGGCGGGAAAGACTCCCAGGATGACCCCAAGGGCCGGTGTCTTGGTCCATCCCCATAGGGCGGGTGCGGCGAGCAGGCTGAGAAAAATGCCGTAGATCATGTCGCTCGCGAAGATGTTTGCCCAAAGACGAACGGTCAAAGAGAGCAGGCGCGCTGTCGTGCTGATAATTTCCACGGGAAAAATCAGCCACGCTAGCCACCAGACAGGACCTGCGAAGTGCTTCAAGTATCCGCCGACGCCATGATGCCGGATGCCCTGCCAATTGAAATAGAAAAAGGTGAGAATGGCGCAAGCCAGCGGAACGCTAATATTTCCAGTCGGCGAGGCAAAAAAGGGCAAAACACCCATCAAATTGCCCAGAAGTACGAAGATCGAGATCGTCCCAACAAAGGCGATGTATCGCAGAGCCTCATGACCCGTATTTTCTTCTAGCAGATCACGGATGCCGATGCCCAGAGGATTCGTGAGGAGCATCTCCGCGACTTGTTGCGCGGCCCCGGGCCTTTCCGCTGACAAGCGTGAGCGGAGAAAGAGTGCAGCCAGAGTTCCAATCAGAAGTACAACGAGGCCCATCACGACATGCTGCGGAATAGGCACCTCTGGATTCTCCGGGGTGATGTGCAGCGCGTGAAGCAGCGAAAGGGCCAGTGGTCCCAAGATATGATTCAGCAGTTTCGTTATGCCAAGTAGGTGTTCTTCCATCCGTTAGTCCAAGGGGCGCAGTATTTCCCACACACTAGCCGCGATCGTCGCGGCTGCTAAGGCGCACAAACCCGCAACCATGCTGCCAAGGGGAACGTGTAGATATTCAAAAATAACATAGACGGCGAGGGCGAGCAACCCGTAGCGAAAGATGGCCGTGAAGTAAGTGGCGAGAGGCACTTGCGGTTTTTCGCGGCCTTCTTGAGCTTTAGAAGCGAGCACCAGGGCGTCAAGTCCGCGCTTCAGCCAGCGAAAATTAAGCCAAGCTAAAACCGTTCCGATTGCCAGACCTGCGGCCCATACTTTTTGGTGTGCCACGGCGAGGAAGGCCGCAGCGGTGAATCCAAACAGAAGCGTAAGCCAAGCGATGCGCCGCTCCGTTAGAGCGCCTGCAACGGGTTCAGCCACTCTTGCTCCCATTGTTTCCGCCTGGCAGCCGGCGCAGCACTTCACGAATGCCGGCGTAAAAGCCCAATCCACCGAACACCATCATGAGCCACGGTCCCGTGTGCAGCCAACCGTCAAGAAAGTATCCAATCGCGCCGCCGACCACAATCGCGCCCACGAAGGTGAACGGCAGCTCCAGGGCAAGCGCAGACTGGGACGCAAAATCCTGCGGCTTTTTTGGAGGTGATTCCGGAGGGCTTTCCTCTGGCTTAGAGTCCGAAGGCATAGTGCGCGAGCCGCGTGAACGGTTCAGGATACAACCCGGCGGCCAGCGTGACAAACACCGTTACGCCGAGCGCCACGGCCTGCGCATTGGTCATGACAGGATGCGCCGCTTCACCCGGCTGCTTGAGCCAGGCGTGCACGATGATGCGGAAGTAGTAGTAAAGCGCGGGAACGATGTACAACACCGCGAACACCGCAAGCACAGGATGCTTCGATTCGATGAGCGAGAGGAAGATGAAATACTTGCCCATGAATCCCGCGGTCGGCGGGATTCCCGCGAGCGAAAGCATGAAGATCAGCAGCAAGACCGCCGCTGCGGGGCTGCGCTGGTAGAGGCCATTCAGGTCCTCGAGTTCGTCGCCGATCACGCCCTTCTGGCGGAGCACGATGATCACGGCGAACGCGCCCGCCGTCATGAACACATAGGCAAACAAATAGTACGCGATGCCCACAAGACCGGTCTCATTCCCCGCGACGAGGCCGAGCAGGATGTAGCCCACATGCGATATCGAGGAATACGCAAGCAGCCTCTTGACGTTCGTCTGCGTCAGCGCCGCAAGATTTCCCCAGGTCAGCGAAGCGACTGCCACGCCTGCGATGAGATAAATCCACGTTGCCTGCGAAATGGAAAAGACCACCAGGAACAAACGCAGAACCAACGCGAAGCTCGCAGTCTTGGAAGCGACACTCACATATGCCGTGATTGGCGTGGGCGCGCCTTCGTAAACGTCCGGCGCCCACTGATGAAACGGCACGGCTGCGACTTTGAAAAACAAGCCCACGGCGATCAGCACGAAGGCAAGCAGCGGCAAAATTTGGAGCGTGAAGGGATCGAAATGCAGGGCCATCGGTGCCCGCGCGGCAAAGAATTGCCGCATCTGCTCGCCGGCTGGTCCCGCCTGCTGGCTGATAACAATCCGGCGGACAAGGTCTTCGCGCCCTTCGAGAGCCCCGCGAATCGCACTGATGTTCGTGGAGGCGCTCAGCCCATAAAGAAGTGAAAATCCATAGGCAAGAATCCCGGAGCTGAAAGCGCCAAGGAGGACGTATTTGAGTGCGGCCTCGTTCGAACGCTTCTCGCGCCGCAAGAAACCGGTCAGAACATAGAAGCTCAGCGCCATCGTCTCCAGCCCGAGGAACATGACGATCAGGTCCACGCCGGACGCCATCAGCATCATGCCGACACACGCGAACAGCAGAAGCGCGTAATACTCTCCTTCCTGCTCTCTTTCGATCTCCAGGTATTTCACGGAGAGAAGAATGACCAGCGCTGTGGAAATGAGAAACAGCGCGGCGAAGAAAATCAGGAAGCCATCCACGACAACCGACTCGTGAAATCCAGAGAGTGTGCCGCTGCCAGCGACCCGTCCCCGCAGCTTCCATAATGAGAGGCCGCTGAACAGCACGCCCGCGAATGCGGCCTTCGCGCTGAAGTCCTTAAAGAAAAGCCTCCAGAACCAATTGTTCTCCATGGACTCATCGACGGAAAACCCGATCAGCAGAATGCCCAAGCCGAACAGCGTCAATTGCATCTCCGGGAGAACGACGGCGCCGTCTCCCTGGAGATAACTGAAAATCGAATTAAGGATTGGGATGTTCATGCCGTTGGGCTATTTTGTTTCAGCGGCGACGGCGGGAATTTCCGCCGTGGGCGCTTGCGTACGTTCTGCCTGGTAAAATCTAGGATTCACTTGCTCGACGATCCTCTGCACGGGCCTTTCGATGTACGCGAAAAACGGCTTCGGATAGATGCCGATCCAGAATGCCAAAATCACCAGCGGCACGAGCGTGGCGTACTCGCGCAAGTTCAAGTCCGGCAACTCTTCATTGGCAAATTGCGTCACCGGGCCGAACATCACGCGCTGGTACAGCCACAGCAAGTACGCCGCGCCCAGCACGACGCCGAGCGAGCCCCACGCGGCCCACGCTTTGCTGACCTGAAACGCACCCTGCAGAATCGTGAACTCTCCGATGAAGCCGTTCAGCAGCGGCATCCCGAGCGAACTGAGGCTGATGATGAGGTAGATTGCTGCGAAATTCGGCATGGGCGTCGCCAGCCCGCCGAACTCGGAAATCAGCCGCGTGTGCCGCCGTTCGTACAGCACACCGACGATCAAGAACAGCGCGCCGGTGGAAATTCCGTGATTGATCTGTTGCAGCACGCTGCCGGCGAGGCCGTTTGGGTTGAGCGCAAAAATTCCCAGCGTGCAGAAGCCGAGATGGCTGACGGAGCTGTAGGCGATCAGGCGCTTCATGTCTTTCTGCATCAGGGAGACAATTGCGCCGTATATGATTCCGATCAGAGAGAGGACGATCACGATGTGGATGATCTTGGCGCGCATCGCCGCATCGGCTGGCAGTAGCGGCAGCGAAAAACGGATGAAGCCGTACGTGCCCATCTTCAAGAGAACGCCGGCCAGAATGACGGAGCCGGCCGTGGGTGCTTCCGTATGTGCGTCCGGGAGCCAGGTGTGGAACGGAAACATCGGGACCTTGATGGCAAACGCGAAAAAGAATCCCCAGAAGAGCCACACTTTCAATGGATCAGAAAATGTCTGCGCGGCAGCCAGCAGAGTGGGAACGTCAAACGTGCGCGTTCCATCCGCCGCCGGTGCATAGAAATAGAGCGCCAGAATCGCCAGGAGCATCACCACGGACCCGGCCAGCGTATACAGGAAGAACTTGATCGCTGCGTAAAGGCGCCGGTCGCTGCCCCACACGCCAATCAGGAAATACATCGGAACAAGCATCACTTCCCAGAAAACATAAAAAAGGAAGAAATCGAGCGAGACGAAAACGCCGATCATGCCCGTCTGAAGCAACAGCAGCAGGATGTAGTATTCCTTCTGGCGCTGCTTGATCGCGCTCCACGAAGAAAGTATCGCGATCATCCCCAGAAACGTTGTGAGCATGACCAGCAAAAGGCTGATGCCGTCAACGCCGAGGTGATACCTCGCGCCAATGGAAGGAATCCACGCCGTGTTTTCTTCGAATGCGAAGCCGCTCCAGCCCGGCTTGAACCACCGCAACAGCGGAAGCGAAACGAGAAAGCCGAGTACGCCGAAGAGATTGCCGACGACGCGATGCGCGCCTTCGCTCTCGCGCGGCACGAAGAGCAAAAGCAGCGCTCCCACGAGCGGCGTGTATAAAATCACGCTCAAGAGATGATGTGCAAAAAAGTCCATTCTTCGCCTCTCAGTGCACCGCGCGCAGCAGCGTATGCATATGGCGCCCGTAATACGCCAGCAGAACCGCCAATCCGACCAGAATCAGCATCGCGTAGTTGGAAAACTTTCCGGTTTGCAAAAGCCGGACCGGATAACTGAAAAGCTGCGTCAACTTCGCGACGAGATTCAGCAGCCCGTCGATCACCCACTTGTCCCACCACATCGAAATCTTCGATGCGTAGCGCATCAGCCAGCCTGTCCCGTCCACGCCGAGGCCATCGATCACTTTCGCATCGAAAACACCGAGCCACGTCCCCAAATCCTTGACGCGATTCACGACCAACTTATCGTAAAGCTCGTCCACATAATATTTATAGAGAAGCAGGTCGTAAACGCGCGGCCATTTCGCGGCGACCAGCTCCGGTGCGATGCGCTTGGTTCGATAGAATTGATAGGCCAGCCAGATACCCGCGCCGGCAATCGCCAGAGACAGCACCATCAAGAAATATTCCTTGGCCAATCCGTGATGCGCGAACTTTACCGCTCCCGTCTCCGTTACGGCGCCAGCCAGGACAGGTTCGAGAAACCTTTCGAAGCGGTTCTCTCCCCCCAAGGAGCCCGGCCAGCCGATCCACCCACCAACGATCGAGAGTCCCGCCAGAATCATCAGCGGGACGGTCATCGATGGGGGCGATTCGTGAACATGCTTTTCAGCATGTTCATCGGCCCGCGAGTATCCGGAAAATGCCAGGAAGAACAGCCGGAACATATAGAACGCTGTCATCCCCGCGGTGATAAACCCAATCAGCCACAAGAAAAAATAACGATCAATGGCGCGCCCGAGGATTTCATCCTTGCTGAAAAATCCCGCAAAGGGAAAGACTCCCGAGATCGCCAGCGTTGCAATTAAGAATGTCCTCGCAGTGGTTGGGATCTTGTTCCACAAACCGCCCATCTTCCGCAGATCCTGTTCCCCGGACATCGCGTGAATGACGCTGCCAGCGCCGAGAAACAGCAGAGCCTTGAAGAAAGCATGGGTCATCAAGTGAAAAATGCCCGCCGCAAACGCGCCCACGCCCAGCGCCAGGAACATGTAGCCAAGCTGGCTGATGGTCGAATACGCCAGGATTTTCTTGATGTCGTTCTGCACCAGCGCCATCGACGCCGCAAACACCGCCGTCACGGCCCCGATCACGGCAACAACGTCCAAGGCGAATGGCGCGAGCTGATACACGGCGCTCATGCGAACCACCATGTAAACGCCGGCGGTCACCATCGTCGCGGCATGGATCAGCGCACTCACCGGCGTCGGTCCCTCCATCGCGTCCGGTAGCCAGACGTAGAGCGGAATCTGCGCCGACTTTCCAGCCGCACCCACGAAGAGCAGCAATGCAATTGCTGTGAGCACAGGAGCGCCATAAGCAAGCGTCCCCGCATGCACCGCCGACTCCAGCGACTGCAATATTCCTGAATACCCCGCCGACTCCGGCAAACCCGCCGCCGTGAAGCGAATCGTGCCCAGAGTCACTGCCGTCAGCAACAGTCCCAGCAAAAATCCTGCGTCGCCGATCCGATTCACGATGAACGCTTTTTTCCCCGCATCGGAGGCCGATTTCTTCAGGAAATAAAATCCGATCAGCAAATAGCTGCACAGGCCGACGCCTTCCCAGCCGACAAACATGAGCAGCAGGTTGTTTGCCAGCACCAGAGTCAGCATCGCGAACATAAACAGATTCATGTAGCCGAAGAAACGGTAGTAGCCGCCTTCGTGCCCCATGTATCCAACGGAATACACGTGAATCAGGAAGCCGACGCCGGTAACCACCAAAACCATCACCGCTGACAACGGATCCAGCAGGAATCCCCAGTCCGCCACAAACCGCACGAGATGCCCGCCGCTTATCTGCATCGCGCCGGGCGTCAGCCATTCGAACAGGATTTGCTGCGCCACGCGACGCTCTGGATCGGCCGCGAGTAATTGCGAAACCGCGCCCACACCGTAGATAAAAGACAGTCCGACGCTGCCAACGCACAGAACACTGACTCCGATTTTTGGGAGCCGCTTGCCGAAAAAGAGCATCAGCGCCGCGGTGGCCAGCGGAAACAGGGGAATCAGCCACAGGTGATCGAGAAAGTAGCCTGTGGGATTCATCTGAGTTTTGTTCTTTCTCTCATTTCGTAGCGCGGCCCTACCACTTCAGCAAGTCCATTTCGTCAGCCAAAACCGTCTCGCGGTTCCGGAAAAACGCGATAATGATGCCTAATCCGACCGCTGCCTCCGCCGCAGCATCCGCAATGATGAAAAGTGCGAAGACCTGCCCCGCCACGTCACCGTACAACCGTGAAAACGCCACCAGATTGATGTTCACCGCATTCAGAATCAGTTCGATGGACATCAGCACGACGATCACATTGCGCCTCGTAATCACGCCGATCACGCCGAGAAGGAACAGCGCCATGCTCAAAAATAAATAGTGTCCAATCGGAAGCATCCGCTCCTCAGGTCCTCTTCTTTGCCATCACGACCGCGCCAATCATCGCCACCAGCAACAACACCGAAGCAATCTCAAACGGCAGCAGGTACGAGCTGAACAAACTCTTGGCCACCGCTTCGGCATTTGGCGGCAATCGATTGACCGGTGCCGCCGTCAAAATAGGAAATCCCTGGCCGGGCATTTTCCCCGTGGTCCAGAACAACAACCCAACTTGTGCTGTCAGTGCCAGCGTCACGACTAGCGCTACCCACTTCTGCCGCGCGAATTTGATCTGGAGCAGAGCCACATCCAGGTTGACCAGCATGATCACAAAAATAAACAGCACCATGATCCCGCCGACGTACAGAATAATTTGCACGATGAAAATGAATTCCGCGCGTAACTGGAGAAAGATTCCCGCCGTCGCCAGTAGCGTCGCGATTAAAAAGATCGCGCTGTGCACGGCGTTGCGCCGCGTCACCATGAGCGCCGCGCTGCCCACCGCGATCCCGGCGAAAAAATAAAATATGACTTTATCCAGCATAAAAATCCGTGGCCGCGGTTCCTGCCTGCCGCGCCTGTTTTTTTTGATCGATCGACAAGATCGCGAGCGCCGCCACCAGAGCAACGATCGCCGCCGGCGTCGTCGCCAGCAGCAGCGCCCAGCCCTGTAGATTAAAGTAGCTGCCGACAATCAACGCCACGCCAACCACGAGGACGTTAATGATGGATAGCGGAATCAGGAAATGCCATCCCAGCCGCATCAGTTGATCGAAGCGGTAGCGCGGTATCGTAAAACGCAGCCACATGAAGAAATAAAGGTATGCACTCACTTTGAAGATGAACCAGAATCCCCCGTGAATTCCTGCATAAAAAGGAGCTACCGCCTCCTTTAACGACGGTTTCACGAACGGCAGCAGCACCGGCGCGGCCAGCACCATCGCCACAACCAAACACAAGCCGGCCACAGCCAGCATGAACATCTGCTGCACGCGCGTCGGCTGCTTTGGCATTCGCAAAACGCAATAGCCCGCGATTCCCATCATCAGCAGCGGTGGGAGATAATCCAGAAAATTCAGCCAGCGAACATTCGCAAACGGCCGCAGCCATCCGCCCAAAAACAAGGTCGTCGCTACCGAAGCCACCACGATCATGTTCGTGTATTCCGCCAGAAAATAAAGCGACCAGCGAAATCCACTGAACTCCGTCATATAACCGGCCACGAGTTCGGACTCCGCCTCCGGCAAGTCAAACGGCGCGCGATTGGTTTCGGCAATCGAAGCCACCAGATACGTGAAGAACGCCACCGGCGCGAGGAAGCCAAACCACACGCCCTGCGTCCCTTGCGCGGCCACAATCGACTTGATATTCAGCGTCCCTGCAAACAGCAAACCACACACCAACGCCATCCCGGCTGCTGTCTCATAACTCACCAACTGCGCCGAACTTCGCAGCGCCCCCATCAGCGAGTAATGGCTGTTCGAAGCCCAGCCACCCAGCACAATCCCGAAAATACCGAGCGCGCTGATGCCCACGACAAACAAAATCCCAATGTTGAGATCCTGCGCAATTTGAAACGCCGGGCCGAAGGCCAGGCCAGCTATCGCGAGCAGCGCCGCCCCCACAGAGAACACCGGCGCCAGCCAGAACACCAGTTTGTCCGCGTCATCCGGAATAATGTCTTCCTTGATGAGCAGCTTCACCGCGTCCGCGATGGGCTGCAGCAATCCGTGTGGCCCCACGCGCATCGGCCCCAGCCGCGCCTGCATGTCCGCCATCAATTTGCGCTCGACCAATACGATGTAGCCGACGATCAACGGCAGGACCGCAACAATCACCACTCCACAGAGCAACGGCGCCCAGTAGAGCTTCAAGAAATCCAGCGTCGCTTGGGTCGCGGCCTGCATCAGCGGTCCACTTCCCCGAGCACGATGTCAATCGTTCCGATAATTGCCACTACGTCCGCCACCAGATGTCCCCGCACCATGCGGTCAAACGCTTGCAAATTAATGAATGACGGCGGGCGAATCCGCACGCGATACGGCTGCACCGTTCCGTCGCTCACCACGTAATATCCCAGTTCCCCCTTCGGTGCTTCGATCGCGTGATAGACCTCGCCTGGCGGCGGCTTCAACACCTTACCCACTTTCGCCATAATCGGCCCCGGCGGAATATTCTCAATTGCCTGCAAACAGATCAGTCGCGACTGCCGCATCTCTTCCATGCGCACCAGGTAACGGTCATACGTATCCCCCGTCGTGCCCACGGGAATTTCAAACTTGTACTGGTCGTAAGCCGCGTAGGGCATGGCTTTGCGAATGTCCCACTTCACGCCGCTGGCCCGCAGCACCGGCCCGGTCACGCCATACGCGATGGCATCTTCGGCCGTCAGGATCCCCACGCCTTTCGTGCGCCCGATCCAGATGCGGTTGTTTGTCAGCAGCGTTTCGTATTCCACGATGCGCGATTCGAAATCCTTGCAGAACCGCTCCACATCTTTTTCAAACGTATCATAGGCTTCGTATTGCAACCCGCCGATTCGAAACGCGTGCGTGGTCAGGCGCGCCCCGCAATACTTTTCCAGGATTTTCAAAATTTCTTCCCGCTCGCGGAAGCAGTAAAAGAGCGGCGTCAGCGCACCGATGTCCAGCGCATGGGTCCCCAGCCAGAGCAGGTGGCTGGCGATCCGCTGGAGCTCCGTGAGAATCGTTCGAATCACGCGAGCCCGCGGCGGCGCTTCCGCCACCAATAGTTTTTCGATCGCCTCGCAATATCCCAGACCGTTGCTGACCGCCGCCACGTAGTCCATGCGGTCCACGTATGGCGCGAACTGTTGATACGTGCGGTTCTCCGCGATTTTTTCCACGCCGCGGTGCAGATACCCGATCACACACTCCGACCCGATGACTCGCTCGCCATCGAGCTTCAGCTTCACGCGCAACACGCCGTGGGTCGACGGATGCTGCGGGCCCATATTAATGACCAGCTCTTCCGCCCCCAGCAGCGTCTTGCGGTCGTTTGTGGCTTCGATAGTCAGCGTCGTGTCCTTTTCACAGCCAGGCCCATCTCACTGCCCGCTTTCGATTCCAAGATTTTCCCGCACCCACGCCGTGTCCTGCTGAAGGATGTCGTAGTCCTTCCGCAGCGGATAGCCTTGCCACTCGTCCGGCAGCAGAATCCGCTTCAGGTCCGGATGGCCGGAGAAAATGATCCCAAACATGTCAAACGCTTCCCGCTCCAGCCAATTTGCCGCAACCCAGACTCCCACGACACTCGGGACTTCTTCCCCTTCAGCAGCCTGCGCCTTCAGCCGCAGCCGCTCGTTTTTCGCAAACGAATAGAGATTGAGCACCACATCAAATCGTTTTTCCCGTTTCGGCCAATCCACGGCCGTCAGGTCCGACAGCATTTCAAATTTCTCTTCGTCGCGCGTGTATAGCGCGATCTCTGCCAGCCGCCCGCTCTCCACGACAAGAATCGCCTGCTTGCGGTCCTCGATGGCATCCACGATCGCCGCGCCAAATTTGGCCCGATACCGCGCCACTATTTCATTATTTAGTGGAGTCTGCAGCACCACGGGAGGCTTGGGAGGAGCCGGTGGCGCGGCCAGTTTTGCAGGAGTAGCCGGCACGCCTGCGTCCGCGGGCTTTGCAGCGGGAGTTGAGACGGGAGATGGCTTGCTCGCGGGCTGCTCGCCCGTGGGCACTGAGGGTGGTTGTGGTTCCTTCGGCTCGTCAGCCATGGACCCCGGATGTTGCTAAATACAAGGTTCGGCTCCGCATTCACAATCTACAACGGCGGAGCTGTCAAGAGACGGAACGCCGCGTTTCTAACACACGCCGCCAACCTCGTCAATCAGAAGCACTTTGCGGAAATAGCCGTGCCGGAAAGCTCACTCCTCGATTCGGCTAGGCCCATTCCAACGCGCCCTTCTTGTACAGCCACAAGTATCCGACGAGCAAGATCCCCAGGAATACTAGCATCGATGTCAGCGCAAAGAGCCCCATATGCGCCGCCACCCACCCCTTGTACAAAATCGCCCAGGGGATCAGGAACATGGTCTCCACGTCAAAAATGACGAACATCATGGCAATGATATAAAACCGCACCGAGTACCGCCGTCGCGCGTCTCCTTCAGGCGGGATCCCGCATTCATAAGGCTTCAGTTTTGCGCCGACGTTCGTGGACGTGGGGCGAATGAGCTTTGCCGCAATGAGCGTCACTGCAGGAAACGCGATCACCAGTGCCGCATAAATCAGTACCGGGAGGTATTGGTTCGGCATGGCCCCCTCACGCGCAGCATCCTACCATCAATTCGAACACAGGCAACTACCCGTTATTTCTCAAATAGCAGTTCGCCCGCCCGGCTCGTTGCTTTCACCACCGCCTTGATCAAAGTCACTCGCAGCTTGCCCTCTTCCAGCTCCAGAATCCCGTCAATCGTGCAGCCGGCGGGCGTGGTCACAGCGTCTTTCAGCAAGGCCGGGTGATCCCCCGTTTCCAGGACCACGCTGGCCGCGCCCTTCATCGTCTGCGCCGCCAGCAGCGTCGCGACGTCGCGTGGCAGGCCCACTTTTACCCCGGCTTCCGCCAGCGACTCGAGAATAATATAGGCAAAGGCCGGCCCGCTCGCCGAGAGCCCGGTCACCGCATCCATATTTTTTTCGTCAACGACCACCGTCCGACCCACTGCATCGAACATGGCCCGTGCTGTTTCCAAGTGTTCCGCCCCCGCATGCGCGCCGCGGCAAATGCCCGTCATTCCGCATCCCACCGTCGAAGGCGTATTCGGCATCGCCCGCACCACCGGCACTTTCCCGCGCAGACGCTGCTCGATGTAGCTCGTCGGCACCGATGCTGCCACAGAGATGACCAGCGTCTTCGCAGTCAGCTTCGGCGCGATTTCCTTCAGCACATCTCCAACCACTTGGGGCTTCACACCCAGCAACACGATGTCCGCTCCCTGCACTGCCTTGCGATTCTCCGTCGTTACCGCAACGCCCAACTCCTTCGCCAGGGCCGCGGCCTTTTCGCCGCGCTTCACCGTCGCGCTGACGTTTTTCGGCGCAAAGAGTCCTTGCTTCAGATAGGCTCGAAGCAAGATTCCGCCGAGCTTTCCCGTTCCCAAAACTGCAAGTCGCATGTCTGTTAGTTTCTGTTCCATGGTGCAAACATTCTTGACTCGATTCAGGAATCGGTCAACCTAAGAATCTTGCCCACCATGTTAGAATCACTGCAGGAGGGTCCACCCGTGAAACCAAAGAGGAAATTTACGGTGTTGATTGAACAGGACGAGGCCGGCTATTACGTGGCCACGGTCCGTTCTCTCCGCGGGTGCCACACGCAGGCCAGGACGCTCGACACACTCATGAAACGAGCCCGCGAGGTTATCGCGCTCTGTCTCGGCAATTAATCGTGTCGCGCGCCGTTCAAGACCTTTACCGCGTGAGGCAGCAGATGCGCTATCGCCTCCAACGATTCGACAGCGCCTTTGGGGCTTCCGGGCAGGTTGACGATCAGCGTCTTGCTTCTTACGGCCGCCGTGCTGCGCGAGAGCACGGCCGTCGGCGTGTGCTCCAGGCCTTTGCGCCGCATCTCTTCGGAAATCCCTGGCACAATGCGGTCCGCCACAGCCTGCGTCGCTTCCGGAGTGTTGTCCCGCGGGCCAATCCCCGTTCCACCGGTTGTCAGCAGTAGATCCACTTGCCCAGAGTCCGCAAGGACACGTAACTGCTCCCGAATATCTGCAGGATCATCGGACACGATAAAAGCCGAAGTAACTTCCCACCCCAGCCCGCGGCAAAATGCGACCACCGCCGGTCCCGACAAATCTTCACGTTCGTTTTTCGCTGCCGTGTCGCTAATGGTGAGGACCGCTATGCGCATCGGGCAGGTTTCTAGAGCAGGCTCACTTCGTTCCAACCGCATCGCGGTTGGCTTCGTCCATCAGCCGCATCGCTTCCATCAGCAGGCCCGTCGTATTCCGGGTGGTCGTGGTTCGCGTCGAGGCGTTCGCCGCATTGAAATCAATCTCAAATTCGCCCTCGGTCCACAACACCACTTTGTAAACCGCGTCGTCGCCTTCCACTTTGCCAACCTTCGCGTCCCGGCACTGCCCGCCCGCAAAATACAGCTCGCCCTGTGTGCCGCCCTGCCGCACCATCAACCGGCACGACTTCTGGCCCATCTCCAGAGACTGCATCAGGTCGATCATGCTCATCTCTTCAAGCCGGCCTTGGATGACCCCCGGCCGCGACGCTTTCTTCTGCAGTTTTTCGAGGTGCAGCCGGTCAACCACCTTTTTCGTAACGCGCACCAGATCCTTCACCAAAAATGGCTTGGGGATGAAATCCTCGACGCCGTCCACCAAGGGCCTCAGCCGTTCTTCGATGTCCGGGCGGCTAGCCATGAACAAAAACGGGATGTGTTTGGTCGCATCGCGCCCGCGCAGCTTTTCGAAGAGTTGCCGTCCGTCCAGCCCCGGCATTTTGTAGTCGCAGAGGATCACGTCGGGAGGGTTATCAATGACTTTGAGCAAAGCATCTGCCCCGTCCGCGGAGGTCTCGACCTCGCAGAACGGTTCCAGCCCTTTCACGATGAGTTCGCGCACCAGCGGATTGTCCTCCGCCAGCAGCAACTTTACGGATTTTCCGCCTGCCGCACTCATTCTCTGCCCTTCGACGGAGCACGCTTTCGATGGAAATCCCCGCTCTTCCCGCCCGTCTTGCTGACGAGAACAATGTCCGTGATTTTCATCCCCTTATCGAGTGCTTTGCACATGTCGTAGACCGTGAGGGCTGCGGCGGCAACGGCTACCAGGGCTTCCATCTCCACACCCGTCTGAGCGGCCGTCGTCACACTGGAATGTAGTTCCACGCCATTCTTGCATAGCCGTGCGGTCACATCAATGTGCGTGAGCGGCAGTGGATGACAAAGAGGTATCCATTCCGCCGTCCTTTTTGCAGCCGCAATCCCCGCAATCCGCGCCACTTCCAGCGGATTCCCCTTTGGATTCTTCAGCCGTCTGACGGCGCGCACCACCCCCGGCTTCATCTGTACGAACCCTCGCGCCTCCGCCGTCCGTGTCGTCACCGCCTTCGCCGACACGTCTACCATGCTCACTTCACCCCGGCTCCCGTAATGAGAAAGCTTTGCCATCTTGCGCCTAGACCACATCCTTCCGCAGCAGCACCGATACCCTCTCCCCCGCCGCAATCTTGTCCCGGTCCGCGGGCACCACCAAAAAACAATTCGCCTTTGCCAGCGCCGCAATGTCTCCCGATCCCTGCCATTTCAAAGCCTTCACTTCAGGCGCCCCTCCGCGCCACTCTACCCGCGCCGGCAGAAAGTGTGCCAACCCCAGTTTCTCACTCAGCGCTTCTCCCAGCCGCGCTTCCACCAGCGGCAGCGGCCGAGCCTCCGCCCCGTTCAACAAATCGATCGCCGGCGGCACGAACAATTCGAACGTTACCATCGTCGAAACCGGGTTCCCCGGCAACCCAAACACCGGCTTCCCCTGGCACATCCCGAACACTGCAGGCTTCCCCGGCCGAATCGCCACTGCATCAAAGTAAAACTCCGCTCCCATGGCCTTCAGAACTTTTTCCACCAGGTCATACTTCCCCATCGAAACGCCACCTGAAAGCACCAGTACGTCCTCTTTCAGCCCTCGCTCGATTTTCTCTCCCAGCTCCTCGACCCGGTCCGCCGCATTTCCCAACGCAACCGGCTCACCCCCGGCAATCCGCACTTGCGCTGCCAGCGAAACACTGTTGCTGTTTCGAATCTGAAATGCCCCCGGCGCCACCTCGACCGGTACAACCTCATCCCCCGTCGACAAGATCGCCACACGCGGCTTCCTCGCGCATTGCAATTCCGCCGCGCCGACTTGCGCCGCCAGCGCCAGTTCCGCGTAGCCCAAGCGCATCCCGGGTCTAAGCAGCGTCTGCCCCGCCGCGGCCTCGCTCCCCCGCGGCACAATGTTTTGCCCCGGTTGCGCCGCTCGTTCGAATCGCACCACCTCTCCCTCTCGCTGCGTGTGCTCGATCATCACCACCGCGTCGGCGCCGCGTGGAATCGCTGCCCCCGTCATGATTTGCACGCAAGTCCCGGCCGCGAGCGGTTCGGTCACCGTATCGCCCGCCTTGATTTCTCCCACACATTTCAGTTTGGCGTCCGGAGCAACTTCCTTCGCGCGCACCGCATATCCATCCCGCGTCGACCGGTCAAACGGCGGATACTCCCGATCCGTTTTCACTTCCTCCGCCAACACCAATCCCAGCGCCTCCCACACACTCACAACCGCAGTCGCGAATGGTCCTTTTCTCTTCCCAAGTTGTTCGATTATCTTTCCGCGTGCTTCTTCAAAGGTGAGCATTTCAAGTAGAGTCTGGCACCCGATACCGCGGCGCCACAAGTCACCAGTCACTAGAACTCATCAGATAACTTCTAGTCACGAGTCACGAGTCACTTCTTCACAGCCACCGCGCCAGCAGCGTCCCCGCCGGCACAATCGTCGCGTCGCGCTCCGGCCCCGTGGAAATCATGCCGATCTCCACTTGCAGAAAATCCGAAATAAATCGCAAATACTCCACCGCCGCCTTGGGCAGCTTCGCTCCGTCTTTCAAGCCGTATGTCGTTTCATTCCAACCCGGCAGCGTCTTGTACTCTGCTGTCACCCGCTCGTACTCTTCCGCCAGCGCCGGCATTTCCTTCAGCGGCGTGCCTTTGTACTTGTAGGCCACGCAAACCTGAATCTCCCTCTGCGTGTCAAACACATCCAGCTTCGTAATCACCAGCGAATCAATCCCATTGATCATTTTCGCGTACCGTAGCACTTGCAGATCCAGCCAGCCGCAGCGCCGTGGCCGCCCCGTCACCGCTCCAAACTCTTTCCCGCGCGCGCGCACTTCTTGCGCATCCAGGTCCGGCATCTCCGTCGGAAACGGCCCACTGCCCACGCGCGTCGTATATGCCTTGGAAATCCCCAGCACGTGTTTGAGCTTTGTCGGCGGCACGCCCACGCCTGTCGCAGCACCCCCCGAAGTCGCGCTCGACGACGTCACGAACGGGTACGTCCCGTGATCGATGTCCAACATCGTTCCCTGCGCGCCTTCGAACAGCACCGACTTCCCTTCGTCCAGCGCGCGGTTCACCAATTCCGCCGTATCGCAAATGTAGCCGCGAATTTTCTCGCCCAGCTTCAGCGTTTCTTCCACTTCATGCGAAAAATCAATATTCGCCCCGTACGCGCCTTTCGCCAGCCGGTTTTTCTCCGCCACTACGTGCGCGGCTTTCTTTCGAAACATCTCCGGCTCCAGCAAATCGCACATCCGCAGCCCACGCCGCGCCATCTTGTCTTCGTACGCCGGCCCAATCCCGCGTGAAGTTGTGCCAATTTTGTCCGCGCCCCGCGCACCTTCCGCGGCTTTGTCCAGCTCCCGGTGATACGGAAAAATCAGGTGCGAGCGGTTGCTGACGTGCAACCGCCCCTTCACCTCAATGCCCGCTTTCGAAAGCGTCTCGATTTCCGCCACCAGCGCCGCCGGATCCACCACCACGCCCGTTCCGATCACCGCCTGCTGCTTCGGCCGCAGAATCCCGCAAGGAATCAGCTGCAGTACATAACGGTCCTTCCCGATGATGACGGTGTGCCCCGCGTTGTGCCCGCCCGCCACGCGCGCAATGTAATCAAACGACCCCGCAAGGTAGTCCACCACCTTGCCTTTGCCCTCGTCGCCCCACTGCGCCCCCACCACCACCACCGATTTCATTCAGACTCTCTCCTCAATCACACTTCCGCGCCGCAATCTTTACTTCGCCTTTACTACTTTGGAAAGCACCAAGAAACGGCAGGTTCTAATCGTAAGCTCGCCCCGCCCTCAACGCAAGCAAGCCTTCCATTCAGCGCTGTCGGGACAATTCCTTATACCGAAAGCAACTCACCAGGTGATCGTTCACCATCCCCGTCGCCTGCATCAGCGCATAACAAATCGTCGACCCCACAAACCGAAACCCCCGCTTCTGCAAATCCTTGCTCAACGCGTCCGATTCCACCGTCTTCGCCGGCAAGCGTTCGTGCTTCTTCCACGCATTCTGCTTCGGCCGCCCACCCACAAACCTCCAGATATACGCATCAAACGTCCCAAACTCTTCTTGCACTTTCAAAAACGCCCGCGCATTCCCAATCGCCGCCGCAATCTTCAACCGGTTCCGGATAATCCCCGCGTCCCCCAGCAGCTCCCGCACTTTCCGCTTGTCATAACGCGCCACTTTCTCCGGATCGAATCCGTCAAACACTTCTCGGTACCTCGCCCGCTTCCGCAAAACCGTGTCCCAACTCAACCCCGCTTGCGCGCCCTCCAATATCAAAAACTCAAACCACTTCCGCTCCTCGTGCACGGGCACGCCCCATTCCTCATCATGATAGGGAATGCTCAGCTCATTCCCCGCCCAGCGGCAGCGAACCATTTTTCTTTCAGCTTCTTTCATCCCACTTTTCCCCACACCCTCGAGTCGGAAATCTCCACCCGGCACAAACAAAAAGGCGTGCCGCACGCAATTTCACGACACGCCTTCTCCATCCTTCGAATCTTGCTTTACGCGAGGTGCCGGTCCAACGCCTTGGTGATTTGATCTTTCGGCACCGCTCCCACAATCTGCTCCACAACCTGCCCGTTCTTAAACAACAGCAGTGTCGGGATTCCCTGCACGCGGTACCGGCCCGCTGAATTCATAGCCTCGTCCACGTTCAGCTTCATCACCTTGAGCTTGCCGGCATAGTCGTGCGCAATCTCCGCCACCGTCGGCGCCAGCATGTGGCACGGCCGGCACCATTCCGCCCAGAAATCCACCATCACCGGCTGCGTACTGCTCGCCGTAAGCACTTCGACTTCGAAATTTACATCCGTTGCTGCTTGAATCGAATTGTCAGCCATATTCTTTTTCTCAGCAGCTTGCCCTTCGGCCGCCGCTTTCCTCTCCTGAATCAGGTTAATTAGATGTTGCAGCAGGCTTTTGGTTTCGTGCCGCCTGTCTCGCTGCACGGCTCACTTGTCCCGAGCCCTGGGGGGCCCTCCCTGAACTTTGTGTGGCTTCCCCTGCTCCACGAGCGGCCCGCGCGGCTTCATACAGTTTCGCATACTCCGCCGCCGGCCCTTTCCACGAAAAATCCTTCGCCATGCCGTTCAATTGGATGCGCTTCCAGATCCGCTCATCCATATAATGATGCAGCGCCTGCCGCACCGCAAACAGGAGCGCCTCACCGGTATATTCCTTGAACTTGAATCCCGTCCCTGTCCCGTGTTCCACGTCAAACGGCTCGATGCTGTCGTCCAGCCCGCCCGTCGCTCTCACAATCGGCACCGTACCATACTTCAAGCTGTACATCTGATTCAAGCCGGAGGGCTCGTACCGCGACGGCATCAGGAACATGTCCGCGCCCGCCTCGATCTTGTGCGCGATCACGTTGTCGTACGCGATCTTCAGGCCCACGCGCCCCGGATACGCCGCCGCCAGCGCCCGGAAAAAATCCTCGTACTTCCGCTCGCCCGTCCCCAGCGCCACCAGCACCAGCTCCTCGCGCATCAATTCATGCGCCTTCTCCGCGATCAGATCGAACCCCTTCTGATCCGCAAACCGCGAAACGATTCCGATCACCGGCCGCCCCAGATGTTCCTGCGACAATCCGAACAACCCCAGCAAGTCCTGCTTGCATACCTGCTTCCCGCCCAAATCCTTCACCGAATATTTCGCGGCAATCAGTTTATCTTTCGCCGGGTCCCATTCCGAATAGTCCACGCCATTCAGAATCCCCACCAGCCGGTCGCTTCGGCTTCGCGCCACGCCGTCCAAACCATGTCCGTACTCCACCGTCTGAATCTCCTCCGCGTACTTCCGGCTTACCGTCGTCAAATAATCCGAAAACACCAGCCCGCCTTTCAGCAAATTCACCTTGCCAAAAAACTCGATTCCGCCAGGATGAAATAGGCTTCGCGGAATTCCTGCGCTCTCAAGCACACTCGGCGGGAAAAGCCCGTGATATCCCATATTATGAATCGTGAACACCACCGGCAGGTCCTTCACCAGCGGATCGTCTCCGTACGACGTCCGCAGCAACACCGGCACAAGCGCCGTCTGCCAGTCGTGGCAATGAAATACATCCGCCGGCCAGACGTGCTTGGCTACCTCAATCGCTGCCCGGCAAAATTCCGTATACCGTTCCGCGTTGTCTGCATACTCTCCGCTGCTCCCGACGTACAATCCATCGCGGTCGAAATACCCGGGATCATCCACGAAGTAATACCGCACGCCATTCAACTGCGTGCCATCGGCAATCGCCGGAAACCGCAGCCGCGTCCCGCCCATCGGAATGGTCAAGCTCGGTATCACCACGGCGGTCGTCTTCGTTCCGCGATACCGCGGCAACACCACCGCCACCTCGTGGCCCTGCGCCACCAGCGCCTTCGGCAGCGCCTCCACCACGTCCGCTAGGCCGCCCGTCTTCGAAAACGGCAGCCCCTCCGATGCCACAAACAGAATTCTCACGGCATTCTCACCATCGGCTCACAGGGTATGACCAAATTATTTTACGCTACCGGAGCGCCGTAGCGCGCCAGAAGTTAGCCCAGCCCGCTTGCCCTGAGCGACGAAGGGCCTGCCCTGCCTGCCCCGATCGCCGCGCGGCACCGTGCTAGTTTTGTCGAGCCAACCAAGCCAACGCGGTTGGAAGCACTATTCGTAACGGAGAGCGACGAGAGGATCGGTTTGGGCTGCGCGGCGGGCGGGAAGCAGGCAGGCGGCTAGGCCTGCCGACACGACGATTGCCACGACGGCTGCGAATGTCGATGGATCCGTGGCGGAAACACCGGAGATTTGGCTGGCGAGAAAGCGCGTGAGTGCATAGCTCGCGAGAAGCCCGATGAAAATGCCAGCCACCACCAGGCGGAGGCCGTTGAGAAGCACCAGGCGAAGAATATTCCTCTGTTGTGCTCCCAGCGCCAGGCGAATGCCAATCTCGTGAGTCTGCAAGGAGACCGTGTACGCCATCACGCTGAAGATGCCGATGACCACCAAGACCAGGCCGATGACCGAGAATGCCGCGAGGGTTACCAATTCAAATTGTGGCCCGCGATAGAACTCGTGCAGGGAAGCCTCCAGGGTTCCGGATGTGCCGATGGCGATGCCCGGATCTGTAGACCGGACTTCTTTCGCCATACTTCTTAAAACTGAGGTCGCATCCACCGAGGTCCTAGCCATAAACGTTCGCCAGTAAAACACCTGAACGCTGTAAGGGATGAAGGCTTCGGGAAATTCCTGCCACGACGGATTCTCATAGTCGCGCGACTTATAATTCCCCACGACTCCGACGATTTCAAAATAAGTATCACGTGGGGCATCACGATACGCTTGGTCAAGAGCCTCGAGCTTGACCTTGCGGCCTAGAGGATCTTCGTTGGGAAAATACTGGCGACTGAAAGCCTGGTTTATGACCATGACGTACCGGGCTCCGTTCACGTCGTCTTCGGAGAAAACCCTGCCACGGAGCAACGGCACGCCGAGAGTTTGAAAATAGTCCTCGCTGACGGATTCCTGTCTGGCCTCCCAGCGTTCTACGTGAGGTCGGCCGGGAATAACGACGTCCGTCCAGTCGAATTTCAACGGCGGCTCTTCATCGCATTCCGCGGCGGAGAGTACACCAGGGACTGCCTTCATGCGGTCGAGAAGTTGGCGGGTTACAGAATTTTTCCGAGTCCTGACTTTTACAATGGAAGCCGGATCGCTCCAATTGAAATTGTAGGAGTCGGGCCAAACGAGTTCGAAGTAGAGAAGATTTTTTGGATTGAACCCGAGATCCACGCGCGTCAAAACAAGGAAGCTGCGCATCAAGAGACCAGCGCCAATCAGCAGCACGATCGACAGAGCAACTTCGGCGACTACGAGAACGGCGCGAAGCTTGCCATGCCGAAGCCCGCCCCCCGTGCTCGTGCCAGAGCTTGTGAGGTGCGGCTGCACATCGCCGCGAACGACATGCAGCGCGGGTGCAAGGCCGCACAGGATGGTGCTCAGAAATGTGACGCCGAGCGTCAGTAAAAGGACCGGACCATCCATGCGAATAACAGTTTCCTCGGGGAGTGTGCCGGCCGGAATCAGCGTGATGACAGCTTTCAGACCCAAATACGCCAACACACAACCAACGGCAGAGGCCGCCGCCGCAAGCGTGAAACTTTCCACAAGGAGTTGGCGGATCAGGCGGCCGCGTGTCGCACCCAGTGTTATGCGCATGGCGATTTCGCGTTCGCGGGCGGTCGCGCGAGCCAGCAAGAGGTTAGCAACGTTGCTACACGCAATCAGGAGCAACAGAAAGACGGCAGAGAGCAATGCATACAGCGTTTTCTTAAAACCGGCAATCAGGCTGTCCAGCAGCGTCTGGGAGGCAACTGTAAAGTTTTCTGGAAATGTTCCGCGAGGGTTTGCCTTCTGCAGGTGGTGCGCAATCGCATCGAGCTCGGCGCCGGCAGCCTGCGCGCTAACGCCAGGTTTGAGGCGCCCGATGAGAAGGCCTTCAGCCTTGTCCGCTCTCATGGGCATCCAAAGGCTCGCACCAAAAGCGTTGAATCGTGCGGGCATGATCCCGACAAGCGCCATAGAAGTACCGCGCAAGATAAAACTTTTGCCAAGAATCCTGGGATCGCCAGCGAATTCTCGCTGCCAAAGCCGGTAACTCATCACAAACACTGGCGGCGCACCAGGGCGGCCATCTTCCTCCGAAATCGTGCGACCCAGCAGTGGCGGCACGCCCAAATAGTCAAAAGTGTTAGTCGTTACGGTCTCGCCCGTCGGCAAAACGCGGGTGGATTTGCCATCATCATAAAAGAGCCGGCCCACGACTCCGTGAGCAATCATGTCTTCGAAAACATGATTCTGTTCCCGGAAGGCGCGGAATTCCTCGGGCGAGAAGTAGACGCGGCCTTTCGTTCCGCCGACGCTTGCGGTATTGCGAATTTCAAACACAACCGACCTATCGAAGTCTTTGTAAGGAAGCGCGTGGAAGAACACGTTGTAGACGACGCTGAAGACGACCGTGGAAGCGCCGATACCGAGAGCCAGGGCGAAGATGGCGATGAAGGAGAAGCGGCGGTCTTTGCGAAGGGTCCGGAGGGCGTAGCGAAAGTCGCGGGCGAGACTATCGAGGTGGGTTTCCATACGAGCAAACTCTACACCGAAGCCGCTGCGAATTGTAGGGACCTCACGACAAAGGAGAAGGCGGGTGGGCCAGCCTTTATCCCTTCGGACCTCTGGATGGCCTGCCCCTTGTGCTTTTGTTGTTGCAAGCGTGGGGCATTCTTACGAATTTCTAGGTGCCAGTTCTCGTCGATACCCTCTTATCCCGCTGCATCCAAACCACTTACAAGTAATCATTGACATACGGTATCAATATGCTATAATTGGTTCATTAAGTCGGCACAATTCTTCCGCCTGCCCGCCGCAGCTCTGGCGAAGGAGGGTGCCCCGCGATCCATGCTCGCCCGCCAGGCAGTCCTTCTAACTTCTTCAGAATCCGTCCATCCCACGCAGTTACTTTCTCGCCAACAGTCCACTCCCGTAAGCCCCTTTAGCTGCAACACTTATGGACCTCCCCGCAAGTGTTGCAAACAAAAGACTTACGGCAGGACTAAATCCTTTAAATGCAACACTTACAGAAAACAGGGGGGAGGGGGTGTTATGGTTAACGAGCTCATTTCGAAGAAAGCTCCATTCAATGAACTCCCTTGTTTTCACGCGATTGCGCACTCTTTTCCGCAATGGCAGCTCCTTAGGTGTTTCCTTTTCAATAGTTTCCGCACTCTTTCCGTTGCTACGGGGGGTGCAGGGTGGTCTTCCGCAATCTCTCATTCTCCGCTCTGCAAACCCTCAGCGCCTCTGTGTCTCGGCGGTATCTTTTCCCGGCATTGCTCCGTGCTGCCCACGTTCAACTTTCAGCTGCCAACCTTCCCGCAGTCACCCCTCACCTCCCCTGCTACAATCTCCCACGCATGGCTCGCCAACGCCTCGGCCAGCATTTCCTCTCCGATCTCCACTGGCGCGAAGAAATCGCCCGCGCCATTCGCGTCTCTCCGCATTCCACCATGCCCCTCCCGCAGGATGACAAACACTGTTGGATCGAAATTGGCTCAGGACACGGCGAAATGACTGAGCACCTCGTCGCCGCCGGCGCCCCCGTCCACGCCATCGAACTCGACCCAACTCTCATCGCCGGCCTCCGCCGCCTCGCAAAGAAATTTTCCAATCTCAACGTAATTCCCGGCGACATTCTCGAAGCCAACCTCGCTGCCATCGCCTCCGGCCGCCGCATCCGCGTTTACGGAAATTTGCCTTACTACATCACCTCGCCGATTCTTCAACACCTCTTCACGTTCGCGGATCTCATCGACGAAATTCACGTCGTCATTCAATCCGAAGTCGCGGCTCGCCTCGCAGCGCAACCGGGCACCCGCGACTATGGCTACCTCTCCGTCCTCACGCAGCTCTACGCGCGCCCCGAATTCGTCTTTGAACTTCCTCGCGCCGCTTTCTCGCCGCCGCCGGAAGTTACTTCAGCCCTCGTCACCCTCCGCTTCCCCGGCGAGCGCGCAAAGCTCCGCCTCTCGGACGAATCGCGTTTTCTCGATTTTGTGAAGTTGTGTTTCTCGCAGAAGCGCAAAACTCTGGTGAACAACCTGCGCTCGCTCGCCAAGCCCGCAGCAATTCGTGAAATTCTCGCCTCGCTAAATCTCCGCCCCGACTCTCGCGCCGAGCAGCTCTCCCTCTCCCAATTCGCCTCTCTTCAAGCTCGACTCGTTCCAGGCGCGGATCCCAAGCCATGAAAGTATCAGGCCCTCAATCTCGAAGGCGGACCCGCTCCTCAGGGGACACTTTCGGTTTCTTGTTTCACCGCCGCTACCAGACGGTCCGGATAGTCGCTCATGATTCCGTCCACTCCCGCGGCCATCAGCGCGCGCATATGCGCGGAATGGTTCACCGTCCAGCAAACCACCTGCAAATCTTTCTTTCGTGCTGCGCTGAGCAGCGCCGGCGTCACCAGGTCGCCTCGCACCGCAAGTTGCCGTGCCCCCACTTCGATCGCCTTGTCCAGTGGCTTTTCAATCTGTCCGTCGTACAGCAAACCCGTCATCAGCGTTGGCTCGATCTTGCGCAATTTCAGGACCACCGACGCATCGAACGAAATCACCACGGCTCGCGGTATTTCGCCCGATTCCCTCAGCGCGCCGATCAGTGCATGTTCTCCGCCCCACGATCCCTGCGGCTTGATCTCCAGATAAAACACCACGTCATTCTTCTTCGAAAACGCCAGAAGTTCTTCCAGCGTGGGAATCCGTTCCCCCATGAATTCACTTCCGAACCACGAACCGGCATCCAGACGCCGCAATTCGGAGAGCGTCATGTCGTGCACGATTCCCTGCCCGTTCGTCGTACGGTCTACCGTCGCATCATGGATAGCTACGAGGTGCGCGTCCCGCGACATCTGCAAATCCGTCTCGATGAACGTCGCCCCCATGGCCACAGCCTTCCTGAACGCCGCCATGGTGTTCTCCGGCGCGTGCCCCGATGCTCCGCGATGCGCAATGACCAGCACTTCCCTGCTCCTTCGGCCGTAGCCGGCATCCGTCCAACACCGCTGCTCTCAAGAAGTTTCGGTTCTCGATGCAATTCTATACTTCTTGCAGGCCTTACAAGATTTATGCTAACACCCACCCACGGCACGGGAGCATGCACCCATTTGCCCTGCATCTTGAATCTAACTGGTCGAAGCACGATGGATCGTTTGTCCAGGAGGAAATCATGAGAAACGAACTCCGGGCCCTATTCATTACCGCACTACTTTGCGCCCCGGTTTTTGGACTGCCAAATTACGCGGTCGCCGGGCCAAGGGACGAGAAAAAGCAGCGTGAACCAAAAAGTGTAGCCAATGAAGTTCGGCACCGCCTGGTGATGCTGCCGTGGTACTCGGTATTCGACAATCTCGCTTACAAAGTGGAAGGTGACAAAGTAGCTCTGTACGGCCAAGTCACTCGGCCGACGTTGAAGTCGGACGCCGAGGCCGTCGTGAAAGGCATCGAGGGAGTCACCACGGTAGTGAACAACATCGAGGTTCTGCCTCCGTCGCCGATGGACGATCAGCTTCGCCGCGCACTCTACCGCGCGATCTACGGGGACCCTGGCCTCTCACGCTATTCCATTCAGGCCGTGCCTTCCATTCATATCATCGTCAAAAACGGCAATGTCACTCTGGAAGGAGTGGTGGACAGCGAAGCGGACAAGAATCTCGCCGGCATCCGGGCCAACCAGGTCCCAAATGTTTTTTCCGTGAAAAATAACCTGGTCGTCAGCAGCTGAAAGCGATCCGTCGAACGCAAAGGGGCCGCCGGCTAGGCGGCCCCCGCGGCGCCGCTGCGCAGCAATTGGCGCGAAACGCGCCGCGCGGTTTCTTTCAGCGCTTCGATGATTTTCGGCATGCTGGATTCATCCATTTGCGTCAGCGTGCCGCTTGCTCCGATTGCCGCAGTCACATTTCCAGTCGCGTCAAAAATCGGCGCACCGAGACAGCGCGCACCCAAACTATTTTCCTCATCATCCACCGCGTAACCCGCCTGCTTCACGTGTTCCAATTCCGCCAGCAACTTCGTCATATTGGTAATCGTTTCCGGAGTTCTTTTTTTCAAGCCATGTTGCTTCACAATCGATTCGATTTCCTGTTTCGGCAGCCAGGCCATCAGGCATTTTCCAACGCTCGTGGAATGCAGAAACATCCGCCTCCCCACCCAGGTGTTTACCTTGAAAAATCCTGGCGCCTCGACTTTCTCGACGTACACGGCTTCACCCTGATCCAGGACTGCAAGATGAACGGTGAGGTGAATCTTTTCTACAAGCGCTCGCATGAGAGGCAAAGCTACAGCGGCGAGATCGAGATTTCCCTGGGCGTCACCGCCGAGACTCAAAATTTTCAGCCCGAGGCGGTAGCGCGCGGTTTCCGCGTCACGGCGCAAATAGCCGCGGCGCTCCAGAGTGCGCAGAATGTAGCTGGCGGAACTTTTTGGAATGCCGAGTTTGCGGCTGATTTCAGAATTGGTGAGTCCGTCGCGGCGCTGCGCGGCGGCTTCGAGAATATTCAGGGCGCGTTCGACGGCCGTTGCCGGGCTGGTTTCGGTGCCTGCCATAGCCTTCTCCGGATCCACAAAATAGGTACGTCCCAAGTATAGAATATTCGTTCAGGATATTGAACAGTGTATTTGGGCCTCCGCCAGGGCCTCCAGCCAAGAGGACTAACATTCTGAACATATGTTCAATATGCTGAACATGCTAGCCTGCAAAGGAAAGAAGTCGCCGTTGGTGTGCAATTTTTTCGACACATGGACCGCATTTCTTGACATTTCTTTCCCGGCGCTACAGGCGCTCTTTTATCTCATTGAGCGAACGGGCCTTAGGAAGTGCAGTTTCCAGCCGATTGGCCTTCGAATTGCCTTTGCTATTTCGAGACGAGCGTTCGTCAGAATTTTGACGGAAAGGCATGGACGCACCCATGGCTACCGCGATCAGCAAGCCGGATCCAGCGAAGGCTCCCCTGCCCTTTTCGAATCGCGTGGTGGCGCTCAATTCCGCGCCGCTTGATTTCGATGCCGCCCGCGATCTCCCAGAGGGATTTCTGGAGTTTCTTGCTCCGTTGCACGCCGCGCTCACTCTGCGGCAGCGCGCGTTGCTGGCGCGGCGCGGGTATGCGCTCGCGGAAGCTCACGCAGGCAAGCTGCCGGATTATTTGCCGCCCTCGGTGGCGACCACGAACGCCTGGCGGATTGAACTGCCCGCATGGTGCAGTGATCAGCGCAATCAAATGACTGGTCCCGCCGACGATGCGGACTTGGTTGTGAAAATGCTGAATTCCGGCGCTCCCGGCGTGATGCTGGATCTCGAAGATTCGAACGCCAATGCCTGGGAGAACAATTCGCGCGGAATCAAAAATATTCTCGAAGCGCTCGCGGGCCGGCTCACGTATTTCGACCGCAAGCGCAATAAGACTGTCGGCATCAATCCCAGCACCACGGTCATTTTCACGCGACCGCGAGGCTTGCATATCCACCAAGCAGGCGTTCTATCCGGCGAGCTGATTCCAGCGTCACTGTTCGACGTCGCGATGGTGGCCTATCAAGTGGATTTCAGCGCGCTGAAACATCCGCTGTGCATCTACGTTCCGAAATCCGAATCGGCTGACGAAGCTCTCTGGTGGCGCGATCTTTTCCAGATGATTGCGCGCCTCAAAGGGCTGCCCGCAAACGCGATCAAGTGCATGGCGCTGGTCGAATCGCATCCTCTCGCGTTTCAGACGGAAGAGTTCGCCTGGAATTTGCGGGACCACATCCTTGGGCTGAATCTCGGCCGCTGGGACTACATGGCCAGCCTGATCCATTTCAATCTCGAAAACCCCCAGTGGGTGCTGCCCGACCGCAACACCATTCCGCACAACGTGGCCTTCTTCCAGAATCTGCGAAATCTTTTGCCGGAGGTATGCCACAAGCACGGCATGCTGGCCATCGGGGGAATGACCGCGCTATATCCCAGCCGTGAAGACGCCGAACTAAACGCGCGCGCGTTGAAAGCCCTCGCAGAAGACAAGAAGAATGAAGCCAACTCGCTGATGGATGGCGCCTGGACGGGTCACCCGGATCAAAACGAAATCGCCGTATCGCAATTCCCGGTACCCAACCAGCTCCAAGCGCGTGCTTTGGACTCCAAAAAGCATCCGGAGCTGCGTCCACTTCCAGTGGGAGTCGGCAAACACACGCTGGCAGGCACGCGTGCCGCGATTCGAACGGTCATTCGCTACCGCAATGGAGTGCTCAACGGGAAAGGCGCGAGCCTGCTCGATGGCTACATGGAAGATCTGGCCACCGACCGCATTTACCGGCTGATGATTGCGCAACGCGTGCGGCATTCGAATAGCGTCGAGATTCTTGACGACGCGGGGCTGGCGATTCGGCATACGCCGGAATTGATTCACGAATTGTTCGATGAAGAGCTGGACCGGTTGCTGCGTGAATCCGCGAACGGCGGCGACGAACCAGCGGCAGCCATGCTTCGCGAGGCTCGCAGGATTAGTGAGGAAATGATTCGCAAGTCCGAGTTTGATCCTGCATAAGAAAGTTTTGTCGCACTTTTCCTGGCGAACTAAGGAGATTTGGAAAGCAAGGAGCATTCGATGTCCACCAACGGAAACAATGGCGCCAACGGCAACGGCCACAGCAATGGGAATGGCCGTAAGCATCACCCTCATACGCATTGGAGCACCGATCCCCGGTGGTCCGGGATTACACGCCCCTACTCCTACTCCGATGTCTTGCGGCTGCGCGGGTCGATCCAGATCGAATACACGCTGGCGCGCTTGGGCGCGGAGCGTCTTTGGAATTCGATGCACACGGACGCTTATGTTCCGGCGCTGGGCGCCATCACAGGAAATCAGGCGATTGAAATGGTGCAGGCCGGACTGAAAGCGATTTACGGGAGCGGCTGGCAAGTGGCGGCGGATGGAAACACGGCGGGCGATGTTTATCCCGACCAGAGTCTTTACCCGTGTGATTCCGCGCCGAACCTCGTGAAGCGCCTCAATCGCGCGCTGCTTCGCGCCGACCAGATTGAATCGGCGGAAGGAAAGAAATCCGGCACGTACTGGCTGGCGCCGATCGTCGCGGATGCGGAGGCGGGATTCGGCGGCTCGCTGAACGCGTACGAACTGATGAAAGCCATGATCGAAGCGGGTGCTGCGGGCGTGCACTTTGAAGATCAACTTTCGTCAGCGAAGAAGTGCGGCCACCTGGGCGGAAAAGTGGTCGTGCCGATTCGCGAGTTCATTGAGAAGCTTGTCGCTGCGCGCCTCGCCGCAGACGTTTGCGGCGTGCCGACGATACTCATCGCGCGCACGGACGCGGATTCGGCGGGCCTCCTGCTTTCCGACGCGGACCCGCGCGACGGCGAATTCATCCACGGGGAGCGCACTCCCGAAGGCTTCTACCACTTCCGCGGCGGCATTGACGCGGCGATTGCGCGCGGCCTGGCTTACGCGCCCTATGCGGACATGATCTGGTGCGAAACCTCTCATCCCGATCTGGAAGAAGCGAGGAAATTTGCCGAGGCCATTCACGCAAAATTCCCAGGGAAACTTTTGGCCTACAACTGTTCGCCGTCGTTCAATTGGAAGAAAAAGCTCGACGACGTGACCATCGCCAACTTCCAGCAGGAACTCGGCAAGATGGGCTACAAATTCCAGTTCGTAACGCTGGCGGGGTTCCACGCGCTGAACATGTCCATGTTCCACCTGGCGCGGGGCTACGCGCAGGCAGGGATGACAGCGTATTCGAAACTGCAGCAGGAAGAATTCGCCGCGGAGGAACTTGGTTACCGCGCGGTCACGCACCAGCGGTTTGTCGGCACCGGTTATTTCGACGAGATTGCTCAGGTCGTTTCAAGCGGGAATTCTTCCACGACGGCGCTGGCCGGCTCGACGGAGACTGCTCAGTTCCATGGCCCAGTGGCGAATGAATCGCCGAAGCCGCTAACGTCAGAGGCGCGCGCCTAAGGGAGTACTCGCCTCAAAATGTGGGCCTACTGGTCAAGCGGGTAGGTTGGGGGGCAGGGGCGGAAATCCAAGGTGATGTCCAGCGTGGAGTTACCGACGTTTCTTTGGATTCGCAAGTTCTTATCCGGAGATGCATCCGCAGGCAAATGAGGCCCATTGTCTTTGAAAAAGCCTTGCCAAAGTATCGAATTGAAGACGTCTCCGGTTTCTTGCGGGACGTGTAAGTATTTCTGGGCGGCTGGCCCCAAACCCAAGACCTCTATCTTTGAGATGCGGTAGGGCTTAGATTCATCCACCTTGATAAGCAGGTCGATTCGTGAACCCGATTCGTCGATAGTGGTGTCAGGTTCGGGCGTGGCGTCAATGTACCCCTTAGAGCCGTACAGCCTCCCGATTGCTTCAAGCCCATCGCGGATCTTTGAGACATCGAACAGATCGCCTTCGTGCAGGTGGATTTGCTGTCTGAGTGAGGCGTCAATAATCACTAGCGGGATCTTAGAGGCGCTCGCGAACCGCAGATTCCCAAACCTGTATTGCGGTCCGCGATCTATCGTCACCCTGAGGACATAAAGCCTCTCCTTGGCCTCCGCGCGGATAAGATAGGGCTTTCCCTCCACGTTTGTTTTGAAATAGCCCTGCGAGCGGATCGCTTCCCTCAGTGGATTGAGGGCCTGGCTGACCCAGCTTGAATCGGGCGCTTCCGGAGTGACCCAAAGCTCTGAGTGCTCGATGTCTTCAACGAGCTGTGCTCGGAGGGCGTCGGAGAGTGGAGTTTCGCCCTCGAATTCAACGCCGATTATTGTGATTTTCGTTTTCTGAACAGGGACGGGCGATGGAAGAGCGGCGTCAACGCACCATTTGGATTGAGCGTAGCCCTGGCAAAACGAACAAAGAGTTCCAAGCAGGAGCAGGATCCCGAACCGCAAGCACATTCCGTGTGCCATGTCTCAAACTATATGCGAAATTCACTCTCACGCCAATAAGCAGAACTAATTCCTGGCGAGCTGGCAGAGCAAAACCTGAATATGCGCCACGAATAATGTCGGATTCTGCCAAAGTTATGTGCAGGTTAAGAAAGAGCGCTGGGCCAGGACTGGCCGTCGGGATAGGAGGGGCGCTTCTTCAACGAAGGCGCGTAGCTCACGGTCTTCGCGTTTTTCATTACGGCTTGGAACGCGGACTGGAATGCTTCCATCTCGCCCTGCGTGCCAACAGTGATGCGGGTGTAGGTTGGCCAGACGGGCCAGATGCGTCCGATGAACACATTGCGGGCGGCCATGGCGTCGATCACTTCTTTTGCGGGGCGCCTGGTGTCGAGCATGAAACAGTTGGACTCGGAGGGGACGTAGGAATAGCCCTGACGGTCGAGCCATTCGAAAGTTTTCTGGCGGATGGCGGCGTTCAACTGTTTGCGCTCCTCAACGAGATGCTCATGTTTCAGGCTGGCGGTTGCGGCAGCGACGGCGGTGATGGGCATCGCGCCCCAGCCACCGTAGCTTTCCAGCTTTGCCAATAGATCGGGACGAGCGATGGCCATGCCGCAGCGCAGGCCTGCCATTCCGTAAATCTTCGAAAAAGTACGCAGCACAATGACGTCCCGGTCCGCTTTGACCAAGTCCAGTGCGGAAATGCCATCGGAAAAATGGATGTAAGCCTCGTCCACCAGAACGACCGAGCCTTTTGGTTTTTCGGCCAAGAGGCGCTCGATGTCGAAATGTGACGTCATTGTTCCGGTCGGATTGTTTGGCGTGCAGACGTAGAACAGGCCCGCGTCCGGCCCAACCGCGAGCATGGCCTTGATGTCGTGCGAGTAGGTTTTCGTGAGCGGCGCTTTGGCGATGCGGGCGCCGGAAAATTTCGCCGCACGCATTCCGGCTTCGTAGCCGGGATCCGCTGTGACGTAACTCTTTGCCGGCGAGGTGAACGCCAGCACGGAAAAATGCAACGGCTCGCTCGAACCGGGAAACACGCGCAGGTATTCCGGTTTCAGGCCCTGCGCTTCGGTAAACGCTTTCACGAGATCTTCGGTCAGCCAGGAGGAATAGCGGCCCCCTTGCGGGGTGATGTCTGCGATGGCCTTCCTCGCGGCATCGCAGGGGCCGAGCGGATTTTCGTTCGCATCGATGACGACAGCTCCGGGAGGAACGGGCTTGCGCTCCGCGGCAGCGAGAGATGGCTCGGTGGCGATACGAAAGGCCATCGCCGCGGCGGCAGCGGCCGACAACTGGAGAAACGATCTGCGCGAACCATTTGCGGGCGCTTCGAACTCACTCATGCGAGCCTCCCAAACTCTGAGAATAGCTTCACTATAGCAAGAATTTGACGGCGCAGAGCGGATAGAATTGTTGGCGCGTTTGGATTCATATTTCTGATTGCGCGCAGACCGATTGCGGAGAGAGGCACCATGCCAGAAGCAGCCCGGAAAAAATCCGAGATTCCATCCATCACCCAAAGGATCGATACGCTGGATTGGAAAGGGGCGGCGGAATCGCTTTCGGAGCGCGGCTACGCGGTGACGGCTCCGATGCTATCGCCGGCCGAATGTGCCGCACTGGTGGCGCTTTACGGCGATGAAAGCAATTTTCGCAGCCAGGTGGTCATGGAGCGGTATCGATTTGGAATCGGCGATTACAAATATTTCGCGAATCCGCTTCCGGAAATAGTCGCTGAACTCCGGACCAGCGCGTATCCGCATCTCGCGAAGGTCGCGAATCACTGGGCGGAAACCCTCGGTGAAGACACTCCTCGATATCCGCGCGATCATGCAGCGTTCCTGAAGCTCTGCCACGAAGCCGGGCAGACGAAGCCCACGCCGCTGATGCTCCACTACGAGGCTGGCGGATACAACTGTTTGCATCAGGATCTCTACGGCGAAGTCAGCTTTCCGCTGCAGATGGTTTTCCTGCTGGGGCAACAGGGGCGCGATTGGGAGGGCGGAGAATTTATTCTGGTTGAGCAGCAGCCGCGAGCGCAGTCCCGGCCGCAAGTGGTTCTTGCCGATTGCGGACAGGCGATCCTTTTTACGACGCGCTATCGGCCGGTGAAAGGTTCGCGCGGCTACTACCGCGTCAACCTGCGGCACGGTGTCAGCCGGGTGCACCGCGGCACGCGCTACACCCTGGGGATCATCTTCCACGACGCCAAATAGCGGAGGCAAGCGGTTGACGGAGCTGCGCCGGCGGCTGTCCGAATCCGCACTCTCTATCCCATTAGCGGGCACAAGTCTCCTCCACCGCGCGTTTTCGCGGCTGCTAAGTCTTTTGTGTTCAGCGATACAATCGGCGAAAGATGGCCGACGACTTGCCCATGCAGTCTGATTGCATTCGGAGGTCTGCTGATGGCCACGCTGACACAAAACCTGCGCTATGCCATCCGCGCGTTCTCGAACAGCCCCGGTTTTGCCGTGGTGGTCGTGCTAACGCTGGCGCTGGGAATCGGGGCGAATACGGCGATTTTCTCGGTGGTGTATTCGGCGCTGTTGCGACCGCTGCCGTATCGCGAACCCGGCAAGCTCTTCCACCTGGGCGAGTCGCGCACGCAAGCGGACTACGCCACGACCGGCGCCCAAGTATCCTATCCAGACTACCTGGATTGGAAGCACGCGGCCAAAAGCATTCAATCCTTCGCGGCTTACTGTGGCGACGCGTTCACGATAGCAGCTGCCGGGGAACCGAAGAACACTTTCGCCGCGCAGGTGACACCCAGTTTCTTCTCGACGCTCGGCGTTAAACCCGCCCTCGGACGCGACTTCCTCGAGGATGAAATGCGGTCCGATGGCCCGCATGTCACCATTCTCACCGATGGCTTCTGGCGCACCGAATTTGGCGCTGATCCGAACGTCATTGGGCGCATCATCCGTATCGACGGCAAGCCGGCCACCATCGTGGGCGTACTTCCTCGCGACTTTGAGTTTGCGCCCGCCCGCTCCGCGCCGGTTTGGGTGCCCATCCATCAGACGGGTGATCCGATAACGCGCCGCAGTCTCCACTGGCTCAGTGTTTTCGGGCGGCTCGCGCAGGGCGTCACTCCCGACCAGGCTCGCGCGGAACTGCAGAGCATCAGCACGCGACTCTCACGCGAATATCCGAAAGAAAACAGCTCGGTCTATTTTGTGATGGAGAGCCTCAATGAACAGGTCGTGGGCAAGGTCCGGCCCATTCTGCTTATTCTTCTGGGAGCCGTAGGATTTGTGCTGCTGATTACCTGCGCCAACGTTGCCAACCTGGTGATGACGCGTTCGATCGGGCGGCGCAAGGAATTTGCCGTGCGATCGGCGCTGGGGGCGAGCCGAGGAAGCTTGCTCACGCAATTGCTGACCGAAAGCTTGCTGCTCTCGTTCGCCGGCGCCGCCGTTGGACTGGTCGGCGCCCAATGGGGCGTCGATTTGCTGATCGCGGCCATTCCGGAAACTCTGTTGCGGGGTACGCCCTACCTGCGTAACGCAGGGATCAACCTTCCCGTGCTGCTCTTTCTTTGCGGTGTCACCGTGCTCACCGGAATACTTTTTGGGTTGGCGCCCGGCCTGCACGCTTCGCGGACGTCCTTGAACGATGTGTTGAAAGATGAATCGCGAAGCGGAACAAGCGGAGGCCAGGCTCGTCTGCGCAACGCACTGGTTATTGCCGAAATATCGATTTCTCTCGTGCTACTGGTCAGTGCCGGACTTCTGCTTCGGAGCCTCCATGCGCTGCTTCGGCAAGATCCGGGTTTCAATCTTCACAACGTGCTGGCCTTCTCGGTCAATTTGCCGGATTCTGCTTATCCGAGCGACAAGACTCCTCCCTACTACAGCGCGGCCGCGGTCCGCCTCGATCACGAATTCACGCAGCGCCTACGTTCTTTGCCGGGCGTGATTGACGTGGGGCAGACTTCGGGCATTCCCGAGAGCGGCGGGAGCGGCACGATTCGATTTGTGGTCGAGGGCCGCACCACAGCCCTGGGGCAGGAAGACGAATGCCAAATCATCACGGTAAGTACGGGCTATTTTTCCTCTTTGAAAATTCCACTTGTCGAGGGCCGTTTCTTCAATGCAAGCGATAAGCAGGATGCTCCAGGCATCGTAGTCGTGAGCCGCGGCTTCGTTAAAGCCTACTTGTCTGGAGAAAATCCCATTGGCAAACGGATTCGTTTTACGTACAGCGCGCAGAATCCATTTCTTCGGATCGTCGGCGTAGCCGGGGATACCGCTTCCATCGATATCGCCGCGCCTGCACCGGCTATCGTTTACACGGCCAACGATCAGGGGCCTTCCACCTACTTGAGTTACCTGGTGCGTACGGCAGGGGAACCCGCGGCGTTTGTCGGAACCGCGCGGGCGGCATTGCATGAGATGGATCCGCAACTCCCGATGATCCAGCCGCAATCGCTGGAACAGATCGCCAATCAATCCCCGTCCGTTTTTCTGCGGCGGTACCCTTCCTACGTGATTGGGAGTTTTGCCGCGCTGGCTTTGATCCTGGCGGTCGTGGGATTGTACGGGCTGATCTCACACATGGTTCTTCAGCGCACACGCGAGATCGGCATTCGCGTGGCGCTTGGGGCACAACGCCGTGACATCCTGAGAATGGTGCTTCGTCAGGGGATTGTTGCTACGTTCGCCGGCGTGGCCATCGGCATTGTCGCTGCGCTGGCGCTTACGCGGTTCTTGTCCAGTTTGCTGTTCGGCGTCACGCCCGGCGACTGGGTTACGTTCTTGAGCGTGGCTGTGCTTCTTCTCGTCGTGGCGGTGGTGGCGTGCTTGATTCCCGCGCGGCGAGCAACGCGCGTCGATCCCATAGTGGCTCTGCGCTACGAATAAAAGTATGCGCACAATTGTTCGCGTGTCTTATCGCTGAAGGAAAGCCTTGGGGAGTTTTGATCGATTCGCGGCGAGGCCAGCCTATTCGTTGCCGCCGCCGAGCTCGCGCACGATCGAGCCTACGAAGGATTTCGCGTCTCCAAAGAGCATGAGCGTCTTGTCGAGGTAGTAGAGTGGATTGTCGATCCCTGCAAATCCGGCCGCCATGCTGCGCTTGATCACCATGACGGTGCGCGCCTTGTCTACATCCAAAATGGGCATGCCATAGATCGGGCTGTTTGGGTCCGTGCGCGCCGCGGGATTGGTCACGTCGTTCGCGCCAATCACAAGAGCGACGTCCGCCTGCGGAAATTCACCGTTGATCTCGTCCATATCCAGCAGCTTGTCATAGGGAATATCTGCTTCGGCGAGCAAGACGTTCATGTGGCCAGGCATGCGCCCCGCGACCGGATGAATGCCGAATTTCACGTCCACGCCGCGCTTCGTCAGCGCATCATAGAGTTCGCGCACTTTGTGCTGGGCCTGGGCCACTGCCATTCCGTAGCCGGGAACAATGACGACTTTATTTGCCGCGGCAAGAATCGCGGCCGCTTCCTCCGGAGTCGCGCTGCGCACCGGCCGCGCTTCCTGCACTCCAGTGGCAGACGCCTGCTCCTGCCCAAACGCGCCGAAGAGCACGTTTGAAAATGAGCGGTTCATCGCTTTCGACATATTCACGGAAAGAATGAGACCGGATGCGCCGTCGAGTGCGCCGGCGATGATTAATAATTTGCTGTCCAGGACGAAGCCCATCGCCGCCGCTGAGAGTCCTGCGTAGGAATTCAAGAGAGAAATCACCGTGGGCATGTCCGCGCCGCCGATGGGGACGATCATCATCACGCCGAACAAGAGGGGGATGCCGACAATCAACGGAAAGAGCTGAGTCTTCTCCGGATGCGCCACCAGCATACCGGCCACAATGATGGCCACAGCCAGCAATCCGAGGTTGACGAAGTTTTGCCCTTTGTACGTAATCGGCCGCTGCGGCAGGATTTCCTGGAGTTTTCCCGCGGCCATTAAACTTCCGGTGAACGTCAGCGAGCCGAGAATTACTTCCATCGAAAGCACACCCATCATGAAGCGAGGCACATTGGGTGTGCGCAGATAAAACTCCGCTGTGCCGACCAGCGTCACGCACAACGCGCCGAAGGCGTGGCTCAGGGCCGTCCGCTGCGGCACCGCAGTCATGGCCACTTTGCCGAGCGGCACGCCGATGATCGTCCCGAGCACGAGCGCGATGAAAATCCATTTGTATTCCAGTATGCCGTGGTGCAGCAGAGTCCCGACAATAGCCAGCAACATGCCCAGCTCGCCGGCAAAGACACCGCGGCGCGCGGTAGTCGGCGAGCTCAGCCACTTGAGCGACAGAATGAAAAGCGCGGTGGCGATCAGATATGTAATTTCGATGATGTATTCCATGCCGGGCAGGTTGGTCATGGTTTCTTCGGCCCGCTGGCCTTGAACATTTTCAGCATGCGGTCGGTAATCAGGAAACCGCCGACGATATTGCTGGTGGCCGCAACAATCGCAATGGTTCCAAGAACCTTTGCGAGCGTCGCCCCATGTGCATGGTATTCACCGGCAAGGAGAATCGCACCGACGACGGCGATGGCGTCGAGCGCGTTCGTGAGGGACATCAGCGGAGTGTGCAGCAGCGGCGAGACGCGGCGTATCACTTCAAAGCCGATGAAAGCGGCCAGCATGAAAACGTAAAGGCTGGTGAGCAGATCCATCTTCATGTTTTTGCCAGCTCCTTTGGCGCAGCCGGCAGGGCTGGCAGGGAGAAAAACTCTCTGACGCGCGGGTTGACCACTTCCCCGCCGCGCGTCATCAGCGTTTCGCGCACAATCTCATCCTCCCAATCGAGCTGGAGTTTCCCATCCTTCACAAGGTGGAGAAGAAAGGCGGTGATGTTCCGCGCGTACATCTGGCTGGCGTGATAGGGCACAGTGCTGGCCAAATTGAACCACCCGATAATCGTCACGCCATACTCCACGGCGATTTCTCCGGGACGCGTAAGCTCGCAATTCCCGCCGCGCTCGCCGGCCAAATCCACAATGACGGAGCCCGGGGCCATGCTTGCCACCATCTCTTTCGTAACGAGAATCGGCGGTCTTTTTCCGGGAATGACCGCGGCGCTGATTACCACGTCGCTCTCCGCAACGACTTTTCCCAGCAGCTCGCGCTGGCGTTTATAAAATGTCTCGTCCTGCGCCCGCGCATATCCGCGCGCGTCCTCGGCATCTTTGGCTTCGATGGGGAGCTCGACGAATCGTCCACCGAGGCTTTGCACCTGCTCTTTCGCGGCAGGCCGCAAATCGTACGCTGAAGCAACTGCTCCCAACCGGCGCGCCGTGGCGATGGCCTGCAAACCCGCCACGCCTGCGCCAATCACCAGCACGCGGCCCGGAGTAATCGTCCCAGCGGCCGTCGTGAGCATCGGAAAGATTCGCGGCGAAGTATCCGCGGCAAGCACCACTGCTTTGTATCCGCAGATGGTCGCCATCGAGGAAAGCACATCCATGCTTTGTGCTCGCGTCGTGCGCGGCATCAATTCCACGGAAAAAGAAATCACTCCCTTGGAGGCAATCTCCTGGATGGTTTCGATGGATCCTAGCGGCCGCAAGAACCCGATCAGCACCTGGCCGCGCTGGTAGAGCGGCACATCCTCCTTGCCGGTTTTGTCATTGGATCCATAACAAAGGACCTGTACCACGATATCGGCCGCGCCGAACACTTCGGCGCGGCTCGCAACAATTTTCGCGCCCTTGGCCGCATAGTCGGCATCCGGATAGCCCGCCGCGAATCCGGTGCCAGCTTCTACCACAACCTGCAAACCGGCTTTCGTCAGATTCGGGATGACTGCCGGCACCAGCGCCACGCGCCGCTCTCCGGGAAAACTCTCGCGCGGAACTCCGACGATCATGAAGCTTCCTCCGCTTCTAAGAACCAGAACTGTTGTTGGGAATTGCTATCGGTCAGGGAAATAAACTCAATCCATTTCACGAAAAGGCCAACCCTCCACCGACTCAAACGCTCCAAATCATACACTCATGGGAGCTAGTCTTGTTAGATCACACCACATTATTCAAAGTTGCGAATCTCTATTACAGCCAAGGTGCGCCTGAGGGTCTCTGTGAACTGCCGCACCTAAAAACGGCATAGGGGGGACGGTCACCCGTCCGCCCCTGCCACACCACCGTAGATGCGGGTCCGCGTACGGCGGTTCAGGGGGTTACGCCAGGCCATCGAAGAGTCGAGGAAGACTGAGTGCGTCAAAGTAAGCGATGGGTAACGCGTATTGCAGCGCGGGGCTA
>QHYE01000042.1 GCA_003224055.1 Acidobacteriota bacterium | reverse complement strand
TTGTCTTTGGACAGATACCAGACTTGCTCGGCTTCGAAAGCGGAAGAATCCAACGGGACATTGTTCCGGGCCCAGACCTGGGATTTGGACTGTTTGACATCGTAACGGAAAATGGCGGGCGCGTAGTTGTAGGATTCAAACGAGAAAAAGAGCTCGGGGCTCTCCCAGCGTCCTACTGTGGCGCCGACAGAGCCGAGCGCGGGCAGGGCGATCGAGGATTCCAATCTGCCATTCGCATCGAAAACTTTCAGCTCGGATGCGGCGTTATGAGTGTACTGCCCGATGAGTTTTCCGCCGGAAGCGGCGATCGACTCGAGATGGATATTGGTCTCCGGGACCACTTCGCGCCAGTGTTCGCGCGTAGGCGTTGCGAGGCTGGTGGAAAGAACACGCCACTGGGGAGCTTTCGAGTTGGTGAGTATGAGTAGACGGTCGCCAGCGAAGGTAGGGAAGAAGAGGGCTTTTTCATCGCTGATGGCGGCCACTACCGGACCATTCTCTTTGACGTTTTGAACATGAATTTCTGACTGCTCTGAACCGGAGCCATAGATGATTAAGTAGACAAGATAGGCGCCGTCCTCCGACAATTGCAGTCCTAGAATTTTGTCATTACCGAGATCCTTGCCGAAGATTATGGGATCTTTGGAGGGATCGGCGCCCATACGATGAAAGAAAGCGCGCGGTCCATCGGGAGTCACGCGCGAATAGTAGACGGCTTTGTTATCCGGCGTGGGCTCCATGTCAAAGTATCGCGCCGCAGGAAAGGCATCGGGAAGAGTCGTCTTTGCATCGACGTCGAGGACGCGGGGCGTAATCTCGTCGCGGCCGCCATCGCGTCGGCCATAGAAAACAAATTTGCCGTCGCGGCTGACGTTTTTAAGGGTCACGCTGGCGGAATGGTCTGGGGTCCAGGGAAGAGGATCGATGAGCAGCTCATCGAGGCCGTTCGCGGCGCGGCGGACGTAGAGCTGGAAAAGGTCCTGGCTGCCGGTCCGTTTGCGGAAAAAATAGCGGCCGCCGCGCTCCACGGGTGCTTCAAAAGAATCCGTGTGGAGGAGTTGCGCGAGGCGAGCCGCGAGCTGGACGCGGCCGGGGAGTTTGGAAAGCGAGGCCTCGGCGCACGATTGTTCGGCGGAGATCCAGGCGCGAGTCTCCGGTCTGTCTTGATCTTCGAGCCAGCGATAAGGATCGGCAACGACCGTGCTGCCGTAGGTGTCCTTCGCGGAATCGATACGCGCCGCGGGCGGACATTTTGCGGCCGGCGCGGCGTTTTGGCTTTGTGCGGACGCGAGGCCAGCAGGGGGCAAGCCCGCGATAAGGAGCAGCGCTCCTCGGAGCATGCGGCGTGGTATATCCATGCCTCTTCGATGAAAGGATAAGAGCAGGGTCGATCTCGCGTGCACGGTGCCTCCTATGCCACTTAGCAAGCGGATGGTATCACCGAATCCCGGCCGGGGTGGCGGGAGGTCAATAGTAGAATCGGCAGAACGAATTTGACGGAGCAAATCCTGAACGCTGGAAGGGCATGGCGACTGACAATACGAAGCTATCTGAGGTGGTGAGGTTTCTGCGGCAGTTCAAACTGCGGGTTTTGCTTGTTTCGACGCTGCTGGCTGGGCCTTGCTTCTGGCACCGGCGGATTGAGGCGGGTGATCTGGCGAGTCATGTGTACAACGCGTGGCTTGCGCAACTCATTGAAAAGGGGCAAGCGCCGGGGCTCTATCTGGTGAGCCGCTGGAACAACGTTCTATTCGATATCACGCTGCTGCACCTCGGAAAGGTTTTTGGGTTTCCCGTCGCGGAGAAAATTGCGGTTTATGCCTGCGTGTTGATTTTCTTCTGGGGCGTTTTTGCGTTCGTGGCCGCGGTGACGGAGCGCGCGCCGTGGTTTCTAGCGCCGTGCATCGCGATGCTGACGTATGGATATTCCTTCAACATGGGTTTCATGAACTACTATTTGTCGCTGGGATTGGCTTGTTTCAGCCTTGCTCTGTTTTGGGGAGCGCGGGGAAGGGAATGGGTTTATGGCGCGGTGCTTCTGCCGTTCGTACTGCTCGCGCACCCGATTGGGTTTGTGTGGCTGATCGGCACTCTCGCTTACGTCAAGGTCCGCGCGTGGCTGCCGGGCTGGTGGAAGTTCCTGCCAGCAGCGGCGGCGGCGAGCGGGCTTCTCGGCGTGTACTGGTTCATGGTGCGACACGCGGCCAAATATTTGGTCGATTGGGATCGTGGACCGTTTTATTTCTACAACGGGGCGGATCAATTAGCGTTCTACGGGCAGCGCTACTTCTATCTCGCGGGGGCAGCTTTCTTGTTTGGGCTTTTCTGCGTGGCCGTGGATCTATATGCGGGGAGACATGACGGTTCGAGATGGAGCAGTTTCGTACTGCCGTTCGAGTTGTACGCGGTGGCATTTTGCGCGACAGCGCTGCTGCCTGAGAATTTGCGGCCGTCGACGGATGGGGGATGGATTGGGCTGCTTGGGTCGCGGCTTACGACGATCTCGGCGATCTTTGGATTGTGCATCTTGGGATTGCTTAGGCCGCGGAAGTGGCATCTAGCCGGATTCACCGCGTGCGCGATTGTCTTTTTTGCGTTTCTCTATCAGGACACGGGATGGATCAACCGGCTGGAGGCCAACGCAGAACAGTTAGTGAGCAATCTGCCGCCTGGGACGCGCGTCATTGCGACGGTGTGGGCGCCGCCGGGCTCGCGGATAGCATTTGTGGGCCATGCGGTGGAGCGCGCCTGCATTGGTCACTGCTTCAGCTATGCGAATTATGAGGCGGCTTCGGGGGAGTTCCGGGTGCGAGTGCAGAAAGGAAGCCCGGTGGCGACATCTTCGACGGATGATGCGGAAGACATGGCGTCCGGGGAATACGAGGTAGGTGACGAGGACCTGCCGATGAAGCAGATTTATCAGTGCGATCCCGGCGACCTGACGAAACTGTGCATTCGGGAGCTGGAGTCCGGCGAAACCAATGGCCGATTGGGATACAAGCCCGCGAGCCGGTGACCAGCGAAATGGCGGAATGAGTCGTTTCCGGCGAAAGACAAATTGGCTCTTGTAGCAGGCCAATATCTGGTAGAATTGGCCGAGGGTGAGAGACAATGTTGCCACTCCATCTCCAGCCACAGAGTCACGTTCCACTTTACGTCCAGCTTCGGGATCAGTTGCGCGCGCTTGTGCATGCGGGCGATTTGCGTCCGGGCGACCGCATACCGGCGAGCCGCGAGCTCGCCACGATGCTTGGCGTTCACCGCACGACGGTGGCGAACGCCTACGCGGAGCTTGAATCGGAAGGGCTGATTCAGGGGCACGTCGGCCGCGGGACGTTTATCAAGGGAAACGGCAATGGATTGAAAATTTCGCCGCCGGCGCCGCCGGTACTGAATGGCAACGAAGGCGTCCGGTGGGAGCTGCTGTTTGCGGATGAGCGCGGGGAAGAGGTGCTGAGCCGGCTTACGGCCAGCGCACCGGTGGATGCGCTTTCGTTTGTGATGGCGCGTCCGGCGGAGGAATTTTTTCCGATTGAAGAATTGCAGATGTGCGTGAACGCGGTGCTGCGCCGAGAAGCCGCGGAAGTGTTGAACCTTGGGCCGTCGGATGGCTACCCGCCCTTAAAAGAAGCGCTGCTCGAGATGCTGCATCGCGACGGGATCGTGGCGAAAGATGAAAATTTGCTGATCACCGATGGGTGCCAGCAGGCTTTCGATTTGATCAGTAAAGCGTTTGTGCGGCCGGGCGATTCCGTGATCATGGAAAACCCGACGTATCCAGGAGCGGTAGCGATTTTCCACGGAGCGCGCGCCAGGTGCCTGAGCGTTCCGATGAGGACGCATGCGGAGCCAGGAGTTCCGCTCGGGCTCGATTTGGAAGCCTTGGAGGCGACGCTAGCAGCGAATCGCGTGAAGCTGATCCTGTTGACGCCGGATTTTCAAAACCCAACTGGAATATCGATGCCGCTGGCTTCAAGGCGCAAGCTGTTGGAATTGGCCGGACGTCACCAGGTTCCAGTCGTGGAAGATCATATTTATGCGCGGCTGAATGCGCGGGAAGAGCGAATTCCCTCGCTGAAGCAGCTCGACCGTTCGAACATCGTCATCCACATTGACAGCTTCGCGAAGGTGGCATTTCCGGGATTGCGCGTCGGGTGGATCGTCGCGCCTGCCGCGGCCATTGAGCGGTTGCGCATCGTGAAGCAAACGACGGACCTCCATACGGATCAACTCGCGCAAGCGACACTGGCGGAATTTTTGCGGCGCGGGCTCTTCAGCAAGCACCTGGCGAAAATGCGCAAAGTCTACACTTCGCGGCTGGCGGCGTTGGATGAGGCGCTGCGCAAGAATATGCCGGAAGGCACGCGGTGGATGCGGCCGGAAGGCGGCATGTGCTTGTGGCTGGAGCTCCCTCTGGGGTTCGACGCCAGCGAGCTGCTGATTCATGCGAAAGAACGCGGCGTGCTGTTTGCGCCGGGGCGCTACTTCTACGTGCAAAGCCCGCTACCGAACACGTTGCGGCTGGGGTTTGCGAGCCTGGACGAAAAGCAGATCGCGCGGGGCGTGGCTACGCTCGCGGAACTGCTGAAGATCGAGATGCGCAAGCGGCAACGCGGCGTGCGACGGGCGGAGCGCAGCAGAGTTGCATTAGTTTGAAGAGACGAGGGAAATCTTGACCGACATTGTCCGGCTGGAGCCGAACCCGGCGAATAAGTGTTTCGGCTGCGGCGGGGACAATCCGGGCGGGATGAAGCTCACTTTCGAACAGGACAATACGAATCGCAAAATTGTGGGACGGTTTGTTCTGAGCGAACGGTATCAGGGAGGCGGAGGATTCGCGCATGGTGGAATCATTGCGACGTTGCTCGATGAAGCCATGGGCAAAGTCTGCCGCTTTCGCGAAGCGCGGGCGGTGACGGCGGAATTGACGGTCGAATACCTGAAGCCAATAAGCGTGGAGAAGGAAATTGTGGTTGAAGGACGCGAGACCGAACAGAAGGGAAGAAACCTGTTCATGGCCGGCGAGATTCGCAATGAGGCCGGTGAAATTCTGGCAAGAGGGCGAGCACGATTTGTGGTGATTGCGCCGCGGTGAAAGGATTTGGCGGAGCGGCAACCGCCTGGAAATTCAAGGGTCGAGAGGAGAAGCGAGATGGACGCGAAAAAAGTGAACGGCAGCGGCAACGAGAGCAAGGGTTCGAATGAATGGCGCGTGAAAGTGGGCCTGGCCGAAATGCTGAAGGGCGGCGTCATCATGGACGTCACCAACGCGGAACAGGCGAAGATCGCTGAAAAGGCGGGCGCTTGCGCGGTGATGGCGCTGGAGCGCGTGCCTTCGGACATCCGCAAGGAAGGCGGCGTGGCGCGCATGGCATCAATCAAGGTGATCCGCGAAATCATGGCGACGGTGACGATCCCGGTGATGGCCAAGGTGCGCATCGGGCATTTTGTAGAAGCGGATGTGCTGCAGGCGCTCGAGGTGGATTTTATCGATGAGAGCGAAGTGCTGACTCCGGCCGACGAAGAGAACCACATCTGGAAGCACGATTATCGCGTGCCGTTCGTCTGCGGAGCGAGGAATCTTGGCGAAGCGCTGCGCCGCATCGCGGAAGGCGCGGCAATGATTCGAACCAAGGGCGAAGCGGGTTCCGGCAATGTGGTGGAAGCGGTGCGGCACATGCGGACCATCGTGAGCCAGATGAAGAAGTTGACGACGATGCGTGACGACGAGCTGATGCGCGAAGCCAAGGAACTGGGCGCGCCGCTCGAACTGATTCGCCAAATTGCAAAGACCGGGAAGCTTCCGGTGCCGAATTTCTCGGCGGGCGGCATTGCGACTCCGGCCGATGCGGCGCTCGTCCGGAAGCTGGGCGCGGAAGCCGTTTTCGTCGGTTCCGGCATTTTCAAATCGAGCGATCCGGAAACGCGCGCAAAGGCCGTCGTGAAGGCCACGACGCATTTCGAAGATCCGAAGATTGTTCTCGAAGCTCACGAAGAGCTGGGGGAAGCGATGAAGGGGCTGGATGTGCGCCAGATGGAAGAGAAGGATATGCTGTCGACGCGCGGTTGGTAATCAACTCCAAGAATTATCATCCGGCGGCATAAGGGCGCAGCATGCTGCGCCCCTATAAGGAACATGTGGAGTGAATGAAGTGAAGATTGGAATTTTAGCAGTGCAAGGAGATTTTGAGGCGCACGCGGCGATGCTGGAACAACTCGGCGTGGAAACAGCCGAGGTGCGCACGCCCGCCGATCTCGACGGATGCGATGGACTAATCCTTCCCGGTGGAGAAAGCACGACACAGCTGCAATTCCTGCAGGAAGAAGGCCTGCACGAAGCCATCTTGAAATTCGCAGAGCAGGGCGGCGCCATCTTCGGGACCTGCGCCGGCGCCATTCTGCTCGCCACGGAAGTCAAGAATCCGAAGCAGGATTCGCTGAAGCTGCTCGACATGACCGTGCTGAGGAACGCGTATGGACGGCAAGTGGCCAGCGACGTGGTGAGCGGACCAACGAGACTGAAAAAAGGTCTGCTGGAGATGGTCTTCATTCGCGGGCCGATCATCCAGCGTGCCGGGCCGGGCGTTGAAGTTCTCGCAGAATACGCCGGAAAGCCCGCACTGGTACAATGCGGAAAGATCATGGCGGCTACGTTCCATCCCGAATTGACCGACGATGCGACGGTTCACGAGCATTTTCTCCAGCTCGCGTCTGCGGGAATACCCCAAGAGCTGGGTAGCGTGAAGCCTTAGCCGTGCAAGATACAAAGAATACCAACCCTTCGGTTCGAAGGCCCGGCCGCACGAAGGTGCTGTTCGTTTGCATCGGGAATGCTTGCCGGAGTCCGATGGCAGAAGCGATCGCACGCTACGACGCTGCCGATGTAATCGACGCTTCCAGCGCGGGAGTAAGCCCGCTCGGATTTATTCCTGACTTGACGAAGCGAACTCTGACGATGAATGGCTACTCGGCGGATGGCTTGACCTCGGCCAAGACAACTCAAGACGCATGCGACAGTGCTGACATCATCATCAACATGACCGGTAGGCGCTGGGGGGAAATCTTTTCGAATCAGGAGAAGGTCGAAGACTGGATTGTGCAGGATCCTTACGAAGCGGATCCAGAGACGTACCAAAGAGTTCTTGAGGGAATTCAGCGGCGGATTGCACAGCTTGCCAAAGGGCTGCGGGACAAGCGGGAACATCGCGCGACGGAAATATAGGAGTTCCATTGAGGCGGGATAAAACCAGCGTATCGCAAGAAGACTATCTGAAAGCGATCTGGGAAATGCTGGAAGAGGACCAGACACCGATCAGCGCGCGCCTCGCGGAGGAATTGCACGTGACTCCACCGGCGGTGACGGCCGCGCTGAAACGCATGACGCGCGACGGCCACGTGCGAGTGGAGCGCAGCGGGCGGATTAACCTCACGCAAAAGGGCCGCAAACGGGCCGAGCATCTTGCCTTGCGGCATCAATTGGCAGAAGTGCTTTTGACCGATGTAATCGGCCTCTCCTGGTCGAAGGCGCACGATGAGGCGGAGCGCCTGGAGCACGCCATCTCGCCCGAAGTCGAAGCATTGTTGCTGAAGCGTTTCGGCGGCAAGAAGAGCTGTCCGCATGGCGTGCCCATGCGCGGGGGAGTCGCAAAGCTCCGGAAGCAAGGCGCTATGATGCTCGCGGACTTGCGCGCTAAGGATGCGGCCGAAATTGTCTGCGTCTATGAGAAGGATGCACAGTTTCTGGAGTTTCTGGAAGGGCTGCGCCTGCGCCCGTCCACGACCGTTGAAGTGCTGAATCGTGAGTACGATGAGACGATGACGCTCCGCGCGGGCGGCAAGACGCTGCATCTAGGGAAGCCTGCCACCAGCCGGATCTGGGTCCGGCGGCTTAACGGATGATCGATCGGTGCCGGCCTTTCGGGGCAAATTTCCCAAAAGAGATTTCTTACTGCCGCTCGTCGAGGAGCGCCTTGAGCCGCGCATAGCCGGCGCGGCTGACAGGAAGTCGCGCTCCATCCGCGAGAATCGCGATCCGACTCTCCTTGGCGTAGGGCTCGATGCGTACCACGCGCTCCAGATTCACGATGTAGGAGCGATGGATCCGAACAAAGTTGGCCGGGTCGAGGCAGGCCTCTAGGCCCGCAATGGTCTGCTGTTTGAGATGTTTTTTCCCCTGCGTTGCGAGAGCGACGTAATCGTCCTGCGCTTCGGCATAGTCGAGCTTTCCAACGGGAATTAAAGTGACCTTCGTGCCGTCTTTCACGACGAGGCGCTCAAGGAACTGTTGCGGTGGCCGGGCCGCAGCGGACAACTCGGCAGGGGTGGCCATTTTTTCTCCGAGCCGGGTCTTCGCGCGTTCGACCGCCGCGTCGAAACGCTCGCGGCCAATGGGCTTCAAGAGATAGTCCACCGCGTGCACATCAAAGGCGCGCATGGCGTACTGGTCGTATGCGGTGACAAAGATGACTGGAACGTCCGTACCGATCAATTCCAGGACGTCGAATCCCGTCAGTTTGGGCATCTGCACGTCGAGAAAAATCAAATTGGGTTTGTGCTCGGCGACGGCCTTTACGGCTTCCATGCCATTCGCGCATTCGGCGGCGATGTCAATCTCCGCATGGAATTCCAGAAATTCCCGAATTACGTGGCGCGCGAGTTCTTCATCATCCACGATCAATGCTTTCCAGCGTTTGTCTCGCGAGGCGCTCACGCCTTTTCCTCGCTTTCCGCGGGAAGGGACAAACTGACTTGAAACATTTCGCCTTCGGTGTTTACACGAACGTTCGCCTCTTTTCCGTAGCGCGCTTCCAGCCGTTGTTGGACATTTTTCAATCCCAGGCCGCCAGAGCGGCGAGGCGGCGCATCGGGATCCCAGGAATTTTCCACGACAATCGCCAGCCGTCCATTTTGCCGCACCGCGCTGAGGCGCACGTCGCCGCCTTCGGGCAGACCGGCGATGCCGTGTTTCACGGCGTTTTCGACAAGCGGCTGCAGCAGCAGGGGCGGCAATAAGCAGGCCTTGGATTCTTCCTGGATGTTTTCGTGCATCTTCAACCGGTCGCCAAAGCGGACTTTTTCAATGGCCAGATATTTTTGCAGCAGTTCCAGCTCCTCGGAGAAGCGAACCAGAGTTTTCTCGCCCAAACCAAGAGTCATACGCAGAAAGTCGCCGAGCAGCACGCACATGTCGCGGGCCCGAGAGGGATCGATGCTCGTCAGCGCGCTGATGGAATTCAGGCTGTTGAACAAGAAATGCGGATTAATCTGCGCTTTAAGCGCTTTCAGCTCCGCGTCGCGCGCCTGGATGCTGGTCTGCATCGCGCGCGTCTCGAGCTCGCGCGTAGCTTCTTGCGCTAGCGAAACGTAATGAAACGAAACGGCCAGCAGGTAGAACACGCATCCTGCTCCATAGGCAATCGCAGTTCTTTCGGCAAAACGGGTTTCAATTCCTTGCAGGGCGGGCACGAAGGATAAGGCATGGGCAAGAAGCTTTCCAAGGCCCACCCACAGGAGACTGAGGATTTGTGCGGCAACGATGTGGGTGGAGAGAAGCCGCCAGCGGGGCGTGCGATCGATGGGGGAAATCCGGCACGAGTACCAGGCCGGGAGGGAAATCAATTCGCCGACCGAAGCCAGGCCAAAGCCGAGAAGTCCGGCCTGCAACCACGTCAGACCGCCCGGGGTCTGAAGAACGAACGCGAGGACTGCGGCAATGGGCAGCGCGGCAACTTTGTAGATTCGGTGCTGGCTTTTTAGTGCAGTGTTGAGATTCATGGAGGCGTCTCAATTCTTGATTTCGACGCCCCCGAAGATGACCGCGCCGGTGAGGATCAATACCTTGCGGCGGGGATCGCTGAGGTCGGTGGTTCGCCCGACGCGTGTCTTGTCCGCGATGCCGCCAAAGATTGGAGTCCCGCGAAAGGCGACTTGCCAGGTCTCCGGGACGCGGATTTCGATGCCCCCGAAGATGGCGTTGATTTCCAGCGTGGCTTCATCCGCCTGCATGTTGGCGTCGGTCATATCAATTTCGACGCCGCCGAAGATAGCGCTGATGTGCCCGCCTTGAAAGTCCTGACTGGTGACCCGGCGTTCGACACCGCCGAAAATGGCCGCTTCATTCAGAGTCGTTCGCGGATCGTCCCCGGGGAGAGGGGCCGAAGGCCTTCTCCGCGCCTCTATGGCGCCCCACATCAGCATCAGGCCTGTTGCGATCAACAGGATCGGCCAGATGTCGTTCCAGCGAAAATGGGCGAGGCCCAGCTCATTGAGCTGAAAGAGCACTCCTCCGGTGATCAGCAAGATGCCTCAGAGGCGTCGCTCGCGCGACATTACATTCGGAATGCCTGCGCAAACCAGGAGCAACGGCCAAAAGCGCCAGAGCCGGTCGACGGAGACGTACCCCATGTGGTCGAGGAGGAGGGCGACTCCGCCGAGAACGAGAAAGGCGCCCCAAAAGAGTCCACTGCTGCCTCTGCGGCCCATGTGAATGCCAACCACGATCGGGCTGCGGCGCTTTCCGTCCGGGTCCATTTTCTCGCTCACGCTCGAATGAATCTCGCTGTGGACCTGTTCGTGGAGAGTATCGCTGAATTTCTTGGCATCGAAATCGTTTTCGTCGCTCACAAGCTTCTCCTGTTGGTCCTTGGCCCTACGGTCCGTTTTTCGCTACGCATCGGCGCCCTTCGCATTGGAAGAACCAGTTCCAGGCTTGTAGGCCGGGAGCCGCCCCCCGAGGACGTCACGCAGAAGAAGCGCCCCGGCCAGAATCAGGATCAGCGGCCAGAATGATACCAAGAATTGCAGGACGCCCGACGAGAACCCGGCGTGGTCGAACACGTAGGCCTGCAGACCATGCAGCAAGGCCAGAACCAGCGCCGGCAGCGTTTCCAGAACGTGTCCTCCCGTATTTCCGGTGGCATAGGCTATCCGCGCCGCAGCCGCATCCAGGTTCGAGAAGAGAATCAGGAATCCGACGGCCAGGAGGAATGCGCCTGCAATCGAGGTCAGGCTCCGAGGGGTTGTTTGCCGTGCCGCCATGTTTGCCTCCCGAGGGCCGGTTCCTGGCCCCACCGAGAGAATAGGGTTCCAGCCAGGGGTATGCACTCAGGATTCGGCCAGAACGGGGGAATTACCGGCGAATGGCGGCTGCAGGCGGGGAACGATGACCCGGGCAGATTCCAGCCAGAGCCGATTCGCAATCACCACGTTGCAGTAGTGATGGATCTCGCAGGCAAAGTAAGCCCGAGAGTGCGTCCCCGGGAGACGAGGTTCACCACCCCATCAGAATTCAGGCTATTCAGGAGCTGCACGACGAAGCCACCTTCTGGCGTTTGAAACGCTATTACGCGCACGCCTTGGCTCTTGCCGGTCGTTTGCACGCGTACCGCGCCGGGGCGCACGAATTTGCTAAAGTGCGCCAAGTAGTAGTAAGTGCCAGTGTAGGTGACCTCGTGCGTCGCCTTATTGATGATCACTACCGGATGCTGGACGTTAGGATCCGGATTGCCGTGAACGACGGAGACGGCCCAGGGTCCGCCGGTCTCATCGAGGATGGCGTTCCAATAGAGCCAGGCGGAAGTTCCGGCCTCCAGATCACTGAAGATGGTGTTGCCCCAATAATCGCCATCGTCGAACTCATAGACCGGAAGTTTCTTGGTGGGCGGAATCCCGGCTTCGTAGGCGTAGCAAAACTCGTCCATCCAAAACGGGAGATCGGGGTATTTCGCCTTTAGCAGGGCAATTTTGTCGAAGTTCTTGTAGTCGTAGCCATGGTACGCAACAACGGAGACGAACTTCCGGGCGGCAGGATCATCCAGAACGACGGGGTAACGCTTGTAGGCTTCTGCACGCTCCGGAGCTTCGCTGAGCATCATCTTTGTGGGCAATCCGGATTTCACGACGGCCGGACCCACAAAGTCGCGGAGAAGCACTCGAATCTCGGGGTACTTGATTTTTGTGTAGACCGACTCCGGCTCATTGAATAGGCTCAAGTAATCAATGGTGATGCCGCGCTTTTTGTACTCCTTGAGGTAGCGCACAAAGTATTTCGCGAGCGCCGGGTAGTATTTCGGCTCGACATCCTGATGCTTCTTGACGTCGTAGAGCATCCAGTCGGGGGGATAGTCCATGGGAGCCTGCAACGCGAAAGCGCCGTACTTGCGCGCGCGCAGGATGTACGTTCCGACACCATTGGGACCGAAATCCCGTTCGACCGAGAAATTCTTCATTTCGATGTCGCCCGGGGTGTCGTCGTAGGTGTACCACGGCCCGGCGGACTGGAAGTCCGTCCCCGCGATAGGCGTTTTCATCGCCGTGAAGCCTGCCCCGTAGTTCGGGTCAAAGAGCGAACGAAGGACCTCTTCCTGCTTGTCGGCGGGGAGCGTATTTAGTGTGATGATGCCGGCTTCCATGAGGGAAGCGCCGAAGCCGTCCATCTTCTGGTATTTTACGGAGTCGTTGATTTGAAACGTTGCGCCGACTGTTGGCTTGGCGTCGGTAAACCGCAGATCGGCCTTACGTGTAAGGCGGTCGCCCGCCTTGGAAGACACATGCACCTTTAGGGCCTGCGCGTTCAGTGCCTGGGCCGAGAAACCGAAGGAGAAACAGAGAACGAGTGGCACGATCAGGGCGGCAGGCTGCGCTCTCCTCAACAACAGGCTCATGAAACCTCCGCGGAAGGGCACCGCTCGTGTGAACAAGAGTTCATAGTGCAGGCATTGGCGGCTGTCAAGCAGCATCTCCACCCATGAATAAGAGCGCTTGCAATATGGCGCCGATAGGAATAGGGTATGCGGCACGCGTTGGGACATCCCCTGCAACTCTTGTCCCGGGTTGCTAGGAGCTCCAGGATGACTGCATCGACGGGCAATGCTGTCCCCAATCGTAGCGAGCGTTGGCGCTGGTTACTGTACGTAACCGCAGCGCTGGCGGGCGCGATGCTGACGTTCGTTGGTGCCCGCGCGCAGCAAAAGGCCAGCGATGACGCCACGTTTCGCAGGCTCATCGAAAGCTATTGTGCCGCGTGGAGCACAGGAAACGCGGAAGCGCCGGCGAAGTTTTACGCGAAGGAGAACGGCCTCGTTTTCTACGATGTCGCCCCGTTCGCCTACCATAGTTGGAAGGAATATCATGACGGCGTCCAAAAAGAATTTCTGGACACCGCCGAGAGCATCAAGCTGACGGCCGGCAAAGACCTGAAGGTGACGCGGCGCGGAATGATCGCATGGACGACCGTGCCAATGCATTTGACAGAAAAATCAAAGGACGGTAAGACAGCTGAAATAGATCTCCGGTACACGGGGATCTGGGAAAAGCGCGGCGCAAACTGGGTGCTTGTTCACGAGCATCTTTCCACGCCGATGGCAGGGAGCTAGGGTCTTGACGAAGAGGGCTGGGCGAATTCCGCCCATTGCGCAAGAGATGTTCAAGACGCTTCACTATTACTGGAACGCGGCGCGGGGCTACCGGTTCAACCCTTGGCGGAGTCCTTACATCCGCTGGCGCTTTGAAACGTTCCTGGGCAAAGAGGCCGCCAACCTGACGGCCAGCAAGTTTTTCCACCTTGCCTGGAAGTACCGCGACCATATGGAACGCTTCGTGGATTGGGCCGCGGAGCGGCGCCGCTACCAACACCGACGCCATGCCTGAAGTCCCACTCGCATAGCATTCGCCAACAAGGATGGCTCATGCCGTCTGCCCATCGGGCGTATAATGGTGTCTGAGAGGGGGATCCGTGGAAGAGTTGAAGATCCTCCAGAAGACCGATGCGCTGTACGAGGCACGCTGGTGGGAAGCGGAGCCTGGCGGGCGAGTTCACTGCTACCTTTGTCCGCGCCACTGCCATATTCATCCCGGCCAGGCGGGATTCTGCTTCATTCGAACCAATCAAGGCGGAAAGTTGTACAGCCTTGGATATGGCTCTCCGGCCGCATTGCAAATTGATCCCATCGAGAAAAAACCGCTGAGCCATTTTTTGCCGGGCACGCGCGTCTTCAGCATGGGCACGGCGGGCTGCAACATGGGCTGCTTTTTCTGCCAGAACTGGGACATTTCCAAATCGCGGTCCGATCAGGTTCGTTCGCAGCACGTTCCGCCGGAGGATGTGCCGCTGCTGGCTTTGAAGTACGGCTGCGAATCGATTGCGTTTACTTACAACGAGCCAACGATCTGGGCCGAGTACGTCATCGACATTTGCAAGGAAGCAAAAAAATATGGATTGAAGACCGTGATGGTCACGAACGGATATATCACCTATGACGCCTTCCATGACATTTACGATCACGTTGATGCGGCAAACGTCGATCTAAAGGCGTTCACGGAAAACTTCTACGGAAAGATCACGCTGACGCATCTCCAGCCCGTGCTGGAAACGCTGGAGTGGCTGAAGAAGGAAACAAACGTTTGGTTCGAGATTACGAACCTGATGATTCCGACGTTGAATGACGATCCCGCGGAGACGCGCAAACTCGCGGAATGGATCTTGATGCATTTAGGGCCGGACGTGCCCCTGCACTTCACGGCGTTTCATCCGGACTTCAAGCTACAGGACAAACCGCGGACTCCGGCCGCTACTCTCGATCGCGCGCGGCAGATCGCGCTCGATGCCGGCGTGCACTACGTCTATGAGGGCAACATTTACAGCGATGGAGCGAACACGTTCTGCCCGCAATGCGGGGAACTGCTGGTGCGCCGGTCCTGGCATGACGTTCTGGAGAACCGCATCAAAAAGGGATCGTGCGGAATCTGTGGTTTCGCGATCGCCGGTGTCTGGGCCAATGATGGTAGGAAGAAGCGCGAACTCACGCGCGGCGACTCCACAGCCATGCGGAACTACGGCCACTTGCATTTGTAAATCCCTCCTACCATCCCCGGTAGAAAGAGTAAAAGCCCGGTCCGACGCGCATGCCATGATGCCACGCGACCGGGAAGGCCCACGACACCAGGGCACCAAGAATAGCTTGAAAGACTGTTAGCGGGAGAATGTTGCGTTCGCGGGCGAAGAGCCAGGACATCACGGTCCCGCCAATCCAAGTAATCGGAACCAGCACAGGATTAGGCCAATGAAGCGCCCCGAAGATGGTGCCGGAGATGAGAGAGGCGCGGGCAGGACTCTTCGTTGCGGCGAGAAGCCGGTTTGTTGAGTAGGAGTTCAGCGCCACTTGTTGCAGCAAGCAGAAGGACATGTACCCGAAGAAACGTTTGGGAACCAGGAGATGCTCGGCCCAGCGATGCAATGCCCCGAGCAGGATTCCGATAACAGAAACTACTAGAATGCATGGCACGAAGAACCAGGCCGCCTGTTTCGTCGCAGCCCATAGGTTGTCTGTGCGGCATCCGACCGTCTTTGGCGTGTCCCGGTGGAGAAGAAAACCGGCGACCAGCCAAACCGGGAAAACAAGCCAGGAATACTTGTAGGGAGCCTGGAGCCGCCAGATGTACAAGGCGACAAGAGCGCTGAAGGCGAGAGCTTCGGCCAGGTTGAACAGAGGAGAGTTTGCGTTGACCCTCATTCTGTTAGTTCGCGAGTTGTTCTTCGTCAGGATGGCTCTGATCGAGAAGATGCAGCGCGCCTTCAAATAGCTTGTCGATCTCGGCTTCACTCACCTCATGTGGGGCGAGGAACTCGTGCAGGTCAAACTCCGGAAAGCCGCGATTGGTTATCCGCGCGGGAAGTAGCTCCCGCAAGCGGCGCGATTCGACGGCGCCGAGCGCACGAACTTCTTCGAAGATGACGCGCTGCAGTGGATCGTGAAAAACATCGGGATCGAGGAGCTTGCAAATTTCCAGTCGTGTGCCGGGCTTGAGCAACACCGAGCAGAGGAGCCGCAGCGTGTTCCGCTCCAGTTGCAGTCTGCCGGTTGAATCCTGGCTGTACGCGCGGAGGTTCATTATTTTATTCTCAGAAGATGAGATGATATTTGTTGGAGCGAGGTTGCGTTCGAGGGAGCGAAATTGCATGGAACAAAAGCACCGGGTCATTATTCTGGGCGGGGGATTCGGCGGGTTGGCCGCCGCGAAAAAGCTAAAACGCACTCCGGTCGAAGTCACATTAATTGACAAGCGAAATTTTCATCTTTTCCAACCGCTCATGTATCAGGTGGCGACCGGTTCGCTTTCGCCGGGAGAAATTGCCGCGCCCCTTCGCGGTGTCCTGAGCCGTCAGCAGAACACGCAGGTTCTGCTGGGTGAGGCAGCGGACGTGGACCCGGTTGCCAAAAGGGTGACTCTCTGTTACGGAGCGACGTTCGAATACGATTCACTAATTGTCGCGACGGGTTCGCAGACTTCTTACTACGGCAATGATTCCTGGAGGGAGTGGGCACCCAGCTTGAAATCGGTCGAAGAGGCCACCGCCATTCGTCACAAGATTCTCTATGCGTTCGAACGCGCCGAGCGCTCCGCCACGGAAGAAGAAGCACGCGCCTGGCTGACCTTCGTGATCGTCGGTGCCGGAGCAACGGGGATGGAGCTGGCCGGTGCACTCGCCGAAATTTCGCAAGAAACACTGCGGCACGACTTTCGCAAGATCAATCCGACCGAAGCGCGAATCATTCTGATGGAAGGAGCGCCACGCGTGCTCGGGGCGTTCCCCGAGGATTTGTCCGCAAAGGCGGAAAAACTGGTGACGCGACTCGGTGTGGAAGTCGTCAAGGGCGTTATGGTGACGAAGATTAATAAAGAAGGTGTCGAATTTAAGCGCGGAGATTCCGTGGAGGCTCTGGCAGCGCGGACCGTGCTTTGGGCCGGCGGTGTTGTGACGACACCATTTGGGCGCAAACTCGCGGAGCGCACCAAGGCGGAAACGGATCGCAGCGGCCGAATCAAGGTCAACCGCGACCTCACGATACCGGCCTATCTGGACATTTTCATCATTGGCGATCTCGCCCTCGTCGTGGACGAAAAAGGGAAGCAGTTGCCCGGCGTCGCGCAGGTAGCGATGCAGGGTGGCACCTACGCGGCAAAGGCTATCCGGTCGCGCTTGGAAGGCAAGACGGAACTGCCCGCGTTTCACTATTTCAATAAAGGCGATATGGCCGTCATTGGCCGCGCCGCGGCCGTCGCTAACATTTTTGGTTTTCACGTTTCGGGACTGCCGGCGTGGCTGATCTGGCTCTTTGTCCACTTGATTTACATTGTGGAATTTCAAAGCCGCGTTATTGTTTTCATTCAGTGGGGATTCGAATACCTCACGTTCAGCCGCGGCGCGCGCTTGATTACGGGCGAGTCTGCCACGGATCCAATGGACCCAACAGCCAGAACAGGAGCTGGGGGCGTCTGCAGCTAATTCGCAGTCACGGCTGCAGCCAGGCGTCCCATCCTTCTCTCACAAAATCGTCGTCGTTCAAATGCGGATAGGCCTGGTAGACCCTATCGATTTCTTCCCGTTGGCCGGGGCTGAGTGCTTCGTTGGGATCCAAGCACCAAATGCCTTCGAGCAAACCCTGCCTTCGCAGAACTTCATGCAAACCTGCGATACAGCCTGCGAATTGATTGGGGACGTCAAAGAACGCCGCGTTGCAATCGGTCACTTCCACATTTCTTTGCAGGAGCCGCTGCGGAACCGGCCCGCCGTTGCGCGCTACGGAGCGACATTCGTTCAACAGCTCCACGGCACGTTTCGTCCAAACGGCCCAGTGGCCCAGCAGGCCTCCAACGATGCGGCGCTCCTCTAATCGGCCGCCAATCTGGAAAGCGTAGGGTGTGACAAGATCGGCCACGATGTTGTCGTCATTGCCGGTGTAAAGCGCAATGTCGCGTCCGGACTCCGCGACGGCTCGGACCACATCCAGCGTTTGGTAGCGGTTGAACGGAGCAATCTTAATTGCAACGACGTTCTCGATTTCGGCGAACTCCCTCCAAAATCGGTAGGAAAGCATGCGGCCGCCCACAGCCGGCTGCAGGTAGAAGCCAATGATCGGGAGAATGGCGGCAACTTCCCGGCAGTGAGCGATCAGCGCCGCGTCATCAAGTTTCTTTGCGGCCGCTAAACTCAAGAGGCCGGCGCTGTAGCGCAAATCTTTGAGGAGGCGCGCCTCTCGAACCGCTTGCGATGTCTCACCGCAAATCCCGCCGATTCGAATCAACGGCTCTGAACGCGTCCGGTCGGCCCGGTCCATCTCTTCGGCAGCCAATTTCAAAACGGGTTCGAAGAGCCCAATGCGCGGATCGCGAATCGCGAACTGCGTGGTATGGACGCCGACGGCCAAGCCTTCGGCTCCAGCCGCGATGTAATAGCGCGTCAAGGCTCTTTGCCGGCGCTCATCCAAACGCCGTTCTGCATTCAGTGCAAGCGGATGCGCAGGGATTACTGTCCCGGCATTCAGAACCTGCCGAACCCTTGCGTCCAGTTCTCCGCTCATTTTGCCTCTGGTGGCATTTGTAATCTCCCGCCGATTTAGAAGCGGCCCGCACGCTCTTCGAAGTGAGTGGGCTTGGCCAAAGTCGTTCCGCCACGGCGGACCCAGTCCGCGATCCAAGCGATCACTTGATCTGCGCCAATGCTGGGACGTCCAAAAAGCTGATTGGACTTCTCCGCGTTGCTGAGCAGGGCGTCAGCCGATTCCACGCCCTCGAAGCGAACGGGTTTCTTCAGCCGCGTGCCAAAGTCCTGTGCAACCTGGCGGACGCTGAGCAATTCCGGCCCGGCGATGTTGATGGTGTTCGGCGGCATAGATGCGACGGCAAGAGATTGCAGGCTCATGGCCGAAGCGTCGCGCTGCCAGATGGCGTTCAAGTAGCCCATCAAGAGCGGCACCGCTTGCTCTGCATTCACGCGCAGCGCGACGTCCAGCAGCACCCCATAACGAAGTTCCGTGGCGTAATTCAGCCGGAGGATCGACACTTTTGTATGATTCGAACGGCTGAAGTGTTCAAAGATCCGCTCGCGGCCCACGCAGCTCATCGCGTACTCACCCAGGGGATTGAGCGCATCTTCTTCTCGCGAGCCACCTTTCGAAACCGGAGAAAGGCCGTAGACATTGCCCGTCGAGAACACCGCGATTCGGCTGTCGCGGTATCTTTCGCTCACCATTCCGGGAAGAAAACTGTTCATGGCCCACGTGAGCGGCTCCTGGCCTGTAGACCCGAACTTCATGCCTGCCATATAAACGACGTTGGCCGCATCTGGCAACCCCGCAAGCGACTTGCGGTCCAGCAAGTCGCAGCGCACCGTCTCCACGCCCCACGCGTGCAACTGCTTCTCCAGCACCGCCGAGGAAAATCGAGACACGCCAATCACGCGTCGTTTAACTCCTGCCATCTCCGACGCCCGTTTTGCCATGCGCGCCAGCGTCGGCCCCATTTTTCCGCCAACGCCCAGGACGAGAATATCTCCGTCGAGAGCTGCGAGCGCGCAAATCGTTCCATCGGTTGGCTCGCTGAGCAGCTCCTCCAATTCGTTCACGTCCTGGATAGAAGTTTTCTCGCCTGGCATCTTCACTCGATATTCTCGCGCCCCTCGGCAACGGTGCGAAAACTGACCCATGATTGTACCCGAACCGCCGACGGAGCATCCTGCGCCTTATCCTTTCGTGCAGGAACCCTCTTCCATCCGATCGAATGCTTCGGATATGCTCCCACTATGCTCCCACGCGGTTTACAATTCGCCGGGACCTCCGAAGCATGCACCTCCGCACCATGACCAAACATGACATTCCCGCAGGGCTCCGTCTGAAAGAGCTCGCGGGATGGAATCAAACGGCTGCGGACTGGAATCGATTTCTCGACGCCAGTCCGGCGGGATGCTTCGTCGCCGAAGTGGACAGAGAAGTCCGCGGAACGGCGACGACCATCTCATTCGAAAACAAATTTGCATGGATCGGTATGGTCCTGGTAGACCCGGAAAACCGGAGTCGGGGTATTGGCACGAAGCTGCTCGAAAGAGCCATCGAGTACCTCGATGACCAGAAAATGTCCACGATGAAGCTGGACGCTACCCCGCAAGGCAAACCGCTCTACGAAAAGTTGGGATTCGTAAGCGAATACGGAATTGAACGATGGGTTCTCAAGAGGCCGCCCCAAGCAGATATGGAAATCGTCGATTCGAAGCGTGTACTACTGTCTCCGGCCCAGTTAGGCTCCATTCTTGGCAAGGATCGGGAAGTGTTCGGAGCGGATCGCAGCCCCTTGCTGCGCTCGCTCTACGAAGAGACGCCACACTACACAATGTGCGTTTGGAGCAGTGGCACACTCCAAGGGTACGCGTTTGCCCGCAAGGGTTCTTTCGCCGACCATCTCGGTCCCTGGATGGCGGAGGATTCAGCCGCAGCGCGCCCGCTGCTTCATGGATTCCTTGCGCGCTCTTCACGCGAAACGCTCATCGTGGACTGCTTGACAGCGAATGCCGTTGCCCTCGAACTCTTGCGGACCTCGGGTTTTAGCTATGCGCGCACGCTGACTCGCATGGTTCGCGGCCCCAACGACTATCCCGGAAAACCGGACACCCTCTGCGCAATTCTTGGTCCCGAATTCGGATGAAATTGTCCTGCCAATCGGGGTAAGCTTCGCATCCTGTTTCGCTAACGAAATCAAGTTGCAGTTTCTCAGGAGAGGTGACAATTTCCGTGGCAGACGATGCATCGAAACGCATCTTTTATGGCTGGTGGATCGTCGTCGCCGCCTTCCTGAATCTTTTTTTCGTCGTCGGTATCATTTTTTACGGTTTTCCGCTTTTTTATCCGTCGTTCGTGGAATCGCTCAGCTTCACCCGCGCTGAGGTCACGCAGGGATTTTTTCTTGGTTTTCTGCTCGTCGGACTGCCCCTTGGATTTCTAGCCGGCGCTCTCATTGATCGGCTCGGTGCGCGATTCGTGATTCTTTCCGGAGTCGGCCTCGTTGCGGCGTCGCTGCTCCTCATGGGATCAATGACGAAGTTTTGGCAATACGAGCTTCTCTGCATCATGGAAGTATTGGGTTACGTGCTGGCTGGCCCCATCGCCAACCAAGTTCTGGTCGCCCGCTGGTTTCGCGAACGGCGCGGCCAGGCCATGGGCTATGCCTACCTCGGGCTGGGGCTCGGTGGAGTTGTTTCCCCGCTCCTGGTCAACTTTCTGACAAGGAGCATTGGATGGCGCCATGCTCTTGAATTGGTGGGCGCGCTTGTCGCTGTCGTGCTTCTTCCCGTCGGAATCTGGGTGACGCGCTCCGCCCCGGAAGAGTTGGGTCTTCATCCGGATGGCGTTGTCGATTCCGACTTCGCAAAAGAGAAATCTCAAACTGCGCACGACTCAGCCACCACTGTCGCCCAGGCCGTTCGCTCCGCCAGTTTTTGGCTCATCCTCGCCGGATCCACTCTCGTCATCGGCGCCATCGGGGCAGTGATTCAGCACTTTATTCTTTTTCTCAAGGATGCCGGCTACTCGCCAACCGCAGCTTCTCGATTCTTTACGATCCTGCTTACGTCAAGTCTGGGCGGCCGAGTGCTGGTTGGCTATGTGGCCGATCGCTTCCGGAAATCCAGCATCATGGCTCTTTTCTATCTTTTGATCGGAGCTTCCGTATTCCTGCTCGCGTGGCCGCACTCGCCCGCGGTGCTCTGGACCTTCGCCATTGTCTTTGGTTTTTCCATGGGCGCCGACTACATGCTCATTCCTCTGGTGACTGCCGAGTGCTTCGGCACCGCTTCTCTTGGAAAGCTTTTGGCGCTCATCATCATGGGCTACTCTCTTGGCCAATGGGGAGCTCCGTGGATGGCAGGAAGAATATTTGACGCGCGCCACAGTTATGACCTGGCGTGGAAGCTGATGGCGATTGCGGGCGTCGTCGGAGCGGCAGCCATTTATGCAGTCTCCGCTCTGTCCCACCGCAAGCAAGCTTGAACAAGATCGAACGATGGGTGGACGCGTACGAGATTGCGTCTCAGGCTGAAGATGGTGCCGGGGGCCAGAATCGAACTGGCTACGCCCGCCTTTTCAGGGCGGCGCTCTACCAATGAGCTACCCCGGCATTATTCGAGCTTTTCAATTTTAGAGACGATAGCGAGTACTGTCAATTCGGCGCTCTGCGCAGTCCAACTCCAATATCAATATCAATGATCGCCCGTGACCGCTGCCACGAGATGGGTCATGACGCCCGCAAATAAACTAATCAAACCGAAATAGCTTCGCCAACTGCGCCCCGTGAGACTCAGCGCTGGTTCCGAGGTGAATGCTATCAGCAATGAGAGGACTGAGAGAAAAATAACGGCGGAACCTATCCGTTGCAGAATGCGTCGCCAGCCGGGGGAATACTCCCGGAGGTAGAGTCCGAGAACCAGATTCACAAGAGCCGCGCCCAAGAGGTAGATGTGGTGGGAAGCGTACATCATGTGCACGTCCGGCGCGAGCACTCGCACCGGCGGGCTGTGATGCTTCATGAGTTGACCGGTAATCAAGAATGCCACCACGCCAAGCAGACCAACAATGAGGTGAACGCGGCGCATGAGATCCCTGTGGCCTCTTGGCGGCGGATTCTAGCACAGGGAAGCGGCCCGCTACTTACTCCGCGGATTGGTCAAATTCACGCATCCAGTTGCGGTTCTTGAGGACTTCGCGCGGTTTGGTGCCGTCGGGCGGGCCGACGATGCCGTCTTTCTCCATCAAATCGATGAGCCGCGCGGCGCGCCCATAACCGATGCGCAACCGCCGCTGCAGCGTGGAGGTGGAAGCCCGGCCTGCGTCGCAAACCACGCGGATGGCGTCCTGGTAGAGAGCGTCGTCCACGTCTTCGCCGCCCTCGGGATCGCCATCGTCTGCGCCTTCGGCCTTGCCGTTTTCATCCTTCGGTGCTTCGAGCAATTCTTCCTGATATTTTGCCTGCGCCTGCTGACGCCAGAAATCGCATACCGAAGTGATTTCATCCTCAGTGACCAGCGGCCCATGAATGCGATGGAGCCGCGCCGAGCCGGCAGGCAGATACAGCATGTCGCCCCTTCCCAGCAACGATTCCGAACCGTTCGAATCGAGAATCGTTCTCGAATCCACTTTGCTGGCAACGCGGAATGAGATGCGCGCAGGGAAGTTCGCCTTGATTAAGCCGGTGATGACATCCACCGAGGGCCGCTGGGTCGCGAGAATCAAGTGGATGCCCACGGCGCGCGCCATCTGCGCTAGCCGCGTAATGGATTCTTCCACGTTGTTGGTGTCCACCATCATCAGGTCCGCCAGCTCGTCGATAACGATCACCAGGTAGGGCAGCGGTTTGTGCTCGCTCTCTTCGAGATTGTCAAACAGCGAAAGCGAATGATCTTTCTTGAACGTGCGATTGTACTGGTCGATGTTTCGAACGCCGCGCTGCGCCAGCAGCTTCAGCCGATTTTCCATTTCGCGAGTGGCGTTGCGCAGCACGTTGGAAGCGATCTTCGGGTCGGTCACAACCGGCGCAATCAGGTGCGGGATATTCTCGTAAAGATTCAGTTCCAGCCTCTTCGGGTCCACCAGCACCATCTTCACTTCATCGGGGCTCGCCTTGTACAGGATCGACATCATCAACGAGTTGATGAACACGCTCTTGCCGGTGCCCGTCGAACCCGCGATCAGCAAGTGCGGCATGGCCGCAAGGTCCGTGATTCGAATGCGCCCATGCAAATCCCGCCCCATCGCCAGCGTCAATTTGCTCGGCGAATTCACGAATTCCGGCGCTTCCAGGATTTCCCGCAGGGCAATCGTCTGCCGGTTGAGGTTCGGCACCTCGATACCGATGGTCGATTTCCCCGGGATGCGCTCGATCAGGATCGATTCTGCCTGCAGTGCTAGGCACAAATCCTCGGTCAGCCCGGTGATGCGCGTGTACTTGATTCCAGCTTCCGGCTTGAATTCGAACGTGGTAACCACCGGCCCGGGATTGATCTGCGTCACGCGCCCTTGAATGTCGAACTCCAGGCACTTCTCCTCAATCGCGCGTGCACGTTCCTTCAATTCCACCTCATCCAATTTGTGGCTGCGCTCCCCCTCACGAAGCAGGGAAGGGGACGGCAGCTTGTAATTCGGGCTGCCCTTTGCAATTTTCGGCTCGCCGGTCTTTTTCGCCGGAGCTTTTTCCGTTTCGCGGTTGAACACAAAAATCGGCGCTCTTTGCGAGGTGTTCGTCGCTTCCTTTTCGTCCTCTTCCTCGACTCCGGTCCTGTTCCTGAAAATGTCGCTTTCATCAGCTAGGCGGATCGACTTTTGAGGTTCATTCAACAGCTCCGCCTTGCCGACGGTTTGCGGCGGCACCGGTTTCCTTCCGGAGAGCCGCGACTCTTCCACACGGCGCCGCATGCGCCGCTGCTCGCGCTCTTGGCGCCAGGAGTGCCACCGCGCCTGCGCTTTCTGCAAGATGCCCAGCCGTTCCACGGCCCCAAGCGGGCCTTTGGGGCTTGTCGCCCAGGCGTGAGTGCCGGCAAACGAAAAACTTGTTGTCATGAAGAGCGACGTGAAGAAAAGCGCCACGGCAACGAGCAGAGCCCCCCAGAAATTAAAGCCGGCCAGCAAGCTGCTCGAAATCAGCGAACCCGCGAACCCGCCGGGAGGAATCGCCCCGCGCACCTCCGGAAAATGGCAAAGCGCCAGCAGGGAAGGAAGCGATAAAAGAAGGAGGCCATATCCGGCCACTGTGGCCACCTGCGAATCGATCGCGTGGCTGCGAAACCAACGCCAGCCTACCACCAGCATTGCCATCGGCAACAAGAACGCCCCAAAGCCGAACACCTGAAACAGCAAGTCCGCGCTGTACGCGCCAACGGGGCCAACCCAATTGCGCACCGCGCCGCCATCCGAGGACTGCCGGCTGACGTTGAATGCCGCATCTTGCGGAGAATACGAGATAAGCGCGGCCGCCAGCAAAACTGCCACGATGATGCACAAAAATCCAACCAGCTCGTTGAGCCGCTTGTTCTCCGTTGGAGTCAGTAAGCGCACGAATCTCTCCTCAGCTTTTGGGGAAGGCTGAGTGTCGCGGCGGGTGCTGGCGCTGTCGCAATCCCGCTTGGAGGAACTCCCGAACGGAACGATGATATCAAATGGAAGTTCCGCGACTACAAATAATTTCAAACTGTGTGTTTGGAATCAACGCAAACAAACCGACGCGGGAATCCTGGTTGCTTAACCCCCCGTCCTCAGCGCCCAAAACACAACCACGGTTCCCACGACGATGCGGTACACCGCAAACGGCGCGAACCCCCGACGCCTCACCCAACTCATCAACCATGCCACCGATCCATAGGCCACGACGAAGGACACGACGAACCCGATGGCCAGCACCACCCATCCGTGGGCATCAATTTGCGAAACTCCGATGGGATTCGCCGCCTTTCCCATCAACGACCTCAGCAAATCGTAGCCGGTCGCCGCCGCCATCGTCGGGATGGAAAGGAAAAATGAAAACTCCAGCGCCGCTGCGCGGGACATCCCCGCCAATTGTCCTCCTGCGATGGTGGACATCGAGCGCGACGTTCCCGGAAATACCGCCGAAAGAATCTGGCACGCACCGATCCAGATCGCTTGCCCCAGACTCATGTCCTCCATATGCCAGGTGCGAATGCGCGTTCCGGTAGCGCCCAATCCCGCAGTCTCCGACGTGGAATTCAGCTCGTCTACAATCCACATCACGATTCCGCCGATCAGCAGCGAAGTGCCCATGATATACAGGCTCTCCAGATGTTTGCCGATCAGTTTTGTCATCAGGAACGCGGGGATCGCGGTGACCACAAACGCGACCATGACCAGCCCCAGCGGATGCGTCAACGGATTACGGTCGCCCCGTTTGCCTTGCGGGAAAGTGGAAAGGAATTGCGCGATCCGTTTGCGAAAATAAATTGGCAAGCAAAGAATGGCGCCCAATTGGATCACGATCGTATACATCTTCCAATAGCCGCTGGTGAGGCTCACGTGGAACAGCGCCTCCGCAATTCTCAAGTGCGCCGTCGAGCTGACCGGCAGGAATTCCGTCAAACCTTCGACGATTCCCAGCAGCACAGACAAAACGTAATCGTTCAATTCTTTTCTCCCGGATGCCTGCCGGCTTCGCGCGCCGCCGGCAGGATTTTGCGCATCTCGTAAGCATCGATGCGGCCCAGATAGTAGCGCTTCAACAGCGCTTCGCTACGATAGCCGTGCCGCTGCCAGAAGGCAACCGCGGCTTCATTGTCGGTTGCCGTCTCCAGTAAAATCGAACGCACCCCGCGCGCCGCAAGGTTGGATTCCAATTTCTGCAAGAGCGCCGTACCCACCCCGTGCCGTCTCCCTTTCTCCGCCACGTCCAGCGTGATGATGTGCGCCAGCGGCGGATTTTCTTCCGACAGGATAAACCCCGCGATGTGATTTTCCTCCACCGCCACGACGCAGTCCGCCGACGATATCGTCAGGAAATAGCGCAGCGTCGTCTTGGAATAGGAAATTCCCGGCGGGAAGCACGACTGGTCCAGCTTATACAGCGCGGCAAAGTCGTGCGGCTCGTAGGAGCGTAGGCTGAGCGCCATGCCGGGATTGTAGAACAGAACGGCCGGCGCGCTGCTAGTGGCTCGCAGCAGGCATCTTTAGTCCCAGCGCTTTCAGCGTGACTTCATCAGGACTGGTTCGGCCGTCTTTTTTCGTCACGACGCCGAACCCGCCGCTGTAATCCCACATCGTCCATCCGATTCCGTATTTTTCGAGCGTGGTGCGAACGTCCGAGATCCATGCCGCGCGGTCTTGCGGATTCGCGGTTGCGCGATAAACGCCAAATTCATTGCAGGTCACCGGCACGTTCCACCGCTTTGCCCACCCGGCCACCTGCCCGATTTCGCCATCGACCCGCGCCGCGTTCCACCGGTCTAATCCGTAATGAATCGCCTGCAAGCGATTTGCCGCGTCGGGAATCAGCGCGGCGGCCTGCTGCACATTCTCTGGAGTTGATGGATAGGGCAGGTCCTTCAGGTAGTGAACGTAGTTCGTGCTCCAGGTCGCGCCCTGATGGGTAAAAATATGCGGATCGTAAAAGTGAAAGTTGTAAATGATGTTCGCATCGTGCAGCGGATCGAAAAATAGCAGTTCGCTCTCCGAAGACCAGTACGCGCCCGCAACAATGATGGTGTGCTGCGGCGCTCCCTCGCGAATCGCCGCCGCGAGCTTCGCCTGCACGCCCTGCCACCGGTAGCGGTCACGAAATTCCGGCTCGTTGAGAATCTCGAACGAAAGAAGTTCCGGATTCGTGGAAGAGTAGTGCCGTGCCAGTTGCCGCCAGTAGTCCTCGAACTGCTCGACAAAATCATTGTCCGCGGCGAGCTTCTCCTTAAAGTCGGAATCGGGGTGAATGTCGATGATCACCGCCAAGCCGTGGTCGAGAATCATCTTTACGGCCGCATCGAGATACCCTAGATAATCCGCCGGGATGCGATCGGCCTGCTTGTGCCGGAACATCGGCTGCGGGTTCACGCTCAGCCGCACATGATCGAATCCCATCGCCTTGATCAGCCCGATGTCCTGCCCCGTGTTCCACGTTTCAAAGTGCTCTTTGGTGTAGCCCTTCTGGTCGTAAACCTGTGCGAACCATTCGCTCAGGTTGATTCCGTGGCGCAGATGTGCCGTCCGCCGCTGCGCCGTGCCGGAGTCGAAAGGGGATTGGGCCATGCCCAATTGCGCCGCAAAAAAGAACGACGCGAACAAAATTGCAACTGCTACAGCAAAACGTAGGGGCACGATACTTCGTGCCTCTACTGATGCTTCGCGTCCTTCTCGCTCGCTCATAGCTTGACGGTGACGGTCTTTACCTCGGTGTAATTCGCCAAGCCGTACTCGCCGAGCTCGCGCCCGATGCCGGACTGCTTGTAGCCTCCGAACGGCGCGCCTGCGTCGAACACGTCGTAGCAGTTCACCCACACCGTGCCCGCGCGCACGCTATCCGCGATGGCATGGGCCTTGGAGATGTCCTTGGTCCACACCGCAGCGGCCAAGCCGTACAGCGACTTGTTCGCGCGTTCCACCACCTCGTTCATGTCCTTGAATTTCAAGATGGACATGACCGGCCCGAAGATCTCTTCTTGCGCGATCTTCATGTTGTCCTGCACGTCGGCGAAGACGGTCGGCTCGATGAAGTAGCCCTTGTCGCCTACGCGTCCTCCGCCCGCCATTAGCTTGGCCTTTTCCTTTTTCCCCGCGTCAATGTAGCTCATCACTTTGTTGAACTGGTCCTGGTCCACCTGCGGCCCCTGCTCGGTGTTCTTGTCGAACGGATTGCCCACCGTGCGCTTCTTCGCGCGCGCCACGCTTTTCTCCACGAACTCGTCGTAGCACTTTTCCTCGACGTACAGACGCGATCCCGCGCAGCAGCACTGCCCCTGGTTGAAGAAGAGCGCGAAGTGCGCCCCTTCAATGGCCTCGTCCATGTCGGCATCGGCAAAAACAATGTTTGGGCTCTTCCCGCCGAGTTCCAGCGTCACGCGCTTCAGGTTGGTATCCGCCGCCGCGCGCATGATCAAGTGCCCCACTTCTGTCGAGCCCGTGAACGCCACCTTGTCCACATCCATGTGCCGCGCAATCGCCGCGCCGGCCGTCGGCCCGTATCCCGGCAGCAAGTTCACCACGCCTTCGGGGAAGCCCGACTCCAGCATCAATTCGCCCACGCGCAGCGCTGTCAAAGGCGTCTGCTCCGCCGGCTTCATCACCACCGTGCAGCCTGTCGCCAGCGCCGGCCCCAGCTTCCACGCCTGCATGAGCAGCGGGAAGTTCCATGGAATAATCTGCCCGACCACCCCCACAGGTTCGTGCTTGGTATAGGTGAAGTAGTTGCCGCTCACGGGAATCGTCTTTCCATGGTTCTTGTCCGCCCAGCCCGCGTAGTAACGGTAACAGGCAATCGTCAGCGGCAGATCCGCCGCGTGCGCCACGTGGTACGGCTTGCCGTTGTCCAGCGCTTCGAGCTGCGCCAGTTCATCCGCGTGCTTCTCGATCAAATCCGCCAGTTTGTTCATCAGATTGCCGCGCTGTGAAGCGCTCATTTTCCGCCATGGGCCTTTGTCAAACGCCGCCCGCGCTGCCGCCACGGCCTTATCCACGTCCGCCGCGTCGGCCTCCGCCACTTGTGTGATCACTTCGCCCGTCGAAGGATTGATCGTCGGGAAAGTTCTCCCCGAAGCGCTGTCCACCCATTTCCCGTTGATCAGTAGTTTTGTCGGTCCAATCTTGACGTTCGATTCCATGACTGCCGCTGCTGTCGCCATTTGGATTTCCTCCTATTTTCTTTTCCGCAAAGGTAGGTGCGGAGCAAGACGCCTCAAGCCCCGCCAGGCGCGAGCCTGCCGCGAGGGGAAGGGTATACCCCAGCGCGGGAAGAGGCAAGCAGCGGGTTAGGATTGCCCTCACAACTCAGGTATTTCCCTGTATGGAAAATCCGGGATTCTGCGCATTGTCTTCAAGCCGTCATGGGGCATAGAAGATTAAGACAAGCCGGTTGAAGTACCGGAAAGGAGAACCCGCTTCCTTTGAACGGGCTGCTGGCTATGGATAGTGATCCATTTATTGGTCGCCGCCCGTTGCTTTCCGACGGAAGAGTTGAGAAGCGCCACCGCGCGAATGTTCCCGTGCACCTTGCACGGACGAAGGAACCGCGAGGTGCGGAACGGACCTTCACGCGCGACGTCAGCCCTCACGGCGCTCGCGTTGTGACCATGCAGCCTTGGCATTCTGGCGACGAACAGCTGCTCACTCCGCTCACGGGGGAGTTCCCACAGCTGGCGCGTGTCGTCTACTGCCAGCCGAGTCCAGCAGGTGGTTATTATGTGGGGTTGCATTTTCCCGTCCGCTCAGTGAGGTGGGGGGAAGCCCCCAGCAAGTAACGAAGCCACCGCCCGGTGACGCGGCCCTGCGGTTTTCAAGACTACCGGTTTCAGCCGCTCAGCCACCCCTCCATTTCTGGTCTTAGCGTAGCGCACGCCACGTCACACCTTGGATTTGCACGCTCTTCAGTCCCGGTGAAATTACTACCACACTTTGCAAACATTCTCCGGCGGTTTCACCATGGGCTGGCCAACGCGGCACGAAAACGCTCGCGCGAATTCCGGCATGTTCACCAGTACACCATTAATGCGGTACTCCGGCGGTGAATGCGGATCCGTTTGCGCGCGCACGCGCAGGTCCTCGGGGCGCTCATTCGCGCAGTCCCACTGCGCGAAGCCGATGAAGAAACGCTGCTCCGGCGTCAGGCCATCCACGGGCTGTAGGTTCTTACTTACGGTTGCTGAATCCCACGCCATATACGCCAGAATCTCCCCGCCTAAGTCGGCCACGTCTTCGCCCATGGTGAGCTTGCCGTTGATGTGCACGTCTTCCACAACCACGTACTGCGAATATTGGTCGCTCACACACTTGGTCCGCTCGTCGAATTTCTCACGGTCCTCTTTCTTCCACCAATCCTTCAAATTGCCCTTGGCGTCGAACTGGCTGCCCTCGTCGTCAAACCCATGCGTAAGCTCGTGCCCGATAGTGCCGCCCGTGTCCCCGTAATTCGGTGCATCGTCCACCTTCGAGTCATACAGCGGCGGCTGGAGCACTCCGGCGGGGAAGTTGATGTCGTTCATCT
>QHYE01000136.1 GCA_003224055.1 Acidobacteriota bacterium | reverse complement strand
GAGATTATTGTCATGGTCATTTCCGTCGCTCTGAAATCCAAAACTGTCGGTGCCGGGAAGCCCACGGAGGAAACGAACATTCCTTTTTCGTAGCTCCAAGGTCTCTCCCTCCCCTGGCTCCGCCATTCCTGAATGATTTCTGCAACGCGGCCCGCGCCGCTGGGTCGCATCCTCTGCTACACTACCCACCCTCTGTGACCAACAATTCTGTTTCAGGAGTCTCCGCATGAAACTTGGTTTTTATCTCGCTGTCGCCCTGCTTACTTTTGCGCCGCCACTCGTTGCGCAAGAGTCCGCTCCAAAGTCTCCCCGCCCCATCACCATCGACGATTTCTTCCAAATCCGCGACGTTGCTCAGCCCGAGCTAAGCCCCGATGGCCAATGGGTCGCTTATTCCGTTCGAACCCGCATCCTCAAGGACGACAAGAACGAGCAGCGCCTCTGGATGATCTCCACCCATGGCGGCGATCCCGTCCCCCTCACCGCCGAGGGCGTCTCCTCTTCGCACCCGCGCTTGAGCCCCGCCGGCAAATACCTCTCCTTCCTCTCCGCTCGCAACGACGCCAAGAATCAAGTTTGGCTGCTGGACCGCCGCGGCGGTGAAGCGCAACGCCTCACCGACGTCGCCCAAGGCGTCAACGATTTCGAATGGTCTCCCGACAGCACCCGCCTCGTCCTCATCCTCCAGGATCCCAAGCCCGAAGACGCCGCAGCCGCCGAAGCCGCTAAGGAAAAAGACAAAGACAAGCCCGCCGCAAAACCGAAGACTCCCCCGCCCTTCGTTATCGATCGCCTCCAATTCAAGGAAGACAGCGCCGGCTATCTCGATCGCCGCCGCACCCACCTCTACGTCCTCGATGTCGCCTCAAAAAAATCCACGCAAGTGACAAGCGGCGACTTCGACGACAACGAGCCTGCCTGGTCGCCCGACGGCAAATCGCTCGCCTTCACCAGTAACCGCAGCACTCCCGACCCCGACCGCAACTACAACTCCGACATCTGGGTCGTCGCCGCCGACAACGTCGCCCGCTCTGCGGGCGCCTCTCCAGATGACAAAGGCGCCCACCTCGCCAAAATCACCACCAATCCCGGCTCTGACCGTCAGGCCGCCTGGTCTCCCGACGGCAAATGGATCGCTTACGTCACCCAAACCGACGTCAAGGCCATGATCTACGCCACACACCATCTCGCCATCGCTCCCTCCAGCGGTGGCGAAGCAAAAGTTTTGACGCTCGCCTTCGACCGCAGCGTGCGCCGTCCTCGTTTCTCCGCCGACGGCCGCTCCATTTATTTTATTGCGGACGCCGACGGCACCGAAAACCTTTGCCGCATCGCCATCGCGGGCGGGGAAGTCACGCGCCCCATCGGCGGTCACCTTAGTGTCTCCTCGTATTCACTCGGCAAAGACGGCGCCGTCGCCGCGCAAATCAGCACGCTCGACCGCCCCGACGAAATCTTCCTCCTCAACGAAAACCAACTCTCTCGCCTCACCAAAACCAACGACGCCCTGCTCTCGCAGCTCCGTCTCGCCCAAGTCGACTACGTTCATTTCAAAAGCAAGGACGGCACCCCCATCGCCGGCTATCTCTACAAACCCCTCGACTACACTCCTGGCAAGAAAGTCCCCACGCTGCTCAATCCTCACGGCGGCCCCGTCGGACAATATTCCGCTTCCTTCTACCACCTTGCCGAGCTCTACGCCGCCAACGGCTACGCCGTCCTTCTCCCCAATCCGCGCGGCTCTTCCGGTTACGGCCAGAAATTCTGCGAAGCCATTTTTGGCGACTGGGGTAACAAGGACTTCCAGGACGACATGGCCATGGTTGATTACGCTGTCGCCCAAGGCATCGCCGATCCGGAAAAGCTCGGCGTCGGCGGCTGGTCCTACGGCGGCATGTCCACCGACTTCATCATCGCCCAGACCACGCGCTTTAAAGCCGCAATCTCTGGCGCGAGCATAGCCCTGATCGCCAGCGGCTTCGGCCACGATCAATATCAGAAAGACTACTTTTCCGAACTCGGCTACCCCTGGGAAAACAAAGCCGTCTGGGAAAAAATCTCGCCCTTCTACCGCGTGAACGACATCACCACCCCCACTCTTTTCATGGGCGGCGACATCGACTGGAACGTTCCCATTCTTGGTAGTGAGCAGATGTACCAGGCGCTGAAAAGCATCGGCCGCACCACCGAGCTCGTCGTCTACCCTGGCGAACACCACGGTTTTACAACGCCCTCCCATATTAAGGACCGCCTCGAGCGCTACCTTGCCTGGTACGCCCACTACGTCAAAGGCGATTCCACGCCCGCGCGTCCGCCGGAGCCCCCGCCTGCGCCGGCGAAAAAAGCAGGAGGCGAATAATGCGTTTCCGTGATTTGATTCTCGCTGCGTTTCTCTCACTGTCTTGTTGCATTTCAGTCTCGGCGCAATCCAAATTCACCGTCGGCACCGCCACTGCCGCTCCCGGCCAAAAGTCCACCGGCTATCTCGAAGTCCCCGCCGGCGTCGACCCCGCCACCAACATCCCCGTCGTCGTCATCAACGGCGCAAAGCCCGGCAAAATTCTCGCGCTCGTCTCCGGCGCCCACGGCACCGAGTACACTTCCATCATCGCCATCGAAAAACTCATCAACGCCCTCGACCCCGCGCAAGTCGCCGGCATCGTCATCCTCGTCCCGCTCGTCAACATCGCCTCCTTCGAGCAAAAAGTCCCCCACGTCAATCCCACCGACAACAAAAGTATGAATCGCTTCTACCCCGGCAAAGCCGACGGCACGCAAACCGAGCGCGCCTCCTTCCTCATCACCAAACAAATCATCGACCGCTGCGACTTCCTCATCGACTACCACGGCGGCGACCTCGACGAAAGCCTCCGCCCCTACGCTTACTGGGGCCCTACGGGAAGGGAAGAGCAGGATCGCATCTCCAAGGAAATGGTTCTCGCCTTCGGCCTCGACCACATCATCATCTGGCGCGAGCGCCCCACCGACCCCGCCGCCACTCGCTATCTCGATAACACTACCTCCGTCCGCGGCAAACCCTCCATCGTCGTCGAAGCGGGCCACGCCGGCACCGTCGAATCCGACGACCTCGCGCTCCTCGTCAACGGCACCCTCAGTACCATGCGCGCCCTCAAAATCCTTCCCGGCGATCCGCATCCCATCGAAAATCCTGTCTGGATTGAAAAACTCGCAGACGTCCTCGCCGACGGCCCGGGAATCTGGTATCCCCTCGTCAAGCGCGGATCCTACGTTTCCGCCGGAATGAAGCTTGGCGCCATCACCGATTACTTCGGCAAACTCATTGCCGAGCCTCGCGCTCCAGTCTCCGGCGTCGTTCTCCATGTCAACGCCGTTCCCTCACTTAAGAAGGGAGACAACATTGCCGACCTCGGCGTAGTGGCCGCCCACGCCCCCTAGTCCCTGTAGTGGCCGGTCTTCAGACCGGTGCTTTTCCTTGTGGCGGCGACTCTAGGTTGCCATCTTGCCTTCGTGTCGTTCACTATTGGCAAATCTTCCGTCAATCAGCCATGCCTGACGCATCAGGCCACTTTTTTGGCTCGATAAGCGTCAGACTATCCAATATCATGCCCGTTGAGAGCCGCCACAGATTGAGAACACTGCGCGTACTGCTCATTCTGGTTGTTTGGGCGACGCTCGTCGGCACGCAGTCGAAATGGAATAGATTTCTCTGCGCCCAGACGCTTCCGCAATCAGCCAGCTCTCAAAGTGAGGCTCAAGCCAAAATCAGGGTTAATTCCAACCTGGTCATCCTGCCCGTAACGGTGAAAGATCGGAACGGGAATCTGGTTCCCGAACTTCAGAAACAGGAATTTCGAGTATTCGACGACAACGTGGAACAGTCCATTGATGTTTTCACGGCGGAAGCTTTTCCCCTCTCGCTGGTTGTGCTCATCGACGACGATCTGAAATCCAATGATGCTGAACAGTTGGTCCAAAGTCTGCGTGCCCTAGTAGCGGGAATCAGCTCGAGCGATGAGGCTGCGATTTGCCGTTTCGACTTGAAGTTTTATCCCGGTGAAGGGTTTACGGGCGATCCGGACCGCTTACTGGCTGAACTAAAGAAGGCTCAAGAACTAAGCGGGCCTTCTACGGCAGGTCCGGTCCCCTTTGTTACTGGACCGTCGTCGCACGCTCCGGGAATTGGCGAGCCCCGCCAAGCTGCGCCTACAAATCTTGGCAGCAGGCCAACAAAGGCTCTCGATGACGCAGTCTATTCTGCCGCTCAGTTGCTTCATGATCGAGACCGCGGTCGCCGGAAGATCATGCTGGTGATCTCCGACGGTATCAATGGCCGGGAGTTCAACAGTCACACATATCAGGAGACTCTCGCAGCTCTTCTCAATGAAGGTA
>QHYE01000135.1 GCA_003224055.1 Acidobacteriota bacterium | reverse complement strand
AGGGTTTCTGTTCGGAACGGGCGGGCGATAACCGGGGTGGAAAGCAGAGATCCTTATTCTTTCGAAGGGGGTGTTTTTGTGAGAACGAAAGTGTCCAGGCCCAATCAAGTTGTCGTGTCTAGTGAGTTTCCTGGATTTGTGTTAAATACGGCAGCGTTTGTGTTAGCGGTCTTATTGACAACTTGGGTTGTCGATGCGGCCGCGGCTCAGAGCATCTTCGGGCGCATCACTGGAACTGTCACGGATGCGCAAGGCGGTGCGGTTGCCGGCGTGAAGATCACAATTGTCAATGAAGAGACGAAACTCGAGAGGCAGGCGACGACTGATTCCAACGGGTACTATGTGGCCAGCGATCTGCCCGTGGGCGTATACAGTGTGATCGCCGAGCAGTCCGGCTTTAAGACGCTCAAGAAGACGGGGAACGACTTGGTGGCTGGCGCTCGCATGAGCGTGGACTTGAGCCTGGCCGTCGGTGAGGTTTCGCAAAGGGTCGAAGTAGCCGCGACGGCTGAGACGATCAACACGACGTCCGGCGAACTGGCGCGCGTTATCGACTCGAGCCAGGTGCGAACTATCGCGTTGAACGCACGGAACTACATGCAGTTGCTTTCTCTTACGCCCGGTACGGCCCTCACCGTCGATGACCAGCTCAGCTTGACTACGAGCTTGGCCATCAACAATCAGTCCGTGAATGGGAATCGTCCCGACTCGAACGCGCTGTCCGTGGATGGCGGGTTCAACATGGATTCGGGCTCGAACTCCAGCCAAGTTAACAACGTCGGCATTGATTTTATTCGCGAAGTGGCCATCAAGTCATCGAACTTTTCGGCGGAATACGGGCGCAACTCCGGCGCCTCGGTCAACGTGGTGACGCGCAGCGGAAGTAACAGTTACCACGGGGCGGTTTTTGAATACCTTCGCAACGAGAAACTCGATGCCAAAAACCCTGCTGCCGCACTGAAAACGCCCCTGCGGTTCAACGACTTCGGATGGGACTTTGGCGGGCCCATAATGCGCGGCAAGTTGTTCTTTTTCGCCGGCGAGGAGTGGAAGAGGATACGCCTCACGGCGGCCCCGCAACAGAGAACTATTCCCACAGCAGCAATGCTAAGCGGCGACTTCAGCGCGCTACTCTTACTGCCAACTCCCGTGCAACTCCGCGAACCGGGAACCGCGAACCCTATTCCCGGGAATCGCCTCGATCAGGATCCGAGCACGCCGCTTACAGCCAACGGCGTAGCAATTGCCAAGATCTACAGCACGATGGCGGCCCTGGCGACCGGGTTAACCACGGTTAATAGTCCCGGTAGCTCAATCCCGGTCGCGCGCAACGCGACCTTCCAGCCGAACAACCCCTTTAACTGGAGGCAGGACATCGTGCGTCTCGACTATCACCTCAACGGCAAGCACGATCTCTACGGCCGCTACTTGCACGATAACTATGATCTCGTGGATGGTTTCGGAACCTTTGTCGACGGTAACGTTCTACCGACCACTCCCACGCACCGGTTGCGTCCGGGGTATGGCATTCAATTGGGGGAAGTGTGGCTTGTCACCCCCAATATAGTAAACCAAGCGAAGATTAACGCCTCCTGGAACGGCCAGCGCATACCTCCAACGGGCGTCAACTGGCAACGGGCTACCTATGGCTTCACTTTCCCGCAACTGTTCCCCGCAGGACGATTCCCCGATGGAATCCCCGACATCAGTATTCTGTCCGGAGGAGGCACACCCGGAATGGCCGGCACGCAGGGTCCGGACTTTTCGTTGTTGTCCCCTACGGTAGACATCGCCCCAGCGGACGACATCACCTGGCAGAAAGGACCTCATACTTTCAAGGCGGGAGTCCTGGTGGTCCGCAACCGCAAGGATCAGAACGGCCGGTCCAGATATAACGGCCAGATCACCTTCAGCAACGCCGCATCGAACGCGAACACGACACGTAATGCGTTGGCGGATGTCTTGCTTGGAAACTTCCAATCGTATACCGAGGCGTCGGATGATCCGATCGGACACTTCCGATTCACGGACGTTGAAGCGTATGTTTACGATTCCTGGAAAGTTGCTCGCCGGTTCAGCCTCGAGTTTGGCCTCAGATATCAACACGCTGGGCCGACCTACACGCAGGCGAACAACATAGTCAGCTTCGACCCAAGCCTATTCGACCCGCTGCAGGCCGTCACGCTTACTGCGAACGGCAACAGTATCGATACCACGAAGGGTGGCAATCGCCTGAATGGCTTGGTGCGCGCCGGCGACGGCGTGCCTGCGGACCAGTTGGGCCGCGTGCCCAACGGAAACAGTCCCGGGGTGCTCGCTGTGCCGGCAGGTGCGCCGCGCGGTTTCTACGACGTGGAGCACTTGTTCGCGCCGCGCTTCGGTTTTTCCTATTCACCGTTTAAGGATAATAGGACTGCCATTCGCGGCGGCATCGGTCTTTTCTACGACAAACCCGAAGGCAACATTATTTTCTCGCAGCTCAACCTCCCACCATTTATCCAATCCTCGACATTCCAGAGCGGCAATTTATCCAACCCTTCCGGTGGCGCCGCCGGGGCTGCGTCTCTCCTGGGGGTGTCTGCTATTAATCCCCAATTGAAGGTTGCACGGACCACGAGTTACAGCCTGGGCGTGCAGCGCGAGATGCCGTGGGGCGTTCTTTTAGAGGCGTCGTATGTAGGCAACGAGCAGCGGCACATATTGCGTCAGCCGGATATTAATCTGCCGACGTTCGCGCAGATTCAGGCCAATGCGGCGCTTCCCGCTCCTTTGCCACTGAACCGGCTGCGCCCCTACCCGGGCTATACGTCGATTCGGATGTACCTAAGCGACAGCACGGCCAACTACAACGCGTTCCAGGTTTACGCAACGAAGCGAAAGGGAGACTTCATGGCCACGGTCAGTTACACGTGGTCGAAGACGCTGGCCGACTCCAGCGGTCTTGGCGCAAACCCCGATAATTGGCGTGATCGAAAGTATAACTACGGCCCGGCGGACTTTGACCGCAGGCATGTCTTCGCAGCAACTTACTTCTATGATGTTCCATTCTTGAGAAACCGAGGCGGGTTTGTCGGTACTGCTCTAGGCGGCTGGCAACTGAGCGGGATAACCCGCGCGCAATCTGGTCCACCCATCACGATTCTCGCGAATTCCTCGCTTGCAGGCACCCCCGTGAACGGACGGCGCGCGGATAGGGTTGCGGGGGTATCGCTGGCCCCGACTGCTCCGGGTCAATTCTTTAATCCGCTTGCCTTTGTAGCGCCATCTCCGATCAATCCGGGCACGAGCGGCGTGGGCACCTTCACAGGCCCATACGTTTTCGTGACGGACCTGTCGTTGCGAAAGTACTTCAAACTGCCGAGAGAAAACATGAACGTGATGTTCCAATCAGACTTCTTTAACATATTCAATCGGGCGAACTATTCCTTGGGTAGTCTTGGCAACGCGAACTTGACGGTCCCCTCCGGCAATTTCGGAAGCTTCGGGAGCGCCAGCAACCCGCGCAACGTCCAGTTTGGTTTGAAGTTCAACTTCTGAGCGAAGCGGTCCGGAGCGGAAACCAGATTTTCGTTCTGGACGCTTACCCTGCAGGATGAGCAAACCAAAACTGTCTCAAAAGGAGGTTTCACTCCAGGATAGAAGAGCGAAGGAACGGATTCTCGAATCGGCGGAAATCCTTTAGAATGGATGTGACTCCTACTGTGGGCGTGTAGCTCAGCTGGGAGAGCACCTGCTTTGCAAGCAGGGGGTCGCCGGTTCGATCCCGGCCACGTCCACCAACATCGCTTGCAATTTCAATTTTCGACGAACGACTTTAGCCTTGAGAGCGCCTGATCCCACTGCTCGGAGACGAGGTCGAGGTATTTCTTCATTTCTTCCATCGGTTCCGGATCGAATTCGAATCGGCTCTCGCGACCGGTACGGACACTGTGCACCATTCCTACACTCTCCAGGACGCGAAGATGCTTGGTGATCGCCTGGCGGGTAAGCTTGGAGCCCTTTGTTAGCTGCGAGATCGAACGTGGCTGCCCGGCGCAGAGCTTGGCAACCAGCGATAACCGCGTCTCGTCGCCCAGCGCGGCAAAGGCGGGTGCATGAGCGCGCCGTTAGGCGGCCATGCTGCTACGACTTTTGTGCGACATAGCTCTCAATATTCTTCATTTGCTCAGTCCAACCTCCGTCATTCTGGCGGAATGCTTCGAGGCCGCGGCCGCCGGGGATCTTGTCGAAGCCGGACTCCGTGAGCAGAAGCAGTGTACCGCTCGCGGTCTTCTCCAGCCTGAATTCGACGAGCGTGGGCGTCTCGTTTGGATCTATTTTGGGATCGACCTTCCAGGTGAAGGAAAAGTGCCGTTCGGGCTCCATTTTCTGCACGACGGCCTCCCATTTGACGTGCTCGTAGCCAGGGTCGGTAATCTGGCCACGCGAGACCTGACCCGGTACGAAGGGGCCATCCAGTTTCACGCGAAACCATTCCCCGAACTCACGGTGATCCGTAAGCGCACGCCAGACCCGCGAAACCGGCGCCTTGAGTTCAATACGCTTCTCAATACGATCGACCATTATAAGCAACCTCCAGGTTGCAGATTAGCGCTGCTTGACGGAAAGCGCAACCTATTTGTTGCGTTTTTTCCGGCAGAATTGCCGGCGATCGCGAAAGTTCTTTCGGGGTCCTCCCTTTTGCGTAAACTCTTGTTGCTAAACGACTTGCAAGGGTTTATCCTCCCCCAGAACATGCACCCCGGAAGAATCGCGCCGCACTTTTCAGGATTGCGCTGGCCTGCTGCCAAGCGGCTCCGGCCACTCCTCTTGACTCTCCCCCTCCTGCTAACCTCGGCCAGTATCTCGGCGCAACAATCACCAAAAACCTCAGCCGTGGGGCTCGACCCGATACGTTCCTATATCTCCTCTGGGTGGAACACGCTTTCTCGGTCGCTATCCGACTGCGCCACTTTTAGCGACTCGAAATTGACAGGCGCCCCCCAACTCTACCTTCCCTCGGATTTCCCGGAACCTGAAGCCGTAAAGCAGCTTGAGACGCGCTGTAAAGTCCAGGTGAGGAATCTTCTTCCCTCCGGCGATCGCCTGGGAAAACCCGGCGCGGCTGCAATTTCTCCGCCCGGATTGCTCTATCTCGAAAATCGTTACGTTGTGCCGGGTGGCAGATTTAACGAAATGTATGGATGGGACAGCTATTTCATCATCGTGGGGCTTCTCCGCGATGGCCGGCTCGACCTTGCGCGGGACATGGTGAACAACTTTTTGTTCGAGGTCGAGCACTACGGCGCCGTACTGAACGCTAACCGGACCTACTATCTCACGCGCTCCCAACCGCCATTCCTGACCTCGATGATTCTGGGGGTCTATGCGGCGCAAAAGGCGGCTGGCCACGAGGATCGCGCCTGGCTGACCAAGGCCTACCGACTGGCTACCAAGGATCACAGCCTGTGGGACGCGGAGCCGCATCTTGCTGGCTCCACGGGCCTTTCGCGGTATTTTGATTTCGGCGATGGCCCCGCACCAGAGAGCGTGCAGGATGAAACCGGTCACTACCGGGAGGTCGTGGCCTACTTTCTGGCTCATCCTGAACAAGACCGCAACCTCCTCGTAAGAAAAGCTCCTGGGCAAACTTCTCCGCTCACGGTGGGCTCAACCTACTCTCTGCAAGTGTGCGATCTCGTGCGAACCATGGCCAAACCGGAATGCACTGTCGCCGCAGACCTCGCGCTGAGCTCCGA
>QHYE01000134.1 GCA_003224055.1 Acidobacteriota bacterium | reverse complement strand
GCCGGACCTTCTCCCATTGGGCGTCGGTCAACAGACGACCGTATCGCGCCATCGGCCCTCCAGCGGCGCTGCTGACCTTGTTTATCTCGCATTTCCGTCAACCCAACTACCTCAGAATTCAGGGCTTGCACCCAGTTTTGAAACAGCTTAACAGCTTCTAGTAATTGGTGACTGGTTTGACTTCACCACCTGCGTCGTCACCTGGCCAGACACCAGTCATTTCTCTGATTTTGCAGGCGCTTTCGTCTGGCTCGACCGATACCACTCAAACGTGCGACTCAGCCCTTTTTCGAAGTCGACCTGGGGATCGTAGCCGAGGTATTCGCGCGCTTGAGAAATATCCGCTTGCGAATCACGGATATCGCCGTCGCGCGCCGGTTCGTACTTGGTTTCGAGGGTCTTGCCGGTAATTTTTCCGAGCGCCTTGAGAACTTCATTCAGAGAGGTACGCCCACCGGTGCCGACGTTGAAGACCTTACCGGAAGCGTTCGGCGCTTCGCAGGCAAGTAGATTGGCCTGCACCGCGTTCTCGACAAACGTGAAGTCGCGCGTCTGCTCTCCATCCCCGAAGACTACAGGTGGCGTATCTTCCAGGAACGCCGTACAGAATTTGGCAAGCACACCGGAATAGGGCGAGCTCGGATCCTGCCGCGGGCCGAAGATGTTGAAGTAGCGGAGCGCGACATTCTCGAGGCCGTAACACCGCCCAAACGTTTGTCCGTACAGTTCGCCGACGTACTTGGTGACGCCATAGGGCGAAATCGGCTGCGGCTGCATGGTTTCGACTTTGGGAAGCGTAGGCGTTTCGCCGTAAGCCGAGGACGATGCGGCGAAGACTACTCTCTTCACCTTCAACTCTTTGGCTGCCACAAGCACGTTAAGCGTCCCTTCGATATTGATCTTGTTCGTCTCGATGGGATCTTTCACGGAGCGCGGCACCGAAGTACGCGCCGCGAGATGGAGCACGTACTCAGCTTCGTGCATGGCTTTCCGCACGACCTCGATGTCCGTGATGCTGCCCTTGATGAAAGTAATCTTATTGCGGATTTCGCCGAAATTGTCTTCCTTGCCGGAAGATAGATCGTCCAGAACGACCACGCTATGGCCGCGACGGACGAGTTCGTCCACCGTGTTCGAACCGATGAAACCGGCGCCGCCCGTTACGACGTAGCGCATGCGGAAAATCCTCCAAGCTCTTGCGGCCACCTCGTGGCCGCCAATCCATCGCGAGTCGTCGATTGTCCTCGCGGCAAGCAACGCAAGCCCGGGAAAGACTCCCGGCTCACGTTTTGATACGCTGATAGTTCGCGGCGACCGGCGAATGCAGCCGGACGATTTCCGCGCACGGAAACAATATAGTACGACGGAAGCGCGACGGGCAAAGGCCTCTTTCAAGGGAGCGTCACACAAAAAGCATGAGCCATCGGACTACGCTGGGTATCGTTGCAATTGTGGCCTTGGGTTGTGCCGCCGGGGCCTTCTACTGGCTGCATGCGCGAGGGAGCCATCCCACGCCAGAGGTGGTGTCAGTGGAACCGCCTGGATTTCACGAGGCTCCCCCTGCGCTCGCTCCTGCTGACAAGCACGTAAATGCCGAAGTCACGAACATGCCTGCTGCCTCCGATCCTAAGAAGACCGCGCCTCCCGTAGATCCGGTGTTACCGCTGAGAACGGGCGAGGTGCTCGAATACACCGCAAACGTCTCCAAAGTAAGCAATGTGGCAAATCTGAAGCTGCAAATCGCGGGACGAGGCAGTTTTCTAGGAAAAAGCGTATGGCATCTGCAAGCGGTTGTGCATACGGAAAATCCCCTGCGAATGGTTTTTGAGCTGGATGACCAGTTCGACTCTTACAGCGATGCAGGCACGCTCGCGAGCATGCAGTATGAGATGCGCCTAAGCGAGCGCGGGCAGAAAGTCGAGTCCATCCAGCGCATGACGACAAGCGGAAACGAGCCTGCACCAGCGGACGCGACGGCTGCCCGTGTGCTCCCCGGGACACGCGATCCACTCGGGATGATGCAGTATCTTCGGAACGTGGATTGGGCGAAAACGCCGGAAGTGGGCAGCCCGGTCTACGACGGGCACAAATTGTACGAAGCGCGCGCCAAGCTGACCGGCACTTCGACAGGCGTCACGGTCCCGGCAGGAAGCTACACGGCTTCGAAAATCAATATCCGAGTCTTCGACAACGGGGTGGAAATGAAAGATGCTTCTTTCACTCTGTATCTCGCGAACAATGAAGCGCGCACGCCGGTACTGCTGGAAGCCGTCCTGCCTTTTGCTGCCGCGCGCGTTGAGTTAGTCAAGACAAAGTGAGACTACCTCTGTCGAGGGAACGCTCAACCACAGGCCAGCTGCTCGATGAGCGAGCAGACGACGTGGCCGATGGTGATGTGGGATTCCTGGATGCGCTGGGGATCGCGGGAGGGGACGTTGAGGAGTAAATCCACTTTGCCGGAGAGCGCGCCGCCGGTTTCACCCGTAAGCGCTACAAGATAAGCCCCGCGCGCGCGGCCTGCTTCGACGCCGCGCAAAATGTTTGGGCTGTTTCCACTTGTAGTAAGCGCAACGAGAATGTCATTCGCCGCCACCAGCGATTCGATCTGCCGCGAAAAAATACGTTCGAATCCGTAGTCGTTGCCTGCCGCGGTAAGGACGGAGGGATTCGTGGTGAGCGCAAGTGCTGCCAGGCCCTTGCGTTCCGCGCGCAGTCGGACGACCAGTTCCGCCGCAAGATGCAACGCGTCCGCGGCGCTGCGAAGAAAACGATCTTTCCTCCAGCGCGCAATGCGGCTGCGGATTTCTCTGCGAGTTGGGAGATGCGCTCGACAAGCTCGTCCGGAAAGCTCTGCTTGACGCGAGCGCTTTCCGCAAGCTGCCGGCGAATTTCTTCGGCGTGGGACGCCATGGGATCCTAGCAGAGCACGATCTTGTCGCGGTGACGCATCACGCGCCGCGTGGCATTGCGCGTGTCAATGACAAGTTTCGCAGCATCCACGATCGCGGCGTAATCATAGCTTGAATGATCCGTCGCGATAATCACGGCGTCGTAGCTTCCGAGCGCCTGCGGATTTAACGGCACGGACTTCATGTTCTCGTAATTGTAGTGGCGCATTTTGTGAAGCTTTGGAAAATAAGGATCGTTGTAATCGAGCGCGGCCCCGCGCTGCTGCAGAAGCTGCATGATCTTCAGCGTCGGCGATTCGCGCAGGTCGTCCACATCTTTCTTGTACGCCACGCCCAACACCAGGATCTTCGAGCCTTTCATGCTTTTCTTTTGGTCGTTCAAGGAATTTGCCACTGCATCAACAATGTGATACGGCATCGCGGTGTTGACTTCGCCGGCGAGCTCGATGAAGCGCGTCGCAAAATCAAATTCGCGTGCTTTCCACGAAAGGTAGTACGGGTCCACGGGTATGCAATGCCCGCCCAGCCCCGGTCCGGGATAGAACGGCATGTAGCCGAATGGCTTCGTGGCGGCCGCGTCGATCACTTCCCAGATATCAATGTTCATGCGCAAGCTGAGCTGCTTGAGTTCGTTAACCAGCGCGATGTTGACGCAGCGGAAGATATTTTCTAGCAGCTTGGCCATTTCCGCGGCTCGCGTCGAGCTGACGGGCACAACCCGGGCGACCACCTGCGTGTAAAGTGACAGCGCGGCTCGGCCGCTCGGCGGGTTTAAGCCGCCAACAACCTTGGGAATCTGCGCGAGGCCAAACTGCTTGTTTCCCGGATCTTCGCGCTCCGGCGAAAACGCCAGGTAGAAATCGCAGGCGATGTTTTCATTTTCCTGGCCAGAAGCAATGGGGCAGCGCAGGCCGCTCCTTTCCAGGATCGGCAGGACCAGTTCTTCCGTCGTACCCGGATACGTGGTTGATTCAAGGACCACGAGCTGTCCCCGCTGCAGATTTGGATAAATCGAAATGGCGGTCTGCTCGACATAGCTCAAATCGGGTTCGCGGCGTTCATCGAGGGGTGTGGGCACGCAGATAAGGATGGCGTCTGCTTCTTTCAGCTTTGTGAAATCCGTGCTCGCGCCGAAATGCCGGCTATTGACGAACTGCTGGATCTTATTCTGAGAAATGTGCTCGATGTAGGATTTGCCGGCATTGAGCATGGACACTTTGTTTGGGTCAGTATCAAATCCCGTGACTTTGTGCCCCGCTTCGGCAAATCGCAGCGCCAGCGGGAGGCCCACATAGCCGCAGCCGATGATGGCTACCTTCAGTTGGGCGCCTTTGAAAAATTCCGGTTTCCGGTCGATAGGCATGAGTTGCGTAGCACTCCTCGTCGTTATTGACTCCCATCCGACCGGAGTCAACAGATCGGTATTTTCGGGGATCCAGCGTCATCTGTGACCCCAAGTGGTCCAACAGCATGCCAGCAGGCCACACGGCTGACGTGACAGAGACAAGCAAATATAGCAGGTTCCAAGCAAACAAAAAAACATGCGCGTTTGCCAGTGTTACGGCATATTCACGGGAGGTTGCTGTGGCAAGCGGGACGATGGAAAATAGAGGGCTTGGTTGCACGGATCGTGGCCACTTCCGTGAAACATTCTGAATACGATGACCATTACAATTCTTCTGCTCGGACTTGTCGGCGGCGTGCTGGTAGGCCTCCTGGGCATCGGTGGAGGCGTTGTCCTCGTGCCGGCCATGGTTTACCTGCTGCACATGGATCAGCACACGGCGCAAGGCACTTCGCTTTTTGTTTTACTCCCGCCAATCGGATTGGGGGCGTTACGGGAATACTGGAAACAGGGCCAAGTGGACCTGAAGGCTGGTATCTTGTGTGCGTGGGGGATGCTGGTGGGCGCTTACACGGGTAGTCTCATCGCACTTCCAATTCCTTCCCGAGACTTGAAAGGACTGTTCGGCTGTTTTCTCATGCTCGCATCCTTGCTCCTTTGGAAGCGGACACGATTCGACGGCAGCACAACCAGAACGGAAGGGGAAGCTGCCCATGGCTGAGGGGGCGGGCCGCGACGTGGGAGTCTTTGCGGTGGCCTTCGTATGCGGAATTGCTTCAGGTATGTTTGGCATTGGCGGTGGTGTTCTTCTCGTCCCACTTCTCGTGTTGCTGTTTGCGTTCAGCCAGCATCGCGCGCAGGGGACAAGCCTGATTGCTCTGATTCCGCCCACAGGCGTCTTGGCGCTCTTGGCTTACGCGAAGGAAGGATTCGTGTCATGGAAGACCGGGTTGCTGTTGATCCCGGGACTGTTTTTGGGCGGGTTCGCCGGAGGAAAGGCCGCCACGTGGATCAAGCCGCAGCGAATGAGGCAAGTCTTCGCAGCGATGCTGTTTGCACTCGGCGCCTGGCAGGCGTTTGAGGCATGGTGGCGATGAGGAACGGATAATCAGATGGTTGACTTGCATTGTCATATCCTGCCGGGCCTCGATGACGGCCCGAAGACGATCGAAGAATCCATCGCAATGGCGGAATCTGCGATCGCGGAGGGAGTCACACGCATCGTCGCCACGCCGCACTCCAGCCGCCGGTATTTCTTCGATTTTGCCCTCGTGCGCCGGCTTCGCGATGAACTGCAATCCAGGATTGGAAACAAACTTGAACTCGCGACGGGCTGCGATTTTCACCTGGACCCGGAAAACCTGAAATCCCTGCGCCAGGATTCCTCCATATATTGCATCAATCAGAACGGCTATTTGCTCGTCGAATTCAACGAAATTTCGATCCCGCCTGCGATGGATCAAACGCTGCACGAAATTCAGCTCGCCGGCATGCGTCCGATCGTCACGCATCCTGAGCGCAACAGAATTTTGCGTGCTCACCCGGAACGCTTGAAAAAATGGGTGCAGCAGGGCTGCTTCGTGCAGGTTACTGGTGCCTCGCTTACGGGGGGCTTTGGCCCTGTATCGCAGAAAGACACGCTGCGCTGGATCCGAGAGGGGCTCGTGCATTTTGTCGCCAGCGACGCGCACAATACGCGATCGCGTCCGCTGCGGCTGCAACCTGCCTATGACGTGGTTCTCGATCAGTTTGGTCAGGAGAAAGCGCGAGCCCTTTTCCTGGACAATCCGCTGGCTGCCTTCGAGGGCAGAGATTTGCCGCACGTGCCAGAACTTCAAGACGAATCTTCCCCGCCTCGAAAGAAGCGGTTTTTCTTTTTTTAGGAATTTCGCTCTGCGCCGCGCACCTCATTTCGCCGGATGCAGCGGCAGCCCCGCCCATGCGTTCATCAGGCCAAGCACCTCGCGCACCACGTCGAGCGCATCGCTGGTCGTGCGCCACCAGTGCCGCGGATCGAATGAATCTTCCGCCGCCGCGCGTACGATGGCGGTCCCCCGCCCTGAGCCCAGTCTTCGCCACAACAGCCGCACGCGCCGCGTATGCGCTTTGGTCGTAACAATAATTGCCGTGCGATCTTTTTCTTTCGCAAGCGCCGCGGCAATTGCGTTGAGTTCGTCCGCGGTATTCACAATCGGGGGCTCAAGGACGCGAATTGCGCCCGCCGGCACGCCTTCGTGGATCAGCACGCGCGCGTTGTAAGAGTCCTCGCCGGCGAAGGAAATTCCCATTTCGCCGAGAGTCGCGGCAGGCTCCGCGGAACGCGTCAGCCAGATTTCCGGCGCGTAGCCTTCGCGATAAAGCTTTGCTGCCTCCATCGCCCGCAATGGCATGCGTCCGCTGAGCACCGCGATGGCCCGCGCCTTTCCGAGCGGATCTTCGACGACCAGCCATCTGCCAACGCCAAAGAACATCACCATCCCCAGGATCAACCCGCAGCCCAACGCCGCGACAAGCGCAAGCGCGCGTCCGCGCCGCCGCGAAACCGTCCCCGAGTTTGCTTGGTTATCCACTTCGGTCCGGCGCATGCTATCCCGCGCCGCGGAAGTGGTCAATCCGCGGCTCTCACGCTACACTGTGCAACCTATTTCCGGAGGAGGATGCATGCGGGCAATCGTCACTGGCGGGGCGGGATTTCTCGGGTCGCATCTCTGCGACCGTTTGCTCGCAGAGGGATGGGAGGTCCTGGCGATCGACAATTTCATCACCGGCGCCAGCGGCAACCTGAGCCATCTGAAGAACAACAAAAAGTTTCGGTTCCAACGCGCCGATGTCAGCAAGCCGCTGAAGGTGGCCGGCAAAGTAAGTTACGTACTGCACTTTGCGTCACCCGCCAGCCCGCCCGACTATTTGAAGCATCCCATCGCAACAATGATGGTGGGTTCTGTCGGCACGCAGAACGCCCTGGAATTGGCGCTGGCCAAGAAAGCAAAATTTTTCCTGGCTTCCACCAGCGAATGCTACGGCGACCCCGAAGTTTCTCCCCAGCCCGAAGAATACTGGGGACACGTCAATCCCATCGGCCCGCGCGGCGTTTATGATGAAGCCAAGCGCTTTTCCGAAGCCATGACCATGGCGTACCACCGTTATCATGGTGTGGACACACACATCGTGCGAATTTTCAATACCTACGGGCCGCGGATGCGTTTGAACGACGGCCGTGCGCTTCCGAACTTCGTGTTTCAGGCGCTCAGCCGCAAGCCGCTCACGATTTATGGAGACGGAACACAGACGCGCAGTTTTTGTTACGTCAGTGATCTGATCGAAGGCATCTACCGGCTAATGATATCGAACGAGCACTTGCCAACAAATATCGGCAATCCCCAGGAAATCACCATCTTGGAATTCGCCGAGCGCATCCGCAAACATTTCGACAACGCACCGCCCATCGTATTCGAGTCGCTGCCGCAGGACGATCCCAAGCGCCGCTGCCCCGACATCACAAAAGCAAAGCGCATCTTGAATTGGGCGCCCAAACTCGGATTGGACGAAGGACTGAAGCTAACGCTCGCCTATTTCAAACAGGTCTTCCAGAAGAAACAGCGAAACTAAAACTGAAAACGGAAAACTACTCTCTGCCAAAGGAAAAATACTCGAATCCCTTATCGCGCATGCTCTGCGGCGAATAAAGATTTCGGCCGTCAATCACCAGCTTGCGGGCCATGACTTTTCCGGCGCGGTCCCAGTCCAGTTTGCGGAAGACATCCCATTCCGTGCACACGAGCGCGGCATCGGCTTCACACAATACATCATAAGGATCTTTGTGGTAATTCACCTGCGGAAAGAGTGCTTTGGCGCGCGACATCGCTTCCGGGTCCGTCGCCTGCACCACCGCTCCTTCCTCCAGCAGCCGCTTCACCACTTCCAATGCCGGCGAGAATCGGATGTCGTCGGTGTTGGCCTTGAACGCCAGTCCGAGCACCGCCACCCGCTTGCCTTTCACAACCCACAGGGCTTTGTGAATCTTTTCAAAAAAGCGGTCAATGCGCTGTTTGTTCACGCGCTCAGTGGCTTTCAGGATTTCAAAGTCCACTCCGACTTTGGAAGACAGATAAACGAAGGCTTGCACGTCTTTCGGAAAGCAAAAGCCGCCGTAGCCGAGTCCGGCTTTTAGGAATTGTCCGCCAATGCGGGTGTCGAGACCCATCGCATGCGTGACTTCGTCGACGTTCGCGCCGATCTTTTCACAAAGATCCGCGATGACATTGGCATAGCTGATTTTCAGCGCGAGAAAGGAATTCGAAGCGTGTTTAATCAGCTCGGCGCTGTTGATAGTGGTGACCAGGAATTCCGCCTTGTTTCCTGGCGGACAGGTTCCATTGTGCACGGGGCACCGGAAAGTTTTCTCCAGAATGGGCCGGTAAATTTCTTTTAGTTCAGTCGCCGACGAAGGATCCTCCACGCCGACGACGATGCGGTCCGGATGGAAAAAATCGCCGACAGCTGTGCCTTCCCGGAGAAATTCCGGATTCGAGGCCACTCGGAATTTCACGTCGCTGCCCCGGGAATATGCGGAAAGTGCCCGGCTGAGCTCCAGCCCCGTCCGGGCGGGGACCGTGCTCTTTTCAATCACCAATTTGGGAGAGCGCGCCTCCGCTGCGATTTGCCGCGCTACGTTGTCAATGGCGGAAAGGTCTGCCTCGCCGGAATCTTTTGGCGGCGTGCCCACGCAAATGAAAATGGCATCGCCGGCACGGATCGCTTCACCGGCATCCGCCGTGTACGAAATCCGGCTGGCTTTGCGAGCAGACGCGAGAATTTGCTCGAGGTGCTCCTCGTAGATTGGCACGCCGCCCGCATTGAGTTTGGCGATGCGCTCCTGGTCGATGTCGGTGCAAACCACTTCGTGTCCCGCTTCGGCAAGACAAGCTCCCGTGACCAAACCTACGTACCCACAACCGATGACTGAAAGGCGCAAGACATGCTCTCCTTGAGTAGATCTTAAGGGACATCGAACCTGTTCATCCTAATTTGCCAGCGTCCCATTGTCGCTTAATCTCCCAGAGGAGCAAAGCGCTTCATGGCTTGCTGTTACTTGTACTGGGTTATGCGGCAGCTTCTATCAACTTCACTGGGAATTTTTTGGGCCGTGGAGTTCGGCACGATGCGAAACGCTTCGGCCGGTGGGAGTTCTTCCGGATCTAACTTCATAGTTAGACCCGAATACAGCGCTCTGCCTTGCCCATCAGCAGGCCGCGCAGCCCCAGGAGCACCAGTCGGGGCTGCCGTCGAACCACGTTCCAAAGCAGGCGCGCGGATTCATCGCGGTTGATCTCCCCGAGCGATTGGCGGGTCGAAGCATCCAGCAAGTCAACCAATTGTGAATAATCTTTTTGCTGAAAATGATGCAGCGCGCGGCGGATCAGCCAATGCGTACCGAGCTCTCGGCGCAATGCGCCAAGCTCCGGGCTCTTGCCATCCTGCAAAAGGGCTTGCGCCACGCCCAGCGCGCCCCGAAACCCCGTGACGATTCCTCCCACTGTGGAAACCTTCACCTGTGCAGCCGCATCGCCCACCAAATAAACTTCACCATTCCCGATTTGCCTGTGCACCGGCACCCAGCCACGATAAACCGGTATGCGTGCGCCCTGCCATTCGAGCGGCTCCATGTGCTTCTTCTCGAGGAATCGTTCGAAACACCGTTTCGTTTGGACCCCGTTTTCGCCAATTACGCCTACTGCCGCGCGCTCCGCGGATTCAGGAATCAACCAGTAAAAGTACGGCGTGTCATCCGGAACGAACCATACGCGCGTCGTATCCGGGGGACAATCTTTCGGCAACCGCACGATGGCCTGAACTAGCGGCACGGTTTCGATCGGCGGCCAACCGGAAGCGCGCGCCACCCGGCTGGCCGCACCGTCCGCGCCTACAACATTGTCCGCATGCAATTCCTCGCGCTTGCCGTTGGTTTCGATCTCCACTCGCAACCCGCTGGCATTGGGGCCGATTCCCAGGAAACGCGTGTCGAAGGAAAGTCTGGCTCCGGCCTGCTGTGCCTCTCGTGCCAGAGCGGGAATCAAGAGCGAGCGCTCAATGATGAGGTCCGGCTTCCTCAGCGCCACTTGCGCCGAGCGCCCATCGGTAAACAATTCGAATCGCCGAATTTCATTGATGATGCTTTCGCGCGCCGAAACCCCCATCTGACTTCGGAAGTGATCGGTGACGATCAGCGTGCGCGCCGCGGGTTCGAATTGCGGCTTCGATTCCAGCACGCGGACCCGGCGTCCGCCGCGCGCTACGCTCGCCGCCGTAAACAATCCGGCTGCGGAACCCCCCACGACGATGACTTCCCGTTCGCCCCGGCCTGGCCTGAGCTGATTTTCCATGTTCCCCACGGCTTCTGTGTGCCCCAATGGCGCGCGTTCCCCGCAAAACTAAATCACTTTGGATGCCACGGTGAAAAACCTAGCTGCTTCCCATCCGGCCCCTGGCCGCGCGGAGAGTAAGTGAGTGAACGCTCGGTAAGTATAGCGAATCCACCATGGGGGGCAAACCTCGAGGGCTTCAGAAACCGCGCCAAGGGTATCGTCCAAACGTTTGGTTTTATGACGCAGCTGACGATGGCTGGCGATCCTGGCGCTCATACGGCGCGCGCTCCAGGTACATGACGCCAATGAAGATGATCGCCAGAGTGAGGGCGCCAATAAATAATGCACCACCGTTGGAAAGATAGCTGACGAGCACGGCGGCCCCTCCGCCAATCGCACCGAGGAGATAAAGCGTTAGAACCGCCCCACGATGGCCGAGCCCCAGATTGGAGAGGCGATGCGCGGCGTGATCCTTCCCGGGAGTGGCAAAAGGAAGCAGCCCGCGACGCGAACGCGAAATCGTCACCAAGGTGGTATCGAAAATAGTCACGCCCAGGATGAGAATCGGAGCCACCCACGAAGCAAGATGGCTGGTGTGTTCCATGCGCAATTTCAGTCCCAGCGTGGCCATCAGGAACCCTAGAAACATTGCGCCGCCATCACCCATAAAGATTTTTGCCGGCTTGAAATTCCATCGCAGAAATCCCGTGGCCGCGCCAAGCACCGCGGCCGCCAGCGTCGTCACCAGCGTCTGTCCATGCAAATACGCTAGCATTGCGAAAAAGACGGACGCCATTGCGGCTATTCCAGCGCACAGTCCATCCATGTGATCCAGAATGCTGAAAGACGCTGTGATTCCGACCACCCAAACCACGGTAAGCGCGACATCCAGGTACTCGCCGCCCCGCCCCCCCAGCAGCACGCTAAAGACCTGTGCGCGAATTCCGCTCACCATCAGGATCGCTGCGGCCAGCGGCATGCCGATGAATAGTTTTACCTGATGATGAAGCACCCCACGGTCGTCCAGAATTCCAACGCCCGCCACCAGCGTTGCGCCGATCAGAATCCCCACCACCTGCGCACGCGCCGGCCCGTGAAACGCGGATAGCACGGCAATCACGACCGCCCCATACATCGCCAGGCCCCCCAGGAGCGGAATCGGTTTGAGATGGACCTTGCGCGGCCCGGGAAGATCGACCATTCCGACGCGTAGCGCCAGCGCGCGCACCGGCACCACCAGCATCACCGACGCAAATAGAGCTATGAAAAAAGCCAGCAGGCCCGCGGCCATGCAACCTCGTTGTTTTGAATCGTTAAGCGTCGCCGTGTTCGTGCGGTCAGCGCTTTACGTTCTTCTTGCCGGCTGGGGGGTCCGGCTCCCAAGTATCAGCTCAGATTGAATTTCAGCTGCCCCACGCAGCGCATTTACGATACTCCGGAACTTGGTTCACTTCAAATCCGGAGAAAATGCTACGCCACCTGTAAGTGTTTGAGCAGCCGCTCAAGTCCACAAAACCGGTACGCCATGAAAAGTTGCGGTTTGCCGGGTGCAATTGTTGATTGGGCGCGCCGGCCTTCCAATCCGCTCTCACGCGTTAGCGCTCGGTAAGCATGCGGGTAAGAATGCGCGTAACCTCGTCGCGATCCCGCGTGGCATAGTACCAGTCGATGGTGCGCTTCAATCCTTCTCGAAACAGTACTTTTGGCTCCCATCCAAGGAGTTTCTTGGCCAGTGAATTGTCAGCCACGCGATTGAGCGGGCCCGTGGGCATATCCGGGCGCAGCTTGATCTCCGCTTTGTGTCCCGTCAATTCACAGACCATCTTTGCGCAATCGATCACCCGTATCCGTTCCATCGTGCCTAGGTTGACGGCCGTGCCGTCGTTGATTTTCTCTCCCGCCAGGATCGTCCCCTCGACGATGTCGTCAATGTAAGTCCAATTGCGGATCTGCGTTCCGTCGCCCCACACTTCGAAAGGATTCTGCTGCATAAATGCTCGTGCAATCATCGCGATCACAGCGTGGTTTTCCACTCCGCGCGGACCGTAGACCGTAAAGTACCTGCAGGAAGCAGCACCCATGCCGTGTTCTTTCGCATAGGCCTGCAGCGTGAATTCACCCATCAATTTGGCCCATCCGTATGTATTGTCCGCGTCGTTCGGGCCATTGGTCAGGTCCTCGGTCAGATAAAGTTCCTTCTTCGTGTCGGACTGCAGAAAATTCGGGTACACGCAGCCGGATGATGCAAACACGACTTTCTTTACCTTGGCCTTCAACGCCTCCGCAAATACCAGTCCATCCAGAAAAAAATTGGAAGCGGGTCCCGCTTGGTGAAGATCCACATAACCTCGGCCTCCATGGTCCGCCGCCAGATGAAAAACTATTTCCACGCCCTGCACTGCCGCGCGCGCCACCCCCGGTTCGCGCAAATCCGCCTGCAGAAAATCAACTTTGCCTCCGCCCAGATGCTGGCGAATGTTGCCGAGGTGACCGCTGCTCAAATCATCGACGAGGCGAACTTTGGCAGCTCCGCGCGCGAGAAGTTGATCCGTGAGCGTCGAGCCGATGAACGAAGCTCCTCCCGTCACAAATACGGTCTTTCCCGTCCAGAATGTCTCCGCTTGGGTCACGCTTGTTCATCCTCCTCGAATTATTTTGCGGCCGCCAATTGATCGAAAACTTCAGCAAATTTTTGCAATTCTTTGACTCTATCATAGTCAGGTGCAGCGGCTCGCGCCGCCTCTCCCATGGTTTTCAATTTTTGCGCGCTCCTTACAAGGCCTCGAACGGCGGAAACAAGATCCGCGGGTTTGTCCGGATCGGCAAAAACCGCGAACCCCCTCAGCGTCCCGAGCGTTGCCACGTCCGTTCCTCCCGGCGCGGCCGCGACGATCGGTTTTCCCGCCGCCAGGATTCCATACATTTTGCTGGGCGCCACCACGCCTTCCAGTCCTCGTTTCACGGTGATGACGTGCGCGTCGGCGGCCGCCAGCACCGACGGAATCTTCGCTACTGGAAAAAAATCCAGAAACCGGATATTCCCCGCGCCCGCTGCTGCGGCTTCCACTTCCGCGCGCTGTGCCCCATCTCCCACGAACACCAAACCAACTCCATCGCTCGCCAAACTGCGTGCCGCGCTCACCAATGTGTTCCAGGCGCCATAGAACCCGAGATTCCCCGCATGCAGGAGCACAAAGGAAAAGTTGCCGCGAATGGCGCGGACCACTTCCGGCTCGGGCGCAGGCAGCGGCGTGTTGGTTGGAAAGATGTCTGCCCCGTCCCGCACAATCACAATCCGGGAAGGCTCCACCCCTTTGCTGACAATCCGCGCGCGCATATCCTCTCCGAGAACGACGACTCGCGTTGCCCGCCGCAGCGCCCAGCGATGCATCTTCTCCCAAATACGTGCCAGCAGCCCCGGCTCGACGATCGAGCTCCCCACGGCCATGTCTGGGTACATGTCGCGGATGTTGTAAACGTAGGGCTTGCCCTTCAGCAGCGCCACAAACGCACCCGCAATGCCGCAGAACGGCGGATCGGTCATCGCCAGAACCGCGTCGCACGGAACGAATAGCGCGCGCGGAACAGCCAACGCCACGTAACTCAGGTAGTTCAGCACGCGCTTTTTCATCTCGAAGCGCGCAAAGTCCGTCGATCCCGTTCGAATGATGCGCGTCCGTTCCGTCACTTCCGTCTGATACCAGCGCCACGCCCGCCGCTCCGTGGGATCGTAGGAAGGCCGTCCGCAAAGCACGGTAACGTTGTGCCGCGAAATCAGGGCGTCCACGACGGTGCGCGCCATCTTTGCGGTCGCCGAAGTGTCCGGCGGGTAATAAAGGTTGAGCAACAGGATTCTCATGTCGTCTGAAATTGCGTCATGCAGCTCACGATTTTGTGATCAGGAAATCGCCGAGAACCAGCGCATCCATCTGCGTGCGCAGGAAACAATCGAGGGCTTCTTCCGGCCGGCAGACGATCGGTTCGTTGTCGTTGAACGAAGTATTCAGCACCATAGGCACTCCCGTGAGATCGCGAAACGCGGAGATCAGCGCGTGGTACCGCGGATTCGCTTCGCGCGTGACGGTTTGCAACCGTCCGGTTCCATCCACGTGTGTCGGCGCTGGAATCCTGCCGCGTTTCTCCGCGCGAACGGAGTACGCCAGCGTCATGAACGGCGAAGGATGCGACTTCTCGAAATACTCTGCAGTAGATTCCGCCAAGATCGACGGCGCGAACGGCCGGAAGATTTCTCTGTGCTTGATGCGGCGGTTGAGGATCTCCTTCATTTCCTGACGCCGCGGATCAGCAACAATACTTCGATTGCCAAGCGCGCGAGGGCCCCATTCGCACCGGCCCTGAAACCAGCCGAGGATTTTTCCATCGGCGACGAGGGCCGCGGTCTTGCTCATCAATTCCTTTTCCGGCAGTTCGGTAACGCAATAGCCATTTTGCGCGATGCCGTTCGAATCGATCGCGCGGCGAATTTCCTCGCCCGAATATCCCGGTCCCCAATAGGCGTGATCCATCACAAACGATCGCGGCTTGCCGAGTTTTTGGTGCCACACGTGGAACGCGGCGCCCACCGCGAGTCCTGCATCGCCCGCGGCCGGATGCACGTAGACCTGCTCAAACGGGGTGGCATCAAAGATTTTCCCGTTGGCCACGCAATTAAATGCCACACCGCCTGCCAGGCACACCGTTTTCAGTCTCGTACGCGCGGCGAGCTTTCTCAGCATCCCCAGATAAACCTCTTCGAGCCGCGCCTGCAGTGAAGCAGCAAGATTGCGATGGCGCTGTTCGAGCGGTTCTTCAGTAGTCCGCACCGGCCCAAGCCGCTCGGCCATTTCATCTGAAAACATCTTCCCGAGCGTCGGAGTCTTATCCGCTTCAGCCCAGCTCATTTCCGGTCCCGTGCGATGGTGCGTGAAGAAATCCAGGCTCAGCCGGAAACCATTGGCGTTCGAATCTTCATCGAACTGAACAATCTCGCGAAAAACATTCATCCGTTCCGGCTCGCCGTACCCTGCCAGGCCCATCACTTTGTATTCGTCGCCGAATTTCAGGAAACCCAGATACTGTGTGACCCCGCTGTAGAAAAGCCCGAGCGAATGAGGAAAGACGACAGCGCCATCGATGCTCATGCGACTGCCGCTCCCGGTGCCCCACATCGTGCTTGCAAAATCACCGAGGCCATCGGCGGAGAGCAGCGCCGCGTTCTCGAACGGCGAGCAGTAAAAACTGCTCGCCAGATGCGCCTGGTGATGCTCCACGCGGTGAAACTTCGCCGCCAATTTCTTGGGATCGGCATCGAAAATTCGCGCAAGCGCTTCGGGAATCCCGGTAAATTTTGTGAGGACTTTGGCACGCTCGAGGGCGAACGACGGCATCCGCAGCGCGTAAAAAAGTTTTGTCGCCAGCCGCGCAGACGGATTTCGTGGCACCCCCACGTGATCGATCTCCGCCAGTGTCACTCCCGCTTCCTTCAGGCAATAGCGGATCGCCTGCGCGGGAAACCCCGCCGCGTACTTCACGCGGTTGAACCGTTCTTCCTCGACTGCGGCGATCAGCCGCCCGTTGCAGACAATCGCCGCCGAAGCGTTCCCGTGATACGCATTAATCCCAAGAATATTCATCGCGTAATTTTTCAGTGTACCTCAGCCCAAGGCGTCATGCGGCGAGGTGACGGCGGGACCACTCATTCAAGACATAGAGCGACCACGGACGCGCCCAGCTGGTTTTCCCGGCAAGGAAATCCGTCCATACGCCGCGAACGCCTCCCGGGCGAAGATGCGGCGCCAGCGAAGTTGCAGGATTGGCGAAGCTTTCTTCCAGCCGCGCGCGCAGCGGTCCCCGGAGCCATTCTTCCCAGGGCAGTGTAAAAGTTCGTTTGCGTTGCGTGAGAATTTCCTGCGGCAGCAAATCCCCAAGCGCCTCCACAAGGAGCGCTTTTTGCATTTCGGGCCGCCAACGCGCCGCATCGGGGAGCGTTTCCACAAATTCCACGACCGGTGTATCCAGCAGCGGCACGCGAACTTCCAGCGATTGCGCCATGCTCACCGAATCGGTGTCGCGAAGCAGCGTGCTCGCCATGTACGTGCGCATTTCCAGCCAGGATATTCCGGCAATCGGCTCCAGCTTGCGCGCCTCGTCCGCGGTTCGTTCCATCCAGCCCAGCCAGGTCGGTTCCAGCGTCATTCCGTCCGAGCTGATCGTGCTCGGTCGAAACCGCGGCTCGATGATTCGCTCGAGCTGTCCCGGAGGGAAGAGCGCCCGCGCAAAGAAATAGGGATGAGGCAACGCATCAGGATACGCCCACGCGGCCGCTGCCTTTCTTGATGCGTCCAGCGACTTGTGCCGGACTGCCAGACTCGCAACCGCCGGCGCCGTCATCCGCCGCAGCGCTCCCGGCACAAACCATGCGAGCTGCACCAGTTTCGAAAGGCGCGGCGTATCGGCAAATGTTTGATAACCCGCGAAGAGTTCATCGCCTCCCAGCCCCGAAAGGGCCACTTTCAGCCCAACTTTTTTGGCCGCCCACGAAACGAAATAGGTATTGATGGCATCCATCGTCGGTTGGTCAAGGGCCGCGAGAGCCTCGTCGATTCGGGAGACGATGGCATCGCCCGTCAGCGGCACTTCGGCGTGCTTCGTCTTGCAGCGCTTCGCTACGGAGCGTGCAAGCTCTGCTTCATCGAATGCCGTTCCCGGAAACGTCAGCGTGAAACTCTGGATTCCCGCCTTCTCCTTGGCCGCGAGCGCAGCGATCGCGCCCGAATCCAGCCCGCTCGAGAGAAACAGCCCGACCGGCACGTCCGCAATGAGATGCCGGCGCACCGCCTCCTCAAGGAGCGATCGAAGTCGCCGCGCCGCTGTAGAAAAGTCGCGAGGTTTGCGCGGATCGCGGGCGGAAGGGCTCTGCGCCGGATCCCACCAGGGCCTTGCCCTCGGCACACGTCTGCGTTCGGGCACATGCAGGAGTATCCGGTGACCCGGCGGCAAGGAAAACACGCCTTCTAGAAGCGTGACAGGCTCCGAGACGCTGCCGAACAGCAGATAGGCCGTGAGCGCATCCTGCGAGAGTTGTCTCGGCGCGGCCCCCGCGGCGATCAGCGCGCGCACCTCCGATGCGAACGCAAAACCGTCCGGCGTCTGCGTGTAATAGAGCGGCTTGATTCCCAGCGGATCGCGCGCAAGAAAAAGAATGGGCGCTGTCGCGTAGCGCTGCCGAAGATCGAGCAGCGCGAACGCAAACATTCCTTGCAATTCGTTCAGCGCGTCTTCGCCCCACTCTTCCCACGCGTGAACGAGAATTTCCGTATCCGATTGGGTGGCAAAACGGTGCCCGCAAAGAGCAAGGCGCCCGCGCAATTCAAGGTAATTGTAAAGTTCGCCGTTGAAGAGAACTGCGACGTCTCGCGTTTCGTTCCAGATCGGCTGATTCCCCCCGGGAAGATCGATGATGCTCAGCCGCCGCATCCCCAGCGCGAGCCCCGGCGCGCGCGTCTCGCCCACGAGAAAGCCCTCTGCGTCCGGGCCGCGATGCCGCATGGCGGCCGTCATCGCGCGTACGCGTGCCTCCGCCTTTGCGCTGCGCGACGCAAACGCGACGCCGCATATCCCGCACACGCTATTCTTTGATCTCCGGCGCTGAAAGGAAGGCTGCGCCCGCCCGCACCGTGTGCTCGCGCAAGTGGAAACGAGGAATTCTCAAACGCCGGTCGGCATACCAGCCCAGCAGGGTACGCATCAACAAGAAGAACAAAAATATCGTTGCCGAGGCTACTAGATAGAAAAAGGACTCGCGCTCCAGAAGCAAGCTCCAATCAATGGCTTCATCCCATCCCGGATACACTCGTTCCAACAGGCCCCGTAGATGAAATCCATCCAGCGGGAGACGCGCCAGCCGCACATGCGCAAAATTCTCGAAGCTGTATTCACGAGGATAATTCGGAATGGCGTTGACCGCTTCCGCAAAAATCGCGGGATTCCGCAAGTCTTGCCGCGTCAAAAAGCGGCCATTCACATCCTTCATGATGACGCGATACGTCGGATCGACAATGATCCACCGGCCGCCGATCAGGACTTCGGCTACGACGTGTTTTGTCTTGCGATCGGGGGTCAAAAGCAATAAGCGGCGCACACGCAGATCGGAGCTTCGCGCCAGATTGAGGAAGGCATTCGTCGCCGTGCCGCAGACTTTCAAAAGTTGCTGGTAGTTGAGAGTGATCTCCGGGTCGCGGAGCGCAAGCGAGTCAGGGCTCGCCGTGTTCGCCCGCGACGGCTCGGCGCGCATCCAGCTCAAAATGGCGTTGACCTTTTGTTCCGCGGGCAGCACGTCGGGCACAATTGCGTCCGAGAAGCCGTCGAGATAGCGGCGTACGGAATACTCCCGCACGCAGGAGTAAATGAGTGCGGCGAATGCCAGAGCGAGGAGCAGGTTGCTGCTCCACCAGAGGGTGCGAAAAATTGGGTGTCGAGATGTTGGCAAAGATTGCCCCACCAACTGAGATTCTGCGGCTATGTCGGCTGGGAAGCAAGCCTCGCGTATAGCGTTTCCATCTCACGAACTGGTTCCTCCCATCCTAATCGTGACGTGACTTTGGCGCATCCAGCCTCGAGCTTCGCGCGCGTCTGGCCCGTGCCCAGCATCTGCGCAAGAGCCTCGGAAAGGGCGGCGGAATCATGCCGCGTCACCAGGCCGGCCTCATTCGCCAGCAGCGGTGCGATCCCGCATTGTTCCGTCACGATCACCGGCGTGCCCGCGGCCACCGCCTCCGCCGCGGTGTTCCCGAAATTTTCGTTCTGTGATGGAAGCACGAAAACATCCGCGTCCCGGTACGCCGCCCATTTGTTCCCGTCAAAGATGGGCCCGACAAATTGAATTCTCGTTCGAAGGCCAAGTTGCGCCGCCATTTCCTCCAATTGCGCCCTCATTCCTCCCTCGTCGGGCCCGGCGAATACGAGCTGCAGCGGTTTCCCCTCAAGGTCCGCGGGCAACTCTGCGAATGCTTGCAGGAGCAAGTCGGGACTCTTTTTCGCGGAGAGTCTCCCTAGAAAAAGAATCAGCTTCGCATCTTGCGATATTCCATGAGCTTGCCGGAACGCTCCCGGTTCAGGCCACGAAACAGGTATTTCCACTCCGTTTCGCCGCAACACGATCTTCCCAGAGGGAACGCCGCCGGCCGCAAGCTCCTTGGCTTCCTGATCCGATGTGGCAATCACGGCGCTCGCTCCTTCGAACAATCGGCGGCCCCAAGCGAAGTGATAAAATGACTTCAACAGAAAATTACGCACAATCGGCACGAACATCCCGATGGGCTCCAGGACATAAGGAATCTTTCGAACGCAGCAAGCTCCGGCAACCGCCGGCCCCAGGAGATCGTATAGCCCGAAAATGTGCACCACGTCAAAATTCTGCAATCGTGCTCTGCAATAACGCTTGACCGCCGGATTCCAGCTCAGCGCTCGGTACCGAAACCACGTCGGCAAATAAATGGCCTGCACTCCATTTTCGTTGTTTCGCCATCCGAAGGGCGATCGCTCTGCCGCGATTTTTGGCGTTTCGCTTTGCAGGCGTTTTTCGAATCCCCAATCCGCCGTCAGTACACCAACTGTATGGCCCCTTCGCGCCAATCCTTCGGATAGCGCCCGGACTTTGACTGGGGGGCCGCCGAATTCCAGGAAGGGGGCGTACGTTTCTGTGACGTTCAGGATTCGCATTGTTCGCGGAGAATTTTCTTGAAGGCTTTCGCGAAAACATTAAACCGAAATTCTCGCTCCACGCGCTGCTTTCCGCGCGCGCCCATTTCCTTCGCATGCGCAGGGTCTGCCAGCAAGGTTTCGATGGACGTGGCCAATTGGATTGCATCGCCGTGCGGAACCAGGTATCCGCTGATGCCGTCTTGAATGATTTCCGGCGCGCCCCCGTGGGCTCCCCCGATGACCGGTTTGCCGCGTGCCATCGCTTCCAAATAGACCAGACCAAAACCTTCGCCCCGGCTCGGCAACGCGAACATCTCGCACGCACCGTAGCAACCCGCCAGTTCCGCCGAACTCAACCCGCTCAGAAAATGCACGTGGCGGTTCACGCCGTTTTGCTCCGACAGATCTTCGAGCCAAGCCCGGTCATCGCCTTCTCCCGCGAGCGCGAGTTGCAGTTCCGGCCAGCGTGTCAGCAGCCGCGGCAGCGCGGTAATTAAAGTGTCCATTCCTTTGTAGCGTTCGGTGGCCAACCAGCGCCCCACGGTGAGAATCACGCGGCCGGCGGGAAAATCTCCCGGCGGGAAGGCTTGCGAACCTGGGGCGAGCAGGGCCTCAAATTGCGGGTCGAGTCCCCAATGCAGCACGCGAATCCGCTCGCGCGCCACTTGCTGTTCCGAGGCCACGTGATCCGCTGTATCGCGGCTCGGCGCCAGCACTACGCTGGCATGACGCAGCGCCCGCCGGCGCAGCGCGGAGAGCGGCTCCCACACTTCAACGCCATGCGTGCACACAATGCTTTTCAACCGTGGCGCCACCACCCGCATAGCTTGCACCAGGGGTCCCAGATTCGGGTGCGCCGCCAGAACGACTTTCACTTTGCGTCGCGCCGCTCGCAGCGCTGTCATGATGAATCGTCCCTTGGCGCGGTCGCACCCGGTGAACACGAATTCGCGTTCCCCCAGCGTCATGCGGTGCAGCTCGGGCGAATCGTTCAGGCTGATCAGCCGGCATTCCATGCCCCGGGCGGACGCAAATTCGCTCATCACTGCCGCCATATGGCGGCTCGCGCGCTGCACGCCGCCCGGCGCATCCAGTTCAGAGAAGAGTCCGATGAGCACGCGCTGAGTCTGCCAAGTGCCGCGCGATAACGCAAGACGACAAATGCAACAAGTGTTTGTTCATTCGCGACGCTTCCCGAGGAGAGGGGCGAGGTCGGTGAGGCGGTCGAGATAGATGTCCGCAGGATATGCGGCGCGGTCGTGGGTGCCGAAGCCGTAGTTCACGGCGGCGGCCAGCGTTCCGGCGTTGCGCGCGGTCTGCACGTCCACTTCGGAATCGCCGATGAGAATGGCTTCGTTTGGAGAGGCGGCGAATTCGCGCAAAATCGTATTGGCGCCGAGTGGATCCGGTTTTTTTGTTTCAAAACTATTGCCGCCATAGACCGCGCGAAAATATTTGGCGAGGCCGAGGCCTTCGAGAATGCGCACGCTGACGCGCACCGGCTTGTTAGTCAGGACGGCCATCGGATAAGCAGAGAGATGTTCGAGCGCTTCGGGCACGCCCGGATAGGCGCGCGTGTTGTCCAGTTTGTGCTCGTTGTAGTGGGACAGGAAAAATTACAGTGCCCGCTCACATTCCTGGTCGCCTGCGTTCCCGC
>QHYE01000041.1 GCA_003224055.1 Acidobacteriota bacterium | reverse complement strand
CATCGTCACTGTCAAGCGGCGCAGGCCGCCTCTTGTAGAAACATAAATCCGCTCATTCCTCAAGACGCTGACTCAGTGAACTTACGGCACCTTGCGCTCGGGTATTTTGCTCTGAGGAGTTCGCTTTAGCAACTTTCAGCAATTGCATTCTGCTAAATTATCAAGTTCACCGGATTGTCAGCAGCCAGCGTCGAGATTAGTTTTCCAGTGACGCGCAAGGTAGCGCACTTCACTGTCCTGAAGTGAGCCAGCCATCTTACCGGTGTCCGGTTACTTCCGTTTCGTTATCAGGTGTGCGTCAGATGCCAATTCAAGGAGGATTGCATGCATCGAACTATATCTCTCGGGCGCTGCTCCATGGCAGTCGCTCTCGCGACAATTCTGCTGACGTGTCCCGCGGCCGGCCTTGCACAGCTGGGTGGGCTACCGCCACCTCCGCCGCTGCCATTGCCATCTCCGCCAGCGGCCGCGTCATCCGCAATTGTCGGAAACGCAAGCGCCGCACGAGTCTCCGTTCTTGGAATTCTCGGAACGGCAGTGACAACTGCGCTCGCCGATACCGGGACTCTCACAACCGCGAACAATGCCCTGGATGCTTCCACGCTCGCCGGGGGTATCCCTGCGGCGCTTAACGCGGAAACCCTGAGCGCCTCCACAATCAGTTGGCCCAATCAGGTTGACTCCCAAGCTTCACTGGGGAACCTGAGCATGACCGTAGCTGGCGTCGGCATCACCGCCGATTTCGTAATGGCGCAGGCTTCTCAAGTGCAGGGCGCTGCCGGCACTGGCAGCTCGACCCTCACCAATCTTGTGATTAATGGAATTCCGATCGCCGTAAGTGGAGCGCCGAACCAGGCCATCTCCATTCCCGGCGGTCAGGTCATTATCAACCAGCAAACGATTTCATCCACTGGCGCCGCCGCAGTGAACGCCCTGCATGTCGTTGTTACCGGCGTTGCCGATGTCGTAGTCGCGTCCGCGACTGCGGGTGTCTCTTAGCCTCACGATAAGTGAGCCAGATGCGAGAGGAGAGGCACTCGTCGTGTCTGGCGTGGTGCTGGTGGTCGGGACTGCCACCGCGCCACACGCAAAGGCCTGGGACACGCTGCCCCCGTGCGACTTTCTGACCGGCGGCGGATGGATCGTGCACCACGGTGCCAAGGCCAACTTCGGCGTCGGAGGCGGATGCAAGCACGGTTCGCCGACCTGGGGCCACCTGGAGTACATCGATCACGGTACGGGCCTAAACGTTCACTGGACGAGCATCACGGGGTATTATTTTTGGGATGATGGTAGCAACGGCACGGACCCGAAGACCCGTCAGCCCACCGGTACGCGGAAGATCTGTGGCACGGCCAGGACCAACCAGTTCGGCGACGTCAACTTTGCCGTTCGCGCCAGGGATGCTGGAGAACCAGGTGTGAACGACCAGTTCGACATCATCTTGACGGATTCCTCCGGCGCTGTCGTCTACAACACGGCCTCGGAGTGCACTTGGCACTATTTGGGTTCGTATGCTCCGTGCTCCGTGCCGGGAAACGGCGGGGGCGGAAACATCCAGCTGCATAAGCCCAATCCGTCAACCTCCGGGAGCTTCGGCGGTTCGTGCCCCGCGTTTCCTGGATTTTAGGCCATGTCGTGACTGCCGTCCGCGGCTCCTGGATTTATACGCCGGCGCATCTGCGCGCGGCAATTCAGGAGCCGGGCGCGACAGTTATTTCCCGCCGGACCTTCCCCACATTTGCTTATTGCAGTATTCACCTGATAAAGCGCTAGGGTCCTCTCTGTAAGATCTATATTTTTCTCCACCCTGCACTCTCCTTCTTCCACGAGTAACGCTGAATGGACCCATCCTCTGTGCAGCGCAATGAACGAAAGAAAGGTTAATGGAGGAAACAATGATGAGGCACTCTAAAGTTCTGGAATGTAGTGATCTTGTGAGCCACGCGGCTTCTGATATACGGCGAAGGGTGCTAGGGGAGCACAGGGGGACACGTCGTAAACGTTATGTGGAGGCAGTCGCGCCATGGCAGAAATTAGCCAAGGCGGCGGCATTCGAGGCTAATTACCAACCTTCCCTGGAAACAGTTCAAGTGGTCAAGGCGGCGTTCGCAACGGCTGGCTTCGCCGCCAGGCGGCAGGAAACCTGCGGACTGATTCAGCTATACGACAGCTTCTTGCACCCGGCCCCGGCAGGAATACGCTCGGCTGGCATGAGAATCAGGCAGATGCTCTACCGGGCTGAGCCTTATCAGATCGATTTGCACATCGAATTGCAGCAGGAGCGAAATCGCTTGGTTGTCTCTGGACAGTTGGTGGACCTTAGCCATCCGGAGATGGTTGGCCGCGACGTGCGGGTCACGCTCTCGGACGGCCGCGAAAGTGTTGCCAATACAGTCACAAATCAGTTTGGTGAGTTTCGCGGTGAGATTGAAAACTCCGGCGATTTGGAGCTTTCCCTCCTTCCCCCCACTGGAAAACCCATCGTCATTTTGATCAGAGGCGCGCTGAAACGATTGTCCGCAGCGAAAGATTGACCGACAACGGAATTCCAGAGACGGTCGAATCTATATTTAGAACTACTGTTACCAGGGGAGGGTACTAAGGTCTTCACTTGATTGTTTCCGGCGAAAATAGATGCTACCTCATAGAGACGTGAGGTGGCTGACGGGGTTCCAAGCAACGGATCAAGTGACCCGGCACCTGACCACGCAGAAGAACTACCGCCGCGCCAAATTTTAGGATGCCTCCCACCGAAGACCGCCACACCTCAGGTTCACCCAGTCAAGGTCTGAGCGAGAACCCTTTGGACCACGGGCCCAGTGGCAGAATGGAAAGGCGGCTGCCGATCATCGTCGTAGTGCGCCTCGCAAAGCCAGATAGTGCGGGTACCGATGGAGAGGAGAAGACGTTCACCGACAACATCAGTGCACACGGCGCTCGCGTATTCTCTAAGCACGCCTGGCCACTTGGCGACCTGGTACGGCTTACTCCACTGAATGAAGATCCGGCCTGTGGGAAAGTGATTTATTGTCAGCAGCTGCCGGACAACCGCTATGGCATCGGAGTGAAGTTTCAAGATCACCCCGTCACGTGGTCCAATTTGCGGAGATACAACGGACTGCTAAGATGACGGGCGGGTGGGTCACTCTAAACAAATTGTAGTGGCCGGTCTTCAGACCGGTGACTTGCGTGTGCCTCACAACAAATGTTTACGACAGCTTCTGGGCTAGATCGGCGGGTGCCCCGTCCTCGGTTTCCAGAGGGCGGGACTTTTGGCTTGGATCTTAACCGCCAGCAATTTCAATGCTTTACGATCTCATTCGAATGCTAACAACAAAGTAATTGACACGCAGTGTACTTTTGTGCTATTCTCCCGCGTGTTTGCCACTCGCAAATTCCGGCCTTCTCTCCTCGCGCCGCTTCCATTTCTGCCTTCTTCTCATTCAAATCTTTTCTTTTCAGAGGCTTGCGCACTTTTTTCCGTGACGGCCATCTGACAACGCTTTGCTTATCAATCACTTCAGCACTCTTTTCATCGCGACGGGAGGTGTATCTCCTCCTCCACTATTCAATTGTCCCTCTATTCCCCTAAGTCATTCAGACCTCTGCCCTTTCGCGCCCCTAAGTCGCGAAGAATCAACACTTGTAAAAGTCTATCAAAACAGACAACTTTAACTCTCTTTAGAATCAACACTTATGAAAAACACGGGGGGTGGGGGTGTTATGGTTAATGAAACATGTCATGAAGCATGTCTGTCCCGAGTCCGCCGCGGCGGAGGAGCCGAGGGACCTCTCCCACTCCCGATATGGGAATCCGTCTTGAGGAGCATCGCGACGAAGGCTTCTTCTTCGTGGCACAGCCCGCGGTTCATGCGCGATGAATCTGGCTGTGCTCCTCCACCAGTCACCAGTCACCAGTCACGGCACTACTGGCACCACCAGCGCCGAAGGATGCGCCTTGTCATGATAAATGACATTCGTCGCTTTGATCATGCGCGTGGCGCGGGCTTGCTCTTCGCCGGTGTTCAGGTTGCGATCGAAGCGCGGGAAATTGCTGCTGGAAACTTCCAGCCGCAGCTTGTGGCCGGCGAGGAAAACATTGCTCGTGGACCACAAGTCCACGGCGATGTGATACGTCTCGCCCGGATTCGCCAGCTCCGGTTTTTCCTGAGAATTGCGGTAGCGCAGCCGCAGAATTCCGCTCGTCAGATTCTGCGCAAATCCATTCGGCCAGACGTCCACGAGCATGCCCGTGAAGTCCGTGTCCACCGCCGAGCTGCTCACGTACAGATCGAGCGAAACCGGCCCGGTCACTTCGGTGTCCTTTGCAAACGCCGGCGTGGTGTACACCAGCACGTCGCTGCGCGCCTCCGCCGGCCGCTGATCCTCCGGCCCGATTCCTGTCGGCAGCGCGCCACAGCAGAGCGGCCCGCCAATCGTCGGCACGGCGTCGTTCGGGTCGTAGACATATTGATCCGGCTTCTCGTCGGCAGGTGCAACCGTGCTTAGCGAACCATTCCCGCCGAGTCCGTTCGCCGCGCCCGAGGAGTGCAGGAAATACCGCGTGTTTTTCGCGCGCGCCAGCGGCCAATCGTCTTCGTCGCGCCACTCGTTTTTCCCCATGACAAAAATCTTCACTGGCTTTTCTTTTTCCACGCCGTTGGCCTCGCCCTTCAACAGCCAGTCGTACCAGCGCAGCGTGATTTCGTCTAAATCGGCCGGCAGCTTATTGCCAAACTCCACCGCGCCGACTTTTCCAGTACTCGACTGTCCCGCGTGGCCGCCGACCGTAACTGCCAGCCGCTGCCCGCGCTTCGCAGCTTCCGTTCCTGCTTCCGTTTTCAATCGCACGAAATTCTTCAGCGAGCCGCCGAGAAAAATGTCATACCATGCCGCAAAACTCAGCACCGGCACCTGGACCTGCGCGTAATGATCTTCGATGGACCACTGCTTCCAGTAGTCGTCATAATTCGGATGCGCCAGCCAATCCGTGAAATACGGCGCCAGGCCCTCCGATTCCGGCGCTTCCAGCACGGGATACCCCCGCAAGGGCAAAATCTTCGTCCACCCAATGGCGTTGCCGCCCGCTTCCAGGCGCCGCCGCATGGTGTTTTTCGCCAAACCCGTGGCCCACGATTCGTTGAACCACTGCTCGAACGCACCGCCTTGGTACGTCCAGCCGTCGTGATAATTCGACGCCGTCACGTTCGGGCAGATGCCAGACAGGTGCGGTGGCTTGGCGATCGCCGCAAGGAATTGCGTCGCACCCACGTACGACCCGCCAAACATGCCCACTTTTCCATTGGAATAAGGCAGGGCGGCGGCCCATTCGACGGTGTCGTAACCGTCCTGCGATTCATTTTTGAAGGGATACCACTCGCCCTCCGATTCAAAGCGCCCGCGCACATCCTGCGCAATCACCGCGTACCCGCGCGCCGCTGCCCGCAACCCGAATCCCATGCTCCCCGTCTTGTCGTAGGGCGTGCGCACCAGCAGCACCGGAAATTTGCCTTCGGCTTTTGGCCGGTAAATGTCGGCTCGCAGAGTCACCCCATCGCGCATCTTCGCCGCCACATTTCGCTCCACCGTGACGTCGTAGTGCTCCGCAGCCGCCGCTGCCAAAGGCAGGATCAGCGCCATCCACACCATGGCCACCGAGAGCAGTCCAAAACGCCACACGCAATTATTGCCGCTTCGCATTTTCTTTTGCATCGCTATGCCTCCACGCTGTGCCCTGCGCTTGTGCTGGAAAGTGCGCCGAGCCTAGGCCGACTCCTCACCGCTGTCAAGCGGCGTCTACGAAAGGAAACGAATTTTCTAAATGTAGCAATGTTACTCGTCGAAATTCTCCAGGAAAAGAACTCGCTGTTGACCGGTGCTTGCTACAGCAAGCGCTTCATTTTCTCTTTATAATTTTTCCAGAAATGTTTGACGCAGTTATGCGCGTCGATCTTCGTCTCTACCTTTAGTCCCGGGTCATGGATCGACCGTTTTGAGCTGCTCCCGGCTGGTGGCCGCCGGAGAGTCTCCCTTCAAGAACGGACTGTGGTGAGTTGCAGGTCCGGGCGGGAGAAGACGAGATGTACTTCGCTCAGCCGTTCCTTCGGGTCGCCACCACGATTCTGATTGTTTGGATATTTTCCTGCGGAATAACCTCACCGCAAACGGTTTCCAACGGGGGAGGCACCAGTGCTTCCTTCCTACTTGCCAATCTGCCGTCCGCGCCTGAACGTTGCACCAGGAGTGCGGGTAGCTCCGCCGTTCCGCGCGCAGACGCCGACATAGCCGGCGACGTACCATATTCGTGTGGCGCGCTCCCCTCGGCGATGCCGGCACTGAAACCTTGCGACGCAGCAAACCGTGCCGGGACGGGGTGCGATGGCGCCAAGGATCTGGTGCAGGCGAAGCTGGAAGCAATGGGGAAGGCCGGGCAAAAAATTTCGCGGGCGCGTGAAAAAGTTCTCGAAATCCTGGGGACGGAAAACGCGTGCAGCGCCTGGTTTCGGGAGAAGGATGCGAATCCCGTGGCCTTGTTTCGAACGCTGCGCTTCGAGCTGGATCTCCACGGAGAGGAGTTCATCCGCGAAAGCAGAGACAGAGGCCCCCTGTACATTCTCCGAAATCCCTATGTGGCAAAGGTCATGCAGGGCGACGGAGCCTACGGCACGATCACGATCAATACAAAGGGCGCCTTTTTCTCGGCCGCAAGCCAAGTCCGCGAAGTGAACAAAGAAGGCGGCCCTGACAGCATACGGGGAACGCGGCTGTTGCATGTGGGCCCCTATGACGGAGACACGCTTACTGCGCGGGCCGTGACCCTCCTGCATGAATTCGGGCACGTGATCGATCTTCTCCCGCCCGATGAGGATAACGTCGAAGGCAGGTCGGTTCAAAATACGCACGAGGTCCTGCGCTATTGCAGAGCCGAATTAAATTCGCTGACAAAGAGAAGCACGTTTTCAGCCAGCCACTGAGGTCCGTCTTAAACGTCAATTGAGAAAATTTTGAGATATTTTCGGATGGTGTTTTGCGTATCACCATTGAGCCCGAATTACGGGTCATCCGTTTGTCAGGCGGCATCGGGTTGGTGGTGACGCGAAAGCTCTCTTGCAACGGCTGTGGTGAGTGTGCAGTCCGGGCAGGAGAGCACCATGGTTGTCGCGGCGAGATATGCCGTGGGCATCGCGGCCGCTTTTGTTTTGTCTTGTACTTTGGGGACGCTGCGCACTCGCAAAGCGCCAGCTCGGCGGAGATACTCCGGGTGTCTAAGAATGAAGCCGGCTCGGAGCGAGGCCCCGGCAATTGCGGCACGGAAATGAAAATCGAACCGGCGCGTCAACGGCTCAACTTCGTGGGAGCGCCCTATCCCGAGCGCGGATCGAGCGATCCGCAGAATGATCCGTGCGGAAACGTCGGCACGCCGGTTGCGGGATTCAGCAGCGAGGACGAGCGAATTCAGAGGACTTTGCTTGCCCTGGGCAAGCAGGGAGAAACAATTTCCAGAGCCCGGGATCAGGTTCTGAAAATACTCCAGACCGAAAATGGCTGTGCCGCCTGGTTCCAGGAAGCCGATCCGGACCCCGCGGGCACGTTTCGATCGGTGAATTTCGTGCTGGAAGAGGACGGGCCGAGCTACGTCTTTGCTAAAAAAGAAGTCGGGCAGGATGAGATTTTCAAGCATCCCCCCGTCGCCAGTTCCTGCCAGAACGCCGGCCGCAATGCCACGATTCGTCTGAACGCGAACGGCGCGTTTTTCAAGCAAACCTCCGAAGTGCTGGCGCAGGACCGCAGGGAAGGGCCTTTGCAGCCGGGCGGCATGCATGTGTTGCGGGTAGCATCCTTTCGGGGGAACAGCGTCCCCGCGCAGGTCATCGCGTTACTCCACGAATTCGGGCACATCATTGGGCGTCTGCCCGAGGACGACGATTCGTGGAACGGCCAATCCACGCGCAATACCGACGAAGTGTTGCGCCACTGCCGCCCGGAGATTCGTTCGATTGCGAGGAAGCCGACGCGGCGGCCCGGAAGCCATGGACAAGAAACGGCCCTCGCATTTTGAAACGAATCGGCCAGGGACGGCACTATTTGGATGGTAAGCCCAAGTCCGAAGGAGCGAGCGACCTGATCTGCGTGACAACAGGAAGCGTGCCGCGTTTCTTTGGACTGGTTGACGGGTGGGGGGCACTCTTGGGAGAGTTGTGCTCCCCTTTCGTCAGCTCCCCGTAGGTATTCTCCTTCGGTTCCCAACCCCTGCTCACACTTGTGCCCTCCCGCCGAATTTACGAGCTGGATGCAGCCTACTTTGAGCGGGAACGATCTCTGACGAAAACAAGCAGGGAAAATATCGCAAAGTAGAAGGCAGCGTTAGCCGCGATGGCGATGCGCAGGAACCAGCCGAAGGTCCAGGCCATCGATTTATGAGTTTCCGGCATGATGAGTTCGGCGAGCTTGAGGCCGGGCGAGAAGAGCGCAATCAGGGGAGCAGGTACTTGCGGCTCGATGGGCAAGGCAACCGCCAGGGCGAGAAAGCCCGCGGCCAAGCTCAGTCCTGCGAGCAAAAGGAAACGCAACAGCCCGCGCTGCGGGATAGCGTGGAATTCTAACAGAGGATTCCGCTCGTTCACCTTCCTGTGGGAAGATAATCCGGATGTGCAAAAACCAAAAGATCACTCTGGCCTCCCGGCGAACCATCACGTTTTTCTCAATCATTTTCGCTGCCTTATTTGTAGCCCTTCTCGGCTGGCCGCGCGTGGCGGCGACACTGCAAGACCAGCCCGCACAAAAAAAGCAACAGATGCCGACGATCGAGGAGTATCAGCCAAAGTCCACGCTGGTTACGAAGGAGCACAAGATCGAGCGGGCGAAATTCCCGTTCATTGATATTCACAGCCATCATTGGAATCCGACGCCGGAAGAAGTGGACCGGCTGGTCAAGGAGATGGACACCATCAACCTTCGTGTGATGGTGAACCTGAGCGGCGGCACCGGGGAGCGGCTGCAGCGAACCGTTGCGGCGATGAAGGGGCGCTATCCGGATCGGTTCGTGGTATTCGCGAACATGAGTTACGACGATCTAAACACGCCGGGGTTCGGGAAACGCGTGGCCGAGCGGCTGGAGCAGGACGTCAAGAACGGCGCGCAGGGACTGAAAATCTTCAAGGATTTTGGGATGGAACTGAAGTACGCGAACGGGCAGCGCGTGCACGTGGACGATCCGGAGTTTGACGCGGTGTTCGAGAAATGCGCGGAGCTGAAGATTCCCGTGCTGATTCACGTGGCGGAGCCGTCGGCGTTTTTTGATCCGTGGGATTATCACAACGAGCGCTGGCAGGAGCTGAAGGAATTTCCAGGGCGCGCGCGGCCGCCGGCGAAGTATCCGCCGTTCGAAACGCTGATGACGGAACGCAATCACTTATTTGCAAAGCATCCGAAGACGAATTTCATCGCGGCGCATCTCGGATTTCACGGGAACGACCTGGAGCGGCTCGGAAAACTTTTTGACGCCAATCCGAATGTATACGTGGACATTGCCGCAGTGCTGGCGGAGCTGGGGCGGCAGCCGTATTCGGCGCACGATTTTCTCGTCAAGTACCAGGACCGCGTGCTGATGGGAAAAGACATTTACGAGGTGAACGAATACAAATGGTATTTCCGTGCTCTCGAAACGCGGGACGAATATTTTGAGTACTACCGCAAGCGCCACGCGTTCTGGCGGATTTACGGATTTCAAGTGCCTGATGAAGTGCTGAAGAAAATCTACTACAAGAATGCGTTGAAGCTCGTGCCGGGGATAGACGCAAAGGCGTTTCCGCAGTGAGAGTCTGGGGCGCTTCCATGCCCGACGCGGACGTCGCGCGACTCATTTCCATGAAGGGGAATACCCGTGAAAGCCGGCAAAGGTAAGAACCTCAAAAAGAGCGCGTATGTGCGCGACGAAAACCAGGAACTCCGGAAAGTCGTGCGCGGGTTACGAAGTTTTGTGAAGAAATGCGTGCCCGGCACTAATGAAACGGTCAATGCGTGGGGAATCCCGACGTTCGAGCGAAAGGATCCATTTTGTTTTTTCATGGTGGGCAAGAATCACGTGACGTTTGGATTCCTCTTCGGTACCTCGCTGCCTGATCCGGAGGGCCTGCTCGAAGGTACGGGCAAGAACATGCGGCACGTGAAGGTGCATACGATGGAAGATTTGGAGCAGAAGGGCCTTAGGAATTTGGTGCAGGCGGCTGCGGGCCTGGAAGGCAAAGCGCCGATGCGGGGGATGCGCGGAAAATAAAAGCACGCCGCGCTCCGCCTTCCTCCGCGAAGCGCCCAACATTGAAGAACGAGTTGAACCCTCAGTTCCTATTCTTCGTGAGCGAGCGGTTTGCCGTCGGGTCCTACCTGAACCTCGGATTTCTTCCCGTTTGTCTCGACCTGGGCCTCGTAGGCCACGAGCTTTCCCTTCTTACTGAGGGACTCGACCTTCAGAATTTTTCCTTTTCCGGCTTTGGCCTGCAATCTCGCTTTGACTTCAGGCGAGAGTGAATCCAGGGTAACCTGCTCCTCTACTTCCACCACGGTTCCATCTGCGGCTATCAAGACATCCTTGCTATGGCCGTTTACGATCATTTCTGCTTCGTAGAAAGTTTGGCCCTTTTCTTTTTCTGTCGAAAATCCGCGAATGGTTGCACCTGCACTCTCCGCTGCGACTGTCTTTTCGACGGCAGGCGGAAGGTCCGACCGCTTGATCTTCTTTTCCTGTGCTGAGGCGGTACCCGCAAGCAGTAAGCCGCCGGCCACAAAGGCTAATAGATGATTTGTCTTCATGATTTCTCCTGGACACAGGAAATGGCTCCCGCGTCGAGTTAAGTGTACCCCGGTTCTCCTGAACAGAAGATGAACGGGAATTTGGCATGCCCTTGGTGTCGCGAGAGGGAAGGGTTTGCCATCCGCTGCCGTTTCCAAAAGTTCCCGCTCGCTACGCGCGAAATTCTGTAAAATCATGCCCGCTGAAACCAGGAGAGATACCGTGAACGCAACTTCTGCAAATCATTCCGTCGTCCAAAAACCAAGAGCGCTGGCGGCGATTCTGTGGGGCGGCGTGATCGCGGGAGCCTTCGATCTGACGTATGCAACCGTTTTCTACAGTTTCCGCGGCGTAAAACCAATCCGCGTTTCGCAATCGATCGCCAGCGGGCTGCTCGGTCCCAAGGCTTACGAGGGCGGCGTCGCAACAGCGATCTTAGGCGTGGTGTTGCACTTCGTCATAGCGATTGGGGCGGCGACCGTATTCTATCTGGTGAGCCGCAAACTCACGTTCCTGACGCAGAAGCCCATCCTTTGGGGACCGCTGTATGGGGCTGCGATCTATTTCTTCATGCATTTCGTGGTCCTGCCGCTGGCGGCGAATCCGAGATTCAGAACCACGACGATTTCGATCGCCACGATTAGCGACTTCGCGGTTCACATGATCCTGATTGGGCCGTCCATCGCATTGGCTGCACGCCGATTCTCCAGATGAGGCTGGTTCATGACTCCTCTGTTTGAGCGCCTATCGAATTGCCAGGAAGGCGCAAGGATGGGGGCGTCCAACGGGGCTGACAAGATTACTTGAGGAACGGGATGTAGGCGGGGACATTTTGCTGATACTGGTGAAATGTTTCCCCGAATTGCGAGGCGAGGAGTTTGTCTTCGATGCGCACGCGGATCTCCGTGCCAAAAACAAACACCACGATGGCCAGGAGGAAGAGCGGCAGGGGAGCCACCACAAAGCCTGTGGCGAGCAGGACGCAAAGCATGGAGGTGTAGATCGGATGGCGCACGAAGCGATAAGGTCCCGCCATGATGAGCTCGTGATCGGAGCTGAGGCCGGCATCAATGCGCCACTGGCGTCCGAGGGCGCGGGTGCTGGTCCACGAAAGGAGAATCCCGAGCGCGAAGAAGACGATGGCGAAAATGATTTGCCAGGATTGCGGATGGCGCAGCCAGAACTTGCCTTGCCACAAGAGGGAGTAGCCAATGGCGACGATCACCACGCCCCAGCGGGCGCGCCGGTCGATGTGCTTGGCGGGATTGCGGCTGCGTTTGATCAGGGCGAAGGGCGTCATCCAGAGGAGCCATCCGGCGACGAGAATGGCGTAAGCATAGGCGGGCATGGTTGCGATTGTAGCTTAGTGAGGTATCTGGGTGGATGCGAAGTTGCCCCGCATCCTGCCGCTCGTAGCTCGAAACCGAAGCCAGCCAGCACTTTTGCACAGGGTTCACAGGGCTGAGGATAAAGGAGCAAAATAATCATTGCAGGGACTTGACGGAATTCGGAAAGCTGGTATAGTTACAAATGGCCCGAGGGGTTTGTGGACCCGCGGGGCTAACAGGGGCATCACAGTCGGATTCGAACGTCTGCAACGATCCTAAGTGAGGTTCTTTACGAACACGGGCTAGAAAGAAGTCGAGCATCGCGTGGAGCCACCTAAGTGTGGGTGGCTGTACCCGGCGCTCGACGCCGGGTTTTTTATTTTGCGGCAGTGATTAGTGGCGAGTGGCGGGCGAGAAGAAGTTCCGCAAGGAATTTCCGAAGCAAGTCGCAAGGCAACTAAGACACGAGGCAAAATCCCAGCGCAAGCTGGGGAAACCGAGCTGGAAGGCGAGATCGCGCAACGCGATCGGATAAGACCCACCAGACAAGTCCCGAGCCAATTGATTTGGCGTGACCGCGAGGCGGTCAAGTTCGAAAGGGCGATCTTAAAAGGATCGACCGGGACATTCCGATGGACTCGGAAGAACACGTTCTTTGACAACAGAAAGGCTGGCAAGTCCACGCCGATAACCCTGTGTCCCGATTACGGTCGGGCGGGGTGCCATGGTGTGGATTACATACAAGTTTGCTCGAGTCGAGCAAAACTGTGGAAGAAAAGGCGGCTTATTCAAAGGCTGTGATCGGCGACTCGTGACTGGTGACTCGTGAGAGAAGCCGGGAACGGATTGCCAAGCATGGTCATCCGAGGATTGTAGAATCGAAAGCCTGCGTCAGAATTCTTAGTGATTCGAAAAACCGAATCACCGGACGTTCCGTGATCCCTTGCCCGGGAGAGCGGAGTGCTGATGCGAGGAGGTATGGGGCTGCAAGATTCGGGACGTCTCAATTTTCAAGCCAAAGCGATTTGGTTCAAACGAGAGACGGGTTGAGTAAGTTTTATGATTAAGCTACTAAGGGCGTACGGTGGATGCCTTGGCGCCAGAAGGCGAAGAAGGACGTGGCAAGCTGCGATAAGCCTCGGGGAGCCGCAAGCAGGCTTTGATCCGAGGATTTCCGAATGGGGAAACCCGGCGGGATGAACTCCCGCTACAGCCCGCTGAATACATAGGCGGGTATGAGCCAACCCAGGGAAGTGAACCATCTCAGTACCTGGAGGAAAATAAATCACAGAGATTCCGAAAGTAGCGGCGAGCGAAATCGGAACAGCCCAAACCCAATTGTTTACAATTGGGGGTTGTAGGACCGCATAAGTAGAGTTACCAAACCGGACATTAGGTGAACCCGCTGGAAAGCGGGGCCATAGAATGTGAGAGCCATGTAACCGAAAATGGACCGGACTCGAAGCGGTATCCTGAGTACCACCGGACACGTGTAATCTGGTGGGAAACTGGGGAGACCACTCTCCAAGGCTAAATACTCTCTGGCGACCGATAGTGAACCAGTACCGTGAGGGAAAGGCGAAAAGCACCCCTGCGAGGGGAGTGAAATAGAACCTGAAACCGTATGCTTACAAGCAGTCGGAGGGCCATGCATGGACTTCGGTCCGTGAAAGCCTGACGGCGTGCCTCTTGCTTAATGAGCCGGCTAGTTATTCTTACGTGCAAGGTTAAGCGCAAGCGAGCCGTAGCG
>QHYE01000040.1 GCA_003224055.1 Acidobacteriota bacterium | reverse complement strand
CGGCTCGGCGAATTTGTGGTTCCGGTGAAGACGCCGGATGCCCGCATCTAGACGGAAAGACCCCGTGCACCTTAACTGCACTCTGGTCATGAATAACGGAACAATCTGCGTAGCATAGGCAGGAGCCTGTGAATCCCTGGTTTCGGCTGGGGAGGAGGCAACAGTGAAATACTGCCCTGATTGTTCTGTCGTTCTAACCCACCGCCCGTGACGGGCGGGGAGACACGGCCAGACGGGTAGTTTGACTGGGGCGGTCGCCTCCTAAACTGTAACGGAGGCGCCCAAAGATCGGCTCAGGCGGATTGGAAACCCGCTGTGGAGTGCAAGAGCATAAGCCGGTTTGACTGTGAGACTTACAAGTCGAGCAGGGACGAAAGTCGGGTCTAGTGATCCGGTGGTCCCGCGTGGAAGGGCCATCGCTCAACGGATAAAAGGTACGCCGGGGATAACAGGCTGATCTAAGCCAAGAGTTCACATCGACGCTTAGGTTTGGCACCTCGATGTCGGCTCATCGCATCCTGGGGCTGTAGAAGGTCCCAAGGGTTAGGCTGTTCGCCTATTAAAGCGGTACGTGAGCTGGGTTCAGAACGTCGCGAGACAGTTCGGTCCCTATCTGGTGTGGGCGCAGGAGAATTGAAGGGAGTTGTCCCTAGTACGAGAGGACCGGGATGAACAGACCTCTTGTGTACGAGCTGTCCCGCCAGGGGCATCGCTCGGTAGCGAAGTCTGGAAGAGATAATTGCTGAATGCATCTAAGCAAGAAGCTCGCCCTAAGATAAGTTCTCCCAAGGCCGATTTATCGGCCTAAGAAGGGCAGTCGAAGACTACGACTTTGATAGGCTGGAGGTAGAAGCGCAGTAATGCGTGAAGCTGACCAGTACTAATCGCCCGTTCGGCTTAATCATAAAACTTTCTCAAACCGTCTTTGAGGAAGAGCAGAAGTGGCTCGCAAGGGCCGCAACTTAAAACGCTTTTTCTGCACAGTGTAGTTCGACCTGATGTCGAACTTGTATGCCAGCCAATGTCGGCCGCTTTATGGCCGCACATAATTTCTGTTGTCGCACTCGCGATCCGTTGCTCGGGATGAGCAGCGGAATCCGTTCGCGAGTTTCCAGTTTCCTGGTGATCATACCGCGAGGGTCACACCCGTTCCCATCCCGAACACGGTAGTTAAGCCTCGCCGGGCCGATGATACTGCACGGGCAACTGTGTGGGAACGTAGGTCGTCGCCGGGATTAAAATAGAAAAGGCCGGTCTGAGCAATCAGACCGGCCTTTTTTTGTGGCAGGCATTCCCGGGATGGGAAAGCAGTGACCGTCAGGGGTCATTCGAAAAAGTACTATTGACCCCGGCGATTCAAGGCATTAGGTTGGAGTTTCTACCCTCCGGGCCCGGTAACTCTTCCGCAGAGAGGCCGCCAATGACCATCAAAATCAGCAAAGACCCTGCAGCCATTGCCTTACAAGAACGCTGGGAGAGATTGCGAAGTCACAAGCGCATCATCTCCCGTGTGAAGCTTCTAGTGGAGTGGGAGCAGGGCGGAGCGAAGGAACACGCCAACGCCGTGACCGTGGACGTAAGCCATTCCGGTTGCATGGCCGTGGTAGGAGCGGACCTGCCGCTGCACAAGCGCGTCCGCCTGATCCAGCAGGAAACGGGGCGCAAGGCAGACGCCGAAGTCGTGTGGCGCAGCCATGAAGCCTGGGATGCAGGATTCGAATTGGTGAAGCCCGATGCGACGTTTTGGGGATTGCAGTAGCCCGCAGCGCTCCCTTCGGATTCGAAACTATCGCGGCCACTTTCCTCGGCAAACTCTTCTGAATCGTTTCCAGGTTTTGGAAAGCGTCCCTGCGAGATCAAGCCTGCCGCCTGCAAGTACTTCCGCGGAGTGTCGTCCTTCTTGATGCCTGACCAGGGTTAGGGTCTTGCCGGCCGGGGTGTGAGAGCGGCGGAGTCATCGGAAGTCTGGACTTCCTTCGGGGCAGAAATGCTCTGCCTCTCGTCCACCGAGAAGAGCAGATACTTCTGGAACACATTCTTTCGGCGGATGCGCCGCCCGCGCAGACGGAAGTAGATGTCTGCTGTCATGGGCAGCCACATCGTTTCATTCTGCTTCTTGAATTTCACCGGCCCATACTCGATATCCATGTGTTCGGCGAGGTACTTGATCTCGGGCATGGGAGCCTGGAGATCCGTCTCGATCCGGACGACTTGTAGAGTATCTTTATCAACCCACGCCCGGCCTTTCAAAGCCACGGGAGTGGAAGGGGCATTGAGACCCGCGCGGTAGCCTCTGATGCGGCTGCTCTTACCCTGCTTCTGTGCAAAATGAATCTGCCAGGCGTGGCCATCCTTCCACCGGCCCAATCCCTCACAGTTCATCTGGTAGTCCTCTCTATAGTAGGGATGGAAGACCAGGACCGCGGCGGGGAGACCTAGGGTGGCAATGCCATCTGGAAACACGCCCAGGTCTTGCGTGCCGTTGCGATACTCCTGGACGCCGAGATAGCCGTCACGAATTTTCGAAATGGAAACGACGTATTCAAAGGAGCGTTTTTCCTCGTGCGTGGGAAGCCCCCACTCATTCACAACCTGATGGTCAAGTACCTCCGTGGCGGTGATGCGATCGACGCTGCTCATGAATTCCTGAACACGTTTTGCAGTACCGTCAAGGACCTCCTGCGTGGGGCAGGAGACGCCGGCTTCCACGGCCGGCGCGGAGTCGTCCACGTTCGCGGGAAGCCAAGTGGGCAAATCAGGTTTCAAAAGCGGCAATTCCGCGAGACTTGCAGCTTCCGCAGAAGGCGGGGAATCTCCCGCACTGGAATGTTCCAACGCAAGTGCTCCCGATTTTAGTTTCCGAAGCAGCCCGTTTGCGATCTCCCCTTGCGCGGGAGGAGGGCCGGCCTTCAAGAAGGCCTGCAACGTGGCCGCAGCACGTTCCCGCTGATCCTGCGCCATGAGAGCTTCCGCCAGCGTGAGCCTCACACTGTTCGCAAGACTTTTGCCGAGCTCGAGACTCCGCTCCGCGTGAGTGACGGCTTCCTGATAGCCGCCCTGACGAACACAAACAACGGACAATAATTGGTGGGCGTGCCACGAATTCGCGTCGCTCTGTAGAACACGCTCAAGATAGCCTTTGGCTCCGGCGAAATCCGCACGGCGGGCGAGGATCGCGGCAAGGCCCAGTAGGGCAAGTTTGTGCTTCGCGTCCAGAGAGATAGCCTTCTCCCAACTGGCCTGGGCGGATGCCACGTTTCCCTGGCGGTCCGCAAGCAAGCCCCTCATGTAATTCACCTCAGGGTTGGAAGGAGCGAGGCGGTACGCGGCGTCGAGATGCTTCTGCGCAGCGTCGAGATTGTTGCCGTGCACCGCTTCGACGGCTCTGCTGAGCTCCTTCTGCAATTTCGGCGTGAGTATCGGAGGGCCGGCGGGCGCCGACACCATCCGGGAATCGTTATCCCGCTTCAGCGTGACGAAGATTTGTTCTTGCTGGTCAGGGACGGAGATGCTCACATGTTCGCTGGCGGTAAGGTATCCCGGAGCCTCGACCACTGCGGTGTATTCTCCCGCACCCAGATCCTCGAAGACGGCTCTGCCACCCACCGTGCGTGAAGTTGCCAAAGTCGGGCTGGTCAGATTCTGCAGCGTCACTAAGGCGAGACTGCTGAAGACGACGCCGCTCTCATCTCGTACGTACACGGTCAGCTGGGCGCCCCCACTCGCTTCAGGCGTACCAAGAGCCTCCGTGCCGGTTCCCGGCAGCGCCTCGCGCCCGTGAATGGGCAGGATCAGGCAGAACAGCAGTAGTTCAAGCACGAACATCAGGATGCGCCGGCGAGCGGACACAATCTCCCCTTCCGCGCGCAGGACGAGGGAAAATTCACTGAAGACTTAGCGGGACCCTGGCGCCTGGGCGTGAGGACCACTCGTTGAATGGAGTGTCTTACAGCGCGGGCGCAGCGTCAAGACCAGACTCAAGCCGCTTTTGACATGCGCTTGAGGGTATCCGCGCCGGAGCCGAACTGAGTTTCCTCGAGTCGGCCGTGCAAACTCTACTTGCTGCAGTTGATCACGCGGTCGAGGCGGGGCGAGATGCGTTCCGCGAGGTGCGCGATCCAGAGAGCGGCGACAACTCCGGTGAAGACGTCCATGGTGTAGTGGGCGCGCAAGATCAGGACGGTGGCCACTTCGAAGCAGGCAATCAGGATCGCAAGGACGGTGAGCCAGGTCCGGCGCAAACGGGAAAGCTCGATGGCCCCGAAAACGGCGATGGCGGTGTGTCCGGAAAAGAAAAAATCGTTGGCGACGTGATAGGTAACCAGAAACGACGGGAAACCTGGATAGTGCCAGATCATGTTGGGCGGCGGAGGCAGCGCGCAGATGGCTTGCATCACCTGGCGCAGCGCCATCAGGAGAAATAACCCAAGGAACGGACGCACGGTCCCGCCGAACAACCAGCGGGCGAGGAGAAAGAGGCCGAGCGCATCAATCAGAGCGGAACTCACGATCAGGAGCGCGTTGGCAGCTCCTAGGTTGTGCGAAAAATAGGAATTGAGACCGGCGGTCCAGTTGTGAACTGCGTCGCCGACGCCGTTTGTAGGAGCAATCCGCGCGCCGAGGAGGGACTGCGTCCAGAACCATAGGCCCAGAACGATTGCGGTCACAGCGAGGCGGAGGAAGAGTCCGCGCCGTTGGCCCGTGCTTTGGGCTTGTGTCATGAGACGCTTTCCATCGCCATGCAGAAAGTGCGACTATTCGCGGAGCGCACGCTGCCCCATCTCCAGCGCCAGTTCGCGCGCCTTCCGCAGGTCGAGTTTCCCGGTGCCGAGATACGGGAGCTTTTCGATGCGGACGAACTGGTCGGGCCGGAGACGCCAGAGCGCCGGCAAGTCGCTCTTCCCTAATTTTTCAAGGCACGCCTCGAGCTGAGGCTCCGCCAGAGTATGCAGAACGATGAGGCGCTCGCCTTTTTTCTCGTCCGGGATGGCGGTCACGACAAAGGTCTGCTCGCTCGCGCCCGCCAGTTCTTGAAGCAGGTCTTCGACTTTGATGTGCGGCACCATTTCGCCGCCAATCTTGCTGAAGCGGCTCAAACGGTCCGTGATTTTCAGGAAGCCGTCTTCATCCAGCCGCGCAATATCGCCCGTGTTGTACCAGCCGTCGCGAAGAACGTCGGCGGTTTTTTCCGGCTTGTTAAGATAGCCCTGCATGATGTTAGGTCCGCGGACCAGCAGCAGGCCCGGCTCGTCCACGCCGACGGGCTGCATGGTGTCCGGGTCCACGATCTTTACCGTCATCCCCGGTAAGGGATGGCCAATGCTGCCGCGCTTCGCTCCCACCTGGCGGAAAGACGCGGCGCGAAAATCGATGGTGTTCACCGTAACTGCCGGCGAGCATTCCGTGCAGCCGTAGCCTTCGTGGGGCCGGATGCCGAAATGATCTTCGAAGGCTTGGGAAATGCGATCCGGCAATTTCTCAGCGCCGGCCATCACGAAGCGGAGGCTGCCGAACTCTTCGGGAGTGCAGCGGCGCGTGTACGCATTCAAGAAGGTAGGAGTGGCAAGCAGCATGGTGACGGCATACTTGTTCACCAGTGCGCCGATAACTCGCGAATCGAGCGGATTCGGATGAAAAACCACGCCGATGCCCGTCGCAGCGGGCAGACACAGCGTGCCCGTAAAACCAAAGGAATGGAAAAACGGCAGGATGCCCATGATGCGGTCATCGGCATGCAACATGAACACCTGGCTCAACTGCGCGACATTCGAAGCGATGTTGTAGTGCGTGAGCATGACGCCTTTGGGATCGCCGGTCGAGCCGCTTGAAAAAATGATCGTCGCGATGTCGTCCAGAGTCGCCGGCCGCTCGCAGCCTGCGAATTTGGCGACCCACTTGGAGGGCAAGAGACTTGCTGCCAGAGCTGCGGAAAGACGTTCGCCAAACTCCGCGTCTTTGGCCACGTCTTCGATGAAAATAATTTCACCGGGAGGTTGTATCTTGACCTTTTCGAGAAAGACTCGCGCCGTAACAATTGTTTTCAGATTGCACTGTTGCGCGCAAGAAGCCAGCGTTTCATTCGAAATCGTGTAGTTCAAGTTGACCGGGACTTTGCCCATCAGGATTGCGGCGAAATTCACCAGCGCGCCGGGAACCGACGGCGGCAGCAAAACACCCACCATTTCCTGTCCCTGCCAGAGTTTTCGCAAACGCCGCGCCAGGACCAGCGCTCCTGCCAGCGCCTGAAAATAGTTGAGCCTGGGCCGCTGACCATCCGCCATCGCGAAACGGAAGGGATGGCGCCGCGCCGTATAAATAAAGGATTGCCACAACGCGTGCATGCGCTTCTTGCGGCGCGCGAAGGCTTCCGCGCCAAGGTCTTGTACGGCGCGGCGCACTTCCATGGAAGTGGAAGTCGGCGGCATGGGTTTGCCAAACGTGACGCGGACCGGGTAAGGAATGCGCCGGGGAAATTTCCAGAGGAAACGCCCGCCCGCAAAACTGAAAATCGAGCCCCAGACGCCATCCAGATTTACGGGGATGATTGGGACGTCCACGCCTTTGATGATGCGCTCCATGCCGCGGCGGAAAGGGAGCATCTGGCCGATGCGCGTCATCTGCCCTTCCGGAAAGATGCAGACGACTTCGCCGCTTTTCAGTGCGTCGGTAGCCATGCGCAGGGAATGAATCATTTCGCGCGGGCCCTGGTCCGACGCGATGGGAATGACGCCCATGATCTTTGCAAAAGGTTTTACCAGGGGGTGCTCGTAGGAGCCTTTGAACATGATGAAGCGAATCGGGCGGTCGATGGACGCGATGAGCAGTACCGCATCCGCCATCGAAGCATGATTGGGCGTGAGCAGCGCTCCGCCGCGCGCCGGCACGTTTTCGCGGCCCACCACGTCCAGGCGATACAGCGTATGCGTGGCGATCCAAAGGAAAAGCCGCAGTAACGAGTCTGGCAGCAGCCTCAGCACATAGCCAGTGGCTCCCAGTGTGGCAAGCGCCGACCAGAAGAAAATTTCGCCCGGGCCCAGGTGAAGGAAATGAGTGGCAAAGTAATAGACGCCGGAGGCGGCGCCGATGCCCACGAACGAAAGCCAGTTTGCGGTGCCGATGACGACGCCTTTTTTGTCTTCCTCCGGACGGTGCTGGATCGAGGCGCTGACCGGCACAATGAAAAATCCGCCGAAGAATCCCAGCGCGGCCAGGAGCAAGAGCACGGCCCGGAAGGACAAGTGGGGAATCGCCAGGCAGAGTCCGAGGACTGTCATGCCCATCGAGCCGAGCGGAATCAGTCCGTATTCAATTTTTCCGGCGGAGAGGTAACCCGCGGCGAAACTGCCGAGGCCTATCCCGATCGCAATGGCCGCCTGGAGGAAGCCGCCCTCGGTGGAACGGATATGCAAGACGTCCTGCCCGTAAATGAAAATGTTGAATTGCAACAGGCCAGCGACAAAGAAGAAATACGTGTTGCCGAGGACCGCCAGCCACAACACCCGATCGCTGCGAATCAATTTCATCGGGGACCAGACATCGATCAGCGAGACTAGATGGAATCTCTTCGCGGGATCCGCGGCCGGCACGCGCCCGATGCCAAAGCTCCACACCAGGCCAATCACTGTAAATCCCAGGAGCAACGCGCCCGCGTAAATCTCCCGTCCGTTGAACGCTTCGGCGAGAAAAGATCCGCTCATGCTGCCAACGATAATCGCTAGGAACGTTCCGAGTTCGAGGACCCCGTTGCCCCAGGAGAGTTTCTCGGGCGGAAGCAACTCCGGGAGCAAGCCGTATTTGGACGGCCCAAATAGCGCCCCTTGCGTGCAGACCAGAAAAATTGCCGCCAGAGCCAGATTGAGGTTAGGTCCTACCAGGGAGGCCGCGGCAAAAAGCATGACGCCCACTTCAAACACTTTCGTCCAGATCGTCACAGTACGCTTGCTGAAGCGGTCCGCGAAGTATCCGCCTACCAACGAAAACAGAATGAAGGGGGCGGCGAAGAGCACGCCGACGAGCAATTCCATCTGATCCCGCTGCGCTTTGTCTTCTTCGATGGCAAGAATCAGGTAAATGACAAGAAACTTGAGTGCGTTTTCGTTGAAGGCGCCCTGGAACTGCGTGGCGATGAGGCTCCAAAAGCCGAGCTGCCATTTTTTTTCTGGCGCAGGTACGGAGAAAGTTTCGTCGGCCGGCATGCACGCTCACCAAGCGTTGCGATTAAAGCGTAGGAGAAGCATTTAGTCTAGCAATCTTGTCTGGTGCACGGGACGGCCTTTCGTCGCCTGTGTTGAAAACGGGACGCGATCGTGGCTGCCGCGGGCGGCTTGATCCGCGATACGATAGCTTCGGTCGAGGGGGCGGAATGAACGCGGACAAGAGGACTCCATCGGTTCTGATCACGGGCGCTACAGATGGGCTGGGAAAGGCCGCGGCGCTGTTGTTGGCGGAGCGCGGCTACCGCGTGTTTGCGGCCGGCCGCTCGGCGGCGAAGCGCGCGCAACTCGATGCCTTGGCGCGTGAAAAGAAGCTGCCGCTCGAGACACTTGAAATGGATGTGTGCGATGACGCTTCGGTGAAGGCAGGAGTCTCATCTGTACTCGCCAAGGCTGGCACGATCGACGTGCTTATCAACAATGCCGGCCTCGTCTATGCCGGCGCCGTCGAGGATTTGCGCATGGAAGACTGGCGGCGGCAATTCGAAACGAATTTGTTCGGCGCGATCCGGGTAACGCAGGCCGTTCTTCCGCACATGCGGGAACGCCGGAAAGGCCGCATCCTGATGATGAGTTCCGTCTCCGGGTTCGTAACGCCCCCGACGCAGGGCGCCTACAGCGCCTCGAAACATGCCATCGAGGCCGTAGCCAACGCCCTGCGCTACGAACTGTATCCGTACGGCATCGAAACGATTCTGATTGAGCCCGGCTATATCGTGACGAACATCCAACAAACGGCGCTGGAGCTGGCGAAATCCTACCAGGAAGAATTCCAGAGCGGCCCCTACGCGAAAATCTACGCGACCTACTGGTCCAACGCGACAAGTACCCGTGCGCAATCCAAGACCACGCCGGAAGATTGCGCGCGCATCATGCTGGAAGCCATCGAGGCGCCGCGCCCAAAGGCGCGTTACGGCGTGACCCCGCTCGCGACGTTCGCTAAATGGGCTAAGCGGTTGCTCTCCGATCGAGCCGCAGACCGCATGATCCGCGGAAGATACGGCATCGCGCGGCAGGCCTGAGAGATCGCGCTTCAGTGATTCGTAACCTGAAACGACAAGCTGTTCTCGCGCTGCTCCTGCCACGTTTTGGACCACGCTTCATGCACCGGGCTCTCCGCGTAGTCGGCAGCGGCTTCCGCGCTCGTGAACTCGATGGCATAAACGCCGCTGAAATCCTTGATCTGGTTGCGCGCGGTTTTCAGCCAGACACTCTTGATGCCGGGAATCTTTCCAGCCATGTCCTTGATGCCGTTGATGGCCTTTTCCCGGTCGTAGTTCGAAACGTTGTCCTTAAATTTGTATACCACCACGTGCAGCACGGTCTTCGGCTGGCCAAAGCGGTTCTGCACTGCGGCGCTGCGGGCATGCAGCGACCCCGCCGCTATCCCCGCCGCGAATATCGCCGCGCCCAGCGCGATCTGTGCGGCGTGTTTCCTGGCTAATGTCATCTCTTCCTCCAAAATCGTGTCCCTGCCAGTTTATGCAGAGCACGCTAGCCGAAGCAACTTATCGCGGAATGAAACGCGGCCTCTGCGGCAAATGGTTTGACGGACGAGCGTCCAGGCCGTTACGCTGCCAAGGAAGATTCGCTGAGGGATGAATGGATTGGTCTGGCGCGGGTTCCCAAGGACAACAGTCTCAACCGCAGGCATTGCCTTCGTTTCCGCGCATTTGGGTCGGCTATCTTCTTGGCGTGGCCACGCTGATTACGGAAATCATCGCGGTTTCATTGCATCCGGAGCTTGCCAAAGAACCGTTGCTGATCCCTCCGTTGTATCTGTTTCTCGCAAATTTCATCAGTCTGATTTATTGGATGGTTTGCGTCTACGAATTCCATCTCATTCTCTCGCGCGCGACAGCAGGCACTTATCCCGTGAAGCCGCTGCGCGCCGCCTGGTTTCATCTGATTCCGTTCTATGGGTTGTATTGGGTCTTCAAGTGGCCTCGCGAGCTGGCGCGGTTCGTGAACTCTCGTTTGCCAACGCCGTTGATGAGGCCTGACCGAACAGGATTTGCAGTCTTCACCGCCTTTGTTGTGTTCCTTGTCCTGGATCGAGGGTTCGGTATGATCTTGCTGTTCTGGTCCGCGTCGCATTTATCGTGTTGCCTTCGCTACGCGCTGACGGTGCAGCCGGCTTCACCTGCCGGTCCACTGCCTTTTTCGTGAAACTCATTTTGAGGAGAGCAAATGCAAGCCGTGAAACGCTGGGCCCTGTTGTTTTGTGCGGTGGTGAGCTGTTCGTCTGCCGGTTCGGCGCAAGGGCCGGAGCAAACGAAGCAGTTGGCGCGCGATATTTTCAAGCAGCTCATAGAAATTAACACCACGGATTCCGTCGGCAATGTGACCACCGCCGCGGAGGCGATGGCCACGCGCTTGCGCGACGGAGGCTTTGCCGAAAGCGACATCCACGTGGCTGGCCCCAAGGAGCGTAAGAAGAATCTCGTCGTGCGCTTGCACGGAACCGGAAAACGCAAGCCCATCCTGTTCATCGGACACCTCGACGTTGTCGAGGCGCGCCGCGAAGATTGGACCACGGATCCCTTCGAATTTATCGAGAAAGGTGGTTACTTCTACGGCCGCGGCACCGAAGACATGAAGGAAGGCGATGCCATCCTGGTCACCAATTTCATCCGGCTGAAAAAAGAAGGGTACGTACCGGATCGTGATGTGATCCTCGCGCTGACCGCCGACGAAGAAGGAGGCACCTCCAACGGGGTGGACTGGCTATTAAAGGAACACCGCGACTGGATTGATGCGGAATACTGCATCAATCTGGACGGCGGAGAATTCGAAAAGGATAAGGACAAGCGGCTGCTCGCGGGCATCCAGGCCAGCGAAAAAGTTTACGTCGATTTTCAATTCGAATCGCTCAATCCCGGCGGCCACAGTTCCATTCCCAGCCCGGACAACGCCATCTATCACCTCGCCGGCGCGCTCGCCCGGCTGCAGTCGTTCTCCTTCCCCGTGAAAATCAACGAAATCACTCGCAACTATTTTGAAAGAAACGCGGCGCTGACCACCGGCCAGGTCGCCGCAGACTTGAAGGCTGTCGCCCATCAACCGCCGGACAATGCCGCCGTGCAACGCCTTTCGGCGAATCCCTACTTCAATTCACTGCTGCACACCACTTGCGTTGCAACGATGCTTTCCGGCGGCCACGCGCCAAACGCCTTGCCGCAAAGCGCCCGCGCCAACGTCAATTGCAGGATTTTTCCCGGAGAAGACCCGCAGGATGTTCTCCATACCCTCGAACGTGTGGCCAACGATCCAAAGGTGAAAGTCAGCATCGTTGCGCAGATTGGGCCGGACGGAAAGGTAACCCCGGTCGTGGCTGTGCCTCCCTCTCCGCTGCTTCCTGAACTCGTGCAAGCGACGGAAAAGACACTCAGCGTTGCGTGGCCGGGCCTTCCCTACGTCACCACGATGTCTACCGGGGCCACCGACGGGAAATACACGCGCATCGCCGGCATCCCCACCTATGGAATTTCCTGCATGTTTTTCCAGCGAAATGACAGCCGCGCGCATGGCAAGGATGAGCGCGTGGGCGTGCAGGATTTTTACGATGGAGTCGAATTCAACTACAAGCTGATCAAGGAACTCTCTGCGCCACGCTGAGAAGCGGACTCAAGGACCAACTGGCAGCAGCCAAAAGAAAACGGCCCGGTAAAATGATCTTCACCGGGCCGAATGTTTTGCGATTGTTGAACGGAACCGGCTACGGTTTTCCCGGCGCCGCTTGTCCGGTTTTCGGATCGGTCGGTGTGGCAGCGCTGGCGGCGATTGGCTTGGTAGCCTCCGTTCCGTACCGCATCAGGTAAGGCATGAACGGAGTGACTTCGAACGGCATCTTCTCGCGTTCCGCGACCGCACCTACCGGTTTGCTCTTGATCAGGTCCAGTTTGTCATTCCAGGGATCGACCTTCACGCGTCCGCCGATCGGCAGCGCCACGATCATCTGCGGATTCTGCTTTTGATCCACCGGCGTCGCCGACTTGAGGTCGCTGACCACCGGAACGCGATTGCCGAGGTGCGGGCTGATCAGGTTCGGAATTTCCTTCGAGCGCGTCTCGAGCGCCGTCAGGAAAAGTCCCGCGTTGCCGAGCTGATTCTTGTATGGAGAATTGTTCAACAGTTGAAGCGCTTTGACATTGGCTGCTTTCTCCTCATCGGGCGTGCGCGCAAACCCGAAGTGGCGGAAGGTGTCCTTGTCGTTAATCAGCAATTGATCGAAGAACGCGAAGCTCGAATCGAGGCGGTGGCCGAGAACCACGTGGCTGAGCTCATGCGCAATCATCGTGGCAAGGCTTGCTTCGTCTGGAAGGACATCGATCAAACCCCGGCTGAGAACGATGGTGTGGCCGACGGTGTAGGATTCCAGTGTAGAAGTCATCATCACCCGGCAACGAACTTCCGGTTGGATATCGATATTGTTCGTGACCTCGAGGTTGTTGACCACCGTCTCGAGAATCTTGTCCACTTCGCCCTTCGGCGCAACCAGCCCGATGCGTTCCAGGCGATCGATGACGTTGTCTTCCGCCTGGTGGTCCCAGGTACGCTGCGCTTGGACGGGCGACAGGTCGTTCGCGGTTTTCGTATCGTCCGTGACTGCCGATTCCACCAGGATCTTGCTCAATTCCTGTTCCTGGCTGGCATGTCCGAGGTTGTAGCCCCAGAGGCGCGTTTGCGCTTTGAAGTCCAGCTTTTTCGTCAAATTGTAGTGCATGTCTTTTTCTTCGCTGTACACGAAGGAAGGCATCCACATACCCGGCTGCACATTCGTGCGCCAGCTGTCAAAGTGGAACCACCAGCTGGAATGTCCGTTGCCGCTATATGCGCCGTTGAACCGCACAATATTGAAATCCTGGTCTTCTACCCAGATGCGGCCGAGAAAACGGCCCTTGCCGCTCTTCTCCTGTGGCGTGACGTCAAACACCAGGCAGCGCACTTCGCCGAGGAATTCGCGGCGCACGTAGTCGAACTTGTAGTGCTGTTTGTCGAATCCGTTGGTGTCGAGAAAAATCATCTGCAGGAAACCGTCCGGCACGAATTGCAGCGCAAACGAAAAGAAATTGCCGATGGAACCGAAGATCTTCTTCCCCTTGGAATTGGTGTCCGTGAGGGAAACGAGCGATACACCCTTGGAGAAGTCCGCCCGGCCGAGGAAATACTTGTCGCCGGCAGGGGCATAGCCGAGGTCCTTATCTGGCTTCAGATTCTGGATATATGTTTCGACCAGCGGTGAGTATTGCCGAATCTGCTGGACAGCCCGGTTTTCATTGGTGATGACGCGATCGACCACATCTTCCATGGTCCGCGGCTGCTGATCCGCCGGCTTGGGCGCCGCTTCCGCGGCAATGGCTCCCAGCCCGCCCAGGATCAGGCCCAGGACGATTGTTGCAAGCTTACGCATGTTCTCTCTCCCCTTCAGTAGGCCATTCGGAATTCAATCCGCACGCGAGCCGGAAAATCTACCGGCTGGCCGTCGCGTTTCGCCGGCTTAAACTTGATCTGCTGCGCCGCACGAGACGCTGCTTCGTCCAGACCGTGGCCCAAACCACTCACAACACGATTCACTTGAATGCTGCCATTGGCCAGGAACACGATCTCCAGCACAACGTCGCCTTCAATTTTGAGCTTGCGCCCTTCCGCAGTGTATTCCGGCCGCGGTTTTTCCAGAATTTCAACTGTTGTCGGTGTTCCTTCGCCAGAAGCCGCCTTTTTCTTCGGGGCATCCGTTGCCACGGTCTGATCGCCAAATCCGCTGGTCTGCACCGTGCCGCGCTTTCCGCCGCTGGGTGGAGGAATCGCCGTGCCGTTCCCGAATCCCGTGCTCGCTACTGTGCCGCGAATTCCTTTGTCTCCGCCCGTGCCGTTTCCGTAGCCAGGTCCGCCCGGTAAAGCGGGCGAGCCGAGGCGATTCACGTTGGTGGCTTTATTCGGGTCACCCTTGCCAGGAAGTCCGTTCGGGTCGCCGAATCCTCCGGTCTGCACCTTGTTCACCGGCGCAACCACGGTCGCCGGTGCGGCGCTGCCCGACCCAAGATTTCCCACCTTCACGTCCTCTTTCGGACGCTTCGGCTGATTCGTCGGCATATCCACTTTCGCCTGATCGAAAGTAGGATTCAGTTCCACCGGCTTCGCATCGACCGTGCGCATCTTCGGCGGCTCGGCCTTGGCCGTCAAAAATACGTGCTGCTGCCTCGGATTTAATTTCACTGGCTCCGGCACCTCCGGCTTCACCACCGGCGGCGCCTTCGTCTTGACTTTGGGCGGTGGCGGCGGCTCCGGTGCAACGGGGATCAACGTGACCGGCTGCATTAGCTCCGTAGGCCGAAGATTCAGAGCGGTTTTCATCTGCTCAGGAAAAATCATAGGTATCAAAAGCAGGAATATCAGGATCGCAATTTGGCTCCCGGCGCTGATTCCGATGCGGTCCCAGCGGGGTTTCGGATCCGGCAGCAGAGCGAGGCGCGCCGCTATAGGTTTCGTGCCAATGGCCTGCTTCCACGCTTGGGGATTGGACGTGCGGCCACGGTTGGCGTCAAAACCGACGCCCATCGTCGTTTTGCGTGGTGGATCTGCAATCATGGTTGTCATCCGCGTGCCGCCTCGCGAGAATTCTGTCCTGCAAACTGGGTTGTCTAGGGATACCTAGCGTTCCCAAGTTCGCCGGCAGAATAGGAAATACGCTCTCGCTGTACCAGAGTACGAACTGGGTTGAGGGAGTCCGAATAGGACTTTGGTACTAGCGTCGCGAAATCGCTAATGCTCCCGCGAGCGCGCGAAGCGCACCCCGTTCTAACCCGGAGAGGCGGTTTAGGTTGCGAGTCTGGGCGCGCAACTCTGGATAGGATACCGCAAACCGGGACCGGTGGTGTGTCGAGTTTTGCACAATGCTTTCCGTTCACCGGCTTATGCACTAGGATGCAAAGGGAGACCCTGGCGTTGGTTCAGGTTGCTGGGCGCCAGGGCGGCAAAACTCAGTTATGCCCGATGCCCCTTCAGAACGCGGCGGTGACGGTCCCCTGGTCGATCCCGCCAGGCCTCTCGAAGGTCGTGCTCCGCTCGTGGATTGGCTCTATGCCCAGTCTCAATCCGGCCGTTGGGGGCTTTCCCGCGAGGGCTTTTCAGCGGCTCTCGAACGCAGTGCAAAAAAACGCTGCACTTCCGGAAAGGTAACCCTCCATCAACTCGAGGAGTTCCTCTCCGCGCTCCATCTTGAAGATCTCGCCCTCGCCTGTGCCTGCGCCGAAGGATGCGAGGCGGCCTGGGAACATTTCTTCGCCACCTATCGCCCCTACTTACGCACCGCGGCGGCGGCCATTCTCCGCTGCAGTTCAAGTTCGGCCGAAGCGTGCGAACTCGCGGATTCTCTTTTCGCGGATTTGTACGGCCTCGCGGATGGCAAGGGCAACGCGCGTTCGCTCTTCCGCTACTTCCATGGGCGCAGCTCACTGAAGACCTGGCTCCGCGCCGTTCTCGCTCAGCGCCACATTGATGCGATTCGCGCGGGCCGCCGCTTCGAAGAACTCGGCGAAGACGACGCACAGGATTCGCGCCAGGTCGCGCCATCTGGACCGCAACTCCATCCCGGCGATCCCCATCGTGAACGCTACCTCGCCTTGTTTGGCCGCGCGTTGAGCGAAGCCCTCGCAAAACTCGAACCACAGGAAAAGGAAAGACTTCGTCTCTACTACACCGAAGAGAAAACCCTCGCGGAGATTGGCCGCTTGCTCGGAGAGCATGAGTCCAGCGTCTCGCGTCACTTGGATCGTGTGCGTCGCGACTTGCGCGGCGCCGTGGAAACGATCCTTCGCCGCGGTTTTGGCGCGCCGAATGGCTCCGCGGTGCAAGCTGGGCTGAGCGATCCTGAGATCGCCCTTTGTTTCGAATACTGCGCGGAAGACGCTCCCATCGACTTGGACAAATTGCTGCCGCGCACGAAACCGCAAAGCCCTGCAGCTAGAAAACGGCCGTGATGATCGCAAACTGCAAGAAAGCGGCTCAGCTCCGTTCTAAGAATGGTGAAGACCATGGCGCCTGAAGACCGCGATCGAAACTTTGATAAAGCCATTGCGCGCCATTTGCGTTCCACCGCGGCTTCTTCCGATTCCGCGAAGCAGGCTGCGGGCACCCCGTCTCTGCGCGATGCGTGCCCGGACGCGGAAACGCTTGCCGCTTACCATGAGCGCGCGCTTCTTCCGGATGAATTGAATTCCTGGAAAGAACACATTGTGGCTTGCGCGCATTGCCAGGAGCTTCTCGCTCACCTCGAGTTAACCGACGATATTCCTCTGCACGCCGCCGAGGAGCAAGAAGTCTTTGCCAGGGCGGATGCGCAAGACGCGCCCTATGTGCAGAAAATCGAAACTGTGGCGCGGCCCGCAGCGCGCGAAGGCCGGCGCGCATCACGCCTCACCCACGGAGTCCGCTGGCGCTGGATCGCCCCCGCCGGAGCAATTGCTGCGTGCTTGCTGGTGTGGATCGCGTTGCACGAGAACGAACGTCCATTCCCGAGCTCCAACGAGGTCAAAATCGCAAAGAATCAGGAGCCCGCCGGTTCTCCGCCTCCTGCATCCACCAGAGGGACTGCGGTTTCGCCGGAGGTGCAGCGGAGTCCGTCAAAGCCTTCTTCCACGGCCGACACGCTTTCCTCCTACTCCAAGCTGCCGGATTCGAGGGGCCTGAGAAAGCAGCAAACTGATGAGTCAAAAACAAGGGGCGCACTGGCAGCCCCTTCGCTGGGAAGAGAAGAAAGCCGGCGGAAGGATGCGGAGCGTGACGCCGATGCATATCTCTTTCGTGACGAGAAAAAAGCAGATCTCGACGACAAGGTTGTTGGCGGCATGGTACGGGAGAAAGCACTGGAGACGAAAAAAGAAAGGGAGACCCAAGCGAATGCGCGCACGCCAGCGCCGGCGCAAGAACAGAATCTCCAAGCGCAAAACCAGAATATTTCGCCAAAAGTGCCAGGTCCGGCTCCGCTCGGCCAGGCGAAAAACGTGGCAAAGTCGAAGGCCGCTCCTTCTCCTGCTCCAGCGGCAGAAGCGGCCTCAGGTTATGCAGCCAGCGCAGCCACAGAGACGGTGATGGTCTCCGATTCGCGTCTGATCGCCGCCCCGGGCTCCGCTTTTGTTTGGCGCCCCGGTCGCGCCGGTCTCATCGAGTTCTCTCCTGATGGCGGACGTTCCTGGATGCGTCAGCCGAGCGGCGTCCTCGTGGACCTGCTGACCGGTTCCGCAACCTCGGAAAGGGTTTGCTGGATCGTCGGACGTGCGGGTGCCATTCTCTTAACAACGGATGGCGGCGCGCACTGGAAGTTGCTTTCTTCGCCGCTAAAAGAAGATCTCGGCGGAATTCGCGCCGCGGACGCGCTGCATGCCGCCATCTGGAATGCGCGCGGCACGAAATATTTTGCGACCGGCGACGGCGGCTTGACCTGGGAACCTGCCGTTCATCCATGACTTGAGGCCATCTCTTCCAAGTCTAAAATTCTTGCAAGAAATCCCGTTGGCGCCGTTCTAAGAGGGAAGGCAAATCTTGATCGAGGTGAAGGTGATGAATCTCTCTGGGAAAATGCTAAGAAAACGATTGGTTTGGGGCCTCTCTTCGGCTGCGATCTTCGCCGCCGGCGCTACGCTCCTTTATCCCGCAACGCGCAGCAAGAAAGCTTATCCGGCTCAGGAGAAAGAAGCGGCACGACCCGCCGGCGACCAATCCACCAGCCTGAACGATCAGACCGATCTGAACGTTACCGTCTACAATTCAAACATCGCGCTGGTCCGCGACGTCCGCCAGCTCTCGCTTCCCGGTGGAATATTCCGCTTGAAATTTATGGACATCGCCGCGACCGTGAATCCCGCGACGGTTCATTTCCGCTCGCTGACCGATCCCGATAAGCTTGGCGTCATCGAACAAAACTACGAATACGATCTCCTCGAGCCCGCAAAACTCCTTCACAAGTACGTCGGCAAGGAAGTCACGCTGGTGCGCGCGTATCAGGAAAACGGCACCACCAAGCGCGAAGAGATCAAGGCCACGCTGCTCTCCGATAACAATGGCCCGGTCTGGAAAATTGGCAACGACATCGTGACGGGGATGTATGCCGAGAGTTTGCGCTTCCCGGAAGTGCCGGCGAATCTTTACGAGCGCCCCACACTATTGATGTCCCTCGAAAATTCCGGCGCGAGAAAACAGACGATTGAAGCGTCCTACCTTGCGAACAACTTGAACTGGAATTCCGACTACGTTTTGACCGTCACGCGAGACGAAAAGAACGCCGACCTCGACGGCTGGGTTACCGTCGTTAACAACAGCGGCACCGCTTTCCATAACGCTCGTCTGCAGCTTGTGGCCGGTGAGTTAAATCGTATCCAGACCAATGCTCGGCGTGACGCGAACATGGCATATGAAATGGCTGCAAAAGCTGCGGCTGCCCCCCAGTTCCAGCAGGAAAATTTCTCCGAATACCACCTCTACTCGCTGGGCCGCAGAACTTCCGTCGAGGACAAGGAAACCAAGCAGATCAGCTTGCTGCAAGGCAGCAGTGTGCCCGTTGAAAAAATCTTCGTCGTCAACGGACAAAACTACTACTACCACAACGCGCAAAATCCCGGCTCGCCGCTGAAAGATCCCGTCATGGTCTATTACAAATTCAAGAATGATGAGAAAGCTGGCCTCGGCATTCCTCTTCCCGCGGGCAACGTGCGCGTCTATCAGAAGGATTCAAAGGGCGGCATTCTCTTCGCCGGTGAAGACCGCATTGACCACACGCCGAAGGACGAGACCGTCAACATTCACATCGGAAACGCCTTCGACGTGGTCGCCGAACACAAGCAAACCGATTACAAAAGCATTGCCAGCCACGTCTGGGAAATGGAATTCGAAGTCACCATTCGCAATCACAAAGATGGGCCCATCATCGTCGAAGTGAACGAGCCCATTGGTGGCGATTGGGAAATGCTTACTTCCACCTACAAGTACACCAAGACGGCGGCGTTCGCGGCGCAATTCAACGTTCCCGTCGCCAAAAACGGCAAGGCCGTGCTGAAATATCGCATCCGCGCCCACTGGTAACTTGTTGCTTTTATTGAATTTAGTTCAACGAGGGAGCTACGAATTTGGTTTGCATTGCAAACTAGTTTGCGGATTCGATGATTTCAGTTTGCAATGCAGACTAGACTTGTAATGCAAGCCAAGGTTGTGACGCGGAGAAGTCTTGCTTTTTCTTTGGTTTACGAGTTTCTTTGAAAAAAGGGCTCTGTTGACATCCTCGATGCAGTTCTCGTTACGAGGGATCGACAAGGAGAGGCTTACGGTGTTTTCTGCTAGGGCAGGAGGGACGATGGCCGAGGTCGGACTCCTGCCCTTGGCTCGCGTGGCGCTGCAAGTAGCCACGCAGGTTTTGCCGCCCTATCGCTCGCGCTTCAGCAAACAG
>QHYE01000133.1 GCA_003224055.1 Acidobacteriota bacterium | reverse complement strand
CTGGGAATGGGGGCGGCGGAGGCGAGGAAGAAATTGAAGGTGCTGAGGGGAGATTTGAGAAAGGCGATGGGGGAATGAGAAGAAAGAACTAACACAGAGGACACAGAGAAAAGAGAGGAGAGAGGAAGCGAAGAGAGGAAGCGAAGAGAAGAAACGGAAGAGGAAAGATGGCGACATAAAGTCACCTCTACAAGGGCGAGGAAGCGCGAGACAGCATGGACAAATTTTTGATCAAGGGCGGGAAGACGCTGCGGGGGACGGTGGCGATCAGCGGGGCGAAGAACTCGGCGCTGCCGGTGATGGCAGCGGCGCTGCTGACGGCGGAACCGGTGACGCTGCACAACATCCCGAAGGTGCGCGACCTGATCACCATGAGCAAGCTGCTGGCGTTCATGGACGCGAAGGTTTCCGTGACAGAGGTGCCGGCGAGCGACTATGTGATCGAAGCACCGAGCTTGAACCATGCGGAGGCGCCGTACGAGCTGGTGAAGACGATGCGGGCGTCGATCCTGACGCTGGGGCCGCTGATGGCGCGAGTGGGAGTGGCGCGAGTATCGCTGCCGGGGGGATGCGCGATCGGGGCGCGGCCGGTGGATTTGCACTTGAAGGCGCTGGAGCAGATGGGCGCGGAGATTATCACTTCGCACGGGTACATCGAGGCGCGCGCGCCAAAAGGCGGGCGCCTGAAGGGCGCGCACATCGTGTTTGAGAAGATTACGGTGACCGGGACGGAAAATATTTTGATGGCGGCGGCGCTCGCGGAGGGCGAGACCGTGCTGGAACACGCGGCGCGGGAGCCGGAAGTGACGGACCTCATTGTGATGCTGCGGAAGATGGGAGCGCAGATTTCCGGGGACGGAAGTTCGACGCTCCGGATTCGCGGCGTGCAGAGACTGGGCGGGACGGAGCACACGGTGATTCCGGACCGGATCGAGGCGGGCACTTTTCTGGTAGCGGGAGCGATTACCGGCGGGGACTTGACGATTACGCATTGCGAGCCGGAACATCTAGGAGCGGTGATTGCGAAATTGGGGCAGGCGGGAGTGCCGATTGAAACCGTGAACAAGACCACTCTGCGTGTGCGGGGCGCCAAGAAGCTGGTGGGATCGGACATGACGACGGAGGAGTACCCCGGCTTCGCGACGGACATGCAAGCGCAGTTCATGGCACTGGCGACGCAGGCCGAGGGCACGTCGGCGATTACCGAGAAGATTTTTGAGAACCGGTATTTGCATGCCAGCGAGATGATGCGCATGGGGGCGAATATTTCGGTGGAGGGGCGGAGAGCGGTGGTGCATGGGCCAACGCAATTGTCAGGCACGACGGTGCAGGCGTCGGATCTGCGGGCCAGCGCGGGACTGGTGCTGGCGGGGCTGGTGGCGGGCGGCGAAACGACCATCGAGCGCGTGTATCACATTGATCGCGGGTATGAGGGGATCGTGGAAAAGCTGCGCGGGGTGGGGGCGGATATCGAGCGGGTCCACGGATCGGGGTCGTAGTTCCATTCTTCCGGCAGCTCCTTTCCGGACCTGTGCTTTCCGGGTGAATCTAAAGTACTTGCGCCCTAGTACGGCTCGCCCATTCGTCTTTCGAGGGCAGGGATGCTAAGTTTCCGTCCTCATGAAATTGGTATCGCTGTGGGGTATAGCCGCCATGGGCGGCCTCGTATCGCCATCGGTGCCGGCGAGTGTCGCAAACCTGCGTTTGCGCACCAAGCTACTATTGTCGTTTGTGCTGCTGTCTGCTGGGCTTACCTGCGCGACGCTGCTGGTGGTGCGGCGAAGCGCGCAGGTACAGATGCAGCACCAAGTGGAGCAAGAGGCGCGCAATGCCACGCTGACGTTCCAGGTGATGGAGCATCAGCACCAAATAGCACTGAGCCGCAAGGCAGATTTGCTGGCGTCGCTGGCGTATATGAGAAACGGGGACGCCACCACGATCAAGGATGTGAGCGAAGACCCCTGGAAATCCGACGACTGCAACATGTTTGCCCTTGCCGACAAGAAGGGCAAAATCATCGCCTTACACTCGACGGCAGCGGTATTCCCCACCGCGGTCACCGAGGAAATGCTTCGGCGCTCCCTAAGCCAGGGCAACACGTCCGCATGGTGGATTAGCAACAGAATCGTCTATCAGGTGGTCCTCCAGCGGTTTTACGATGGCCCCCCCATCAAGAGCAATCTCCAGGGGGTGGTGGTGGTGGGACGCTCCATGGACACTCGAGCGGCAGGTGAATTCAGCCGCATCTCCTCGAGCCAGATTATCTTCCGCTATGGGAAAGATGTCGTAGTGAGTTCCCTGTCCGCACTTCAGGAGCAGGAAGCGCTGGGACAGATTCAGGACCAGCCCGCACAGGAACAGGTCTACCTCGGGGGTGAGAGGTTCTTGACGAGCTCGCTGGATCTTACCCCAGGCTCGGACCCTGGAGCGAACCTCATTCTCCTCAAATCGTACCGACAGGCGGCAGCCTACCTGGAAAGGCTCAATCAACTTCTTCTTGGGCTGGGCTTGGTGGCGGTGCTGGCGGGTGGGACGCTGGTGTACCTGATCTCGGATACGTTCACCCGTCCGCTGGCAGCACTCCTGGAAGGGGTGCATGCACTCGAGGAAGGCAATTTTGCGTACCCGATCGAGGCACGGGGAGGAGATGAGCTGGCGCAGGTAACGCGTGCCTTCGACGGGATGCGCGGCACGCTGCAACGGAATGAGGCGGAACGGGAGCAGCTCGAAGGACAGCTTCGGCAATCCCAAAAGATGGAAGCTCTGGGACGCCTGGCGGGTGGAGTGGCGCACGACTTCAACAATCTCCTGACGGTGATCAAAGGTCATAGCGAATTACTTTTCGACCGGATGAAACCGGCGGACATTTTTTACGGCAGCACGCAACAAATCATGAAAACCGCGGACCGGGCGGCGTCACTGACCCGCCAACTGCTGGCGTTCAGCCGAATGCAGGTGCTGCAGCCGAGAATCCTTGACTTGAACACGCTGGTGGCGGACATGAGCAAACTGCTGCGGCGGCTGGTGCGCGAAGATATCGAATTCGGCTTCCGGCTGGGCGACTCTCTCGGGCGGGTAAAGGCGGACCCGGGACAGATCGAGCAAGTGCTGTTGAATCTGACGGTAAACGCCAGTGATGCCATGCCGCAGGGCGGGAAATTGACGATCGAGACGAAAAAACTGAAGGTGGACGCGGCGTATGCTCACGCGAGGCCACCGCTGCGACCCGGGCAATATGTGCAGTTGGTGGTCACGGACACCGGGCACGGGATGGACGCCGCCACGATGTCGCGCATCTTCGAACCGTTCTTCACGACCAAGGAGTCTGGCAAGGGCACAGGGCTGGGCCTGGCCACGGTGTACGGCGTGGTGAGGCAGAGCGGGGGATTCATCTGGGTGGAATCCTCGCTGGGGAACGGGGCACGCTTTGGGATTTACTTGCCGCGAGTCTCTGAAAAGGAAGAGGCGATTTCGTACGAGCGGGGGTCCGTCAGGTCGAAGGGGGGATCAGAAACCGTGCTCGTTGTGGAAGATGAGGATGAGGTGCGGTCCCTGGCGTCCGAATTCCTGCGTTCCGCCGGGTACAGCGTGCTGACGGCCAAGGACGGCTTGGAGGCACTGGAGATTTCGGAGCGCCTTGGGGATGCCATTCAGCTCCTGCTGACCGACGTGGTAATGCCCAAAATGAGAGGAACGGAGCTAGCGCAAGAGTTGAAAGGACGCTTCCCGCGCTTGCGAGTCGTTTACATGTCCGGATACCTGGAGCAGGACCCGTGCAGCGGGGAAATTCTCGAGAAAGCCATCGTGCTGCAGAAACCTTTCTCGCGCGACAGCCTGGTCCGAGAGATCGGCGATGCGTTCGAGGACAAAGGTTTCAGCCGGCCACTGCTTGAAACAACTCGCAATTAGCCGCTTCAGCGCCTGGCCGGCAAAGATGCGAGCTCTCAGCAATTAATTGCAAAGTTTGCTACAATGCGCGGCACGAATATGACGGGTGTCCGCAGGGATTGGCGCGGCACGACCTGTGGAGGGGGCCGACCATGGCGAACACAAATTCAAGTGCGAGCGCGAAGCGCTCGGCACTGCTGGCGCGGATGGATGCGGCAATTGCGGAAAAGAGTTTGCTGAAGCATCCGTTTTATCAGGATTGGCAGGCGGGGAAGCTGAGCCGGGAAGCGCTGCAACTCTATGCGGCGCAATACTACAAGCACGTGGAAGCCTTTCCGAAGCACCTGCGCGTGCTGGCTGCGCGGACCGAAGGACCGCTGCAGGGATTAATCCGGGAGAACCTGGCGGAGGAGGAAAGTCCCACCGGACAGCACCCGAAGCTCTGGCGGGATTTTGCGGCGGCCGTGGGAGTGGGTGAAGACGACATTACGTGCTGCCCTGCCCTGCCTGGAACGAAGGCGGTGGTACAGAAATTCCGGGAGATTTGCGGAGACCGGCCGGTGGCGGAAGCGGTGGCGGCGCTGTACGCATATGAAGCGCAGGTGCCGGAGATCGCCACGACGAAGATTGATGGATTGAAGAGTTTTTACGGCGTGACGCAGCCGGAAGGGCTGGCGTATTTTGAGGTGCACGAGGAAGCGGACAAGGCACACCGGGCGGCGTGGCGCGGCTGGCTGGAAGAGCATGCGAGCGGCGATGAGGAAGAGATTTTGAAGACGACTAATGAAGCGCTGGATGCGTTGTGGGGTGCGCTGGATGCGGTGCACTGTGAGAAACAAGTGGTGACAAATTAGAAAGAAGAGGACAAAGAAAGAATTAACACAGAGAACACAGAGAACACAGAGGCACAGCAGCACAGAGATCGCAGAGAAGAGTTAGGACGAAGGCCCCCGAGAGGTTCGGGGGCCTTTTGTTTTGTAAACGGCATAGGGGGGACGGTCACCCGTCCGCCCCTGCCACACCACCGTAGATGCGGGTCCGCGTACGGCGGT
>QHYE01000132.1 GCA_003224055.1 Acidobacteriota bacterium | reverse complement strand
GTGGCGTTGAACGTCCAGTGTGCCGTGCCGCCCGGTACGCTGGTGAAGGTGCTGCCCAGGTTGAACAGGCTGCTCAGGTCTTCACCCTTCACGCCCGTCGCCGTGCCGCTGGCCCCGTGCGCGTTGCCGTCGTATTTCCCGGTGAAGCCGCTCACGTTGATGACCGCGTCCGCCTGGTTAATGATTAGCGGAACGGCCGCGCTCTGCTTCGGGTTGTAGTTGTTGTTGCCCGCAAAGCGTGCCGCCACTAAATAGCTGCCCGCGTTCACCGGTGCCGACGTCAGCAGATTGCCCGGTGCTGGAGCGGTGCTGTATGCCACGTTCACCGATGGTGTGAGATCCTCATCCTGAACGCCCTTCGCAGAGCCGCTGCCGGCGTGCGGATTGCCGTCATAGCCGAAAGTTCCGCCCACAGCTGTCACCACGGGGTCTGCCTTGTTAATCGTAAAGGCCGCCGAATTCGAGTTGACTATGTAGTTAGTGCCCACACCGCCCGCCGAACACAGCACAAAGTAGCTGCCCGCATTCGTTGGAGCACTGCCCAAGGCCCCGTGGCTAGCATCCTGGTACGACGGTGTAGCCGTCGGATGTTCGCTGTTCACGCCGTCCGCCGAGCACGTTGTTGCTCCGGCATAAGGAAGTCCTGTGTAGGTGGTGCCTGCCGCCGAGACGTTGATCGTCAGCGTAGCTGGCGTGATGTTGGCGCTCGTCGTGCCCGTCGTGGTGGTGAGACTGTAATTGTCGGCCTGCGCGCCGCCGAGCGTGATGTTCGTGATGTTCACCGTCTGCGGCGTTGCCACGTCCTTGCTGGCGAACGCACCCGTTGCCGAGCAGGTCACCACGTCAACGGAGAAGATTCCAGTGGCTAGCGAGCAGTGCAGCGTGGCCGTCGTGGTCCCGTCGTACTGCTTGGCATCCGCCGTCACCGTCGCCGTCAGAGGCGCCGCGCTCACCGCTAGGGCGGGGGAAAGACCGCCGTCGCTGGTAGTGAAGATGACAGAGGGAGTGTAGTTCGCCACTACGGTGTGCGCGGTCCCGCCGTTCACGGCTAGGCTGGAGGTGCTCACGCTGGCGCAGGCATCCGTCGCGCTTGGCGGGCTGCAAACGCCCAAAGCGATTGGAGCGCCGGGCGTGCCGTCGATCGTAAACGTCACACTCCCGGTCGGAGCGGTTGAGCCTGAGGCAGCATGGACCTTAGCGGTGAAAGTGATAGATGAGCCGTAGGTCGGGCTGGCGTTGCTCGAGGACACCGCAGTGGTCGTCGCAATTGACTTGCTGACGGTGTAAAGCGGGCCGGGGACGGTCACGGCTCCTGCTGCAGATCCATTCAGAGGAATGTTGTTGGCATCCACTGTGAGGTCGGCGTCGTCGTGGTAGTTGAGCTGGATGGTGCCGTTGCCGGTACCCGTGGACACGGCTACTGAATAGACCGTGTTGTCGCTAGTGGTCACGCCGGTGATGGAAGAGCCGGAAACGCCGGTGGATACGAGCGCAAAGTCTTCGGCGTCCACTCCGAAGACGGGTTCGCTGAAGGTCACCGTGAAGTTAACGTTGTTTAAGTTCGTTGTGGCCGGCAGGGTCGTTATGCTCGCGGAGTCCATCACAATCGAGACGATGGTTGGAGTCACGATCTTGTAGGTGACGATGGCGGTGGCCCAGTGCTTACTGCTATCCATGTTGTAGGTCCAGGCGGCTGCGTATTGGCCGGTGTTCTTGACGACCAGGTAAGACGGCTGGACCTGGAACGTGTGGCTCGCGCCACCGCCGTTCTGACTTTTCGCCAAGTTCGTGAAGCTGTCGCCCGGGGTTAAACTTCCTCCCTGGTCGTTCAAGCCCAGCCCGCCGATCAGAAGTTCGTCCGCTTGTGAGGTCGCCGCGGGCGTTGACCCAGTGCAGGTCGCTGCAGTTGCAGTTATCTCCGAAGTCAGTACGGTGGTGTTCTTGGTGATGCCGATGCCAGCTCCGGTGTGGCAGAGGTCCTTGGGGGAAGACGACACGATGCCATTGAAGTAGAAGAAAGTCGCTACCATGTTGGCAGGGGTCACGGAAGAAATGGTAATCGTGCCAGCGGAAAGCGCGTGGTTGACGAAGGCAGAGAAGATGAGCGTCCTGATTCCGCTCGTGCCGCTTCCGGTAGTTACATCCGCATCTTTCGTGTAGGTGTTGGTCCCACCGCTGGCCGTGTCGCTGACGGTGACGGTTTGCGTGTCCGGGTCCATGGCCACGGTCACGAAGACCGTGTTCCCCGCAGCCACGTCCACCCCCGTCTCATTGAGAGTGCTTGCTGTGACGTTGCCGGTGCTCGCCGTTCCGATGTCCGTCTCTTTGATGGTGCTAATCAGCGTGATGCTTGACGGGGCTGAAGAACCCGAGACATTTCCGGCCGTGTCCATGGCCTTCGCCGTGATGGTGTGCGGCCCGAGAGCTAACGGCGCAGTGACACTGACGCCGAGGCCGCTGTTTTGATAATTCGAGACGCTGCCGCTGCCTACTTGAACGCCGTCGCTGTAAATCGCGACGAAGCCGGCTGTGGCGTCCGTCGAGGTTCCATAGAACGACGGCGTGGTGGAGGTTGTGACACCATCCTCGGGGTTACCTACTGTGCTCGGAAGCAGAGCCGGCGCGGAAGGAGGGGGCGTGGGGGCGATGGTGTCGATGGTGATGCTCAAAGCGCCCGATGGCACCGAAACGTTGCCTACCGCATCCGTCGCCCTCGCCGTGATACTGTGCGCTCCGTCGAGGAGTGCACTAACTGTGATGCCAGGGCTGTTGTAATTCGCGGCGGTGCCCGTCCCTACCAAGAGGCCGTCGCTAAAAATCGAAACTGCAGTGCCGGTCGCGGCCGTACCTGTGAACACCGGTGTCGTAACGTTCGTAATGTTGTCCGTGTTCGAAATGCCGCTGTCGGTCGCCGCCGTCATGTCGGGTGTGCTTGGGGCCGAAGGCGGCACGTTGTCGAAGGTAATTGTGTTATCCGTGCTGGTGGACGCGGTATTCCCGTTGCCCGCCACATCGTGGACCTTGTTGCCGCTGATCGAGAGTTGAACTGTTCCGCTCACGGTTCCGGTAATGTTGACGGGGACGTTGTAGGTCAGACCGGCGCCGGTAATCGTTCCACAACTCTTGTTAGCCCCGGCGATCGTCCCGCCGAGGGTCACGCTGCTGCAATTGAAATCCGTGACTGTTTCACTGAAAACCACTGTGAAATTGATGGGGGAAACGTTGGTCGGGTCCACCTGTGTAGCTGCCTGGTTTACCGTCACCGTGGGGCCCGTGGTGTCAATGGTGATGCTCAGAGCGCCGGAAGATGGCGAGACGTTTCCTACCGCGTCTGTGGCTGTGGCCGTGATGCTGCGCGTTGCCGCGGTTAGTGCGGTTGTCGTAATGGAGTAGTTGCCGCCCGTCGCCGTGCCGCTTCCCTTGGATACGCCGTCGACGAAGATCGTAACCGTGCTGCCAGCCTCCGCAGTGCCCGTAAAAGTTGGCGAAGTGTCGTTGGTGATGTTGTCGCCCGTTATGCCGCTGTCGCTCCCGGCGGCCAATATAGGCGTCGAGGGCGCGGCTGGTGCGGAGTTGTCCACCGTGAAGGTGGCGCTCGGACCCGCTGCCGGAGCGAGGTTGCCAGCGGTATCAGAAGCAGTGCCCGCGGCGATGGAAATACCGATAGTCCCATCCCCGCTGATGCCGGAGAGGGTCACGGTTCGGGTGGTGCCCGTACCGGTTATGCCGATCGTCGTAGCACTGGCAGTTCCGGTTGTGTTCAGCGTAATGTTCCCCGACGCCAGCGTGCTGGAATTAAAAAAGGTGTCTGCGTACGTCACGGTGTAAGTGACTGGACCTGATTTAGTGAGCGCGACCGAGGGAGCGCTGATCGTCACCGTCGGAGGCGTGTTATCCACGGTGAAGGTGGCCCCGCTCGTTGGAGAGGAAGTGA
>QHYE01000039.1 GCA_003224055.1 Acidobacteriota bacterium | reverse complement strand
TCCAGGAAACTCACTAGACACGACAACTTGATTGGGCCTGGACACTTTCGTTCTCACAAAAACACCCCCTTCGAAAGAATAAGGATCTCTGCTTTCCACCCCGGTTATCGCCCGCCCGTTCCGAACAGAAACCCTATTCAATGTTCGAACCAAGGTCTTCCCTGTGCGCAGAATTAAGTCAAAACGTTAGCTTCGCTCCGAGCTGCACGGAGCGGTTGCCTCCAATCGTGTTGGTCACATAGCCGAAAGTGCTGGCTGTATTTGTGCTAAAGCCCTGACCCGGTTTATCGAATTGAGGCGTATTCGTGACGCTGAAGGCTTCGGCGCGAAGCTCCATGTTCATGCGTTCGTTAATCGGAAAGCGCCGGAATACCGAGGCGTCCAGATTGAAGAAGCCCGGTCCGCTGAAGGCCCTGCGGGGGCCATTACCCAATACTCCGCCATTAGTCGGTATTCCCCCGATAGGGGGAGACTGGCAGAATGCCCCCCGACACTGCAGGGTCACGGGATTCCCATTTACAGTAACGACAATGCTGCTAGGCGTTACATCGAACCACGAAGAGCTGCTGGCGCCAAAGGCACCAATGCCATGTAGTATGCGGAACGAGCCGTTCACATCTGGCACTTGTGTATCGCCAGGGGCGTTTAGCGTGGACCCACCCGTAATATTCAAGGGCAAGCCGGTCATGACGGTAAGGATCGTGCTAACCTGCCATCCGCCCAGAAGTTTGCTGCCAACCCCGGAGCTCAAGAGACGCTTCGATTTTCCGAAGGGCAGTTCGTAGATCAAACTCTGCACAATCGTATGCCGCCGGTCAAAGGCCAGTGGCGCATAGTTGCTGCGAATACTGCCGATGTAGTTTTGGAGCCCGCCGACAGTGCTGTTGATCGTGTTGGATCCCTCATTCACGTAGCCGAGCGCCTTGGCATAAGTGTAAGCGGTGGTCATGAGGAAGCCGCCGGATTTCCGGTCCAGCTTGGCTTGCAGGGCATTGTAATTCGAGCTTGTCCCTATGAATTTAAGGGCGACGTTTCCCGTTAATCCATGGAGCGCGAACAGAGGCCGGTTGCTCTGAGTCGCGGTGGCACTCGGAAGCGTGGCGGCGTTTAGATTATAGACAGTCGGCACATCTACGCCGTGGTTGCCTACATACGCTGCTTCAAAGACGAACTTTGCGGGCAGCGCAAGTTGTACCGCCAAGTTCCAGGATTCGGTGTATGGCTCGCGGAAATTAAGGTTTACAACCGTGTAGTTTTGAGTCAGAAGGCTTGTGGTGCCGACTTTGCCCACGACAGGAATAAGGCCGTTTGCGGGAATGTTCGCAACCAGCGGCGCGGGGAATCCGCTCGCCATAGAGATGGGATTGTTGGACGCGTCGGCTGACTGGGTAAAACTAGAACCATTCAGCGAAGGAAACGCGTTGTTTTGCAGCACGGGAAAGTCAAATGCGTAATCGTTGTCGGGGTATGGGAAGTAGCTTATGGCAAATCCCCCGCGCACGACCGTAGTCTCCGTCAGGCGATAAGCAATGCCGACCCTGGGTGCAAAGTCTTTGTAGTGTGCTTTTCTGGCCAAATCCGACGGGTTGCCGCCGATTCCAGCAATCACAAGGTTGTTAGCAGTCGGATCGTAGTTTGAGAAGCGCCCTGGTCCTCGCGGAGTGAAAGGCGGATAGAACTCCCAGCGGAGACCCAAGTCTAGGGTTAGTTTCCGGGACACCTGCCATCTATCTGCTGCGTAGGTGAACAGCTCGTTCCCGCGAAACGCCTTAGCGTTTATGGGCACATCGCGGCCGACGGAATTGGGCTTGTCGAGCAAGAAGCTGGCGACGTCATTCGCTTGACTGCTTGTCAGGACGTTGGCATTGGGGTTTATGCTCGTGAGATTGACTGTGAAACGCAAAACGCCGCGTGGATTCTGGTCCTGCCATTGCGCCAGATCGTCGCGTAGACGATGCACATCCACGCCCCACTTGAAGGTGTGATTACCACTGGTTTTGGTCCAGTTGTTGGCAATGTTAAAATTTGTTTCCCCGCGGATCCAGGGCAGGCTTGCAGAATATCCAGCCAGGCAATTATCGCCATTGTTGCCGGTCAGAACGATGCATGGCATTCCGCTGGTATTGGAGTCGCCAAGGTTTGCGCCAGGGATGTCCACGCCGATTTCGTCGGTCACGGATTTGCCACGGTCGGTGTTGTTGGCCACGTTTCGATAGTGGTCAACGCCGGCGCGGATCTCCGTAATCAGAGTCGGTGAGAAGACATGATAGTAGTTGACCGCTACGTCCCAATAGCGTTGCTTACCAGTCCCTGAAAAAGCGCCATTGGAAGGCCCGCCCACCACGCCAAAGATCGGTGCTTGGCTGAGGCTCTGGTCCGAAAAACTGAAGCGTCCTGAAAGACGGTTGTTCTGGCTTATGTTGTGGTCGATCTTCACGTCAAAGGAGGTCGTATCCTTGATGAACTTCGTGCTCCCCTGGAAGTTGTTCGTGGAAACGAGACAGCTAGGAGCTGTGGAATTGAGAGGACAGGCCGCGGTGGCCACATTGGGCAACGGAATTTTTGCCAGAATGGCTTTGGCGATGGGACTGATCCTTGTTGGATCGATGACGTTCGGGGTGCCATTGAACGCGAACTGAGTTCGACCGGTTCCATCCGGATTGCCGGTTGCCGGGTCATAGATTGGAATCAACTGCCCTTTCGTATTTGTCGCTTGACTGAAATCCCCGTTGCGAAACGGCTGTGGAGGCACGGTGCCCTGAAAGAACTGGCTCTGGTGGTCATTGATTCGCAAAAAGTCGCCAAAGAAGAAAGTCTTGTTCTTGACGATGGGCCCGCCAATGTTCGCACCGTAATAGTTGTAGACGCTTGGTCTCTTCGCTATCGTCTGGAAGAAGGGCACGGCTGCCAAGGCGCTAATCCGGTTGATCTCATAAGCAGCGCCGTGCAATGCATTCGTACCTGATTTGAGAATGACATTTGTTACTGCTCCATTGGCTCTTCCCAATTCAGCGTCGTAATTGCTGGTTGTAACATCGACGGTCTGAATCGCTTCAATAGGGGGGATGTAAATCGACAGCAGACCAGTTCTTTCGTTGTCATTCAAGCCTTCAAATTGTACGTTATTTGCCAGACCCGATTGTCCGTTTACCTCGGTCCGGAGACTGTCTTGCGCGTTGAAGAATGAGGAATGCTCGCGGTGCCCTCGCGTCGTGCCGGGTACCAGGTTAAGCAGTCCCTGAAAGTTTCGATTGAAACTCAGAGGCAATTCTTCCACTTGCCTCTCTTCAATTTTACGCCCTGTATCAGCGCGGTCCGTTTCCAGAATCGGCGTTTCCGATGTCACTACTACCTGCTCGGTGACCTCGCCGGGTACGAGAGTCAGGTTCACCCGCGTGACAGTGTTCACCACAACATCTACTCCCGCACGAACGGCTTTCTTGAATCCCTGTTTCTCGGTGGCGACTTCATATTGACCTGGGGGGAGATTACCGAATTCATAATTCCCATTATCATTGGTCGTGGTACTACGGCTGACGCCCGTCTTCATTTCCGTGGCAGTCACCTTCGCCCCGGCTACGACTGCTCCGCTGGTATCCGTCACCGCTCCGAGCAGCGTTGCATTAACCGCTTGCCCCATGACCGGTGCAGAAAACCCCAGGAGTACTGCCCCGAGCACCACGGCCATGCTCAGCCGCCATAGTTTGACCAAACCAGCTGTGACTCGAAGTGCGAATTCTCCGGTATTCATCGCAGGAGAATTATTCATGCTGCGCATCCATGGGAAATACGAACCAAACAGTTTTTTCATGACATCACCCCACTCGCTTCGAAAAGACTAGCCCCGGTGCGAAGAAACCAGCGATAACCCTTGGAACTGGTTCCACACCCTATCCGAGCGAAAACCCTCTGTCAAGTTAGATTCTTCGTGAAACCAATATCTTGCATCGGTTTTCCAACTTCTTGCCACCGGGCAGATCCGCCAACATGTTGACCGTTGACAACACCATCGTCCTATTGGTGTGCTAGACTTGCTCGGGCCAAGAGGGTCCGACGATTCCTCACCGAACCCATCCAGACTGCCAAAGCGACAAGAGGCGATATTGCCATGGAAGCAGTTCCAAGGAAAACGACCATTCGCGAGGTTGCCCAGGCCGCTTCCGTTGGCATAGGAACGATTTCCCGCGTACTAAATTCCAGCTCTCAGGTAAGCCGGGAAACGCGTGCGCGCGTACTTGAGGCCATCCGGCGTCTAGGATTCCGCCCCAATGCGCAGGCCCGCCGGATTCTCAAACGGCGCACGGAAATGGTCTGCTTTCTCCTTAGCAACCGCGATTTTCTCCATCCTTTTCATGCTCGCATCCTGCAAGGCGTCGAATCTTATGCCACCAGCTTGAAACAGCACGTGCTGTTTGCCGCGCTGCATTATTCCCCGAGAACGCCTCCCGATAGGATCGACCTGCCTCCCGTTCTTCAGGAGCATGGCTTGATTGATGGACTCATTCTGGCCGGGACGATTTATCCCAATCTGCTCCGCAGGATCGAATCCATCCGTATGCCCTTCGTGGCCTTCAGTAACAATGTGGTTGGAATGGGCGAAGAGCAGCAATACGACCAAGTAGGCTTCGATGACTTCAATGGTACGCTCCAAGCCACGCGTCACCTGATCGGCAAGGGTCACCGCCAGATTGTTTTCGCCGGAGACATCTCCTACCCGTGGCTTCATCACCGATTCGAAGGCTACCGGCAAGGAATGCGCGAACACAAATTAAAACCCGCCTTGATTTTGGCCCGAAATGCTCAGAGTTTCGTCGATTTCGGTCAAAAGAGCGCGGGGCGAATCCTCTCCCGGCGGCCGCGACCCACGGCTGTCGTAGCCGGGAACGACGAAATCGCCTACGGGCTTTGGCGATCGCTGCGCCAGCAGGCCATCAAGGTGCCGGATGACATCAGCGTGGTGGGGTTCGACGACCGCGAAGAGGCTCTTTTGATGGATCCGCAGCTTTCGACAGTGCGCGTGCACAAAGAAGAGATCGGCGAAACCTGTATGAAGATGCTTCTCGAGCGGCTACATCATCCGCACATGGCTTTCAGCCAGCGCATCCTTCCCACGGAATTCGTGATCCGAGGGACTGTTTGCCACCTGTGAGATGTGTTGCGGTCCGGCAGTTTGCCTTGTCGGGGGAGAGCTCAACGTTGTGGACGGGGCGCGTGATGTGGTGGACGCGATCGAGCTGGCGTCGCTCAGGGTTGGCGGCGGGCGGATGCTTCCACCCGCGTGAGCATTTTGTCTAGGTCCCCGCGAGAGAAGTAATGGCCATTCGAAACGACCCCTGCGACCTTCTGCGTATTCGCAATGCCCTCGAGCGGATTGGCGGAGAGAAGCACCAGATCCGCGAGCTTTCCTTTTTCAACCGTACCGAGCTGATCTTCCATGCCGAGAAATCGGGCGGGATTCAACGTGGCGGTTTGCAGCGCTTCGAGCGGAGTGAATCCGGCGGCAACAAAGCACTGTAATTCTTCGTGCAGGCTGAAGCCTGGGAAAATATGGACTCCGGCCGGCGTATCAGTTCCCGCAAGAAATGGTACCCCGGCCTTGTGCAGCATGCTCACGACTTCAAGCTCCTTCTCGATAAATTTCCTGCGCGTTGCAAGATCATCGGTTCCGTAGCCCTGCGTGATCTCGTCCGTGAACCGCTTCCACGTTTTGGTTCTCCACGAAGCGGGCACGTATTTCACGCGCGTGTCTTTGCTGAAATCACTGGCGTCGATCAGATTGCCACCGCGTTCCCACACCAGCGTGGGGCATTGCCACGTTTCATTCTTTGCCAGAATCGCGGCCAGTGACGCGGCGCGCGCGGAATCGTAAGTGGCGAGAAATCGTCCTTCCGTCTTATTCCCTTTCAAGAAATCATCTTCGGCGGGCGAACTGCCTTCGAAAATTCCAATCAGATGTTCGAAACTTTTCATCCCCGCTTCGGACATCTCGCTCGCGCGCACGGAATCCGGCACGTGCCCTTCGAATGCAATTTCCTGCTTCTTGGCTTCGTCGGCGATCGCAAACACCGCGTCGCGCGGAATAAGCGATTGCAACTTGATGAAGTCTGCCCCGCTGCGTTTGAGATCCGCGACGGCGCGGCGCGCATCGTCCGGGTTAGCAATCGCGATAGAGCTTGGAAAGCGCGGCTTCGGCCCATCGAGCATCGGCCCGGACGTTCGAATGCGCGGCCCAATGAGGCGCTCCGTTTCGATCTCGTTGCGCCAGCCCCGCACGACGCCGAGTTCGCTGCCCATGTCGCGCACGCCGATGACGCCGTTGGCCACGAAGAGCGGCAGCGAAATTTCTTACGCATCGGGAAACCAGTCGCCAAAGACGAGATGGACGTGCATGTCCCAGAGGCCGGGGATCGCAAAAAGATTTCGGCAGTTGACCACGTGAGCGTGACGCGAATACTCGGCTGATTTGTTGGGCCCCGCGAACGCAATGTGATTGCCCTCAATAATTACGGTCTGGTCCGGCCGGAGCGTGCCGGTTCGAACGTCAACCACGGTCACATTGCTTAAGACCAGCGGGGCATCTGACGAAGGCTTCTGCGCAGGCAGTCGTTCCGGTGCGAAAAGCAGCGCCAACGAAAAAACAGGAAACACAATGGCAAAGTGGCGGAAGCGATTCATGCGCCGAGATTGTAACCACTTTCTGCCGCAAGTCCACGGCGAACGTTATTTTTCAGCGCGCGACGGAATCGGTGCGATGGAGCTATGATGGAAGTGACCGGTTCGAAAGAAAACGTGGGGCACTATCATGCGGAAAAAAACAATCTTATGGCTAAACTTTTTGGCGGCGGCAATCGCTCTTGCTCCTTTCAGCGTCGCGCAGGAAAAGCCGGCAGGGCACGCGCATCATGGCGCATTCATGCAGGGCGGCATGCACCACGCTGTGGCAAAAGGCGTGACGCTCGATTCGAATGTGGATGCGAATGCGCACTCCGTTACGTTGCGCGTGGGCCCGATGAATTTGCCGGCGAACACCGATCACATGAAAATGCCGCAGCCGCCGGATCTGATTTGGGCGGTACCGTTCGAAGGCTGGCTTCTTGCCTATCGTCCCAGGCTCGTCGATTCGAACCGCGGTGCTGTTCCCGGAACCGTGCTGCACCACACCGCGTTCTGGAACGAGAACCGCGCCGATTTTCTCTGCCCCAATAAGGAAGAACATATTTTTGGAGCGGGCAGCGAAATGACCGATTGGGCCGAGGTGCCCGGCTACGGTTATCACGTGGAGAAGAGTGACAAGATTCGAATCGAGACGATGGTGTACAACCCCACCGCAACTTCTTACGACAAGGTCTATCTCGAAGTGCAGATTCCGTTTGTTGATGCGCGTGGCCCGAGCGTGGGGAAGATGATCCAAAACTTCTATCCCGCGTGGATGGATGTGAAGTCGTGCGGAGATTCAAGCTACGACTTGCCTGCTGGAAAAAGCACGAAGAGCGGGACCGTCACGGTGAAATATGACGGCGTGCTGCTCGGCGTCGGCGGACATCTGCACGACTACGGCCGGCAAGTCGTGCTGCAAAATGCATCGCGCAAAGAAACTGTTGCGACGCTGAACGCCACGGTGACCGCTGAGGGCCGGCTCGAATCCGTGCCTGTAAAACTTTTTCTCCAGGAGGGCGGTTATAAATTTGCGGCGAACGATGTTTTGAATATTTCTGCCGCGTACGACAACCCGACTGGAAAATTATTGCGCGACGGAGCGATGGGCATCGCCGTCGGCTACTTTGTTCCTGCGGACGACAAAGCGATGGCCGCGCTGCGCCGCAAAGCAAAACCTAGCCACGACATGGCCGCGATGTCCCACGACCACTGAAGAGAAAGTAGTCCGTGAGTAGTGGGCAGCGAAGAAAAAACTCTTTCCTCCATGGTCGAAACGATTCCTCGCCTCGCTGCGTCCCGTTGCTTTCGCCGGCGAATTACTGCTACGCGGTGGCGGTGGCTGCTTTTGCGGCAGCTTCCACGGTGCAAACCACGACCGCTTTCTTGCCGCCTTTCGCAGCCATGGCGCAGATCGAATTCATGTTGACGCCTTTCGCTGCGAGCTGGTTCAAGCACTGAGCCAGCGAACCGGCTTTATTCGGCAACTCGTATTGTTCCGCCGGGATTTCCTGGTACGAGATCCTGGCTGCGTCCAGAGCTTTCTTGGCGCGCCGGGCATCTTCGACGATGAGTTGGACCGTGCCGGCCGTGCCCTGGGACGTTCCCAAGAGACACAGAATATTCACCTTGGCGTCCCCCAGCGTTTTCGCGATGCGGGCGACTGCTCCGGGCTGATGATCGACTGCGATTGTAAATTGTTTGGTCTTAGCCATGTCAGTACCTCCTGCTGACGAGAGATTATGCTCCTTCGGAAAGTGGGAGGCAAGGTTGGCAAGAGTCCCCAGTAACCCCGACTGGTCGGGGCAGGCCGTCGCCTCACTTCGGTGCAGCTTGGTCTGTATCGCAGTCTAGTCTGTATAGCAGACTAGTTTGCATCACAGGCTAAAATCAATCATCCGCAAACTAGTTTGCGTCGCAAACCAAATCCGCAGCGGTGCTACAGAAGATTCCTCACGATGGCGACCGGATTTAAACCGTCCTTTCACATTCCTGTAAGACGGATGCGTACGGACTAGGCTAGATTGTCGCGCGTTGCGACTAGGCCGCGTTGTGTCCCGGGTGGATGACCGGAAAGGGAGAGATCATGAAGTTTACCGAAAATGCGCGATTGGGTGAGCAAGGAAGGGGCCGACAGGTGATGCGGAGAAGGTTCTGGGCGACCGTCACCGTGCTGGTTGCCGCGGCAGCCACGACCGCCCTGGCGGCTGGCGGAGGATTCCCAGGCCGAGGTGACGACGACCGGGATGACGATCAGGAACGCGAAAGGTACGCGATCGGGATTTGGGGTGACCTGCCCTATTCCGATGTCCAAGCGCAGACCGGTGTACCAAACCTGATTGCCGACATGAACTCGCAGGACCTGGCGTTCACCGCGCACGACGGCGACCTCAAAGCGGGCAACGGAATCTCCGGTTCAACAACGCCCACGACCTGCGCCGACGCCTTGTACCTCCAGGGCCTTGCCTATCTCAACTCGCTGAGGGCGCCGGCCATGTTCACACCCGGCGACAACGATTGGACAGACTGCGACCGCGTCAAGAACGGCGGCTTCAACTCGCTCGAGCGCCTCGACCACGAGCGCGCGGTGTTCTTCAGCGATTCGTTCTCGCTCGGGCAACATCGGATCCACCAGGAAGTGCAGCAGACTCCGCTGTGTCTCGGCGTTAGCGGTCCGGTGCCCTGCGTCGAGAATCGCCGCTGGACGCTGGGCGGCGTAACCTACGCGACGATAAACATCCAGGGCTCGTGCAACAACCTCTGTGATACCGCTCCTGACCCGGCGGAGTTCGCTGCGCGTAACGCGGCCGACATCGCCTGGTTGCAGGAGACATTTGCCAAGGCCAAGGTACGCAACTCCGCTGCGGTTATGTTGATTACGCAAGCCGATCCGGGCTTCGACGGCATAGACGCCACGCGCGGCCCGGTGCGCGACCCAAAAACACTCGTCGAGACCGACAAGCTTCCGGCCAGCGACCCCGCTGCCCCCGGCCCTGCTCCTGACGGCTTCCACGATTTCCTGGTTGCGCTGCGCCAGGAAGTGATTGCGTTTGAGAAGCCCGTGGCTTACGTGCACGGCGACTCACACTACTTCCGGGTCGACAAGCCGTTCCTCGATGCGAAGGGCCGGCGGCTCGAGAACTTCACGCGCGTCGAGACGTTCGGCGACAACGTGTTTAGCGCGGACCCGGCCAGCGATGACAACAACGTGCACTGGGTGAAAGTGTTCGTGGATCCGCGCGGCCGCGAGGTTTTTTCGTACCAGGCTCAGATGGTTCCGGGGAACCGAGTAGCTGTCCCCGCGCCCTAGAACTCGAGGCGAACCTCGGAATTCGCGATCGACTGCCGCCGGGCTACCCTATCGATTCGGCACGTTTAGAGTTTTTGGGCGACGAGGAGGCCGTAAATGAAATTGCCGGAGGCGAAGCCTGCTCTCATGGCCCGGAAGGCCCTGAGATGATCCACAAACGCAGGGCCCATTTTTGCGGCGAGCCCCCAAAACGATTTTCTTTTGATGATGTCCAGGCAAAGATCCCAGGTCTTGGCGCAATTTTTGTTCAGGACCTGGCTTTGCATGATTTGCAAACGGTTTGACGCAAGCACCGTCTTGTACTCCTCCATGGTCTGCAATTCAACGAGCATGCCTTTTTCAATCGGGTGGATAAACTTTTCGTACTCGGCTTGCTTGAGATTTTCCTTCTTGAACCAATCGATGATGGCGAGCGTCCCGCCAGGTTTCAATAATCTTGCGGCGGAAGCGAAGAAGCTTTCCCTGTTTTGATAGTGGGAGATCGATTCGACGGACCAGACAACGTCGAAGGATTGATCGATGTTCATCGCCTGGGCGTCCATCAGGAGGAATTTTGCTTTCACATTCTCCGTGGACGCTGTTTTATTGGCCATTTCCACCTGAACGGGAGAAATCGTGATTCCGGTTGCTTCCGCGTTGTAATTCCTGGCCAGATAAATACTGCTGGCTCCAAAACCGCAACCAACATCAAGAATCCTACGGCCCGGCGCAATTCCCGCGGCTTGCGCGAGATGCTCGATGAGCTGAACTTGAGCCTGTTCCTTGGTCTCGTCACCGCGAATCCAGTAGCCATGATGCAAATGCTCCCCCCATAGGGAGTGGTAATAGGGACTTACACGGTCATAGTGATCTCTGATTCTTTCCTTGTGGTTGTAGCGGGGCATTCTGCTGTTGGCTCCCAATCTCATTGGTTCGCTTCCGCCCCGGCAGAACTATCGCGAACGCCAAGACCTGGCTCCCCTCGGGCCAGTTTGGCACGGGTGGAATCGCATCGCAACCTCTCGGTCTCCCGCGCGTGTTCCGGCAATCGGGAAGTTCCAAAATGGGAAGAGTTGGTATACACCCGGCAGTTTTCGTAAGAGCGGCAAGCAAAGGACTTACAGGATACGGAACTTGGAAGAGTGCGGAAGCCGTTGATTCAAAGGATACTTGCGGATAGCACTTCGTGAGCATTTCGTCTCACTTCGCGAAGAAGTGGGAGTCATCCCTTCTACACCCCGGGCATTTGTAAGGATGTGAATCCACGGGACTTATTTTGGAGGCAGTTTGTAAGAGCTTCATTCCAAGACAGTTAGGAAACTTCGAATTAGGCCAGGGCGCATATTGAGTAACCGTTCGGAAGACTTAATCTGGGAATTCGTGGAGATGGAATAACCTAGGAATGATTGTACTCCTTCGCTATAAAATGTCAAGAAAAAGTCTTGGGAACACGGGCTTTCAGCCTAACTGTTTGTTGGAAAGGAGCTTCCTTTAGGAGCGAGTCGATCGGACTGTTTCTTCTACCAGCGCAGCCGAAAATATTCGATCAAAGACACACGCAGGCCATTAAACTCCAATGCGAAGGCCGCATTCTTGGGACTATAATTGCGCGCACGGATGGCCCTAACCTCTGGAACGAAACTCGGGCCGTATGAGATCGTCGCACCGCTAGGCGCTGGCGGCATGGGGGAGGTGTATCGCGCCCGCGACTCCAAGCTTGGGCGCGAGGTGGCGCTGAAGCTCCTGCCGCCGCTGTTCGCGACGGATGCCGATCGCGTGGCGCGCTTCAAACGCGAAGCACAACTGCTCGCATCGCTCAATCATCCGCACATCGGAGCAATCTACGGTTTCGAAGATGCCGACAACGTGCCGGCCCTGGTGCTCGAGTTGGTCGAGGGCGACACCTTGTACGATCGCGTGCGCCGGGGCCCCTTGCCACTCCCGGAGGCTTTGGCCGTCGCGCAACAGATCGCCGACGCGCTGGACGCCGCCCATAGGGCCGGGATCATCCATCGCGATCTCAAACCCTCCAATATCAAGATCACGCCCGATGGAGTAGTCAAGGTGCTGGACTTCGGTCTCGCAAAAGCCCTCGCGGCCGAAGGGTCCAGTTCGGATCTGTCGAAGTCCCCGACCATAACGGCGGGCGCGACGATCATGGGCGCGATTCTCGGCACCGCCGCGTACATGAGCCCGGAGCAGGCGCGAGGTCAGCCGGTCGATAAACGCACCGACATCTGGGCCTTCGGGTGCGTGCTCTTCGACATGTTAACGGGCTCTTCAGCGTTCGGACGCGAGACTGTCACGGACACCATCGTCGCCGTTGTCGGGGCCGAACCAAGCTGGAAGTCGCTGCCGGCCGATACGCCGGACAGCATCCGGCGTTTGCTGACGCGTTGTCTGCAGAAAGATGCCAGGCGGCGGCTTCACGACATCGCAGACGCGCGGATCGAGCTCGAAGACGCGATGGCCACGCCTGCAGAAGCGGCCCCAGGGCCGACGCCGCGACGGCGGTCCCGCCTGGCACTCCCGGCGCTGTCGCTCGGGATTGCGACAGTCCTCGTCTTGCTCTGGGTGGCGCGCGACAGGTTCGGAAGGTCGGCGGCGAGGTCATCGCCGCCCGATATTCGCGTCACACGTCTCACGGATCTTCCAGGCCTCGAGGAGTCTCCGGCCATTTCACCGGACAGTAGGTCTGTGGCGTTCACCGCCGGCGTGGGTGGCAAACGACAGATTTTCGTGCAGCTTATTGCGGGCGGCGCGCCGCTGCAAATAACGCGCGATTCAGTGGATCACGAGTTCCCTCGCTGGTCGCCCGACTCAAGCTCGATCCTGTATTTTTCGCCGGCCGTATCAGGAGCGGTTCAGGGGAGCATCTGGGAGATTCCGACGTTTGGTGGCGTGCCACGGCGTGTCGTCGACAGCGTGGGATGTGCCGACGTCAGCCCAGCGGATGGGCGGCTTGCGCTCTTTCGGCTGGCGAAAGAGGGCATCCAGCTGGTGACCGCATCCGAAGACGGTTCCAGATTCGACCTGGTCGCCCAGTTCGCGCCCACCACATACTACTTGTATCCGCGCTGGTCGCCGGACGGCCGATGGATTGCCTTTCAGCGCGGAGACACGATTAGATTCGACATTTTCGTGGCGCCGGCCAAGGGAGGGGAGCCGCATCAGTTAACGCATGACAACACTATGATGAGCGGTTTTGCTTGGCTGCCCGACAGCACGGGCATCGTCTACAGTTCAAGCCGCGACAGTACGATGCCTTATTTGCCAACATTAGGCCTTTGGCAGGTGACATTGCGCGATGGAACGGTACGGCGCGTCACATCGGGCGAGACGTCGTACACGAATCCGGACATCTCCAAGAGTGGCGCAATACTGGTCAGCCGCATGAAACTACAGACCGACATCTGGAAGTTCCCGGTCGACGGTCCGCCCACGGAGAACGTGCGCCGCGCCGTTCGTGTGACGCGACAGACCGGGCAGGTCCTCACCCCAACGGCCAGCCCCGACGGTAAAGAAGTCGCGTTTCTATCTGACAGCGGCGGTCACGCAAACCTGTGGGTGGTGAACGAGAGTGGCGGGCTGCGTCAGATCACTCATGAGCGCGATCCGAGTGTGGCCGTGGGCGTCCCACAGTGGTCGCCCGATGGCCGCACGATCGTGTTCGTCTCTTCGCGCGGCAACGCCGGGCTGAAGTTTGGAGTCTGGCTGGTGGATTCGGATGGAAGCACCCTGCGCAACGTAGCGAACCCTGGTCTCGGTCCTGCTTGGTCGCAGGACGGCCGCTGGGTCTATTACTCGACGTGGAGCGGCGTGACAGCGACCGATGTCGTGCTGAAGAAAGTGGCTCTTGACGGAGGTTCGGCTGTCACCGTGAGGACCGAGCGGCTGCGCAACGTGATTGGGCTACACGGCGCCATCCTGTACTACGTGTTCGAGCGGCCGATTGTCGACGGCACACCAGAATTCGAAATCCGGGCTGCGACTCCCGAGGACGGACCCTTTCGCGTGCTCGCACGCATTCCATCCTCGCGGGCGCCGATCTGGCAGATCGTCAATCCCGCGCTGTCGCCCGATGGCAAATCACTCGCGCAAGCACTGACCGACGGGTTTACCACGAATCTCTGGGCGCTCTCGACAACAACTGGCGAATGGCGTCAGATTACCGATTTCGGCCAACGCGCGACGTTCATTGCCCGCCGCGTATCCTGGTCGCCCGATGGGCGCTTTGTCCTGGCCGCGGTCGCCGAAGGCGATTCGGACATCGTTCTGCTGGAAGGACTGACGAATGCCGGGCGCGAGTGAGCGAACAGGAATTTGTTCCGCTGAGTCAGCGGTTCATATTTGCGAGATGCGCTGGAGGACGGCGGCGGGATGGCCTTTGGCTTTGACGAGGGGCCAGACTTCTTCGATTTTGCCGGTTTTGCCGATGAGGAAGGAGCTGCGGACGATGCCCATGAAGGTGCGGCCCATGAATTGTTTTTTCTGCCAGGCGCCGAATTTTGCGATGGTCTTGTGAGTCGGGTCGCAGAGCAACGGAAAATTGATCCGGTACTTGGCTTTGAAGGCGGCCTGGGCTTTGACGGGATCGGCGCTCATGCCGAGGATGGCCACGTTGAGTTTGTCGAATTCCTTCTTTGCGTCGCGAAACTCGGACGCTTCGATGGTTCAACCGGAGGTGTTGGCCTTGGGGTAGAAGAAGAGGAGGACGCGATGGCCCTTGAAATCAGTCAAGGAGACAAGCGTGTCGTCGTCGGATTTGAGGCAGAAGGTGGGAGCTTTGGCGCCGGGTTTTAGCATGGAGTTTCCTTCGCGTTAGGTATTGGAAGCTTATCAAACTTGAGAGCGGACGGCCTAGGAAGACCGTCCCTACGGGAGAGCCGACCGGCAAGGATGCCCGTCGGAAGGACTCAGGGCAAGCCGGCGTGTAAGGGCGCGGGCCGCGCCCGCGGGGCACGATGTATCGTGCCCCTACGATTGGAGTGGCTCGCTAGGCGAGCACAGAATTATGCAATGAAGAATTAGGAAAGCAGTTTGCGCAGGATGTCGTTGACGGCCTGGGGGTTGGCCTGGCCGTGGGTGGCTTTCATGACCTGGCCGACGAAGAATTTGAAGACGCCTTCGTTGCCGGATTTGAACTTGGCGACATTGTCTGGGTTTTTTGCGATGACTTCTCGGGCGGCTTGCTCGATGGCAGAGACGTCATCGATTTGTGCGAGACCCTCGGCAGCGACAATTTCATCTGCCGTGCGTCCGGTCTCTGCCATCTTTCCCAAAACTTCCCTTGCGGTTGAAGTTGAAATAGTTATTCCGCCAGTAGATATTTCTGTGGACTGAAGTGCAACTATTCGCGCGATCTGCGATGGTGGCACAAGTTCAGCCCACTTATCGATTGTAATGTCTTTATCCTTAACTCTAGCAAGGACCCAATTAGCTATGACATTGGCTACTCTCTTGGGATCAGCTGAGCCGGCTGAGGCCTCAAAGTAATTCGCCAGATTCTGAGTGTCTGTGAGGACTTCGGCGATATCGGGCGTGATGCCGTAGGTGGTGACGAAGCGGGCGCGCTTGGCTTCGGGCAATTCGGGGAGGGTGCGGCGGGCTTCTTCGCGCCAGGCGGAGCTGATGTGCACGGGCAGAAGATCCGGCTCGGGGAAATAGCGGTAGTCGTGGGCCTTTTCTTTCGAACGCATGGAGACGGTGTGGCCTTCGGCTTGATTCCAGAGGCGGGTTTCCTGCGCGATGCGGCCGCCGGATTCGAGGACGGCGATGTGGCGCTCGATTTCGAATTCGAGGGCTTTTTGGAGATAGCGAAAAGAGTTGAGATTTTTTACTTCGACTTTGGTTCCGAATTCTTTCGCGCCGCGGAGGCGGACGCTGACGTTGGCGTCACAGCGGAGCGAGCCTTCCTCCATGTTGACGTCGCTGACGCCGGTATAGAGGAGGATTTGGCGGAGGGTGGTGAGGTAGGCGTAGGCCTCGTCGGGCGTGCGCATGTCCGGGTCGGAAACGATTTCGCTGAGCGGAGTGCCGCAGCGGTTGTAGTCAATGTAGGCCTTGGTGGCGGATTGCGAGAAGCCCTCGTGAAGATTTTTCGCGGCGTCTTCCTCGAGATGGAGGCGCGTGATGCCGATACGTTTTCTTGCGCCCGCCGCGGCGGGCAGGCCGGCGACTTCGATCTCGAGATGGCCGTTGGTGGCGAGGGGCAATTCGTATTGGGAGATTTGGTAGCCCTTGGGCAGGTCGGGATAGAAATAATTTTTGCGGGCGAAGCGCGAGTGGTCGTGGACGGTGCAATTCAGGGCGAGCGAGGCACGCATGGCCATTTCGACGGCGCGCTTATTGAGGACGGGGAGAGTGCCAGGGAGGCCGAGACACACGGGGCAGACGTTGGTGTTGGGCGGATCGCCGAAGCGCGTGGAGCAGCCGCAGAAGATTTTTGTGCGGGTGAGGAGTTGGACGTGGACTTCCAGGCCGATGACGGGCTCGTATTTGGCGAGGACATCGGGCGCGAGGGAGGCTGCCTCTGGAGTGGATTTCGGCATAAGGGAACGAGGATTATAGCATCGGCAGGGTTGCCAGTTCTCAACGGAAGAGGGTGCAGCGATGCTGCGCCCCTACAGGTTACACAGGAAATTAGCTAGGCCGAGGCTCGCCGGTCAAACGGCCGCAGCGAAGGAATGAAACGCTCGGCGAGGGCGTGGCCGCCGAAGAGGAGCGTGGAATAGAAGGCGTCACCGGCTAGAGTGTTCCAGAAGAGCGGGATGCCGGCGATGTAACAGGCGAGGAGGCCGGAGGCGGTGTGCGGGAAGCCGCTGAGGAATTGCCAGACGGCGAAATTGGTGACGAGGAAGAACTGGATGGCGCCGAGGAGCGTGGCGAGGCTAATGCGCGCGATGGTGCGGCGATCGCGAAGCCAGAGACCGATTGCGACGTTGACGAGGAAGCTGGCGTAAACGACGAACATCAGTTTGTGGAAACCAACGAAAAGGTCGCCGGCGAAAAGAGCGAGCAAGGGGAATAGAAACGCCAGACGGCGATCGCGGATCAGGGCACCCGCGAAGAGCGCCATCGCGCCAACGGGAGTGAAGTTCCAAGGATGCGGAGCGATGCGCAAGGCGGCGGCGAGAACAATCAGGGCGAGAGCGAGCAGCGTGCGGTAGAGCAGAGTTTCTTTCTGAGATATTTGGGCGTTCATTTTGTTGCTTCCTCCAGTTGGGGTAGTAGATCACAAAAGATAAAGCCATCGCGGTTCACGACTTCCCCTGCTCGAATGGGAATGGGAAATTGAAAAATCGGGCCGTCAAAAACGAAGGTGTGGAATTCACCGTTTTCGCCGCAAGGGTCCGCGTGCGGCGGGAGATCGCGGAAGAAGGATTCGTTCAGTTCGCGGCCAGCGAAGCTGGGATCGAGAACTTTCGAATCGACGCAAGCGGCGATGGCTCGGAAATGCTGTTCGTGGAAATAGCGAATCAGTTCGCGGGTGTTGCGCTTCCAGATGGGAAAAAGGGCGGTCATGCCGATGCGGGCGAGGTTTTTTTCGCGGTAGGCGCGGAGGTCTTCGAGGAAGACATCGCCGAAGGCGACTTTTCGAACGCCCTGGCCATAGAAGAGGCGGAGGGCTTGCTCCATGCGGGCCTCGTAGATGGGGTTGACACACTGCGGAGGGATGGAGACTTCGTGAAGCGGCAAGTGGAGAGAGTCCGCCTGGCGGTGGAGAAGTTCGCGGCGAACGCCGTGCATGGCGATGCGGTCGTAGCCTTCGGTGACGGTGGCGAGAAGGGCGGCGACGTGGAATTGCTTCTGCTGGAGCAGCGTGTGCAGCGCCACGGCGCTGTCTTTTCCGCCGCTCCAGCAGAAGAGGATGGGTTCCGATGTCGTCAAGAGAATCTCCAAATGGTATGGCACTTGCTTGGAAGGGGCGCGCCAGTGCTGCACCTCTTCGAAGAAAGAGCTTAGTTCCTACCGCTGAAGCGGTAGTTCATGCCAACGCGCACATCGCGGCCGAGTGCGGGATAGCCGAGCGCGTCCTGATACAACCTATCGAGAAGATTGGTGGCCCGGGCATAGATCGAGACGCCGCGTCCGAGGTTGTAACTGGTGGCGAGATCGAAACGGGAGTAGCCGGGATTTCGTGTGAGATTGAGTCCGACAAAAAGAAAGTCACTATCGGTGCGCACGCCGGTAAAATAGCCGGCAAGATTCACATTGAGGCGCCGAAACGCAGCGTTCAACGTGAGAGATCCGGAATTGGGAGGCCGGCGGATGAGACGATTACCCGCAATCAGCGCGGGATCAAACGCGCTTGGAGAAACCAGGACACGACTGTCGTCATGAGTATAATTGCCGCCGACGGAAAGCCAACGCAGGGGGCGGGCAACCGCGGTCAGGTTGAGTCCTCGCGCTCGAGCAAGATCCGTGTTGAAGAAGGTGCCAAAAAAGCCGCAGCTGCTTCCAGGCGGCGGGGCAGTGGACTCGAAACTGACGATGTCATAAAAACGATTTGAAAAGTAATCGGCAGAGAAGATCATGCGATCCGAGGCCAGCTTCTGCTCCAGGCCGACACTCCATGTTTTGCTTCGCTCAGGCCGCAACGACGGGTTGCCAGGAAAGCAGGCGTTGCTTCCAAAGGTTTGATCGAATCGCGGCTCTTTGATTCCTTGTCCGTAAAAGGCGCGAAGACGCGTATCCCCGAAGAAACCCTTGCCCTGCCTCAAGGCCAACGAAGTTCCTGCACGGGGCACAACGCGCGTGCCGAAATTGGCATTGGCCTCTGCGCGCAGACCGAAATTCAGCGATACGCGGGGATGAGGAAGGTAGCGAAAATCGAGGAAACCGCCCTGGTTATTGCGCCGCGCGTGGCTAAGGTTGAGGGCGCTGACGTAACCGTTTTCGACTTCGTACTGATAGCCCGCCGTCGCGCCAAACCTCGGAAGCAGGTAACTCGACTGCGCGTGGAAACTGCTGCGATTGTATTGATTGGTTCCGACAAAGGGGAAATCGCAGGTAATCGCGGGGACCGCGGCAGGTGAGCGGGGCGCGCAAAAAGGATCGTTCGCGTCGAAGAAATCGGCAAGCGCATTAGAGTTGAACTCATGATTGTAGGATTCGCCGCCGCTGATTTCGTGGTGCCAGTGCGTGCTGGTCGTGAAGTTCCAGCGAGCACTGGAGCTGAAGAAGTGCAGTACGTTGCGCTGATCCAGGTTGGGAGGCACGAGCAGTGTCTGGCCGGGGATGCCGGCATCGCTGTCGTTATTGCGCAGCGTCAGGCGAACCTGATTCGAATCGCTGAAGCTGTAGCCAAAATTGCCGGAGAGCGTGCGGTTAAGAAAACGGTTGTTCGGTCCCTGACCCTGGGTCTGGAAATAGGATGCCGCGGCGGAATAGTCGAATGCACCCAGCAGGCTGCTGATCTGGCCGCCGCCGCGTCGGGTGGAGAAACTGCCGCCTTCTCCGAAGAGAGTGCACTCCGGAGTGCGCGTGGTGCCGCGGTGCGTGAAAACCTGAATGACGCCTGCGACCGCGTCGGTTCCATAAAGCGCGCTTTCGGCGCCGCGCACGACTTCCACCTTGTCAATGTTGTCCAGCGTGAAATTGGAGAAATCGACGGCGTTCCCCGGTTCATTCACGGTAGCCCCGTCGACGAGCACCTTTGTGTAGCTTGAGTTTCCGCCATTGAGAAACACGGAGGCGGAGCCACCCTCCGCCCCGGTGCGGGCGATGGCCATGCCGGGGACGAATAGAAGCAAGTCCGGCAGCGTCACAGACTGGCGCGCTTCGATTTCATCGCGCGTGATTACGGTGACGGATGCCGTGGTTTCTTGCGCGAGGGTCGGCTCGGCTTGAGCAGTAACCACAACGCTGGCGGCAAGGCGTTCGAGCTGAAGTCTGAGATCGAGGATTCGCTGCTGATTCGCGTTGAAGTCCAGCACGAAATCGCGTGACGCAAACGGCAAGCGCACAAACTGAACGTGATAGCGGCCGGCGGGAAACGTAAGGGTGTATGCGCCGTCCGCGGATGAAGTCGCAGCCCAGACACGGGCATTAGGGACCCGCTCCAATTGCGCGGTTACGCGCGCCCCGCCAACACCTGCACCGCTGGCGTCGAGCAATGTGCCCAGGAGATGAACGTCGGAGATATCACTTTGGGCGAGGGAAGAACTGCAGCACACAAACGCGAACAGCAAAAGTTGGAACAGTTTGCGAAGAACAGTCGGTTTCATTTTGTCCTCCGCTCCCTCTCGCGCGGGAGCTTGAAGGTTGTCCTGTGCGATGGATGAAGGTCGCACGGGCTGCAGAGTTCGCCGGTCTCCTGGCTTGGCGGTAGTACGCGTTCCGAGCGGGCGGACCGGGCTGAAGCCCGGCGCCTACAGGGAACTGACGAGCGGCCTTCCCGCAGCGCCACCCGCGAAAAAAATGGGTGGAGCACCACAGTGGTTCGCTCGTTGACTTTGCAAGTGCGGCCGCGAAGCGAGTTTATTTAACTGCGTTCGCTAAGCGACCGACTCCGCCTTACAGTCGCGCGGCGGCGACGGCTCTCTTGGTGATCCGGATCGAAGCAGGGTCACCAAACCGTCTTCCCGAGCACGAAGTCTGCGGTGAATGTGGTCCGCGGCGCAGGGCCGCAGGGCTGAGGTTGACGATGAAACTGCTACTGCCTGTCCGATAAAACCGTCACGCGCGGCCGGCCGGAAGGGCCGAGCTCCACGGTGAGCGGAGTCTGAAAAACCTGTTCGAGCAATTCGCGCTGGTAAATGCTGGAGGGCGGACCGACGCGCAAGCAGCGGCCACGCTGCATCAAGACGATCTGATCTGTGTATTCGGCTGCGAGATTCAGCTCGTGGGTGACGACGACGACGGTGTAGCGATTTTCAGCGGCGAGCCTGCGCAAGGTATGCAGAAGATCAACTTGCGCGGCAATGTCGAGGTGAAGAGTCGGCTCATCAAGCAGGAGAAGCAGCGGCTGCTGAGCCAAAGCGCGCGCGAGAATCACGCGCTGCTTTTCTCCACCCGAGATTTGGTCCATCGAGCGGTCGCTCAAATCGGCGGCCCCGACCTGGGCGAGAGCATTTTTGGCGATCATGACGTCGTCATCCGATTCGAACCGCAACGAGCGGCCATGGGCATGGCGGCCCTGGAGAACAAATTCCCAGACGCGCGAGGGGAAGAGCAAAAGACTTTCCTGCTGAACAACAGCGATGCGCTGCGCGCGCGTTCGCGGCGTGAGCGAATGGGTGACAAATCCGTTGAGAAGAATTCGACCGGAAAGAGGCGCGAGCGCACCGGCAATTAATTTCAGGAGCGTGGATTTGCCGCTGGCGTTGGGACCGAGGATGGCGACGACTTCGCCGGGCTTGGCCTGGAAACTGGTGGCCTCCAGCGTGAATAGGGGGGCTTGTGTGGGATTCGCGGAATAGGCGTAGCTGACTTGTTCGACGCTGAGACGGGCGTCGGCGCTGGAGCGAGTTGCCTCGTTTGCATTGCGCGCGAGAACTGATCCGCCGCTCATGCGAGTCTCCGGCGGAGGAGATAAATGAATAGCGGCGCGCCAACGATGGCAGTGACCGCGCCGACGGCGAGCTCGGTTGGCGCAACAATGGTACGCGCGAGGGTATCGGCAAATACCACGGCGATGGCTCCGCCAAGCGCGGCGGTGGGCAACAAAGTCCGGTGATCGGAACCGAAAATGAGGCGCATGACGTGGGGGACGATGAGTCCGACGTAGCCTACGGCACCGCTCACGGAAACGGCCAGCCCGGTCAGAAAAGACGCGGCAATATAGACAACCAGGCGCACGCGGGGGACGTCCACTCCGAGATGCATAGCTTCCTTTTCACCAGCGAGAAGCAAATTCAGATCGTTGGCGGTGGTGTAAATCGCGCCGGCAGCGACGAAAAAGCCAATTCCAAGAAACCAGTAAACACTCTTTTGAAAAGAGGTGGAGAGATTGCCCATGAGCCAGAAGGCCATGCCACGAGTATTTCCGGAGGTGATGGTGCTCATGAGGAAGGTGATGATGGCGGAGAGGAAAGAGGCGGTGATGACGCCGCCGAGAAGCAGCGTGGAGCTGTCGATTTGGCCTTCGCGGCGGCCAAGTACGTAGACCGCGGCGACGGTCGCGGCCGCGCCGAGAAACGCGCCGAGCGGCGTGAGTAAAGCGCTGAGCGCGGGAGAGAGTGCGAGATACGGTTCGGCAATCAGGGCAAGGATGGCGCCGAGCGCGGCCCCGCTGGAAACTCCCAGCACGTACGGATCAGCGAGCGGATTGCGCAGCAGGGCCTGGAAGCTGGTGCCCGCCACGGAGAGAGAGGCGCCGACAAGGATGGCGAGGAGAATGCGCGGCAGGCGGATATTCACGACGATCAAACCGTAGTCGCTGGAAATTTGGCTGCTCTGGCCGAAAAGGACGCGGAGCAAATCGTGTCCCAGCGCATAGAGAGAAACGGGAACCGCCCCGAATTTCAGCGCGATGACGACGACTACGAACAGGATCACGACAAGGATGGAGCATTGAAGAAAGATGCGGCGGAGTGTTACCGGGCGCATAGGCAAGCTCCGCGGCTGATAGTGTCTAACGGGAACGAATCGGCGATGGGAAATACAGCTGAAATAAAACCCGGCGGAGGAAGCGGATGCTCCTTCTCCAAGATTTCCTTGCCTCCCGCCGGCTTATCGGCGAATGCCTCGGGGTGAAGCTGGCGCGCGAGATCCTCGATCGCAGAAACGATGCGAGGAGCTGGGCGGTTCACGGCATCGCTAATCACAGCGAAGCGATGATTCCGAATGGCATCGAGAATTTGCCACGCGGGGAGGCCGGCGAGCGATTCGAACTGAGGCGCGATCGTCTCTGAGTGAGATGCGGCGAAAACGAGAAAATCCGGCTGCAGGCGGGCAACTTCTTCGAGGCTCACCTGCGGCCAGTTCAGAGAGGAATCGACAATGGAGACCGCCCCAGCGCGGCGCATGGCGTCGGCGATAAAGGTGTCCTTGCCGATGGAGATGAGCGGCTCGGTCCAAACGGCGAAGAGGACGCGCTTTGGCGGCAAAGCGCCGATCCGTTCGTGCAAACCCGCGAGACGACGCTGCATATCAGCGGCAATCCGTTCTCCCGCTTCCGGAAAACCCAGAACTTCGGCGAGTTTCCTGGAAGAGGAAATAATTTCGGCGACCGTGTGGGGGTCCGTGGCATACGAAGAAATACCGAGATTGTCGAGGGAATGAACGGTCTCAAGGCGGTTCAAGCTCTTGGTCATGAGAACGAGGTCCGGATGCAAAGCGGCGATCTGTTCCAGACTGGGATTGATCGCGCCGCCAACTTTGGTTTTTTTCTGGGCATCGGGAGGGTAATCGCAATAGTCGGTGTCGCCGACCAAGCGGTCCTGGAGGCCGAGAGCGTAGATGGTCTCCGTCAAGCTTGGAGCGAGTGAAACGATGCGACGGACAGGCTGAGGAACACGCACAGTGCGGCCGGCTTCATCAACGATCTCACGGAAAAGCGGGGCGGGGGAGGTGGCCGCCGGCAAAGCAGTTTGTGCGCGCAACGGCGCGGCCGCGGACAACAGGGCAGCGGTCACGAGGCAGGCTGCGGATCGGAAGCGCGGACGTGCAACTACTTTCAAGAAATCCCCCGGCGGCGAAAATTCAGAGGCATAACAAAAAAGCCCCACGAGACACCCAGGGGCTTTTCGGCAGCGCTCCTTCTCGCGAAGAGCGCGGGCCTCTGCGGCATGAGAGGGTGGCCTGGCTTACGGCTTTTCAGCCGATTACAGTGGCGGGACCGCGGCCGATTCGCACGGCCTTCCCCGCTACCCATGCCTGCAAATTGAAATTCGAGTGTATGCCGCGGGTGCGAGAGTGTCAATGCGTGCTCGAAAAATTTGCGAGGCGATTCAGCGATTTTTCCAGTTGGGCTTGCGCTTTTCCACGAGGGCGCGGAGGCCCTCCTGCGAGTCCTCGAGACGATAGAGTTCGTTGAGGAAAATGTTCATGGAATGTTTAAGGCCTTCGCGCAAGGACAGACCCATGCCGCCAAGGATGGCTTTTTTTGCCATGGTGAGGACGGGACCGGAATGTCCGTTAATGCGGCTCACGAGATCGCTTACGGTTTTTTCGAGCTGGGCTTCGGGGACGAGGCGATTGACCATGCCGAGCTCGAGGGCGCGCTCCGCCGTCACCGGCTCGCCGGTGAGAACCAGCTCGAGAGCGATTTTGGGTCCGACAAGAAACGGCAGAATGGTGGAGGCCAGCGGAGGAAAAACGCCGATGCTGATCTCCGGCTGGGCAAAGCGTGCTTTGGGAGTGGCGATGACGAGATCGCCGAAAGCGGCCAGTTCCGCGCCGCCGCCGATGGCCGGGCCATTCACGACACAAACGACGGGCTTGCCGACTTCGAGCATGCCCGAGAACGCTCCGTGAAACGCGTCGAGCATTTGAAAGACGCGCTGCGAGGTGTATTCGCCGATGTCGATACCGCCGCAGAAAACTTTGCAGGCGGAATCGAGCACGATCAGTTTGACGTCGTCGCGTTCACCGGCAGTGGTGATTCCGTCGGCGATTTCGCGGAGCATCGCTTCATTAAGGAGATTGTGCTCGGGGCGATTGAGGGTCATCCTCGCAACGCCATCTTCAATGCGGAACTTCACAAATTGAAATTGTTCCGGTTTGCGCCTTTCGGGTTGGGCTACGAATTCTTCGGCGTTGACGGGCTCGATCATGCTCGTGCTCCTGCGCCTCGCGGGGGCGATAGGTTCAAGAGATTCTCAGTAGCGATTCAACTTAATGCTAGCACGACGATTGGAGAGCGCGGGGGAGAGTGAAAAAGGTGGTGCGCAAAAAGTCTGCATGAGGCAGTCCTGTTTTATCTTGTGAATCTCATCGCAATCGCTATTCTGGAAGGCGGCGTACCAGGTGCAATCCCAACGATGGCTGAACACAAATTCACTTCAGATCAACGGACCGCCATTGCTGCTCGAATGAGTGGAGGGACCGGCGCAGATGGTTTTCCGGAACTGTCGTCGTGGGAAGCAGCTGGCAGCCTTCGATTTCAGGCCGACTGGCAGGGGAAGAATGCGGATCCCGAGCGGGAGACCGAAGTACATTTGCTGTGGACACGGGAGACGCTCTATCTGCGATTCCGGGCGAAGTACCGCGTGATCACAGTTTTTGCGGACGCCGAGCCCAACGGAAGGCGTGATCAGCTGTGGGATCGAGACGTGGCTGAGGTTTTTCTTCAGTCAAATGAATCGGATCGAAGGCGCTACAGGGAATTCGAAATCAGTCCGAACGGGATGTGGATTGATCTGGACATCGCACCGGGCGAAAAACACGATTTGAAAAGCGAGCTGCGGCGGCGGGTGACATTGAATGAAGCCAGCAAGACGTGGATTGCGGAGCTGGCGTTGCCGATGAAGTCGCTGGTTGAGCGATTTGATCCAGTTGCGAGCTGGAGAGTGAATTTTTTTCGGGTTGAAGGGGCGAGCGAACCGCGGTTTTACTCCGCATGGCAGCCAACGGGAACGCCTGCGCCAAATTTCCATGTTCCGGAAGCGTTCGGAACATTGATTTTTGTAGAGAGCGCGGCAGCGAAATAGCAAACAGTGCGGCGCGGTTTTCGTGACGATGGCCGCTGGCTTCGGCGACCTTTTTTTCTTATGCTTTCCGGGTGGGAAGATCACTCCTGCATTTCCGCCCGTTTGCTTTCGAATCCTCCTTGCCGCGCGCACCTCTGCTTGCATTTTTTCTTCTGGTGGCCGGGGGCGCCCCGGCTGCAATCGCGGGCCAGCCGCAGAAAGCCAATGGAGCTGCTCCTGCAGTCACGAAAGTTGAGCCACCCAGCTGGTGGGTGGGACTGACGCCAGACGTGATGCTGCTGCTTTCCGGCCACGATCTGGAAGCGACGCACGTTTCCTGCAATCTTCCGACGCTGAGCGTATCGCGGACACAGTCGGCGGCGGGCGGAAACTATCTTTTTGTTTGGCTGATGATCGGGACGGATGCGAAATCAGGGACGGCGGTTTGCAGAATTGCCGCGCCGAAGGGAACGACGTCGTTCGAACTCCCACTGGCGGCGCGCACACCTACACTTGGAAAATTTCAGGGGCTCTCGCAGGACGACGTGATGTACCTGATCATGCCGGACCGGTTTGCGAACGGCGACCCGGCGAATGATGAGCCAGCGGATGCGCCGGGATCGCATGACCGTTCGAAACCGCGCGCGTATCACGGGGGCGATCTGCTTGGGGTAAAGAGCCACTTGCCCTATCTGAAGGACTTGGGTGCGACGACTTTGTGGCTCACGCCGATCGTAAAGAATGGCGCGGCGCATGATTATCACGGGTACGGCGCGGTGGATTTGTACGCAGTCGATGCGCATCTGGGCACACTGAAGGACTACCAGAACCTGGTCGCCGCGGCACACCAGCAACACATGAAGATTTTCTTTGATGCGGTGCCGAACCACGTCGGGCCGAAACATCCATGGGTTTCGAATCCGCCGCTGCCGGACTGGTTTCACGGCACACTCAAGCAGCACCTTGACTCATTCTCGCCGCTGAAAGGATCGTTTTACGGCAAACCAGCGGGAGAGAAAGCAAGTAATGATCCGTTCGAATCGCTCGTGGATCCACATGCGCCGGCGTGGATGAAGAGAAATCTCACGGAAGGCTGGTTTTTCGGGATCCTGCCGGACTTGAACACGGAGAATCCGACGGTTGTGCAATATCTGCTGCAAAACTTCATCTGGTGGGCTGAAACATCCGGACTCGACGGCTACCGCGTGGACACATTTCCTTACGTGGGGCGAAAGTTCTGGGCGGAGTGGCACGCGGGACTGCGGAAGCTGTATCCATACCTGACGACGGCCGGCGAGGTGTTTCATCCCGATCCGAGCGTGACTTCGTTTTTTACGGGCGGAGTGAAGCGTTACGACGGCATCGATAGCGGACTTTCGACGGTTTTAGATTTCCCGATGTACTTTACGATTCGTGACGTGCTGCTGCGTAACGCGCCGGTTGGACGCATCGCCGATGTGCTGCGGCACGACGCTTTGTATGTGCATCCCGAGAGGCTGGTGACGTTCTTGGCGAATCATGACGTGCCGCGGTTCGCCAGCGAGGAAGGCAGTTCTCCAGCAAAGCAAAAGCTGGCGTTTGGACTGACGATTACGCTGCGGGGCATTCCAGAAATTTATTATGGGGATGAGATCGGCATGCCCGGGGGCGGAGATCCGGATAATCGGCGTGATTTTCCGGGGGGCTGGATTGGCGATTCGAACGATGCGTTCGTGCAGTCCGGGCGAACGCGCATACAACAGGAGATTTTTTCCTACGTGCAAGCGCTGCTTGGCGTTCGGCGCGAGCATGAGGCGCTTCGCGCCGGAAGAATGTGGCACCTGGCGTCGGACGAATCGTCGTATGTTTTTTTGCGCGAGTCGGAGGAGGAGCAGATTGTGGTGACGTTCAATAATTCCGACAAGGCAAGGGGGCTTCGAATTCCACTGAATGGAACGCCGGCGGAAAAGATGGCCGGGATTTCGCTATTGTTCGGGGACGCAAAGGCGGAACTGAATGGGCATGAGATTCACCTTACACTGCCCGCGCAATCGCTTTCGATTTTTTCACTGAACTAGATGGATTCTGAGAGAGCTGCTATGGCGTGAGGCGGACGGTCCAATTCTTCACGGCATCCGGAACGGTGAGAGTGACGGAGTGCGCCTGCGGGTCATAGCGCCATTCGTGAGAAAGTTCATCACCGATGCGGACTTCTTTGGGAACGGAAGAGACACCGATGAGAGTGAGCTCTGCGGCGTTCCACCAGGGCTGATACGAATTCTTCTCAATATTGCTGGTGAGACTGATGGAGCCGGGCGCGACCTGGCAGGAATAGTTGATTCGCAGGATCTCGCCCTTCTGGTAGGCAAAGGTGTGCCCGTCATCTTCGTAAAGCGCGCCGCGGCACGCGTTGACTGCGGCGTCGGGGCCGGACGTGCTCGTGGGCAAGTAGGCGCGCAACTGGAGCGGCCCGCTTGGCTTTTCCGAGGTGGATTGCACGAGGGGCTGTATGGGCACGATAGCTCCGGCGCGCACATAGAGCGGCATTTCGTCCAAACGCGGATGGAGATTGATCTGGTCCTTGCCAGTGTGTTTCTCGGAAGTCCAGTAGTCAAACCATTCTCCCGGCGGCAGAGCCACGCCTTGCGCATCGATCATTTCGGAGACGACCGGGGAGACAAAAAGGTCGGGACCAAAAAGAAAATCGTGGTCGTCGCGGTAGAATTCCGGGGCTTGCGGGTACTCGAGAAAAATGGGGCGCATGAGCGGAATGCCGGCTTGCGTGGATTCTTCCGTAATGGTGTAGATGTAAGGCAGAAGGCGGTAGCGCAACTCGATATATTTTCTGCGAATCGCCTCGTGTTCCGGGCCATGCACCCAGGGCTCCTGGTCGGCTGTTCCTTTTGCGGTGTGGTCGCGATAAATAGGATTTAGTGCTCCCACCTCGAACCAGCGCGTCAACAAATCAGCCGGCGGAGAGCCGGCGAAGCCGCCGATGTCGTCACCGATGAGCGGATATCCCGAGATGCCCATGCTCAGGAGCATCGGGGTGCTCATTTTGAGATGGTTCCAGGTGCTGCTGTTGTCGCCGGTCCACGTGGCGGCGTAGCGTTGGGCGCCGGAATACGCGGCGCGGGTGAGCACAAAGGGCCGTTCGTCCGGCTGCAGCTTGCGCAATCCATCGTAAGTCGCGCGCACATTTTGCATGCCGTAGATATTGTGGATGGCGCGATGATCGAGAGTCGTGCCGTCATCCAGGCGATGAACGACGTCGAGCTGCATGGTCTTGTCGGCGCGCTGAAAGAGCGCCGGTTCATTCATGTCATTCCAGAAGCCCGCCGCGCCCATGCCGACGAAGTCTTTGTATAGGCCGCCCCACCATTCCCGCACGCTCGTCAAAGTAAAATCCGGGAACACACTTTCGCCCGGCCAAACGATGCCGACATACACCGATCCATCAGAATTCTTCACGAACACATCGTTCTTCATTCCCGAATCGTAAGGCGCGTAGCCATGGTTGGGATTTCTCTTGATGTGCAGGTCGGTGATCAGAATCGTGTGCATGCCTTGCGCGCGAAAATCGGCAATCATTTTTTCGAACGTGGGAAAATACTCGCGATTAATCGTAAAAGGCGCGTTGCCATCCTGAAAATCAATATCGAAGTAGATGACATCCGCGGGTATTTTCTTCTCCCGAAGCGTATTGACGATTTCCCGCGCGCGCGATTCCGGATAATACGAGTACCGGCTTTGCTGATATCCGAGCGACCAGAGCGGAGGCAGCGGGGAGCGTCCAGTCATTGCCGTGTATCTGGAGATGATTTCCTTGGGCTCCGGTCCGGCAATGAAGTAGTAGTTCAGCTCGCCGCCTTCGGCGCCGAAGGAAAAGTAATCCGTAGACTCCTTACCAAAATCGAACACGCTTCGATAGGCGTTATCGAAGAAAAGTCCATAAGCCGCGCCTTTGCGCAGCCCGATGAAAAAAGGAATGGTTTTGTAAAGCGGGTCCGTGGACTCCTGCCAGCCGAACTCATCGGTGTTCCAGTTCGTGAAGGAACGGTTGCGGCGGTTCATGGGACCGCCCTTGTCGCCGAGGCCAAAGTAATTTTCATCGAGCGGCATTTTTTTCCAGGCGTGAACTCGTTGCCCATTCCAGGCCATCGGCAAACTGGATTCGTCCGCGAGCAAGAGGTTTCCGCCGGCGTCGGAGAAACCGATGAGCAGGGGTGATCTCTGAACCGTGGCGATCACGTTTCCCATAATGATTCGCAACTGTTTTGGAGTTTCTTCTATTTTTACGGTCGGGGGATCTGGCGATTCGATCACCGCCCAGGAGGAGTCCTTCGGAAATGCGCCGGTGGGAGCGAGACGCACGCGGAAGACGCCATCGCGGAAGGCCGTGATGCGGACTTTGGCGGCTCCGGCGGTCAGCTCGACACCGTCTTTCAGCTTTTCGACGCGCTGGACTTTCCCAACGTGCTGCCAGCCCTGTGCAACCACCGCCCCCCCGCTGAGAGCACAAGCGAGCAGGCCAATTCCGATGTGTCGAGCGACTCCTGTCATTTCAACCCTCCCGGGAATGAGGAAAAAACGAAGAACGATCAAGGGTGTTTCCTACCCGTGCAGCTACGATGCGGCGCGGCGTCAAGCGGCGAGCCACTGTTCGAAAAATGCAGATGCCTTTGCGCCTTCGATGCGGCGCCTGACGGCATCCAGCACGCGGCATCGCGCCGTTTCTCCGCCCCCATAAAAACCGAGCCAATACGGCAGATAGATTTCGCAGTGCTCACGGGTGATGTCGAGGCGGGGCTCGCGAAGCTTGAAAAAGCCTTGCTGAAAAACAATGCGCAAGATTTTTTCGCGCAGCAGTTCAACGGAACGATCTTCGCTGAGCGCCGGCGTCAGCCGGTTGCGGGAATCGGAAGACAGGAGCTCGCTATCGTCCGGGACTCGCGGAAATTCGAAAAGGTCGAGCGAGCCATCCACCACGTCAAGAGCAAACAAGCGCGTGCAGGGGGTCCTTCCGAGTTCGTAACGAACGCGGTAAAGCCGGAACGGCACATAGGCCGCGGCGATCTTTCGCAGCGGGCCGCTACGGATGCGCCAAAGGAACGCCGAAACGCCGTGCGCGGAGAAGGTACGCATCGCTTCCTTCTCCGTGACGTTCGGTTTCAGCGTTCGAATGGCAGACGTAGTCATGATGGATTTCCAGCAGCTCGCTTCAGCGGAAGTAGATCCACAAGCCGACCACCGTGGCGATCAGCACCCCTGTGAACGCGAGGTTGAACAGGCGTTCCGTTGGCGTTTCCCTTTGGAGATGGGGCATGCTCGCATCCGTGGTGTCCAGTTTGTCGCCCACAGTGGCAAAGGTAAGTCCCGCGATTTTTTTCCGCTCGGGCGCCGGGTACATCATGCTGACGCCGATGAGCACAGCTGTGCAAACAACGAACATTAATATGGCATAGTGCAAAAAGTTCATGTCCACCAGCCAACGGATGGCTCCGGAATCGTAATGCCGGGTCTTATCCAGCACTTCGAAAATGAAGCGCACCGCGCCGAGGACAAATCCCGCAAGCAGCGAACTGATGGCTCCTTGCCCGTTCAGGCGCGGCCAAAGAATCCCGAAAATAAAACACACAGCAATCGGCGGACTGATGTACGCCTGCACGCTCTGCAGATAGATATAAAGCTGTGGGCTGAGATATTTAATATACGGCACCCACAATAGGCCCAAAAGGACCATGGCGGCCGTGGCACCGCGTCCGAAAAAGACGAGCTGCTTTTCCGTGGCGGCAGGCCGGTACTTCTTGTAGAAATCGAGCGTTACCATCGTCGAGGCGGAATTGAAGACTGAGCTCATGGCGCCCATAAGCGCAGCAAGGAGCGCGGCGATCATCAATCCCACAAGTCCCGTCGGAAGTAAGTTCACAATCATCGTGGGATAGGCGATATCGCCGTTGGTGACTTTTCCGCCCACATAGTGGAAAAGTTGGGGGTAGAGCGCGACGGCGATCAGTCCCGGTAGCACGAGCACGAACACAGGAAGAATCTTGAGAAATCCCGCGAAGATCGTACCGGCTTTGGCGTGGCCCTCGTCCTTCGCGGAAAGGACGCGCTGCACGATCACCTGGTCTGTACACCAGTACCAGATACCCAGAATCGGCGCGCCAAAGAAAATACCGGTCCAGGGAAACTCGCCGTCCGTCGCCGGCTTCATCATGTGGAAATAGTCAGCGGGTACCGCGGCACGCAACCCGGCAAAACCACCGACTTTGTCCAGACCGATGATGGTCAGCGCAATCGCACCGGCGAGCAGGATCAAGGTCTGCACCAGATCGGTGTAAATCACCGCGGCCAATCCGCCCGCGATGGTATAGATACCCGTCGCCACAACCAGAATGACGGCCGCAGTCAATGGGCTCCATCCCACCACACGCTCCAGAACAATCGCCGCGGCATAGAGATGCACGGAGATTTTCGTAAAGATGTAAGCGATCACGGAAATCGTTGCAAGGTAAGTGGCGCAATTGCGGTTGAAGCGGCGTTCCAGGAACTCGGGCATGGTGAAAACATTAGAACGAAGGTAGAACGGCACGAAAACCCAGCCGAGCAAGAGCAGCATCAGGCAGGCCAGCCATTCAAAATGGCCTACGGCCAACCCCGACGTGGCGCCGGAACCCGCCAAGCCGATGAAATGTTCCGTGGAAATGTTCGATACAAAGAGTGACGCGCCAATGGCGAACCAGCCGATGTTACGGCCGGCAAGGAAATATTCCTCGGAGGTGCGTTCCTTTCTCGAAAAGTAATAGCCAATGCCAAAGACAAGGGCAAAGTAGATCCCGATGATGACGAGATCCAAGGTTCCGAGGGTCCGGTGAGTAACCGCAACCGAAGATGCAAAAAGCATCGACACCTCCTTGTGGACTGCCGCACGCAGCGCGTCTCCGTGGCTGCCCCTGCCTAAACGATATTCCCTACTGGCCCGACATGGCCCGGACGAATGGGACCTGAAGAATTGTGCGTGCGCAGTCTATAACAGGCTAAACGCAGTCTCAATGACCGTTTCGCGAGGAGGCCCGGTTGAATGGAGACAGCGGCAATCGGCCAATCCTTGCTGCCTGGGAATAATCCAGCAGGCAAGCAGGGATCTTGGGGTGGGACAGTTGCGCGACCGGCGCAGATTGCCGACCGGGACAGAACAAGGTAAAACTGATAGTCGGAGGAAACATGAGAAAGTTGCTGCTATGCCTGCTGATTGGTGCGGTCGCCGTGATGGCTGAGAGTAAATCCGTGTACGATTTCACATTGAATTCCATTGATGGCCAGCCCGCGCCGCTCGCGGCGTACAAGGGGAAGGTCGTACTGCTCGTCAATGTCGCCAGCCGGTGCGGTTACACACCGCAATACACTGCGCTGGAATCCATTTATGAAAAGTACAAGGACCGCGGCTTCGTAATCTTAGGCATTCCCGCAAATAATTTTGGCGGCCAAGAGCCCGGTACAAACCAGGAGATCAAGACGTTCTGCAGTTCGAAGTACAACGTAACTTTTCCCATGATGGCCAAAGTGTCCGTAAAGGGCGAGGACACCACGCCTCTCTATCAATTCCTGACGGACAAGGCTGCGCATCCGCAAACTGGAGGCGAGATCAAATGGAATTTCACAAAATTCCTGGTTGGCCCGGACGGGCGCGTCATCACGCGGTTCGAACCGGAAGTGACGCCGGATGCGCCGCAAGTGACGTCAGCGATCGAGAAAGCGCTCAGCTCGCTGAAGTCCTGAGCGAAGTGCCCCGGGCTGGATCAACCTCCCGTCCTTAAACGCGGCGTTTGTGGGCCGGGCGACTGCTAAAATGATGTTGCGCAAGCGTTGCCGGCGTACAAATCAATAATGTCCATACTTTCGCTGCAAAACGTCTCGAAAGATTATTTGAGCGACGGCCAGCGCGTCGAGGCGCTCAAGGGGCTTTCGCTGGAGGCGGACCGCGGGGCATTTGTGGCGCTGGTGGGACGAAGCGGCTGCGGAAAGTCCACGCTGCTGAATCTTGCCGGGGCCATGGATTTTCCTACCTCGGGTCAGGTGCTGGTGGAGGGAATTTCGACGTCGTCCTTGAACGATGCCGCGCTGACGCGATTGAGGCGCGAAAAAGTCGGCTTCATCTTTCAGTCGTTTCAATTGCTCCACACCCTTACAGTCTTTGAGAACGTGGAACTGCCGCTGCTCCTTGCGGGAGAAGCACGCGCGCGCGAGGCTGCACGGGAGCGCCTCGAGTGGGTGGAGCTGAAGGGCCTCGGCGATCGTTATCCGCACCAGCTTTCCGGAGGGCAGATGCAGCGCGTGGCCATTGCGCGTGCGCTGATCCATTCGCCGAGCCTGATCCTCGCCGACGAACCAACCGGTAATCTGGACACGACTACGGGGAACGTTATTCTTGAATTGCTCCGGCGCCTCACGCGCGAACAAAACACTGCCACGATCCTGGCCACGCATAGCCTTGAGGCCGCCGCCCTCGCCGACCGGGTGGCGCGAATGCGCGACGGGAAAATCGAAGAAATCGTCGAGCGCTGAAATGTCCCGCCTATTGCTTTTTTACCGATTGATGGCGCGGCCGCTCTTGCGCGAGCCGGTGCGAGCGGGGCTGACGGTGCTGGCCGTGGCCTTGGGCGTCGCGGTAGTGCTGGCGATCGATCTCGCGGGTGACGCTGCGACCGGATCGTTTCGTTCTTCGATGGAAACGCTGGCCGGGGACAATGATCTGGAGATCGCGACGTCGGGCGGCGTGCCGGAGAATTTGGTGGGCACGCTGGCTTCCCTTCCGTACTCAATTCGAATCTCGCCGCGCATCGAGGACTTCGCCGTTATCGCCGGGACGAGGAAGTCACTTCCTCTTATCGGACTGGACCTGGTATCCGAGGGGTCCGGCTCTTCCCGAATGGATTCTGGAACAGCGGCGGAAACTCCATTTCCGAAAACTCTCGAAGAGGGATTCGAGAATTCTGGAGGCTTCGACGGCATCTGGGTGGGCGCGAGCCTTGGGTTCAAGGCCGGCGATCGCGTCCCATTGCTCATCAACGACCAAGTCCACGACTACGTGATTCGCGGCGCGTATCCCGATTCGAACGGGAACGAATCCGCAATTGTGATGGACATCGCAACGGCACAACAGGCGTTGACGCGCTATGGCCGAGTCGACCGCATCTTGTTGAAAGTGCAAAAGACGGCGAGCCTGGACGAGTGGCAGCAGCGTTTGCGTTCCGCGCTTCCCGCCGGGGTGGAGCTACGTCCGCAAGGAACGGGCACGAACGAAAATCGCCGCATGCTGGCGGCATTCCGATGGAATTTGCGGCTCTTGAGTTACGTTTCGCTGGTGGTTGGCGCCTTTCTCATTTACAACACGATTTCCGTCTCCGTGGTACGGCGCAGGGCGGAGATTGGAATCGTGCGCGCACTTGGCGCGAGCCGCGGGGTGATTCTTTCGGCCTTCGCTGGCGAGGCGGCTTGCTTCGGGATTGCGGGTGCATTGATTGCGCTGCCGCTCGGGCGGTTCATGGCAACGGTGGCCGTGAAATTGATGGCTGCCACGGTCGAATCGCTTTACGTGAGCAGCCGTCCGGGGCCGATCGAGTTGGGAGTGGGATCGGTCTTTCTGGCGCTGGGGATCGGCGTTGGAGTTGCGGTTGCGTCTGCTTACTCGCCGGCGCGCGAGGCTTCGCTCGTATCTCCCGTGGAAGCGATGGGAAAAGGGCGGCGCGAATATGACGTGCGTGTCCAAAAGGGCAGAGTCTTGTGGTTGGCGTCGGGGCTCAGTCTGGCTGCGGCCGCGGCTTCGCGTGGAAATGCGATCGCCGGGAAGCCGCTCTTCGGCTATCTTGCGGCGATTTTGCTCGTGGTAGCCTCCGCGTTGGCGACTCCCGCTGTGGTGGATGCGCTCTTGACGGTTTCATCGAAAATGCTTGGCAAAATATTCGGGGTTGAAGCGCTGTTGGCTTCGCGAAGCCTTGCGGGGTCGCTGCGACGGACTTCGGTGCTCGTTGGCGCGCTCTCCACGGCCATCGCCATGATGACGGCGGTGGGCATCATGGTTGGGAGTTTTCGCGAGACGGTGGCCGTATGGATGAGCGATCAGTTGCCGGCGGATCTCTACCTTCGTCCCGCGGGGTCGGCCGCCGCGGATCGTCACCCGACAATTTCGCTGGGACTGGCGGAGAAAATTGCAAAGCTTCCCGGAGTGATGGCCGTCGATCGATTGCGAGCCTACGAAATCAGCTACGAGAATATGCCTGCGACGCTGCTTTCCGTTGACGTGGATGTATTGCGCTCGCATCACAATTCTGATTTCTTCTCCGGCCGCTCGAAGGAAGAAGTGCTGGGGGAACTGCGCGATTCCAACGTGGTCCTCGTGAGCGAACCGTTTGCGTACAAGCACAACGTGAAGAGGGGCAATTCCATCACGCTGGCACTCGGCGGAGGAAGAGATTCCTTCCGCGTCGCCGACGTGTATTACGACTATTCGAGCGAGCGTGGCAATATCCTGATGGACCGCCAGACGCTGCTTCGCTATTTACCGGATGCCGCGCCGTCCAATCTGGCGATCTACGTTTCTCCGGAATCAAATCTGGACGCCGTTCGCTACGAGATCGAACAGACTGCTGCCGGTCAACGGGTGCTGCTGTTTTCGAATCGGGACCTTCGCGGAGAAGCGATTCGCATTTTTGACCGCACGTTCGCCATCACATACGCGCTGGAAGCGGTTGCGGTTCTCGTGGCGGTCATGGGGATCGCCGGTGCGCTTCTCGCACTGGTGATCGACCGGCGCCGGGAGCTGGGGTTGCTGCATTTTCTGGGCGCGGCGAAAAACCAGATTCGAAAGCTGATTCTGGTGGAGGCGGGATTGCTGGGACTCCTGGCCAATACTGCCGGATTGATGCTGGGGTTTGCATTGTCGCTCGTTCTCATATTTGTGATCAACAAGCAGTCGTTCGGATGGACGATCCGATTTCACTGGCCGGTGGAGATCCTTCTTGCGGCCATCACCATCGTGTATGTGGCAACCGTGCTTGCAGGCTTGTACCCTGCACAAGTGGCGGTGCAGCTGAATCCCATTGAGGTTATACATGAAGAATAAGCTGGCGTGCTTCGTCGCCGTGGTGTTTTCTCTTCATCCGGCGGCGGCGCAATACCGCACGGCCCTGCCCGGTTACCACTATGAATTCCCGCGCGACCACTTCAATCACCCGGAATTTCAGACGGAGTGGTGGTACTACACGGGTAATCTGAAATCGACCGATGGGCACCGCTTCGGATTCGAATTGACCTTTTTTCGGCAAGCCGTAAGCCGCGATCCCGCTAAAACATCGGCCTGGGACGTGAAAGATATCTACCTCGCGCATTTGGCGTTAAGCGATTTGGATGGCAGCAAGTTTTATCACGCCGAACGAACGAACCGATCCGGACCGGGAATTGCGGGAGTTGATGAAACCCGTGGACGCATCTGGAACGGCAACTGGCAGATTATTTGGAGAAACGAGGCGCAAGAGTTGCAGGCAATCGACGAGCAATTTCAATTGCATTTGGCGCTGCGCTCGGAAAAGCCGCCAGTCGTCCATGGGGAGGACGGCGTGAGCGAGAAGGCGGCAGGCGCGGGGCATGCTTCGCACTACATTTCTCTCACGCGCATCCATACGTCCGGCTTCGTCGAGTTGGGTGAAAAGAAATTCGAAGTAACCGGGACAAGTTGGATGGATCACGAGTTCTTCACGCATCAGCTGACCGCGGACCAAACGGGCTGGGATTGGCTGAGTCTGCAGCTCGAGGACAACACGGAGTTGATGCTGTTTCACATCCGGCGCCGGGATGGTTCGATTGATCCGTACTCCGCAGGGACCTTCGTTGATGCACAGGGCAAGACGACGCACCTGCGCGCGAGCGATTTTGTTTTGATGCCCCTCAGAAAAACATGGAAGAGCCCCTCCACCGGCGCGGTCTATCCGATCGCGTGGAAGTTGGCAATTCCGCGTCTTGGCCTTGAACTCGAGGTGAAAACGCCTCTGGAATCTCAGGAACTGACGGGCAAGGCAAAACTCACGCCGAATTATTGGGAGGGTGCGATTATCCTGACCGGACAACGCAACGGGCAGGCGGCAGCTGGTGTGGGCTATCTGGAAATGACGGGTTATGACCACGCGGTTCGGCTCGCGCGGTGAGACCGATCTTGCCAGTCATCTCCATTCATTCTGTGGACGGAGATGAACTCGACGCCGGTGACAGGGTGCGCTCGGGATCGACGAACAACCAGGCAACAGCTCCCATCGCGGCCAATCCTGCCGCGACATAAAACGGAACGGTCCAACCTAGACGCGACGCGATCGCGGGAGTGAGCGAAGCCGTTAGTGCCCCGCCAATTTGATTGCCCATGTTCATGAAACCGGAAACGGAACCGGAAGAACCAGAAGCGATATCCGCCGTGACTGACCAAAAAGAACTTTGAGATAGGTAGAGTGCTCCCGCGCCGCCGGCAAGCACAATGCTGGCCAGGCGCGCGCTGTGCACTTGCGAACCAAATGCCAGAAAAATAGCGGTCAGCGAGAGTGCAAACACCGCTATGCCGCACCTTCCGATGCGTTTCCCGTACATCTTGGTGAGCTTATCGCTGATTGCGCCGCCGAGCGGACTGCACGCGGCCATCGTGAGAAAGAGGAGCGTGGTGTAGGAAGCGCTGGCCTTCAAATCCAATCCGCGGACATTGCGAAGGTAGATGAAGAACCAGGCAAAGAAGATCCAGGCAACATAACCGAACGCAAAATAGCCCAGCGTCACGGCCCACACCTCTTTGCTTGCGAGAATGGTGCTCCACGGAATTCGGCCGTCACCAGATTTGGAGGTGCCGGAAGTCTTGACGGTTCGACCGGTCTGAATGTGCTTGAGTTCTGCAGCGGAAACGTACGCGTGCTGCTCCGGCGTGTCTCGCGCAAAAAAATACCAGGCAGTTCCAGCGATCAAGCCGAGGAGAGCACTCGTCCAAAACGACCAGCGCCAGCCGTAGTGAACCATAATGTAAGAGATCAGGCCCGGGGTGACGCCGGCACCCACACCGACGCCGGCAAATATCACCCCGTTCGCGATTCCTCGCTCGTGCGTGGGAATCCAGCGCGATACGAATTGATTGGAGGCAGGAAACATGACGGCTTCTCCGGCCCCGAGGAGAAAGCGCATCGCGGCCAGGTAAAAAATGGCGAATGCGATTTTCGAGGAGACGGCGGTGGTCAGCGCCGTGAAAATTCCCCACCACAAAACTCCAACAGCAAGCACGCGGCGCGGCCCCAGACGATCGGCAAGCCAGCCTCCAAGCGTCTGGAAAAGAGCGTAACCCATCAAGAAGGCGCTGGTGAGCGATCCTAACTGAACGTTTGTGAGGTGGAATTCGGCGGCGATCGAATTGCCGGCGATTGCAATGTTGATGCGATCGACGTAGGCGACCGCGCTCAAGACGAACAGCCCGAAGACCAGGAACCAACGTACACGAGTTGAGGCGGCTTCAGGCACGGAGACTCCTCTGATTCGCGTGATCCAGCAAGCCGCGCGAGATGAGAGAAGCAGCCTTTCGGAGTTTGGTTAAACGCGCAGCCAATTCACTCACGCCGAGTGCGATTTAAAGAGCTTGACTAGATTTTCAGCGATGATTTTCTCCTCGCCGGGCTGCAGCATGAAGGAGTTCATGGACAACGCTTCGCCTTCCTCGCCAGTGGAAAGAACGATGGACGGCTTTCCGGCCCGCAATGCCTTTCCGGCTTCGCGCGGCGTCAGGGGAATGCGCTGCGCATCCCACTTGATGTACATGTGCGGGACGTGGTTGGCGATGTCTGGAACATTGTAAGAAGTGGTGACGCCGGGAACCTTCGTGATTTGCGCGGAGACATACTCCAGTCGGCGCTGCCATTCCTTGTTGAGGGCCTGGTGGTCCTCCTTCAAATAGGATTCCAGCGCCTTGACCATCCCGATGATTTCCTCTTTGCCGACTTTCTGACTGCGGCCGAGAGTGTCTTCGTGAGGACTGTTGTTGAGCAGCGCATAGGCGACGAGGTCCTTCCTGCCGATAAGCAGTCCGGCGCACTGCGGGCCGCGAATGGCCTTGCCTCCGCTGAACGCTGCAAGGTCATAGCCCATGACGGTGTAGTCCCAAAGATGCGATACCGGCGGCGTATCCGCGGCAGCATCGATGAAGGACGGTACATTTAGTTCCTTGGCGAGCTTCGCCCATTCATCTGCCTTAATTTGGCCCGCGGCGTTGGCGAAATTCGTGAAGTGCATCATGGCGGTTTTCGGATTGACAGCCTTTCGCACGTCCTCCCGGGTTTCGACTTCGACCAGTTTCACACCCGTGGAACGGAGTTGGTGATCAAAGGGATTGCGGTGCGATTTCTGGATGATCACTTCGGATTTCATTCCAGTGAGGTCCGGCAGTTGTTCGATGAACCTCGGATTGTCCCCCGTGAGGATGCCGGCCAATCCTGACTGCATCGCGGCCGCAGCGCCTGAAGTGACAAGGGCTGTGTTGCCCTCGGGCAGTTTGAGCATTTCCGCGATGCGCTTCCCTGCCGCGACCTCGAGCTCGGGAACGCTCACAAAATGCAGCGAGGCCAGAGCCATAACTCCCTCGACCTCGGCGCGCATCAGGGAGCCGCCGAGCACGGTCATGGTGCCCTGGCCGTTGATCACCGTGGTTACGCCCAATTCTTCGTAAACGTTTCCGGTCGCGCCAAACCCGCTGATTTTTCCCGCCGGCTTTGCAGTTGCAGCGGGGCTAGCGAACAGTTTTCGCGGACTGAGCAGAGTGCCCGCCAATGCGCCAAGGCTACCGAGAAATGTGCGGCGTTCCCATTTTTCGTTGAACACCATAGCTACGCTCCCTTCCTTGCAGCGGCCACTACCGCTGCTGTGCAATTGATTTCCACGAGCGAATCGCCTGGAAGCGCCGCGACGGCAACAGTAGTGCGCGCAGGCCCACCGTGGGGAAAATATGTCTTAAAAACCTGGTTCATGCCGTCGTAGTAGTCGATGCTCGCGAGGTAGACGGTGAGCTGCAAGATGCTGTCCATCGTGCCGCCGCCCGCTTCAACGAGTGTCTTGACGCCTTCCATCACGTGGCGTGTGTGATTCTCAATATCCTTCGGAAACGTTTCGCCTTTGTCGCGGGAATGAGCGCCCTGGCCGGCGATGTAGATCACGCCATTGTGAACGATGAGCGGCGTGATGAATCCGGTTCCGCCGGCGGGTTTACCTTCGTAGTTCAGTTTCTGGACGCCGCCTTGCACCTGCCCAGCCGAAGCAGCGGCATTGGAGAACAATCCCGCGATCCCAGCTCCCGCAAAAAGAGATGCAAAACGAGTTGCGAAACTTCTTCTAGTACTGCTACCTAGCATCATCTCTTGTACCTCCTCTAAATGCATGATTGCAGAAATTCAATCTCCTAGGGCGATCCAAAAGTGAAAACATCCCTGTTCGCAGCGATGGCCGGGAACCGTTTGCCGTTCGCCGCGTCCTTCATTCGTGCCAACGCACGACAGCAACGCCCAAGAAATGGTCCGGCTTCTCTAGAGCCGGCCAAACTTCTTGACAGCTTCCTCGATGGACTTGAGCTTTTCGATCACCGCGTACATGGAGTGCTCCTTGAAATCCATCTCCTGGGCGAGCGCAAGCACTTTTGGAGCAAGCGCGCGCGGCACCACGACGACGCCATCCGGGTCCGCAACGACAATGTCAGCGGGACGGACTTCGACTCCGTCACAAACGACACGGATATTTGATCCTGCGAAACGGTAGTGCCCGATTGAAGTGGAAGGCACGATCCCCAGCGCGTACACCGGAAAACCAATCTTCTGCAAGTAAGCAACATCGCGCACTCCGCCATCAATGACGGCTCCGGAGAAATTTCGAGCAGACATCGCCGTTCCCATCAAGCCGCCCATTCCGGCAATGTCGGCTCCGTCTTCGACGACCATCACGTACACGGAATTCGGCGCGCCTTGATCGATCGCCGCAAGCATGCCCTTCAGCGCCTCGGAATCGTGATTTGTCTCCTTCTTCAGCGCAACCGTAACCGCGAATCCGGCGAAGCGCGTGGGAAAGATGGAGCGCATGCGATGCGACAGGTACATTTTTCGTCCTGCGATTTGCTCCAGTGCGTCCGACACCGAAGCCACTTCGACGTGGCGGTAGCCTTCCAGCAGTGCCGCATCCTCCTGTGCGGGTTGGTGTTCTTGACGCGGCTTTGCCGTTGGCGTCCAGGCGACGCCAACCGTCAGGGCAAGCGATAGTGTCACAATTGCGAAGAAACCTTTGAATCGGTTTGGTCCCACGAAACCATGAATACTGCTCATGCGTTCCTCCTGGGTTGCGCTGGAGCGAACTTTGGCATCGCTGCCTCGCCGGCAGTCAGATTCAAGTTGGTGCTGGTACTCACGGGCCCGGGCTAGCGCGATAGTGTGAATTAATTCGTTTTAGGTTACAACCGATGAAAATACAATGTAGTTTCGCATTCGGGTCGCGGCAGTGAGAATGAGGGGCGACGGTTAGGTCAGCAACCACGTTAATTGCGCAAGGCTCCTGATTTGCACTCCGAATCAAGGAATCAAAATTTAGCTGGAAAGCATCAAAATTTTGGTTTTGGCAATTTGCACTCCGGCGCGTAAAGTACTCTTGTATGTTCTCTCGCTCCAAAAAGACCTCCCAGATATGTCCCTGCTGTCCATGTCGCGAGGGTGTGTGCTTTGGCGCGGGGAGGCTAGGTATCTAGAGACTTAAATTCTAGCTGAAAGGTTTCCGACCCACCGCCAAGGAATAGTTGGCAGGTGGGTTTTTTGTTTTTTGTTTTTTGCCTAGGAGCGAATTTTTGAAGGCCAGAGCAAAGAGGCTCTACTTTTTCGGACCGGGTGAGCGGAGCAATGGCTTGAAATCACGAATCCCACTTACGATTTTCATGCTCCTCCTTGCGGCCGGTCCGGCGCGTGGGCAAAGCGCACGCGCCGCGGTGCGCGCGGGCTATTTTCCAAACGTCACGCATTCCCAAGCCCTTGTCGGACGAGCTCAGGGCCGATTTGATCAGGCCCTCGGTCCCGGTGCGCCCATCGAATGGAAAGTCTTCAACGCTGGACCATCCGTGATTGAAGCTCTGTTCGCCGGAGCACTCGATCTAGCTTACGTCGGCCCGAATCCGGCCATTGCCGGCTATGTGCGTTCCAAAGGCGAGGCTCTGCGCGTCATTGCAGGCGCCACCAGCGGCGGAGCAGCCCTGGTCGTGCGTTCCGCTGCTGGCATTGCGAAGCCCGAGGATTTTCATGGCAAGAAAATCGCCACGCCGCAGCTAGGCAACACGCAGGACGTCGCTCTGCGTGCCTGGCTACAGGCGCACAGCTTGAAAACGCGGGACAAAGGCGGCGATGTCCTGGTCATCCCGATTGCCAACCCTGACCAACTCACGCTTTTTCTCAAGGGGGAAATCGACGCTGCTTGGGCGCCCGAACCGTGGGCTTCGCGCCTCATCCAGGAGGCCAATGCCCGCCTCTTCGTGGATGAGCGCGACCTCTGGCCCAATTGTCAATTCGTCACCGCACATTTGATTGTGCGGACCTCCTTCCTTCGCGAGCACTCGGACGTCGTCAAGAACTGGCTCCGTGCCCACGTCGAGCTGACGGAATGGATCAACGCAAAGCCCGCGGAAGCAAAACAAATCATCAATGCGCAACTTCAGAAAGACACCGGCAAGGCGCTTCCGCCGAAAGTGCTGGACGAATCCTTCTCGCGCTTGCAAGCCACCTACGATCCGATTCGCAGCTCTCTTCTGACCTCAGCACAGCAGGCCTACGATGCGGGATTTTTGGGCCGTGAACGTCCCGACCTCTCAGGCCTCTACGATTTGGCTCTCTTGAACGAGGTACTTCTGGAAAAGAAAGCGAAGCCCATCCAATGATCTTGCAAAAGCAGGGACGAAACTGGCCCAGAGCGTTGCCGCTTGAACGTGATGATTTTTGATGCACTGATTCTCTGGAAGCAGGGTTGGGAGGCTGAGATGGCTGCACTCATGGAAGCACAATTGCCGCTCCGTGCCGTGAACAACAAGATCCGTGTGGATGGCGTGTCACGTCACTTCCCGTCAGGTCATGGCGGCCAGCTGGCGGCTCTCGAAAATATCAATCTCGAAGTCCTCCCGGGAGAATTTTTGTGCATTGTCGGTCCCTCCGGGTGCGGCAAGTCCACATTGCTTCATCTCATCGCGGGACTCGATCGCCCCTCGACAGGAGAAATCTGGATTGATGGCCGCAAAGTGCTAGAACCCGGCCCCGACCGCATACTCCTGTTCCAGGAGCTGGGACTTTTTCCTTGGCTCACGGCGCGGGAAAACGTCGAATTTGGCCTGCGGCAAAAAGGCGTAAACACGAAAGAGCGGCGTGAGCAGGCCGGCTACTACTTGGATCTCGTTCATCTCTCCCAATTCGAAGAGCACCATCCGCATCAACTTTCCGGTGGCATGAAGCAACGCGTGGCGCTGGCTCGCGCGCTGGCCATGCAGCCGGACGTGCTGTTGATGGACGAGCCATTCGCAGCTCTGGATGCGCAAACCCGCGACCTCCTCCACGACGAGCTCGAACGCGTCTGGCGCGAGACCGGGCAAACCATCATCTTCGTCACCCACAATGTGCGCGAAGCGGTCCGCCTCGGCGATCGTGTCCTCGTTTTGAGCTACCGGCCAGGCCGCATCAAAACAAAGTTCTCCATCTCTCTGGCGCGGCCTCGTCATATCGAAGATCCCGAGGTGGCCTCCATGTCCAAGAAAGTCCTCGGGCATCTTCGCGAAGAAATCGACAAATCCGTGCGAGCTGAATTTCATCATGAACAATTTGCGTAAGATCGCGAGACAAGTCGGCTTCTACGCCTTTGTGCTGGCGCTTTGGCAAAGCCTTGTCCTCTTGAAGCTCTGGCCTCCTTATGTATTTCCAACTCCCGCCAGCGTCTTCGAGGCCCTTCGAATCGGTTTTTCGGATCACACGTTTTGGATCGGCATCGGTGTCAGCTTGAAACGCATGCTCGTGGGCTACGCCCTATCCGTCATCCTTGGCGGCGCGCTGGGGCTGCTTCTTGCGCACAGCGATTTTCTGGAGGAGACCCTTGGCCGCCTGGTCGTGAGCGTGCAAAGCATGCCGAGTATTTGCTGGCTGCCCCTGGCGATCCTCTGGTTCGGACTGAGCGAGAAAGCGATTCTTTTTGTCGTCGTTATGGGCTCGCTGCTCTCCATCAGCATCAATGTCGAGGCTGGTCTTCGAAACGTTCCGCGAATCTACGCCATGGCCGGCCGCAATCTCGGTGCGAGCGGCGCGCGGCTCTTTCTGTATGTCCTCTTGCCCGCTAGCCTTCCTCATCTGGTCTCCGGCCTGAAACAGGGCTGGGCCTTCGCGTGGCGCTCGCTCCTCGCGGGAGAAATGATTTTTGTCAGTCTCGGGCTGGGTCAGCTTCTGATGATGGGGCGCGACCTCAATGACATCAGCCAGGTGGTAGCAGTGATGGTGGTCATCATTCTCATTGGGTTTGCCGTCGACGGACTCGTTTTTCGCGTCGTCGAAAGAAACCTTCGCAGGAAATGGGGCTTGTCCTCGGCGGCATAAGGATTTGGAGGTTTAGAGTGGGCATATCGGAAATTTCAATCGAACGGCAGGACTCTTCGGTCGCCAGCGAGAGTCCGGAGCTGCTTGTATCGAAGAGGCTAAATCACCTTCGTATGCTGGAGTCGGAGAGCATCTATATTCTCCGCGAGGCGGCAGCGGAATTTGCCCGGCCGGTCATGCTCTATTCGATCGGAAAAGATTCTTCGGTCATGCTGCGGCTCGCGCAGAAAGCGTTCTTCCCTGGGAAGATCCCGTTTCCCCTGCTCCACATCGACACAAGTTTCAAATTCCCGGAAATGATCGAATTTCGCGATTCCTATGCGAAACAGATCGGCGCCGAACTGATCGTGCACAAGAACCAGGATGCTCTGGACGCAGGCGCCAACCCATTTTTGCTGGGTACCCAAAAGTGCTGCGGGCTGCTGAAGACGAAATCTCTACTTGACGCCCTCACCGAAGGTGGTTTCGACGCGGCCTTCGGCGGAGCACGCCGCGACGAAGAAAAATCGCGCGCGAAAGAACGCATCTACTCCTTCCGCGATTCTCTCGGCCAGTGGGACCCCAAGAACCAGAGGCCGGAGTTGTGGAATATCTTCAACTCGCGCCTGGATAAGGGCGAAAGCATCCGCGTCTTCCCGCTTTCGAATTGGACCGAGCTGGATGTCTGGCTGTACATTCACGTGGAACAAATTCCGATTGTGCCGCTCTATTTTTCGCGGGAACGCGAAGTCGTTTTGCGAAACGGCTCCATTGTGGTCATCAACAATTCCTCGCAGCTCTTGCCGGGAGAAAAAACGCAAACACTGAAGTGCCGCATGCGGTCTCTCGGTTGCGTTTCCTGCACGGGAGCCATCCGCTCCGAGGCGGACACTCTGCCAAAGATCATTGAAGAGATGGTTTCGTTCCGCCGCTCCGAGCGCGAGAATCGCGCGATTGACCACGATGAAGAAGGCTCCATGGAACTCAAAAAACGGGAGGGATACTTCTGATGATCTCTTCCGCAAAAAACGCACCCGCAGATGCATTCGCTGCTTTTCTCGATCAGGACCTGAGCACCAAGCTTCTTCGCTTTACAACGGCGGGGAGCGTCGACGACGGCAAGTCGACTCTGATCGGGCGGCTACTGCACGATTCCAAGGCCGTCTACGAAGATCAGCTGGCCTCGGTGAAGCGGAGCCGCATCAACCGTTCCACAGGCCCCATCGATTTTTCGCTGATCACGGATGGCCTGCGTGCCGAACGCGAGCAGGGCATCACCATTGACGTGGCTTACCGCTATTTTGCAACCTCGCGGCGCAAATTCATCATTGCAGACACGCCCGGCCACGAACAATACACCCGAAACATGGCGACAGGCGCTTCGACAGCCGACTTGGCTGTCATTTTGATTGACGCTACCAAAGGACTTCTTGCGCAAACGCGGCGCCACGCATTTATTGCTTCCGTTCTGGGAATCAAACACGTGCTTGCCGCTGTGAACAAGATGGACCTGGCCGAGTATCGCGAAGATCTCTTTCTGAAGTTGAAAGACGACTTCGTCACTCTGGCTGCCCAGCTTGGAATCACCAACGTCCAGTGCATCCCCATCAGCGCGCTTGAAGGAGACAACATAGTCGAGCGCAGCGCGCGAATGCGCTGGTACGACGGGCCAACGCTGCTCGAGCATTTGGAAACCGTGCCCCTGCCTGACAGTGATTCTTTGGAGGGCTTTCGGTTCCCCATTCAGAGCGTCATTCGGCCCGATGCAAATTTTCGCGGCTTTGCCGGGCGCATTGCGAGCGGTGTTGTACGCCCCGGCGATTCCGTTGTGGCGCTGCCCTCCGGACAAAAAACGCGCGTGCACTCGATCGTGACGTACGATGGCGACCTGCCCCGCGCTTCCTCGCCGATGTCGGTGACGTTGCAGCTTGAAGCGGAGATCGACCTCAGCCGTGGCGATATGCTGGTGTCCTCCCTTGATGTACCCCGCGTCGCTCGGAATTTTCACGCCACGGTTGTGTGGCTTCACGCCAATCCCCTGGAATTGGGACGCACTTATCTCGTCAAACACACGGTTCGCCAGACGAAAATCCGCGCCACGCGCATCCGCCATCGCGTCAACATCAATACGCTCATGCAGGAGCAGGCGACGCAACTGCGGATGAACGAAATTGGTTCGGTTGAGTTCGAAGCCAACGTGCCGCTCTTCTTTGATCCGTATGCCAGCAATCGAACGACAGGCAGTTTCATCTTGATCGACGCCCTTTCGAACGCCACCGTGGGCGCAGGAATGATTCAAGAAGATCCGGCCGCAAAACGAGGGAGTGCTCCGGCGGAAGCAGCAGCGAATCTGCGGATTCCAGCCGGTTCACCGGTGTCCGCGCAGGAACGTCGCATCCGGCGCGGGCATTGGCCCGCCGTGCTGCTGCTCGAGGGCCGGCAAGCGCTTGCGACCAGGCTCGAACGCCATCTGTTCGAGCAAGGTTTCGAAGTTCTCCATCTCACGGATTCCGCGGTTTCTACCGTTGCGCTCTCAGAAACAATCCGCGTAACGCAGGCCGCGGGAATCGTGGTGCTCTATTCCGGTAGCGACCTTGATGCGGAAACCAAGCGCCTCATCGCAACGAATTCGGAAGGCCGCTTCTTCGACCTGGCCGAATCGAAAACTTCGCATTTGTCTGAAGAAGAGCACGCAGGGCAGGCGCTTGCATTCGCGCAGGCCCTCCGGCTTCCTCGAGCGGAAAAGAATCAGGAAAAGGTGAACTAAATGAACGTCGATCAAATCGCCGAAACAGTGGAGATTCTCTCACCTGAGGCAGCGCTTGAAACCGTGCTGGGCGCCAACAAGAATGCGCGCCCCTGCTTCACGAGCAGCTTTCAGGCGGAGGACATGGCAGTACTCCATTTTCTCCGCAAGCGCATCCCGGACGTGCCGGTGCTTTTCTTGGACACCGGTTACCATTTTCCGCAAACATATGAATACCGCGACCGCCTGGCGAGAGAATGGTCGCTGAATCTCGTCAACGTGCTCCCCGCCGAAACCGTCGCGCAACAAGAATCAGCTTTCGGTATCCTCTATCGGAGCGATCCAACACGCTGCTGCCAATTGCGCAAGGTTGAACCCCTTCTAGGTGCGCTGGAACCATTCGATGTTTGGTTCACGGGCCTGAGGCGCGAACAGTCACCGACCCGCAAAAACCTGAAGAAGGTTGAGCTTCATCGCCTTCCCACGGGCAAGAGTCTGTGGAAAGTAAACCTGCTTGCGGACTGGAGTTGGGAGCAGGTTTGGAATTACGTAAATTCGAATGGGATTAGCCACCTGCCTCAATACGACGAAGGATATCTCAGCATTGGATGCCAGCCCTGCACCGCGCTGCCCGCGGATCCGAACAATCCAAGATCTGGCCGCTGGGGCGGAACAAAACTCGAATGCGGAATCCACACATTTTCGAAGCAGACAAATGTGTAGAAGCTATTTCAAAACCCTCCGTAAGACGATGATGAAGCAGGCGATATGAAAGA
>QHYE01000131.1 GCA_003224055.1 Acidobacteriota bacterium | reverse complement strand
TCTAGTACTCATGGAACCCTCTAGCCAATTCCCCGATTTCAGTATAAAGTCTGAATTCCACGGTGGTTGTTCCCCCGCCGACTGAATGGCAGTCGAACTTGGCTGACAGGAGGTGCGCTTAATGCCAAGCCTGGCGCACTACATGGCGCAGTACGATCACGAACATGAATCCGGCTGGAATAAATTCCTGCATGGCGATGGCATCCCCACGATTTTTGCCGGCATCATCCTGCTCCTTTTTATGAAATGGATTTGGGGAACGGTATCTTTTGTTGGCGGATGGGTGTTCCTTTTTCTCGGCCACCGCATTGAAGGAAATCATCCGGCATTTTTCCAAGGGCCGATCTATTTATTGGTTGGACCAATCTGGGTCGCGAAGGAAGCATGGATGTTCCTGACCGGAACACACCGCAAGCCGGCCTCGGAAGGTACTCCAAACGCGCATTAAGAAAGCCATGGCGCCGGCGCCATGCGTTTGCGCAAATTCTGAGCAACTGAGGGACGACGGCGGAAGGTATGAACGAATCAGGCGGCAATTTCGCCGATGAGGCAGCTGAAATGGTGTCCGAAGGGGCGGTCAACCCGAGCACGGAATTGAGAAAGCGCCGCAGCACACGGATTGTGCAGGCCGTTCCTCTCATGGCGACGGGTGTGGACGCTCTCGGGCGGCCCTTCGTGGAGCGGACTTCCTCGCTGATCATCAACTGTCACGGCTGCCGCTACCAATCGAAACACTACGTCCTGAAAAACATGTGGGTGACGATGGAAATCCCTCATCCCGAAGCGGGGCAGCCTCCCCGAACCGTTCGTGGCAAAGTGGCGTGGATCCAAAGGCCGCGAACTGTACGGCAGCTTTTTCAAGTAGCGCTGGAACTGGAGATTCCCGGAAACGTCTGGGGCATCGCCTTTCCGCCGGAAGATTGGTTTGTGTTTTCCGACGTGGCACAAGCTTGCACGAAGACCGATCCGGCGCAGGAGGCACCACCGCCGGTGGTTCCCACTTCAGAGACTGAAATTGTGATGCCGTTGGAAGAACCCGACACGCCTCCAAAGACGAGCGCGGATAACGTGAGAGTGTTTCCTTCCCCGGCGAGCACGACCGATGCTTCCTTGCAGCTTGCGCGGCAAGTCGCGCGACTGGTGGCGGACGCCAAACAACAGATTCAGACGGCGACGCGGGAAGCGGCTTCGCAGGCAGTGTCGGCGGAACGGCGGCTTTCGTTCGAACAGTGGGAGCAGAAGTTTGCGGCCGGGCGGGCCGAAATCGCGAATGAAGCCTCACGGGCGATTGAACGGCTGCATGAAGAAGCCGACGGACAATCCCGCGCGGCCCATGCGGCCGCGGCGGAGGCACTGCGGAATGAATTGCCGCGATGGCTTGCGCCCCAACTCGAGCAGCTCACGCATGAACTGACCTCGAGATTGTCCCAAGAAGGCGCAGTGCAGCGCAGCGAGCACGCGCAACAACTGGAACAAATGGCCGAGACGCTCCGGACGCTCTGTCACCAGGGAGAAGAGACTGCGGCAAAATTGAAAACGGAGGCGGAACAGGCGCAAGCACAAATTGCTGCACGCGCGGTACAAGCTGCGCGTGCCATTGAGGAAGCAGCAAGGCAACGGGAAGAGACTGCTGCGATGCAGCGCGATGCTTTGAACAGCGCGGCAATCGAGATTCAGCAGCGGGTCGATGCCGCGACGCGATCCATTGGCGAAGCCGTGAGTCAACAAGAGCAGACCGCAACGTCTCAGCGCGATGCGTTGAGCAGCGCGGCCAATGAGATTCGGCAAAATGTGGAATCCGCCATCGCCGCGACACAATCGTCCTGGCAGGGCCAACTCGCATCCGAAATGGAGGCCGCGCAAGTGCGCTGGCGCGCCGCAATCGAAGGCACACTCGCGGAAGCGCAGGATCGCGCTGCCGGCGGATTGAACGAGCACGCACGCGGCTTGATTGCCCAGTTGCAGGAAGAGATGGCACACCACGCCGCGGCCGTGCGGGAATCTGCGATGAGTGCGACGGCGGAAACCGAACAGCGCATGGCTGCTTTGCGAGATGCGCTCCAGGAACAGGCGCAACGCCTGGAAGGCGCGCTTCAAAGAGCACGAGAATCGAGCGAGCGGATCGAGAACCACGCAGAGCAGCTCCAGGATGCGAAGCAGAAAGCTCTCGCAGGATTTCAAGCGCAATTGGACGACGTGCTGAACCTGCACGGCAACGAATTGCAGCGCCGTTCGGGATCGCTGATCGAGGAAATCAACGAACGCATTCGAACGACGTTTGAAGAATCCACCCGGCAAGCACTGGCGACTTTCGACCGCCAGGTCGAGGAGATGGTGCAACCGCACGTTTCGCGGACCGAAGAGGCGATCCACCGCCTGGCGGGAGGGCGCTCGCTGCTGGACGCAGCGCTGGCACTGCAGCAGGATCGCATTCGCAACTCGGCCGATGAGGCCTTCGCGGAATCGCTGGGGCGCTTCCGGGAAAACCTGGGCGGCGTGGAACAGATTCTGCAGGAATCATCGCAAACGATCGTCGGACGCAACTTGACCGAGCTGGAGGGGAAAGTCAGTGACTTGAAGCATCGGGTAGTCGAGGAACTTTACAAGTCAGCGGAATGGTACGAAAAAAAGGCGCAGACGCAAATTCAGAATCAGGCGGACCGCGCCATTGAGCAGGCAGCAAATCAACTTCGAGAGAAGGCGGGAGAGGTGTCCAGCGTGTTTGCGAGCGAGCTGGATCATTCAAGCCGAAGCTTCGTGGGCCACACGCAAACACAGATGGAAGAGGTGGTGCGCGAATCATTCGAACGCGCCCGGGCGCTGTTTGCCGAGGCGGCGGACACAACCGCCGCGGCCTTCACGGACGAGGTCCAGCGCACGGGACGTCAGGAGCTAGATGGCTTCGGCAAAGAGCTGCGGCGGGCTAGGGAAGAAGCGCGGTCCGACATGAACGCCGCGCGAGAAGAGCTCGCGCACCGCGTGACCAGCGAGCAACAGGAATTCCTCCGCCGTTTCCAGGCGTCGATGGGCGGCGCACTCGAGGCTGGCGTGGCGGACGCGCGGAAAAAAGTAGAGGAAGGATTTGAGCCGCTGCTGGCTTCCTGGAAGTCCATGACGGACGCGCATCAAAAAGAAATGGAGAGCGCTTACGGCCAGATCGGCCATCAGGCCGTGGAGCATTACAAGAGCAAGCTCGAAAATGTTTCGAACCAGTGGATGCTGGCGACAGTGGCTTCCCTGGACCACCAATCGCGCGACCTGATTTCCGGAATTGCGGCGACCGCCGAACAACGTCTTCGCGAAGCCTGCGCGCAAGTGTTTGCCGGGGTCGGAGAATCGCTGCGCGAGCGGCTGAAGGAGATTGCCTCCGGCTTTACACTGCCGGAACCTCCAGCGCAGGCAAAAAGCGCGAATACCGGCAGCTGAAACGGTTCGTCCTTCCCCTGATTCGCTACTTCCATTCCGTCCCGATATAATCCCATTGGAACAAACATAGATGGCCAACCATGCTTACCTGCGCGTATGGACGCGCGATTTTTCAGTAGAGACCATGCTCGCGGAGTTTGCGCGGTTTCTGACAACCGCCCCGCTCTCGCCAACGCAAAATACATTTACCGAACTTGCCGTGCAGGCCGTGGATGCCACGGAAACGCCCGTCGCGGAGTGGGATTTGCGGCCGGTCCATGCAGGCCCCGCCGAAGTTGCGGCGATGTCGGTGCAGTACTTGAACCCGGACACGGCGTACATCGTGGGCGGGAAATGGGATCTCTGGGGGCTCGACATCGAGAGCCTGCGCTGGCAACACAAGCCGGAGCCGCTGGTGCTGACCTGCCACGGGCTGGAATATGATGGTGGACTTGCCGCGAGTGCAGGGCACTTTATGGCCGACCTGGGCTTCGAACATTTTTTCACCGGGCATGGCGGGTTACTCGCCCCCGGCGCAGCGTCGAATCCATTTAACTCCTCGGATCATCCGATTGAGCACACGTTCCGGCAATGGATGGCGGCGGGTGGAAACCTGAAGGAATATCACGCCAAGACGCGGGAGAACATCCAACAATTGTCTAATTGGCTCGAAGCTGTAGAGCGGGCGTTGCCGGTGGAGCGCAGCGAGCTGTGGTCGGAAGGAGAAGAAAACTTTGAAGCCCGGTTGGATGCAATTCTAGCGCAGCGCTAGCGTATTCAAGTCTACGACAATCGGGACTCCGGGAGTCCTTCCACGAACGCTGGTCAACAGTTAGAATTGAACGTCGTGAGATCGATAGGGCGAGTGGCCGAGAACAGGCGAACCGAATCAACTCTCTGATGGAGAAAACTTCACAATCCGGCTGTTCACATGCTAACGAGCCTCAACTTTCTCCGTCCTTCTTAGGAGAGGGCTGGAGTGCCGGCGCGGCCCGCGCGTGGAGAATCCCGCTGAAATTCTCTCTCGGTGTATTGTCCCTGGCTATTTTGCTGGGTGGATGCGGCGCGGATGCGCCGAAGCCAGCGCCGCAGGCAGAGACCAAGCCCGTGGAACCGGCGATTCCTGAGGAGATTCAGGCGGCAGCAAAAGCCTTGCTGGGCACCGAATCACAGGTCTTGGCCTTCGGGGACCTGGCAAAGAACGGAAAACAGCAGTTTCTTGCGGCCAACGTCGTGCCAAAAACTCCAACCAATAATCTGCCCGGAACGATTGTGACCCGCGCCGTGGTAGCGGAAAACGACGACGGAAAATGGACGGAAATCCTTCGCTGCGATGAACATTTGAAAAACCCGAAGGGGTATCTTGGACTCACGCCCTTGGCGCCGGTGACTGGCTGGCGACTGCAGTTCGAGCAAAACGCCGAGAAAGGCCTGCAGCTTTATTTTACCCCGCTCCAGGGCACCACGGATTCGCACGTCCTGCCAATCGGTGTGCGCTGGAATTCGGCGACGAAACGGTACCAATCGCTGGACCGCACCTACGAGCATTTCCTTCTGGAGTCCCCCGCGCTGAACGACGTGAGGTCCAGACTGCGATGAGCAAATCCCCGCGTGCCGACGGAAATCAGGCGCCCAAGGCCGCCACGAAATCTCCTTCCAAAAAGGACTTGAGCGGCCTGATGCCGTATCTCCGGCGCTACCCCGGGGGGATCATTTTCGGCCTCCTTACGGTCGTCTTGATGGGCGTTATCGGCAACGTCCTCCCACTCGCCACCGGCGTCATGACGGACACGCTCGCGGGCAATCCGGTTCCCTTCGAGCACACCACGGAGACCGGGGCTCCGATCGTCCTGGGTCTGAACGCTTCGGCGCTCAGCCGTTCCATTCCGTTCTACGCGCCGAGCAGCCGCCATACGCTTGGCATCTATTGCCTCATCGTCGTCCTATGCGTTGCGATAAAGGGAGTTCTTTCCTTCACTGCACGCTGGACGCTTATCGGCGTATCCCGCGACATCGAATTCGACATTCGCAACGATCTCCTCAAGCGTCTGCTGATCCTCGAACCTGAATTTTACGTGCGCAATCGTACCGGCGAGCTCATGTCGCGCGCCACCAACGATCTCAACGCCGTCCGCATGGTCCTCGGCCCCGGCATCATGTACAGCGCGACGACCCTCATCACCATGGTGCTGGCCATCTGCGTGATGGTCACGCTCTCTCCTTCCCTGACGTTGTGGGTTCTGCTCCCCGCTCCGGTGGTGGCCGTTGCCGTTTGGTTCTTTGGCAAAACGATTCACGAACTCTACGAAAAAATTCAGGCCGCGCTCGCCACGCTTACGGCGCGCGTCCAGGAAAACCTGGCTGGGGTGCGCGTCGTGCGCGCCTACGCCCAGGAAGAAGCCGAGATTCGCAGCTTCGACGAGCCCAACCGCGAATATGTCTCGCGAAACATCCGCCTCATCCGCACCTGGAGCATGTTCATGCCGTCGCTTACCGCGCTCATCGGCACAACTTTTCTGATTGTGCTTTGGCAAGGCGGCCACCAGCTCTTCCGCGGCCAGATTTCTCTTGGCGCTCTCATTGCTTTCAATGGCTATCTCACCTTGCTGGTCTGGCCGATGATCGCCCTCGGTTGGGTCACAAATATTTTTCAGCGCGGCGCGGCTTCTATGGGCCGGCTCAACTACATCCTCACAGCTCAGCCCAATATTGACGACCGCAACGCGAAAGTCCCGGAAGGCGCCAAGCCTCGCGGCGAAATCGAATTCCGCCATCTCACTTTTGCGTATCCGACCGTCGTTTCCGGAGCTGGTTCGAATGGCGTCTCCAAACCCAACGGCAGCGGCCCTCATCCGGTACTTCATGACATCAATCTGAAAATTCCCGCCGGCTCTACGCTCGCCATCGTCGGCCCCACGGGCAGCGGCAAGACCACGCTTGCCGCTCTCATCACGCGCCTCTGGGAAGCGCCGGACGACTCGGTTTTGATCGACGGGCGCCCGATCCGCGAATGGCCTCTCACCACCTTGCGCCAGTCCATCGGGTTCGTCCCGCAGGACACCTACTTGTTCGGCGAGACCGTCGGCGGCAACATCGCCTTCGGACTTCCTGACTATGAAGAACAGCGCGTTCGGGAAGCGGCCGAACTCGCCAGCCTGGACGGTGACGTCGTGGGCTTCGCCAAGGGCTACGAGACAATGGTCGGAGAGCGCGGCATCACCCTTTCCGGTGGACAAAAGCAGCGCGCTGCAATTGCGCGCGCCGTGATCCGCGACCCCCGCATCCTGATCCTCGACGATTCACTTTCCGCCGTGGACACCCAGACCGAGGAGCGCATTCTCACCGGACTGCGCGGAATTATGGAAGGCCGCACCACGATTCTGATTTCGCACCGCACCTCGACCGTCCGCGACGCCGACCAGATCGTTGTTTTGATCGCTGGCGCCATCGCCGAATGTGGAACGCATGACGAGTTGTTCGCGCGCGGCGGCTATTACGCGGATTTGTATCAAAAACAATTGCTCGAAGAAGAGCTCGAGCGCGCATGAGCAACCTGCACGAAGAAGAGGCCCTCGGCAAAGCGTACGATTCGCGCTTGATGCGGCGGCTTCTCCAATACATGAAGCCGTACAAATGGCGCGTAGTCCTCGCCCTCGTCATGGTCGCCATCGTTACGCCGCTCGAGCTGGCCCCGCCCCTGATTTTTCGCAAGGCCATCGACAGCTACTTTGTTCCGGCGCTCCATCACCTAATCCCGGAAGCGTCGGCATGGTCGGGCATCAGCTGGCTTAGCTTGCTCTTTCTTGCCGTGCTGGCGTTCGACTTCCTCGCCCAGTACATCCAGATTCGCATAATGCAGCGCGTCGGCCAGCAAACCATGTACGACATGCGCCGCGAAATTTTCGCCCACATGCAGCGCCTGCCTATGAGCTATTTCGACCACAATCCCGTCGGCCGCTTGGTCACCCGCGTCACCACGGACGTGGATGCGCTCAACGATCTCTTCGCCGCCGGCGTCGTTACCATGATCAATGACTTCTTTCTCCTCGCGGTCATGGCCGGCCTGCTCTTCACGATCGACAAACGCCTGGCTCTCGACACTCTCGCCGTCCTTCCCGGCATCCTGATCGTCACCATGATCTTCCGCAAATTCGTCCGCGATGCCAATCGCCGCATCCGCACGGCCATCGCCCGCATCAACGCGTTCCTCCAAGAATACATTTCCGGTATGAGCGTCGTGCAACTCTTCAACCGCGAGCGCAAGGCCATGGAGGAATTTGAGCGGCGCAATCGCGACAATATGCTCGCCTGGCGCGATGCCATTCTCGCTTACGCTCTTTTTTATCCTGCGGTCGAATTTCTCAGCTTCGCCACCATCGCCCTGATCTATTGGTCCGGCGGGAACCGCATTCTCTCCGGCACGCTCAGCCTCGGCGTTCTGACTGCCTTCACCATGTTCGCCCAGCGCTTTTTCCGGCCGATCCAGGACCTCAGCGAGAAATTCAACATCCTGCAATCCGCGATGGCGGCTTCCGAGCGCATCTTCAAGCTGTTGGATGAACCGGTTCTGGTCGAGTCGGATCCCAATGCCATCCCGCTCGATCATCCGCTCGGCGAGATCGAGTTTCGCAACGTTTGGTTCAGCTATCGCAACACTCCTGAGCCCGCCGACGAAGATTGGGTTTTGCGAGATGTTTCGTTTCGCGTGGAGCCCGGGCAAACCTTCGCCATCGTGGGACACACCGGCGCCGGCAAGACGACCCTGATCTCCCTACTCCTGCGCTTTTACGATGTTCAGCGCGGCCAGATTCTTCTCGACGGCAAGGACATTCGAACCATCGATCTGCAGGATTTGCGGCGGCAGTTTGGCATCGTGCTGCAGGATCCGTTCCTTTTCACCGGCACGATCGAAACAAACATCCGGCTCGGCACGCCGGGCATTGATCGCGGCACCGTCGAACGTGCTGTCGATGAAATTGGGCTCGGAGACTTCGTCCGCTCGCTTCCGGAGGGAGTCGCTTCCAGCGTCAACGAACGTGGCTCAACACTTTCCGTCGGCCAGCGGCAGCTCATCAATTTTGCCCGCGCGCTGGCGCATAATCCGCGCTTCCTGATTCTCGACGAAGCTACCTCGAGCGTGGATACCAAAACAGAGCTGCTCATTCGCGAAGCGTTGAACCGCCTGCTGTCCGGACGCACCGCGCTTGTGATCGCTCACCGGCTGAGCACCATCCAGCATGCCGATCGCATCCTCGTATTTCACAAGGGCCGGTTGCGCGAGCAGGGCGCGCATCAGGAGCTCCTCGCCGAGCGCGGGATCTACTATCGGCTTTACCAGCTCCAGTACAAAGAGCAAGAGTTGCATCTCCCCATGGAAGCCAACGGGACTGCCGAGCCGTCGCCGCTTCCGGCCAGCGACTGAAGCCGGCGAAAATCGCAAATGCCACCCATCCCGCTCCTTCTCTCCGCTGGCGAAGCTTCCGGAGACATGTACGCCGCTCGTCTCGCGACCGCATTGAAGCAACGCCTCGATGTAGCGCTGTTCGGCATGGGCGGGCCGCAGATGCGCGCCGCTGGCGTTGAGATCATCACGGATTATTCTGAAGTCTCCGTCGTGGGCATCACCGAAGTGCTCAAGCGGCTTCCCTCCTTGCGCCGCGCGATGAAGCGCCTCGTGGACGAAGCGGAACGCCGGCGCCCGCCCCTGGCGATACTCACGGACTTCCCTGGTTTTCATTTGCGGCTGGCGCGCAAACTGCTTCCAAAGGGCATTCGAAACGTCTACTACATCTGTCCGCAATTCTGGGCCTGGCGGCCCTGGCGCGCCAATCTGGTCCGGCGGCGATTCGCTCTGGCGTTGTGCATCTTCCCATTTGAAGAGAAGTTCTACGCCGATGCCGGTGTACCGGTGAAATTCATCGGTCATCCCCTGGTTGGAAACGTGAAATCGACGCTGACGCGGGAAGAATTCTGCAAGAAATACGGTCTTATAGAGGGGCGCTCTATCATCACCATCCTGCCGGGCAGCCGACGGGGAGAAATTGCGCACCATGTGCCGGTCCTGGTCGAAGCCTTGCAGGAGATTCGAAGCACGTTTGCAGGCCAACTGGAGCTTGTGCTCGCCGTGGCCCCAGGGCTGAACTTGGAACAACTAAAAGCGATGTTCCCGGCGCAATGGCAAGTCAAATTCATGGAGCAAGATACATACAACGCTGTGGCCGCCTCGGACCTGGCGATTGTCTCCAGCGGCACGGCCACCGTGGAAACCGCGCTGCTCGGAAAGCCGATGATTGTCGTCTATCGGCTGTCTCCCCTGACGGCCAAACTGGCGAAACCGTTGGTGAGCACCAAGTATTTCAGTATGGTGAATCTGATCGCCGGGCGCGCGGTAGTGCCCGAATTAATCCAGGATGACTTCACGCCGCGGCGCCTTGCCGGGGAGGCGGCGAAGCTGCTGTCCCAATCCGAAGAGGGCAAGCGGCGCGTCGAAGGGATATGTAGCGGCTTGGCAGAAGTGCGTGAGCTGCTGGGACCGCCCGGAGCGGTCGAGCGCGCGGCTGATGCGATTGCCGCCCACTTGCTTGCAGGCGAAAGCAACGCGAACTGAGGGGTTTGGTATCCTATACATGTACCGGAAAGCTGGCTTGAACCCACTGGAAAGGGGTCCGATGGCCCTTCGTCGAAGAGTATTTGGCACCTACTACATTTTTGCACTTCTGGTTCTCGGTCTGGGCGCAGCGCCGCTCCGCGCTCAGGTTCCCACCCCGGCAAATTTTCTCGCCCAACACTACGAGGTTTCCGCGACCTTGGACTCTATCGGTCAGTCCATTTCCGCCATCGCGAAAATCGATTTCAAGGCCACCGAAGCTTCCAGCAGCGTGCGCGTCGAACTTCATCCGAATCTGGTTGTAAAAGAAGTCAAAGGCGCGGACGGCAAGCCGCTCAGTTTCCTGCGGGACAATCAGAATCCCCTTTTCGTCATCGTGCAGTTGTCAACCCCGGTGGCCGCGGACGGCCACGTCACCCTCACCTACACCTATGCCGGATTGCTGGCCAACGAAGAGAACAGCCCTGTTCCCGGGGTCCGCGCGGCGGTCATCAATAAAGACGGCGCGTATCTGCTCCTGCCCGCACGGTGGTTTCCGCTGACGAACTTCCCTTCCAATCGCTACACGGCAACTTTCCGGCTGAATGTGCCGGACACGTTCGCGGTCGCCGGGACTGGCAAGTCCACGGCTCCGACGCCGATGGCCGCAAGGAACGCGGTCGAGGGCGGACGGCTCCAGTACACCTTCGAATGCAAGAGCCTCGCGCCCCATGGAACCTTCGTGGTGGGCAATCTCCAACTCAATCCCAAGCAGGCGGAAGGAATAAACGTCTCGGTTTATGCGCCGCGAGCTGCGTCGGCCAATGCGGGGGATTTTGCGGCGAGCGCGGCGCGGGCCGTAATCATCTTTTCCGATATGTTCGGGCCCATTCCTGACCCGACTCTGACGATCATCCAATTGCCGGACGGAACCCTTCGCGATTTTGCCGCTCCGGGAGTCTTGCTGCTCAGCCAGCGCAGTTGGGACCCCAAAGCCAGCGATCGCACGATCGCGCGCTTGGTTGCCTCGCAATGGTGGGGCGTCCAGGTCTTGCCGGCAACGCCCGGAGACGTCTGGATTTCGGATGGGCTGGCGCGGTATTCCGAGGCGTTGTACGCCGAGCAGAATGCGGGCAAGGAAGCAGGACTCAAGGCCGTCGACGAATTCGCCGTGGGCGCGCTCATGTATGAAGATGCCGCACCCGTGGCCCAAGCGGCGCGGCTGGCTCCGTATTCGCCTGATTATCGATCCGTGGTGATGAACAAGGGTGCGATGCTGTTTCACATGTTGCGCGCGCAGATGGGCGATGTGGCCTTCAAATCCGCGCTGCATGATTTCTATTTTCAATTCGCGGAAAAAAGCGCGCGCATTGAAGATTTTGAAAAGATCGCCGAACAACACCGCGCGCCCGTGTCCGTGAGGCTGTCCCAGCAGGAAGCGCCAAACCTCCGGAGCTTCTTCGCGCAATGGCTGAATTCGACGGGCGTGCCGGAGTTTTCGCTGGAATACGTCGTGTACCGCACGCCCAAGGGATTTCGCGTCATTGGCAAGATCAAGCAGCCGCTCGACACCTTTCGTATGCCGGTGGACCTGCGCATCGATACCGAAGGAAATCCCGAGCAGAAAACAATCGACGTGATCGGTACGGAATCAGGCTTCACGGTGGAAACCTTTGGACGCCCAAAGCCGGGCGGGATTAAGGTCGATCCCAACAACGTGATCCTGAAGGGTAGCGTTTCGCTGCGCGCGCGGGCGGCAGTAGCCCGCGGCGAAGAGCTTGCCGAGCAGGGACGCTTCTACGACGCCATCGGTCAGTATCAGCGCGCCCTTTCCATTCAACCGAACCGCCCGCTCGCGAATTTCCGGATGGGCGAAGCCTTCTTCTACCAGAAGAACTATCAGGCATCCGCGAACGCCTTTCGCGAGGCCTTGCAGACCGTGCCCGAGCCGGCCGAGAAGTGGACGGAAGTCTGGAGCCATATTTATCTGGGAATGATTTTTGACGTGCTGGGGCAGCGCGAACGCGCCGTCAACGAATACAGCAAGTCAAAACAGACGAACGACAATACGGGTAACGCGCAGCAGTCTGCGGAAACCTATCTGAAGAAACCTTACACCGAAGGCGGGGTCTCTGTCTCGGCTCCAGCGACCGACATAAAACCGAAGCCATCAACCGCCGCAACCATCGCCGCTCCCGCCTCCGGCGATAAGCCCGTTTTGAAGAAGCCCCCTCCCCCGCAGTAATAGAAACCGTTTTGCAGGCCCAGCGAGCCTCCGAAAAACTAGTAGTGACTCGGTTTCAGATTACCCAACTTATCCAGCAAGAGGAATCACTGTCGCGGTAGGGACGACCGTCGCTGATCGCCCCCCGCACAGATCCGTACGAGCGCGTCTACGCATACGGCTCTTACGAAGGATGAGTGGCGTAGAAGCGAGCATCAGGATAGGGGTGCAGAACGCGGGGAGGAGGAATCCACCAGTTCAAGACTGGGGTAAAACGTTCCCACTGCATCTGGGCGCGCTGGCTGCGGCGGACCAGAACACTCTGCCAGAGCCTGCACACGCGAAGCTTAAAGATGCGTAACTGAGTCGTGTTCCCGGGGACGGCGTGGTATTGGTAATAACCCAGCACAACCTTCCGGAGCCATGCACCGACTTCGGCCATGCGATCATGCATTCGGCGTTGAA
>QHYE01000130.1 GCA_003224055.1 Acidobacteriota bacterium | reverse complement strand
CCAGGGCTTTGTACAAGCCGAGTTTGTCGCCAATGCGGATTAAAGCGGCACTGAACACAGCGCCGAAATCAACAATGGCCTTGCCGAGAAATTCATGGAGCTTGTCCTGATTGATCGCCATGCTCACTGCCTCCGTTCGTATGAGGAAGCCGGGTTCAAGTCGAATCGGATTGTATGGCGGGTGGATGGCAGCGGCAAGAAAAGAGTTTCAGCAGCAGCGGTTGGGACGGGAATAGCGGCGGTTGAGCTGCTGGACGTAAAACTCCTCCGGCGAAAGCGCGGGGCGAGAGCTGGATTGCGTGCGTGGTGAGCGAAGATACCGCTCGTAGGCGGCATCGCCGCACCATTCGCGGAGGCCGTACCAGAAGCGGCGGAGCGGGCGCGAGATGGATTTTGGGATGCGCGGCATCAGTCGTCACCGTGTGCAGCGCCGGTGAAATCCGCGGCCCACTTCGTTGCAACGTAGGGCGATTCATGAAGTACTGGTTGCTTGCGGCGGCTAAGAATCGAGTACCACTGCCCGAGCGCCTCCACAATCAGCACGAGAATCATGGAGGCGAGAACGGCGGTGACCGCGGCGTCGAGGCGCTGGTTGAAAATGAGGCGCTGCGTTTCGGCAATCTTCTCGGTGGGGATTTTTCCGGCCGCGATTTGCGCAGCCAACGCATTGGCGTAAGCGAGAAAACCAATGCGGGGATTCGAATGAAAGATCTTTTGGTAGCTCGCGGTCATGGTGATTACGACCAGCCAGGCCATCGGCAACAGCGTTACCCAAATCCAGCGCAGGCGCCCCATTTTCATCAGAATGGTGGTGGCAACGACGAGCGCGACCGCCGCCAGCAGTTGATTCGAAATGCCGAAGAGCGGCCAGAGCGAATTGATGCCGCCGAGCGGGTCCACTACGCCTTGATAGAGAAAGTAGCCCCACAGCGCGACGATGATGGCGCTGGAAATCAAGACGCCCGGCATCCAGCCGGTGCGGCCAAAGGGCTTCCAGACGCGCCCGCCGAGCTCCTGCACGATGAAGCGGCCGACGCGCGTGCCGGCGTCGAGAACGGTAAGAATGAAAAGCGCTTCGAACATGATGGCGAAGTGATACCAGATGCTGAGGAGGCGCGGGCCGCCGATGGTGCTTGAAAAAATTTGCGCCATGCCTACGGCGAGCGAGGGCGCGCCGCCCGCGCGATTCCAGAGCGTGATTTCGCCGACAGCGTGAGCGAGGCCGGTCATGGTTTGTGGTTGCAGGGAGTAACCCCAGCCGCTGATCGTTGCGGCAGCGGCGTCCGCGGTGGCGCCGACAATGCTGGGCGGGCTGTTGATTGCGAAATAGACGCCCGGCGTCATCGCGCAGGCCGCGACCATGGCCATCACACCCACAAAGGATTCCAGCAGCATGGCGCCATAGCCGATCAAGCGCGCGTGGCCTTCGCGGAGAATCATTTTCGGCGTGGTGCCGGAAGAAATCAGCGAATGAAATCCGCTGATGGCGCCACAGGCGATGGTGATAAAGCAAAACGGAAAAATCTTGCCGGCAAACACGGGGCCGGTGCCGTCGACGAAGTGCGTGAGCGGCGGCATGAGGACTTGTGGGCGAACCAAAAGGATGCCCGCGGCGAGAGAAAAAATGGCGCCGGCCTTGATGAACGCGCTGAGGTAATCGCGCGGTGCAAGCAGCAACCAGACAGGCAAAGCGGAAGCGGCAAAGCCGTAAATGATGATGGCGAAAGCGAGCGCGACGCCGCTCAGTGTAAATACGTGGGACCAGGAAGGAGAATCCGCCACCCATTGCCCCGCGACGACGGCGAAAAGAACGAGCGCGACGCCCATGATCGAAGCTTCGAGGACGCGGCCGGGGCGGACGAAACGAAGATACAGACCAAGCAAGATCGCGATAGGAATAGTCATCGCCAGCGTGAACGTGGCCCACGGAGACGACTTGAGCGCGTTCACCACGACAAGGCCGATAACGGCGAGGAGAATCGTCATGATCGCGAGCACGGCCAGTTGTGCGATGAAGCCGCCGCGTTCGCTTACCTCTTCGCGCGCCATCTGACCGAGCGACTTGCCGTCGCGCCGGATCGAGCAGAACAGAATGACGAAATCCTGCACGCAGCCCGCGAACGCCGCGCCGGCGATCAGCCAGAGCGTGCCCGGCAAGTAGCCGAACTGCGCGGCGAGCGTGGGGCCGACGAGCGGGCCGGGGCCCGCTATGGCGGCAAAATGGTGCCCAAAAAGCACCCACTTGTTAGTGGGCACGAAGTCGCGGCCGTCGTCGTGACGTTCGCAGGGCGTAGCTCGCGTGTCATCGAGCGCGAGAACCTTTGCGGCGACGAAGGCGGAATACAAGCGGAACGCGACGAGATAACAACATACCGCGGCGATGACAAACCAGATGGCATTCAGCAGTTCGCCGCGATGCAATGCGATGGCGCCGAGCGCCCCTGCACCCAGAAGCGCTATGACAATCCAGGTAGCAATGCCGAAGGCGCGTTTCATTTTGCGGGACCAGCCGGCATGCTGGATTTGATGAATTGGGCGATGTCCGACTTGAGCTTGGCAAGCGAAGGCGCGTGGACATACATCATGTGACCGGCTTCGTAGTAAGCGCCGGCGAGGTGGCTGCGCAGCGTGGGGTCCAGGCCGAGATGATCGAACGTGTAGTCAGCGGCAAAAAACGGGGTGGCCAAGTCGTAGTAGCCCTCAGCCACAAATACGTGCAGAAACGGATTTTGCGTCATGGCTTTGCGCAAAGTCTCAGCCACGTTGACATAGCGGTTTTCATACGGCGCGTAATTCCACGGCCGGACACGTGCCGTGAGAACTTCGTAGGGCAAATCGCTGTCGAACTTCAGATCGTTGCGCACATAGTCGTTCAACATGCCGGAATAGGGGCCGATGATCGCCGCGATGCTGGGGTCGAATTCCGGCTGCTCGCCCGCGGCATCGCGATCGATGCCCAGGAAGCGCGCGTCAATGCGGCCCACGGTACGCCGCTCGTTGCGCAAGAGCTCTTTCGTAAAGCGTTGAATCTCGATGCGTAGGTTGGTGCGGTCGATGTAGTCGGGCGAAAGCCCGGTGAGCCGCGCCAGCTTTTGCATGATCTCACCGCGTCTCGATGCGGGAAGCGCGTCGCCGGTCATCAGCGCATCCGCGTATTCGCCGACGGCGAACTTGCGCGATTCCTCAACGGCTTTCCGCAGGTCGCCCTGCAAGTCCGCGGGAAGTTTCTTGTGATACCACGCGATGGCCGTGTAGGTCGGCAAGTAAAGAATGTAGGGCAAATCGTTGCCGGCATCGAATTTAGCCGTTTCAAAATTCAGGATCGCGGAAATCAGAACGATGCCGTTGAGATACATCCCGTACCGCTCCTGGAGATAGCCGGAGAGCCCCGCGGCGCGCGTCGTGCCATAGCTTTCGCCGGCGAGAAACTTCGGCGACGACCAGCGCTTATTGCGCGTGGCGTAGATCCGGATGAAATCGGCCACGGACTGTACGTCTTCCTCGATGCCGTGGAATTGCCTGGGCGCTTCGCCGGGAACCGCGCGGCTGTAGCCCGTCGAAACGGGGTCGATGAACACGAGATCAGAGATATCAAGGAGTGATGCATCGTTGTCCACAAGTTTGTAGGGCGGGGGAAGAAGCGCACCGGCGTCGCCCATCTGCACGCGTCGTGGACCAAGCAGGCCAAGGTGCAGCCAAACGGAGGCGGAACCCGGCCCTCCATTAAAGCTGAATGTAATTGGGCGCTGGCTTGCATCGCCGACGTCATCTTTCGTATAAGCAACGTAGAAGATGCTGGCTTTGGGCGTTCCGTCCTCGAGCTTCAGCAGAATGGTTCCGGCCGTCGCGGTGTACTTGATCTCCTTTCCGTCAATTTTCAATGAATGCTTCGTCTGCACCACTTTCTCTTCGGGAATAGGCGGCTTCTTTTCGTCCTTCGGCTTTTCCGCGGGTTTCTCCGGCGCAGGCTGCGGAGGCTGCTGCGCGAAAGAGCAACTTGCACCAAAGAAAAGCGATGCGGCGAAACTCAGAAAACGATGCGAACACTTCATGGGCGGCAGCTCTCCTTACCTGCAAGAAACGACAATTGGCGACGTGCGGCATCGTATGCGAGAGCACGGGCATCGTCAATCGGTTCAGAGCGCTGCTCGCGGTGCGTACGGCCCGCGATTCTTATTGCAACACGTAAAATCACGGTTAGAATGCGGCCCACGAAAGAAGCTAATTTCCAGGAGCGCCGAAATGCGCCGTGCTGGCCGGTCCGCCGCTATTCCACTACTTCTCGCTGCCGCGTTGGCCTTGGCGCCCTCCCGGAGCGCGGCGCAACAAAAGAAAGAAGATCTTCCGCATCCGAAGACGGTTGAGGAATTGCAAAAGGCAATGAAGGACGTCCTCGACAAGGAGCACGTACCCGGAGCCGGAGTGGCGCTGGTGGCGAACGGTCAGCTTCTCTGGTGCGGAGGAATCGGCAAGGCCGATATCGCCACCGGCCGCGAAATGAGCTGCGACACGGAATTTCGCGTCGCCTCGATCAGCAAAACGTTTGTCGCGCTGGCGCTTCTGAAATTGCAGGAAGAAGGAAAAATCAATCTGTATGCCCGGCTGCAGGATGTCGCGCCGGAAATCCCCGTGAATAACAGGTGGGAAGCCACCAAGCCGCTTCGCATTGTAAACCTGCTGGAGCACACAGCCGGCTTCGACGACATGGAATTCAGCGAAGTCTACAATCTGAAAGATCGATATGACTTTCCGTTGCTGGATGTGTTCAAGCGATTCCAGAGACCGCAGGTCACGCGCTGGCCTCCCGGCACGCGCATGTCGTATTCGAATCCCGGAAACGCCATCGCCGGCTACTTAATTGAAAAAGTGTCCGGACAGCCTTTCGATTCATACATCCGCGAAACATTTCTGCGCCCGCTGGGCATGGAAAAAGCCGATTTCCCGTTCACCGACGCAATTAAACCGTTGCTGGCGACCGGTTATGAAAAAAATCCGCCGAAAGCTGTCGGATACCCATTCATTTACCTGCGGCCTGCCGGAGATCTGAAAGCTTCGCCGGGCGAATTGGCGAAGCTGGTGCAATTCCTTTTGCGGCGTGGGCGAACAGGGGAAATTCAGCTTGTGAAACCGGAGTCGATCCTGCGGATGGAGGTGCCTGAAACGACATTGGGCGCGAAAAACGGGCTTCGGCTCGGTTACGGCCTGGCGAATTACTCGAGCGTTCAAGGAGGAGTCGTCACGCATGGCCACGATGGCGGGATCGACGGATTCGTCTCCTCGTATCGCTACATGCCGGAGCACAATTGGGGCTACGTCGTGTTACTGAACAGCACGAATTCGGGCCGCGCGGTTGAGGGGCTGAATCGCCTGGCGATCGATTTCCTTTCGAAAGATTTTCCCAAGCCGAAGCAGGCAGCCATCAATCTTGCTCCGAAGGAGCTCCAGAAATATGCCGGATACTACGCTTCGCGGGCGCCGCGAAGCCAGCTGCTGGCGTTTCTGGACGACCTGGCCGGCGGCACGCGCATCCGTGTCATCAACGGCAAATTGACGCGCTCCGGATTGTTTGGCCAGCCCGAGCCGCTCCTCAGCGTCGGCGCGAATCTATTTCGCGGAGAGAAGGAGCCCGAAGCTACGACAATCTTTTTTCCGACTGACTCCGGCAAAATGGCGGTGGCCAGCAGCGGGCTGGACGGAATTCCTTACAGCGAGCGGGGTTATCTCGTGATGCCGTTCCTTCGAATCGCCATCCTCACGCTCTGTTTATTTCTGATGCTGACAACTCTACCCTTCGCGCTGATCTGGCTTTTCCGGAAGCTCATTGGGGCCATGAAGGAAGTGCGTCACCTGCGGGTTCGCGCAGTCCCCCTGTTCGCAACGGTGGCCTTTCTCGTCATACCACTCTGCTTCACGCGACTGGACGGCTCGCAAATCGGCAGCTTCAATCTTTGGACCGTAGGAATCTTTCTCGGGACATTTTTCTTTCCGCTGTTGTCGATCGTTAGCCTCGTGCTTGTCTTGCGCGTTCCCAAGGAAGAAATCCACCGCGCCGTGCGAATTCATTCCCTGCTCGTTTCTTCCGCTTGCTGCGTGCTCACCGGTTTTCTCTTGTCGTGGCACCTGCTCGCCCTGCGCCTCTGGGCCGCGAGCTAGCTTTCACTCCGGTAACGAAGTGAAGCGCAGCAGCGGATAGAGATCGCGGAAGACTTTGGCGGCTTTGCGCGGAAAAGAGGCGCGGCTGGCGGCAGCGGGCACGAATTTGCGGCGAACAATCCACGCGAGAATCTTCTTCCAATCTTCCGGTGAAGCCGGCCAGCCTTGGTGCATGGTCCATTCGCCCTTCACGGTCGTGTACCAGTAGCTTTCGTAGCGGCGGCCGAGGCGCTTCTTCTGCTTCGCCGCCCACTTTGGCATGGCCATCGTCCGCGGCTCAGCGATCAGAGCAAGCGTGGACTCTTTGCGTTTCCCTCCGGAATAGATCCGAAAGCCTGCGGTCAATGTATCTTTCGAAATTCCGACATAGAGCTGGCCGGTTTCGCGCTTACCCGGCGCGGGAACGGAAAACTTCAAGTACATTTGCGTTTTGTAGAGCGTCTTGTCCTTCGCGAAGCGGATATCGCGGTTGATTCGCGAAAAGTTCGGCCCGGTGCGCCCGGACGTGTCAAAGCGTGAATCCAGTTCCAACACCGTGGGCGTCATTTCTTCCAGCAAACGGCGGAAGGGTTGTACCACGGCGGCCTGATACCGCTCGCGGTTCGCGTCCATCCACTCTTTGTGGTTGTGGCGGCCCAAATCCTTGAAAAATTGAAATGTTTCGCGGGTAATAGTCGGCCTTGCCGGAGCCATGAACGCCTCGATCGGTTCGCTGGAGTCACCGCGCAGTGTCCCACAGCCTACACGATTCCCATTGAAGGTCAATTCCACCACGATTTCGAGGCGCGCAGGTAGGACAGACATTCCTGTCTGTCAATTTTTCAAAAGTGAGAATCAGCCTAAGACGAAAGGCAGGAATGCCTGCCCTGCCAGATTGGCACTTGCCGCGAAGGACTTGGGCCAGCTAGTCTGCCTGCATGAGCAACTTCACTCCTACGGAAAGAACACGAGTCCGCCGCAAGCCGGATCGCGGCAGCTACGACCGCGAACTCATCTATCGCATTCTCGATGAAGCCTTTGTTTGCCACGTCGGCTTCATCGCCGATGGCATGCCGTTCGTGGTCCCTACAAATTACGTGCGCGTTGGCGACAAATTATTTCTTCATGGCTCGGTCGCGAGCCGCTTGATGAAAACGCTCGGCAGCGGAGCACCTTTTTGTCTAAGCGTGACGCTGCTTGACGGCATAGTATGTGCCCCCACCGCCACAGGCCATTCCGTGAACTACCGCTCCGTCGTCGTGATGGGCAAGGCGGAACCGGTTGAGGGCGAAGCTGCCAAGCGCGGGGCGATGCGCGATTTTGTCGAGTACGTGATTCGCGGCCGCTGGGCCACCGTCCGGCCGCCGAGCGAGCAGGAGCTGAAGGGCACCATGGTCCTCGCCGTGCCGCTGGTCGAAGCTTCGGCCAAGGTTCGTACCGGCTTCGCCGTTGACGATGACAAGGAATATTCCTCGCCCGGATGGACCGGAGTCATTCCCATGAAATGGATGGCGCAAACGCCCGTGCCCGATCCACGCGGTAATCCGAAGAATCCGATTCCTCCAAACATCGCGAATTATTCGCGCCCGCAGTAGGGCGAGCGAGCGATTGGCGCCGACTGGTTACTTTTTTCCGCCGGTGCCCGCTAGCGCCGTGGCGACGCCCAGCGAAATCAACATTCCTCCGGAAACGTAGCGCTGCGTCCGATTCCAATGGCTATTTCGATTTAGACGAAGCGCGACGCTCCCCGCGAACAATGCCCAAAGACTGTCGCTCGTGATGCCCATCACGGCAAAGAGCGTCCCCAGAACAAGAATCTGCAACGCCACGCTTCCGCGAGATGCGTCCACAAATTGCGGGAGGAAAGCGAAAAAGAAAAGCGCGGTCTTCGGATTCAAAATGTTGACGATGATGCCTTGCCCGAAGACGCGGCTTAGTTTGGTGCGTGAAGCGTCTTGCGAAAGCTCAAGAGATTCCTCGCGCCGCAGCTTTTGTATGCCCAGGTAGATCAAGTACGCCGCGCCCAGATACTTTACCGCGCTGAACGCGATCGCCGAAGACATCAGCAGCGCCGACAAGCCGACCGCCGCTGCAGCCGCGTGAACCAGCGTGCCGACGCCAATTCCCAGAGCGGAGACGAATCCCGCGCTGCGCCCCTGGCCGATGCTGCGGCTCGTAACGTAAAGCACAGCAGGCCCAGGTATAACCAGCAGCACCACAGCCGCGCTGACAAAAAGCAGGAGAGAGGAAGAGCCTGGCATCATGGGATGGAATCTTGTGATCGAGTGATCAGTTGCAACCGCAACCGCCGCCACAGCAACCGCCGCCACCACCCGTGAATCCTCCGGATGCCTTCGCAGACGCGCCGTTACCGGAGCCATTCGCCGAGCTGAACACCGAAAGCTGAATCGCGTTCTTCTTCCCCGCGCACTTCGGGCAGGCAATCTCCTGCGTCTTGTTCAGAACGATCTTCTCAAAGTGCGTCTGACAATCCTCGCAAATGTATTCGTAGATCGGCATTGGAGAATTATAACGCTGGTCTATTCAATATCTATAACCCATCTCAATAACTATCCATGCCGCGAATGGCATGCAAACGCACCAGAGGAAAAGGGGACGTCTCAACCTCCCTTTGCCCAGCACGGCGGCTAAGAGAGCAAGAGTCCAAGCTAGTGCGCTTAACCAATTCAAGATCACCCAGTGTCGCGGCGGGGGGCCCGCAAAAGACTGCCCATTAGGATCGAAGCCCTGAAACAGGAATCCGAAAGTTACAGCGAGACTCAGGGTTGCGAGGCAGAGCCCCGGCGTCAGAAGTCTTGCCCGCCAACCACCCTCCGTAATCCCAGCATCAAGTTGATCCCGCACTCGCCAACCGTAAATCAGGCAAATGGCAGGAAGGCTCATGAAGATTGCAACGAAGAACATTACTTAGCCCTCTAAACAAACTAGCTCCGGCGAAAGCCGGAGCCAGTTACAAATCTGGAGACTTGGACAGGATGCCTAGTCGCCGGCGACGGCTTCTGCAGCCTTTTCGTCGGTGTTGGCCGTAATGCTGCTACCGTTCGAATGACCATTGCCATTCGCCGGTGCGATGGTCACGGGCTTGCCCGCGTTGGCGAAATTCGCCGGAACCGCCTTCGCGATATCGCTGACGGTGCCAATCTGCACCACCGTCGGCTGCGGCTTCTTCAGCACCAGCTCTTCGTAAATCGCGCGAACCTTGGCCTGCTCTTCGTAGGCCTTCTTGCGGCGGGCGCGGTCTTCCTCCGCCGCGGTCACCGGAATGTCGTGTTCCAGGTGGCGCACGCGAGCGGCGTCTTCGGCCTCAATCTTCAGGGAATGCTCGAAGCTCTGCAGGTTGACGGTTTTGCCTTTGGCATAGATTTCGTGCTTGCCGTGCGTCTTGTACCACTCGGCCACGGTCGCGTTCTTATGCATGTTTTCGATAATCTGCCGCCATCCCACGCCGGTGTTATACGCGCAGAAGGAAATTTCGCCCTGCTGCGTGGCGTACGGGATAATGCACATCTCCGTGCGGCGGAAATCGTAATTGAACAAATCCTGGAACCACATTCCCGCGATGAACAGGAAGTTCCACGGATCGGTCTGCCGGCGCTTCATGGCGTCTTCGTACGTTCGGTCCGGAGAAGTTTTACCGTACTTCTTCTCCGCGCCCTTCGTCAGCGCCCAGGTCTTGTCAAATTTCTTGAAGAGGTCATACAGCTTCAACCCCTTCGGGCCGCGGAACGGATGGTAGTTCTTCAAGAGGGCCATGGCCATCATGAAGTTGGAGAAATTCTTGCCGCGAGCCGCATCGGTAATGTCGGTAACGTCTTTCGTGAGCTGTACGGCATCGAGAAAGCGCGGAACGGGAGCCCATTCCTTCGTTTCCTTATTGATCATCAGCGCCGTGCCCACGCCGCAGTTCGGGTGGCAGCCGCAGGAGAGCGAGCCCCACGTGGACTCTTGTCCCTTCACCATGTCCGAGAATCCGGCAAACGTGCTGACAAACGAAATCGGGAACCAGTCGCGGGTCGGCTCGACTTTGCCCACCTGGCTGCTGACGTCCTTCGCCAGATGCGAAAGCGTGTAACGCTGGCGCAGGCGGCGTTCCGGGGTAATGTCTTCATCGCGGCCGGTAAACGAAACCGGCTGGAAACTCACGAACGCGATTTTCTTGGGGTTCTCCATCGCAAACTTCACGATCGTGCCCACCTGATCGTTGTTCACGTTGTTGACGATGGTCACCACCAGCACGATTTCGATGCCCGCTTCGTGCATGTTCTCGATGGCGCGCAACTTTACGTCAAACAAGTTGCCGATCTGGCGGTGGCTGTTGGCGTCGTTGCCGATGCCGTCGAATTGCAGGTACGCGTAGCGCATGCCCGCTTCGAACGCCTTCTTGCAGAACTCCTTGCTCTTGGCAAACTCGATGCCGTTCGTCGCCGCCTGCACGCTGTTGTAACCGATCTTGCGCGCGTACGCGACCGCATCGAAGAAATACGGGCTCATCGTCGGCTCGCCGCCGCTGAACTGCACGGACATCTGCCGGCGCGGCTTGATCTTCAGCGCGTTGTCCAGGATTTCCTTAATTTCTTCCCAGCCCAGTTCGTGAACGTAGCCGACCTGGTTCGCGTCCATGAAGCACGGATCGCACATCATGTTGCAGCGGTTGGTCAAATCCACGGTAAGCACCGACCCGCGGCCATAGCGAACGGTCGAGGAGCCGTGCTTATGAAGGTCTTCGTCGTTGTGCGCGGGAATATCGCGGCCGGGGAACTGCTTTTCGATCCAGTTGAGGAACTTGGAATCGATGGCCATCATGTCTTCGTAGTGGCCGTGCAGCGGGCAATCCTTCACCATCCACACTTGGCCGTCGCGCTCGATAATCTGCGCCTTGATTTCGCCGACCTTTTCATGCATCAGGTCGCGCCAGTCTTTCTTGCCTGCGATAATCGCTTCGCGCGCTTCCTTCACGCACGCGGGACAAAGCGAATCGGTCTGCCGCGGGAAGCCCAGCGTCGGCTTGGTCTTTTCCCAGGACTTGAGCAGCGGCTTGTCCGACCACTTTGGCGTCACGGACGGATTCGGATTGCGCTTGTTGAAATGCTGGATGGTGTCAAAGGTGATTCCAGCCGCTTTGCAAAGGATCCAATCAAACGTCCTCGCGATTTGTGTGCCTACTCGATTCGGCATAAACCTCTACCCTCCACTTTCAAAAAGTACAACTTCTTGGCCTGGAATTTTACCGAGCCCAATCAATCGTCCGAGCCGAGCTCAAACGACTGCCCCCGGGCTCACTAGTGCGTGCCCAAAAACCGTACCACGAACACCCGGTACGTCCAATAAGTCTTTGGACACCTATAGTTTGAGGCTTAACCGCCGGGGATGCCAGCAGCTTACGTCGAACGGTCATTTTGGGGGGTTAAACAGTAAAAGGGGTCAGCCAACGGGCATCTTTAGTGTTCCTATAGGGGTTACTCCTAGTGCGAAAGGACTGTAAGTTTCCCGGCTTTGCTTATTCGTTCAGGGAGGGACGCAGCACCGCAACAACGAAGTGCGCAAAATGCGATGCCCCTTCATCCAACTGCAGCCAGCGGACAACGCAATGATCCGCCAGATATTTCGGCACGCGCGATTCCGGAATTCCAAGGTGTTCGGCAAGCTGCGGCTTGAGGGAATCCACCCCGCGTCGACTCGATCCGCCGCGCAAAAGATTCCCGATGGCAATTCGCAGCGTCTGGCATGCTTCGACGTAGTAGTAGCTTGTCAAGTCTGAATCAGTCAGGACAAATACTCCTGGCCCCACCGGTGCGGTATCTGCCTCATTGAGTTTCACCGGCGGACACGTAAGCAACCGGCGGAATTGCATCTCCAGCAACGAAATCCGCGAAGACAGCCCCGGATCGCCATAGCGCCCTTTGACGCTGGGTCCTCCGAAATCTCCCACGGACTCGATCGGCAAGCTGGGCATCGCCCGGCTGTGAGTCACCCTGGGAGGAGTTGGCTCGACCGGTTCATTGAACACCGCAGCTGGCAGTCCACGACGCGGCGCGGGAGCTTCCGAAGAGCGCGGAGCGGGCGCTGCCGCAGTTTCTCTTCCCGCGCCACCCTTGCGGCGGTTGCGCCCGCCGCGACGGCCCCGGCGACGACGCTTTCCGACCGCATCGGCTGCAGAGGGCGCGTTCGCGGCAGTGTCGGTGGCTTGCTGGACCTCGCTGCTCACGGCCACCATGGATTCGAGCGCGGCTGCATCCTGTTCGAATGGCAGAGATGGTTCAGGTGTCGTGACCGGAGGCGACGTTAAAGCAAAGTCACCGCCGCTCGGCGTGGCCGTTTCCAATGGAATCTCTCCGGGTACGCCACCCAGCCGCACCGCCGCCTCTTGTGCCTTCGTCTTCCAATCGGCTCGCCGGAAGCGTTCCGCGGCAGCGGAATACCATTTCGCCGCATCGGCATTCTGTCCGGAGGTCTCGAAATACTTCGCCAGTTCGAACGCCACCATGCCGTCCCGCGTCTTTTCGTAGAGATTCGAAAGTTGTCCCGCGGGATCCTTGCTGGTGCGCGCGCGCCGGATGCGTGCGGTAATCTGTTTCCAGTCAGCCATGTGTTGGCTTGCATTGTAACAGCGGAATACGATGTCGGCCAGCACCGTCCCTCCACGGATCGTCCCCTACACAGCAAGAACAGCACACTTTCGGCAACAGAAGTGTTTATTGATTGACGGAGCAAAACTTAGACAGTATTCTTTCACTGCCCTCTTGGAGACGTAATGTCGCGCTTGCGCGAAACTCTCGCCGCATTGGTATCTATCTCTCTCCTGATTACGCCTGTTCTGGGCGCTCCCTCATCTTCGCTTGGCACGATTGTCTATGCGGATCGCGCACACATGGGCGCAGCGGCTGCATCCGCTGGCGCTACCGTTTTCGGCGGCGATCGGTTGAGCACCGAGCAGTCCGGCAGCATTCAAGTCCGCGCCGGCGCCGCGCGTTTCCTGCTTTCTGGCGCAAGCAGCGCCACACTTGCGACGGATGAAGCCACGCCGGCCGCGATTCTCACCCGGGGTTCCGCCACTTTCTCGACCGCCGATTCGAAGGCTTTTGCGCTGCATGTGGCCTCGGCCATAATTCGTCCCAATACGGACCAGCCGACCATCGGACAAGTTACCGTCTTGGGCCCCAAGGAACTTGTGGTTAAGAGCACGCGCGGCTCGCTCACTGTCGCCGTCGAGGAGGATGTGCGCGTAATTGCCGAAGGTACTGCCTATCGCATCGTTCTTGATTCGCCGACCACTGCATCTGCCCCGCAGGGACCGCGCGGTGCAGGCGGCAGGGGCAGCGGCGGCCCGCCGCTCAAAGCCGCCAGGAGCCGATTCATCTGGTACGCCATCGGCATCACCACGCTCATCGCCGTGTGGGCCGTTCACGAAGCCCTCGAAAGCGAAGACCGCCCGTAAATCCATTTTAGATCCAAAAACTTCTTTTGACCCGCTTGACGGTAATCAATCTTTGCGGTTTTGTTCATTCAATTAGAAATCTGCGCTCTGCGCAGGTGCCGGGGAGGCAGCAGGCAGCTTTCCCCTCGGCTGGGTGCTTACAGCATGGCGATCACTTCGATTTCCACCAGCGCGTCCTTCGGAAGACGCGAAACTTGCACTGTCGAGCGCGCGGGAGGCGTTGACGTGAAATAGCCTGCGTACACTTCATTCATCGTCCCGAAATCGTTCATGTCCTTCAAGAAAACCGTCGTCTTGACCACATGAGTCATCTTCGAGCCGGCCGCCTCCACGATGCCCCGCACGTTCTCCAGAACCCGCTCCGTTTGCTTGCGGATATCGGCCTCCGTCATCTCACCGGTTTTCGGATCCAGCGCCACTTGCCCCGAGATGAACAAAAGACCGTTTGCCCGGATGGCCTGCGAGTAAGGTCCGATGGGTTTCGGTCCCCGGTCGGTCAAAACGACATCTCTCATGGTTTGGTCTCCTTGGAAGGTTGGGCCGTCGCGGCGGTTTCGCCGTACCGGGCGCGAAATTCGTCGGGCACGCCCGGGCGCTTCATCCACAAACGCACGAACTCGGCGACATTCTGCTGCGTTTCCTGTTCGAAAGCGGCGATCAGGTCGCTCAGTTCCAGTCCGCGCTCCCTGCGAGCATACAGCATGTGGCGCACTGCCCTGCGAAACACTTCGCGACCGTAACGGTCTTGCAATGCATAGAAAAAAAGAAAACTTTTTGCCCGAAGAACGGTCCGATCTTCCGGATGATGCGCGGCGGTCTTCTCCGGAATCAGGCGGAGGACGCGGCGAATCGTTTCCGAGCGCATGTCCGCGCCCTCCGCAGCCTCTTTTCCGATGGATGCTGCAAAGGCCGGGAAGGCGGAAAGCGGCGGCTCCTGCACGTAAAATCCAGGGTTCTGCGCGTAGCCCAGCCAGCTCGATGCCAGCGACGGGGCCACAGCAGCCGCCAGTTTCGGCGTGCCGCCGCTGAGATCCACTACCATGGTATCCAACGAAGCCATTTCCGCCGAAGTCGGCTCTTTCCCTTCGCCCTCTTCCTCCAGGAGCCTTACCATTGGTGCATTCGAACTCGTGAAGCATCCTGCCGCGACCGGACACTCCACGATCCACGTCAGGAAAGATTCCTTGCTGCGGTTCCCAAATTCAGAGTCGTACACTTGTATGGTTCGCACGAGCGCATCGCTCACCGGGCGGAGGCTCGCAACGTTCTGCGGTTTCCGTGTCCACAAGAAAACTTTCTCATTTCCCGTGCCGATCTGCGCGGAGGTGAACCGCCCTGCAATCAGGAAGGGATGCTGATCCTTCTCTCCCTGTGTTGCCCTGACCGTCCATTCTCCGCCCTTGCGCGAAGTCTTCGCTTGCACTCCGCTCATATGAATCAGGAAACCTTCCGGGACACGAGCGCTCAATTCCCATTTCTTCGGCGGCACTCCGCCGGTGGCAAAACCTCCCCGGGCCGGCAACAATTCCGGACTCCAGCCTTGTGCAGGCAAGAAAAACGCGTCCTCCGCAAAACCCAAAGCCGTCTCCCCCGGCTCAGCCGGTGCAAATTCGTAAGAAACATGGAGCGTACGGCGCGCCGAAACCGCCCACGCCTGCGAAAAACTGGCGAGAGAGTTCCTGGGATTGTCCGCAGAATTTGCAATCGCTAAGGCTGCGCCGTCCCAAGTCGCTCGAGGTTCGCCATAGTGAAATCGCCGCCGCACTGGCAATCGAATCTCGAGATCGCTCAACGGCTGGTTGCCGTTGTTCTTCAGTTGATAGTTTGCTTCGATTCGAATGCGTGGCGACGGCACGGGAACAAACTGCACGTGGATTTGCTGTTTCTCAATCGTGTAGCCGGGCCCCAGCGGCGCAACACACGATGTGACCCAGAAGGCAGCGGCCGTGTGAAGCGATGCGAGCAGAAAACGGGAATGCGGCTCCAGTTTCAAGACAATCTGATTGTAATTGGGAACGGCTCGAAGAAAAAGCTGCGCGCAAAAAATTGCCGGCCGTAGTCGCGCATCATTCTCCAAGGCGCAAAAAAAAATGCCGGCCGGAGCGGCGTATTCTTCCTGGGCGCCAAACATTTATTCGAAACAATTATCGCGGGCGGCGCCCGCGCACGCGCGTGAAACCAGTTCCGGAATGATTGCGCGTCACTTCGCGGACGGTGGCTTCCCGGTCGGCTTGCGCGTCGGTCATGCCCTGGTTGATGCGCTCGAGAATTTGTTTTTCCGTCAGCCCGGTATTTTTCAGGCGGCCGATTTGCGCACTCCCCATCGTCCGCTGCCCCGCCAGCCGCCGATGCAAAATCTTATCCACGGCCCCGTCGGAAAGCCCGATCAACCGCAGCATGACCGCGTCCCCGCTAATGATGTCGAGCTGATCCTTTTTCGCAATCTCCAGAATCACAGCGTCGCTATAGCCCGCGCGCGAAAGGTTGACCGCCGAATCCGCGCTCGTGAACAAGTACTTGCGTTCGTGCGCGTTGCTAATCAGCGCCACGCAGGTATCGTCGCTGACCCCGGCTTGCTTCATCTTTACGAGTTGCGCGACTTCCGCATCCGAGGTGTTCAGCTTTTTCAGCTCTTCGACGCTGCTGGACCACATCCCCGCCTTATCGACCGGACGATAGTCGGTGAGCAGATGCTTATCGCATCCGCCTACTCGCAGAAGAGCAAGAACGCCGAGAAGAAAGAGTTTGTAGCGCATACTTTCATTCTAGCGGCCGCAAGCGGAAGGGCTGCGCCATGTGCTGCAGGTGATACCCGGCGAAAGGACAGGTGCGAATCGCTATGCGTCGGACGCGCACGAAAAATCTATCCGCTGGCTTGATATACGCGTTCCACGCCGTAAACGCCGGAAATTTTTCGAATATTCGCCACAATCGTCTCCAGTTGGCGCTTGTCCACAATTTCCAAATTGGCGTCGACGCGCGCGTTGTTGCGGTCAGGCCGGCTTTCCAGGTTGTGAATGTTCGAGCCGGCGCCGCTGATCACGGCGGTGATTTCCGCGAGCAAGCCGGCGCGATCCTTGGCGCGAATCGAAAGTTGCACGGGAAAGGTCGCGGAACCTGCGCCGCCCCACTCGACGGCAATGCGCCGCTCGGTCTGATACATCAAATTCTGCACGTTGGGACAAAGCCGCGTGTGGACAGCCACGCCGCGGCCGCGGGTGATGTAGCCGACAATTTCATCGCCGGGGATGGGGTTGCAGCATTTTGCGCGGTAAACGAGCAGGTCGTCGTAACCCTTGACGATTAGCGGAGCTTCGCCGAAGCCCAGCATGCGCTTGACGGTCTTGACGATTGTGGGCGTCGAATCCACAATCTCGGACTCTTCTTCCTTCGCGTTTTCGCCGAGCACGCGCGCCAAAATCTGGCGCGCCGAGAATTTCCCGAAACCCACCGACGCGTACAGATCTTCGATCTTCGCTAGCCCGTGGTCCGAAGCAAATTTAAGCAGATCCGCTTCCGGTATTTTCTTCAAGCTGCGTCCGAAGTGCCGCGCTTCAGTTTCGAGCAGCTTTTTCCCCATTTCCTTGGCTTCTTCGCGTTCCTGCTCGTTGATCCAGTGGCGGATTTTGCTCTTCGCATGCGAGGACTTGACGAAGCTCAGCCAATCGCGGCTCGGGTGATGGCCTTTTTGGGTAAGAATCTCCACGACGTCGCCGCTGGCAATCTCGTGGCGCAGAGAAACCATCTGCCCGTTCACTTTTGCGCCCACGCACTGATGCCCCACTTCGGTATGCACCAGGTAAGCAAAATCCACCGGTGTGGCGCCGCCCACAAGCTCGAGCACGCGGCCTTTTGGCGTGAAGGCATAGACCTCGACGGGCGCAAGATCGACCTTGAGCGTGGAAAGGAATTCTCCGGGCTCCTGAAGTTCCTGCGACCATTCAATCAGTTGCCGCATCCAGGCAATGCGCTTGTCGTCGTCTTCCGAGCCGGGCTTGCCGCTCTTGTATTTCCAGTGCGCGGCCACGCCCTCTTCCGCGATGCGGTGCATATCCTGGGTGCGAATTTGCACTTCAAAAGACTGCCCGCTGTGCAAGACCGTGGTATGCAGCGACTGGTACAAATTGGGCCGAACCATCGCGATGTAGTCCTTGAAGCGGCCGGGCACGGGCCGCCAGATGTGATGGACCACGCCGAGCGCCGCGTAGCAATTTCGCTCCGAATCGGTGATAACGCGGACGGCGAGCAAGTCGTAAACCTGTTCAAGGCCGGTTTCCTGGCGAAGCATTTTGCGATGGAGCGAGTACAGGCTTTTCACGCGCGCTTCGAGTTCCGCGGGAATGCCATTTTCGACCAGCTTCGTCTGGATGGTGGTCTGCACTTCTTCGAGGAATTTTTTGTGCAGGGGCGCCTTGTCGCTGACTTCTTTTTGCAGCGCGAGAAAGGATTCGGGCTCGAGAAAGCGGAACGCGAGGTCCTCAAGTTCGCCGCGGACGACGCCCATTCCCAAACGGTGCGCAATCGGGGCGTACAGGTCCAGAGTCTCGCGCGAGATGCGCTGCTGCTTCTCCGGTTCGAGGTACTCGAGCGTGCGCATGTTATGCAGGCGGTCTGCCAGCTTGACCAGGACGACGCGAACGTCGTTCACCATGGCGAGGAGCATCTTGCGGACGTTTTCGGCCTGGCGCGTCTCCGGGGCCAACATGTTGAGGCGGCTGATTTTTGTGACGCCTTCGACGAGGTGGGCCACGTCGGCGCCAAAGCGCTCTTCTATGCGAGCGACAGGGTATTCCGTGTCTTCGATGGCGTCGTGGAGAAGCGCTGCGGTCAGAGTGGTAGCGTCCAGGCGCATGTCCGCGAGGATGTGCGCCACTTCCAGGAGATGAGTAAGGTAGGGATCGCCGGAGCTGCGGAACTGGTCATGATGGCGCTCAGCGGCAATCTCGTAGGCGCGCCGCACCATCCAGGGATCTTCCGAGGGACGGTTGATGCGCAGTTTTTCGAGCAGTTCTTCAAGGCGCGCGTCGAGCTGGCGCGCGGCGCGGTCGCGGTTGAATTGGAGCGGAAGATTGCTCGGGGAAGGCATGATTCAGGCCGACCTCACCGTTTCAGTGTAGCGCAGGAGAGGTGACTCGTGGCTGGTGACTCGTGGAAGAGGTTTGCAGACTCGCTGCTCCTGCCCCAGGGTATGCTCGCATCGGGCGGTAGGAGAGATCCCTCGTTCCCGATGGGCGCCTCGGGACAGAAACCCTTCATCGAGTGTCTGGTTAACCATAACACCCCCCTCCCCCACGTTTTTCATAAGTGTTGATTCTAAAGAAGGTTAAAGTTGTTTGTTTTGACAGACTTTTGTAAGTGTTGATTCTAAAAGAGTTAGGGAGAACCGGTAAATGGAGAGGTGAGAATCGAAAATGGCGCGGAGGCCCAGGGCAGGCAGCGAGCACGGTCGGGCGAGGGAAAAGCAGACAAGGGCGGTGGGTGGCACTTCGAAGATCAGAGTGGACGAACACAGGGGAGAATAGCATAGAAGTATACTGCATGTCGATACCTTTCTTGTTAGCATTCGGATGGAGCGGGAAGGTGTTGAAAAGGCAGAGAGTTAATGGGTTCGGACTCTTGCAGAACCGGAATCACCGGATGCGGAAGGTGGTCAGGGGATCGATGCGGGAGGCGCGGTGACAGCGTGGAAAAAGTAGGAGGCGTTGCGCTTTAGAGCGTATGATGCGGCGATCATGGGACAACCGGACGATCAAAAAGAACGACGGCGGCTGGCGGAATGGTACGCGAGCTTGGAGGAAGGGGAGCTGAAAGGGATTGCGGGAGACGCGGATTCGCTGACCGAGCTTGCAAGAGAGGCGCTGCGATCAGAGATGCTGCGCCGCGGGATGGAAGCCCCTCCGGCGGAAAGAGGAGCCTCAGAGACACCTCGCAGCGGGGGCGAAGCCCCAGGACCCATCATGGTTGGCCGATACAGAGACTCAGGCGAAGCGATGATCGCCAAGAGCATGCTGGATTCGGCAGGGATCGAGTGCTTTTTGGGCGATGAAAATCTTGTGCGGTTAGATTGCTTCTACTCCAACCTCATCGGCGGGATCAAGCTGATGGTTCGCGAAGAGGACGCAGAGACGGCGAGGAAACTGCTGGAGGAGAATATCCCGGAGAAATTCGACGCGGAATGACCGGGAAAACCAAGGAAAGAAATGCATTGGTGAAGAGAAGAGCGCAGAGCGCCTTCGTACTTCAGGGTGAACAGGAATGGCTGTGGCAATCGGCATAGGGGGGACGGTCACCCGTCCGCCCCTGCCACACCACCGTAGATGCGGGTCCGCGTACGGCGGTTCAGGGGGTTACGCCAGGCCATCGAAAAGTCGAGGAAGACTGAGTGCGTCAAAGTAAGCGATGGGTAACGCGTATTGCAGCGCGGGGCTATTCGCCAGTCGCCACGGGCCGTGAGGACTGCCCGCCGTTTGTGCGGCGAGATCCTTACCTACCCCGAGTTGCCGGAGCTTCGCAT
>QHYE01000129.1 GCA_003224055.1 Acidobacteriota bacterium | reverse complement strand
AGCAAACCGGTGACCCAAGACGGACGAGCGCTGCGGCGCTACCGCAGGCGCTGGAAAGTCGAGCGCACCTTCGCGTGGCTCGGCAACTTCCGGCATCTGGTGGTTCGCTATGACCGCTCGCTCACGATTTACAGCGCATTCTTTCATATCGCCTGCTTCATCATCGTCTTACGGAGGGTTTTGAAATAGCTTCTAGTTTCTAGTTTGAATTTCCACGCCCGAAGGAATGAAGAAACTCGCTGCAGCCATCGAACGAGCCCAACGCGTGCCGTTGTAGCGCCGGGCTTTCCCCCTGTGTGGGGGTCCTGACGACTTATGTCAGGAAGCCCGGCATCTCCTTGCATGTAGTGGCCGGTCTTGAGACCGGTGTTCTGCGCTTCCTTCGCCGCAAGCGCCGTAGGCGCGCCAGATGTTAGCTGAGGTACGAAGGGCCGTGCCGAAAAGTGCGGAAAATTCGCAACACATCCGATGAAGCTAATTCCTTCAGAATCTTCAGCCCCCACCCAGTTACTTTCTCGCCAACACTTTGTCCGCATAAGTCCTTTAGCGGCAACACTTATGGATCTCCCCGCAAGTGTTGCAAACAAAAGACTTACGGCAGAGCTAAGTCCTTTAGCTGCAACACTTACAAAAAACAGGGGGGTGGGGGGTGCTCCCCTATTCGCGCGCTCCGACAACGATGCGCATCCTGAGTTCGCCAACGGCGGAGGAGCCGAAGGATTCTTCTCCGGACTCACTCTTCTGTACTGCTGTGCACCAAGAGCGTTTTACAATTCTTTTACAACCAAGCGGTTCCGCACTCTTTCACAAAATTGCCGGGGTGTCGCCCAACAATTTCCATTCTGGGAATTGTTCGCAGGACACAGCGCCGAAAGGCCACTTTTTTCGTCCTCTCTTTTCTACGGCTTACACACTCTTCCAAGTTTCGTATCCCGTAACTCCTTTGCTTGCCACTCTTACGAAAACTGCCGGGTGTATACCAACTCTTCCCAAAATGGAACATGCCAGCCAGCTTATCGCGGCCAAGACTATCCCAGTCACCGCTGCGCCCTCCGACTCTCCAACTCTCCAACTCTTCGACTCTTGAACCCTTCAACTCTTGCACTATCCGACCACACTTCCGCGTCCCTTGCCTTTTCCTCTCCGATGTATTCTATTTGTCCGGCTTCCATGGCCAACGACGAGAGCGCAGCAAATCAAGCAGAAACGTCGCAACCCGGCTTCCTGGGGCGCACTCTGCTCAGCACCGACCACAAAGTGATTGGGCTGAACTATCTCTGGCTCGCGCTGTTCAGCGTTTTTCTCGGCTTGGCGATGTCGCTCCTCATGCGCATCCATCTCGTCTGGCCCGGCATACGACTTCCGTTCTTGTCCGGGTCCTCTCTGGAACGCTACGCCGCTCTCACCACATTTCACGGCTCGCTCATGGTTTTTCTGGTGCTAACCGCCGCGCCGCAAGCCGGCTTCGGCAACTATTTCCTGCCGCTGCAAATCGGCGCGCGCGAAATGGCCTTCCCCAAACTGAACCGGCTCTCCTTCTGGGCCACCGCCGCCTCGCTCATCGGTCTGACCATCGCGTTCCTGGCCGCCCCGGAAACAGGCATCACCCTCTGGACCGCCAGCGTCGCGCTCTTCTCCCTCGCCTCTCTTTGCAACGGCATCAATTTCAGCGTCACCACCATCGATCTCCGCGCCCGTGGCATGACCCTGCCGCGGCTCCCGCTCACCGTCTGGGCCTGGTTCATCAACGGAATTCTGAGCACATTGATTTTCAGCATTCTCCTCGCCGCCTCCGTCTGCTTGCTATCGGATCGCCTTTCGAGCACGCACTTTTTTCCACCGCTGAATTTTCTTGCCGGTCAACCCGCAAGTTTTGTCGCGAATTTTCTTCCTGTGCTTTGGCAGCGCCTCTTCTGGTTTTTCGCCCAAGCCGAAGTCTACATTGCCATGCTCCCGTGCTTCGGGCTCACCACCCATCTCCTCTCCACGTTTTCCCGCAAGCCCGTTTGGATTGAACGCCTCGTAGTTCTGGCATTGTGCGGCGTAGGCCTCTTTGGATTCTGCGTTTGGGGCCAGCACATGTTTGCCAGCGGCATGAACCCGTTTTCCCCGCTTGTCTTTTCGCTCCTGGCTTCCTCGCTCGGCCTGCCCGCCACGATTCTGCTGATCAGTTGGCTCGGCACGCTCTGGAACGCGCGCATCCAGCTCAACACCTCCATGTTGTTCGCCATCGGCTTCGTTTCGCTATTCATGGCCGGCGGAATTTCTGGAATCTTCCTTGCAGGCCGCGATCTCGCCGCCGCAGCCGTCAGCGACGAATTTATCACCGGACATTTCCATCTCGTCATGGGCGTCGCCGCCACCTTCGCCATCCTTGGCGCCCTGTTTTTCTGGTTTCCAAAACTCTTCGGCCGCCGGCTCAACGAGTCGCTTGGCAAGATTCATTTCTGGCTCACCTTCGCCGGCGTCTATCTTGTCTTCATGCCCCTGCACTGGCTCGGCCTGCTTACACACGCCAACCTCTACTCCGGCAGCCGCATCGCCGCAATCTCAGCGATGGTCGCGCCCGTCCGCGCCTTCATCACCGTCGCCGCAATCCTCCTGGTTCTCGCGCAAGGAATTTTTCTCTTCAATTTTCTGTGGAGTCTTTTCCGCGGCGAAAAAATCGAAGAACGCAATCCCTGGCGCGCGACCACGCTCGAATGGAGCGTCTCCTCTCCGCCGCCCGCCGGGGATTTTGGCGCCACCGGCCCGGTGGTGTATCGTGGAGCTTACGAATTCAGCGTGCTCGGCGTCGCCGAAGATTTCGTTCCCCAGCACCTGTCGCCCGAACAAGTATCCAAGGCGCGCTGATCGAGGCTCGAAATTTCATCATGCCCGGCACAACCTCACCTCCTGAAATCGAACTGATCATCGAAGACATCGGCGGTGGCCGTGGAAATCCGCCCCCAGGCGATGACGACAATGGCGGCGACGGGGGCGGGGACAACGACAATCGTGGTCGCAAACAATCTCCCTCGCCCAAGCGCTACTCCACGGCAATCACGATCGCTCTCGTATCTATATTGATGTTCTTCATGGCTCTCGCCAGCGCCTTCATCGTTTTACGGCGCGGCAGCGAAGTGTGGGTGACTGTGCATCTGCCGCCAATTCTTTTGGCGAACACACTGATTCTTCTCGCGAGCAGTTTCACTCTGGAAGCGTCACGGCGGCGGCTCTCTCTCGCCGACCCATCCGGTTTCAGAAAGTTCTGGCTGCTTACCACGGGCTTGGGGATCTTATTTGTTGCAGGACAACTTGTTGCCTGGCGGCAACTGGTCGCGCAAGGGGTGTATATCGCCAGCAACCAGGCCAGCAGCTTTTTTTATATTTTCACGGGCGCCCACGCAGTGCATCTCCTGGGCGGCGTGGGCGCACTTCTTTACGTTTCCTTCCGCAAATCCGATCAAAAAAGAATTTCGCTCAGCACCGCCGCGGAAATCACTTCGTATTATTGGCATTTCATGGATGGGCTTTGGGTTTTTCTTTTGGCGCTTCTTTACCTGGGAAAATAATTCTAACCAAATAAAAATTAACACTTCAAAAAATCGGCGATGGCCTCGACGACGCGCGCAATTTGTTCCCTGCGCAATTCCGGATACATCGGGAGCGACAGCACTTCTTGCGCGGCGCGCTCAGAATGCGGGAAGTCACCCGGCTTGTGACCGAGCGACGCGTAGAGCGGTTGCAGATGCAAGGGATACGGATAATAGACGGTGCTTCCGATTTTTCGTTCGTTCAGGAATTGCAGAAGAGCATCGCGGCGCTCCACGCGAATCGTATATTGATGGAAGACGTGTTCGAATCCTTCCGGCGTAACCGGCGGCATCACGCCGGGAACTTGATTCAATAGACGCGTGTACTCGGCCGCGCTGGCCTGGCGCGCGCGCTGCCAATTCGAAAGATGGCGGAGTTTGACGCGCAGAATAGCGGCTTGCAATTCGTCCAAGCGGTTGTTCCAGCCCGGCTCGCTGCTGAAGTATTTCGCCGTCTGGCCGTGGTTGCGCAGCGTTCGAATGCGCTCCGAGAGTTCCTTTGAATTCGAAACGACCATGCCCGCGTCGCCGTAAGCGCCCAGATTCTTTGTCGGGTAGAAGCTGAGGCACGCGGCATCGCCCAGCGATCCGGTCCGGCGGCCCCTGTAGGAAGCGCCGATCGCCTGGGCATTGTCCTCAATCACCGGTAAGCGGCGGGCCTTCGCGAATGCCAGGATTGGATCCATATCCGCCGCGAGTCCATAAAGATGTACAACCACAATCGCACGCGTGCGCGGCGTCACGCGGCGTTCCAGTTCAGCGGGATCGACGTTGTAGGTTTCCGGCCGAATGTCCGCGAAAACCGGTCTTGCTCCGAGGGCACTCACGGCGCTGCCGGTGGCTACAAACGTGAACGGGGGGAGAAGCACTTCGTCACCGGCTTGCACGCCGCAGGCGCGCAAGGCCAATACCAGGGCGTCCGTCCCTGACCCAACTCCCACACCGTAGGCGACGCCGCATAGACTGGCGATCTCCTGCTCCAGCGCGGCGCCTTCGGGGCCAAGGACAAACTGCTGCGAAGCCAGGACTTTTTCGATCGCTGCGCGAATTTCGCCGCCGATCACCGCATACTGCGCGGCGAGATCGAGCTGGGGAACCGATTCGAAAGAAGGACTGGCGTGTGGATGCGTGCTCATAATTTCAAATGGGCGGGCTCAAGTATACGTCAACGGTTCGAATGGAGGTTTACGAACACTCAGCGGCTATAATGCTGGATTGCCGCGCAAACATGTTTGCCAATCGCACCAACTGGGACTTGTCGCCGAACCGGCTCAGCGAAGCTCTTGCGGCGCATCGCGCCGCCGGGAAGCCGCTGCTCGATCTTACCGTTTCGAATCCCACGGAATGCGGTTTTTCATACGACAGCAAAGCCATTTTGGAGGCGCTGAGCAATCCTGCGGCGCTCCGCTATGAACCAAATCCAAGGGGGGCAGAGAGCGCGCGCCGGGCTGTCGCCGGGTATTACGCAGCTCGGAACGAGGCGGTTTCCGTCGAGGATATTTTCCTCACGACCAGCACGAGTGAAGGGTACTCGTATGCGTTTCGAACGCTCTGCAATCCTGGGGACGAAGTGCTGATTCCTTCACCGAGTTATCCGCTGTTCGATTTTCTGGCGGAGATCCAGGACGTGAGGCTGGTGCGCTATCCTCTTCTTTACCATCATGGGTGGCGGATCGATTTTCATGCATTGGAGCAGGCCGTCACGGCGCGGACGCGTACCGTCATAGTGGTTCACCCGAACAATCCAACAGGGCATTTCATGAAGGCGCCGGAGAGGATAAAGCTGAACGCCATCTGCAGCGCACACCAGATGGCGATTGTCGCCGATGAAGTGTTCCTCGATTTTGCGCTGAATGGAAGCCGCGCTGAGAGCTTCGTGACGAATTCCAGTGTGCTTACGTTTGCCTTGAGCGGGCTTTCCAAGATTGCAGGCCTGCCGCAAATGAAGGCTGCGTGGCTGACCGTGAGCGGGCCGCAGAATTTTAAGAGGGAAGCGGTCGCGCGGCTCGAAGTGATCGCCGATACGTACCTCTCGCCGAACACGCCAGTGCAACTGGCGATGCCTGCGTTCCTGGGACAACGTCACGGTTTCCAGGAGCAATTATTGCCGCGCGTCCGCGGAAATCTTGCGGAGCTGGATCGTCAGTTGGCCAGGCAGAACGCGTGCAGCCGCTTAGAGGTGGAAGGCGGTTGGTACGCGGTGCTGCGCGTCCCCGCGATTCGATCCGATGAAGATCTCGCCCTTGAACTTCTGACTGCCAAGAGTGTCTACGTTCACCCAGGCCACTTCTATGACTTTCAGTCCGATGGATTTCTGGTCGTTAGCGTGATCACTCCAGAAACAATTTTTTCAAAAGGAATCACTGGGGTGTTCCAGCTTCTAAGCTGATGGAGCCTGTCCTCTGAGACTTGTAGGCGGCGCAATCCGACTATAAGCGCTTCTTTGAGGGTCCATAATCTGGAAGGTTGAGAGCAGTTTACATACGGAATCTGGAATAAACTCAATCTAAATCGCCACAGTCGGTACCAGTACCAACATACTAAACAAAGAGGTTAGCAGCATTTCACCTGAGCACGATATAAACCACAGATTGGAAAGCACCTTGCAGCGTTTTCTCCTTGACGAGTGGTGGGTCTGTTCTCGTGTCCAATAGTCCGGGAGTGTTTTCGAATTTTGCAACTCCAAGCCGTAAACGTTGAGTTGTGTCTGCCCATTTTAGCGAGAAGTGAAAGGTCTAAGACGGAGGAAACCAGCAATGAAGCGAAGCGACGTGGGAAGTCTAAGAAGTGATCGGAAAATAGGGATAGGTCAGCTTTTGGCGTTATGCGCGATGCTGTTGTTAACGGCAATACCGGTACTCGCGGCGCTGACGGGAGACCTGCAGGGTACGATTTTTGACCCGAAGGGACTACCGGTGTCCCAGGCAACGGTCACAATTAAGAATCTGGCGACCGGAACTACGCGGACGCTTAGCACCAGCGACGCCGGCGAGTTCTCCTCACAGCAGTTGGACATTGGAGCTTACGAAGTACGGATTGAGAAGCAAGGTTTCAGGCTAGTGGAAACCACAATCGTCATCCGCAGCGGCGAAGTAACACGCCTAAACCTCTCACTAGAAGTCGGAGCCGTGAGCGAAGTGGTCACGGTCGAAGCGAGTGCGGCAACTCTCTTGGACGTTTCGAGCGCACAAATAAGCACTTCGATAGATTCCAAGACCGTTTTGGATCTCCCCAACCTGGGCCGGGATCCGGTGGCGTATGCGACTTTGGCACCAGGGGTTGCGCCGGTGAGCAAGGACAACCCGTTCCTGGGATCGGGCAGTTTCAACGCCAACGGCCAGCGAGGCCGCGGGAACAACATCACCGTGGACAACAGCACTGCGACGGATATTTCGACGACGGGATCCTCCGGCACGGGCACATTCAGCCTTGACGCCGTGGAAGAATTTAAGCTGATCACGAACAACTACTCGGCCGAGTTCGGACGGAACGGCGGTTCCCAGGTGCAGATCATCACCAAAAGCGGGACGAACAACTACCATGGGACGGCGTACTGGTTTCATCAGAACGCGGCGTTCAACGCCCGAGACTTTTTCGATACTACGGGGAAGGCCACGCCGTTCATCCAAAACCAATGGGGCTTCACGGCGGGTGGGCCTATCGTCAAGAACCATTTGTTTGCCTTCGGGCACTATGAAGGCATAAAGAACCGGGGCGCCGGGTCCAGCAGCGCAGCAAGCGTGCTGACCCCTGCGGAAGCGGCTGCCATCACCGATCCAACTTCGAAGGCGCTTTTCGCCTCCGTTGGAGCGCCGACCGCCCCCTCCGGGAGCCTAAACGCTGCGGCTCCGAATGCAGGCGATCAGTACGCGTGGTCGGTGCGAATTGACGAGACGTTCCGGAACGGCAAGGACTCGATAACGTCCAGGTATGGGACGAACCCGGTTACGTCAGTAAGTCCCGGTCTCACGTTTATCTTCACGAACTTGCCGAACTTTGGGGCCAACGTCACTACCACGGACCGTGCGTTTAACTTCGGGCACACGCACATTTTTTCGCCGGCCGTAGTCAATCAATTTCGCTTTGCGTTTGGCCGGAGCAATCCGAACTTTCCGCCGTTCACGACAACTTCGAAACCGTATGCGCCGCAGACCACAATTTCCGGGTTTGATGGGTTTGGCGTTTGGTCCGGCCTGCCTCAGGGACGCGTTCAGAACACTTTCCAGTACAGTGACTCAGTTTCCGTGACCAAGGGAAGCCACGGGCTGAAGTTTGGTTTGGACATTCTCCGTTACCAGGCAAATAGCGTCTTTGACTCAAATCTTCGTGGCACGCTTACGTTTGCGAACCTAGCGGATTTCCAGAATGGCGTTCCGAACGCGTATACCCAACGCTTTGGAACTTCCAGACGCGGGAACCGCGCGACGGACCTTTTTCTGTACGCTCAAGACGACTTTCGGGTGACGAGCACCTTCACGCTGAACCTTGGAATTCGCCTCGAATCGTCCGGTGGAGTATCCGAAGTGCACAACATCCTCGCAAACCTGAATCGGAACAGATTCAGCCCCATTGGCGGCGGTGGCACTGGCCCACTCGGCAGTATGGATCTCGGCGGGACTGCATTCGCACGGAACAACAACTGGGCCCCGCGATTGGGCGCAGCCTGGAACCCAAATCACGGGAGATTCGTGATCCGGGGCGGATACGGATGGGCATATGATTATATCTTCCTGAACCCGATCACAAACCTGCGGTTCTCCTCGCCGTTCATGCCTTCGATCAGCCTGAACGGATCCGCGATAACCGGTGCGAACTCATACGCCAATCTAATGGCTGGCACAGCGAAAGCGCAAGTGGATGCCCAAGCGGCAGTTGGGTCCTTCCTGACGACGCAACAGAACTTCGGTGCGATTTCGCCGGTCGACCAGAACTTGAAGAACCCGCGCACAGCGCAATGGAATGCCGGCGTTGAAACGCGGCTATTCAAGGACTTCGTGATCAAGGCAAGCTACGTCGCGACGCAGTCGAAGTTCCTGCAGGCCTCGATTCCGATCAACCTTATTCCCCAAGAGGTCCGGCCCGCACCGGCAACCAGCCTCGCGGACGAGGACAACCGGCGCACACAGTTCACCGGGGCGTTTGCCCAGGAGAATGGCCAGGCGGCGCTTGGAAGCCCTCTCAACATTCGCCTCGACCACCGGTTTAACGCGGTGACGCAGGTCCAGAGCCTGGGGACGTCGATCTATCATGGGGCGCAACTGGAAGTGCTGAAGCGGGTCAGTCATGGGCTCAGCTTCGACGCTTCCTACACCTACGGCCACGCGATTGACGACATCTCCGACGTGCTGGGTGTGCTGGTGAACGACTCGGCGAACTTCCAGGATCCGCGCAATCCGGCGTCCAACCGGGCGAGCTCCCAGTTCGACATCCGCCATCGATTCGTGTCCAGCAATGTGTGGGAAATTCCGTGGACGAAGAGATTCCACGGAGTTGCGGGCAAAGCGCTCGACGGCTGGGCAATCAGTGGAATCTTTTCAATCCAGTCGGGATTCCCGAGCTCGATCTTCAGCGGGACCCGACGAGGAGTTGCAGACGTTGCCTTGTTGGGTGGAGGAACAGTACGGGCGGATGGCGATCCAACGCAATTTACACCAGTGCCTTTCGGGAGCCCTGCAGCCGCGAATATTCCCGGTAACCCAGACAATCCAGGCATAGGTGTTCCAGGCGGCCCCGGAACTCTTTGCGGACGCCAAGTAGGGAACGTACCTGGTACTGGTGGAACCGTCGCTTGCGGCAACGCCAGCGGGTTCCCGTTGAGGCAGCCACTACTCGGGAATTTCGGGACGAGCCCGCGGAACTCGCTCCGGCTCGACAACCTAGTTAACTTCGACGCGGGAATCCTCAAGAACACGCGGTTGACCGAGAAGGTGAATTTCCAATTCCGATGGGAGATGTACAACGTCTTCAACCACGCAAACTTCTCGGGCTTCCAGAACACGTTGACCTCAGCCTTCTTCGGAACCTACACAACCACAGCAACGGATCAACGGAAGATGCAGGCATCCCTGAAGATCATCTTCTAAGGGTCGCAAGCAAAATTCGTTCCTAACAAGAGCGGCGCCCGGCTACATGGGCGGCGCTCTCGTGTCTTCAGAGGCATGTCGCTTGCTCGGGGACAAAACTGGCGGCCAGGAGTGTCTACGTTCACCCGGGCCACTTCTATGATTTTCCCGGCACGGGATGCATGGTTCTGAGTCTGATGACACCGGCAAACGAATTCGCGGAAGGGACGAGCCGGTTGCTGGAGATTTTTTGAAGTCTCGCGAATGTTATACTTTTGGCGATGCGCAGCGCAAAAAGCAGCGGCCTCTTGGTTCTAGCCGCACTCCTCGGTTCTTTGGCCCTTGCGGCGGGGCCTGTTCCAGGAAAAGTTGGATACATCCCTTTTGCCGAAGCGAAACCGATTCTCGAGGCCATGGCTGAGGCCCTTCCGGCGGGCTTGAGCGGGCAGACACCGGAAAAACTCGAATCGCTGTGGCCCGCCTGGGTGAAGTCTCGCGATGCGGAGATTCGCGAGCGGCTGACGAGGGGCGATGAAGACACGGTCGTGAATTTCTTGCTTTTCGGCACCTCGTTCACGAAGCAGCCGCGGGTGACGAGCGAGCAATTGCGGGAAATCGCGGGCGACACCGGCGGTACCGCGGGAGAAGAAGCTGCCGGAAAATTCCGGCAACTCGTCGAGAAAAGAGTGCAGGACCTGGTAAGCCGTATGAGCGCTCCGGGAAACAATGAGCGGCTGATCTTTGCGCGAAAAGTCGCCGAGCGCGCGGGAATCAAATCTACTGACGAAGCGGAGCGTAAAAAAGCTGCGCGGTATTTGTACGAAAATTATCTGCGCGTCTTGAAAGAACAGGGAAGCTACCAGCAGGTGCTGGGCGCAGCGCACAGCCTGGGAGATCCAACGGAAGAGTTTGCAGAACGATCGAAGCTTTACAAGGAGCGCGGGCTCTCGTTGGATACCTCGCTGCCACCGGATTTTGCCCTGGAAGTGGCGATGGCTGCGATGCGCGAACGTGGCATATTGGCTCCTGGCAGCGTGCGGCGAGTCGGGATCATAGGGCCGGGGCTAGATTTTACGGACAAACAGGAAGGTTACGATTTTTATCCGACGCAGACGGTACAGCCGTTTGCGGTGATGGATTCGTTGCTGCGGCTGGGACTGGCGCGAGCCGGAGAGCTGGAGGTGGATTCACTCGATTTGAGCCCGCGGGTGAATGACCACATTGAACGCTCGCGGCGCGCGGCGGTGCAGGGGCGCGGGTACACGATTCAACTGCCGCACGAGCCTTCGCGGGGGTGGAAGCCCGAGCTTGTGGCGTATTGGAAGCGATTCGGCGACCAGATTGGGAGTCCGGCAGCGCCTGTGGCTGTGCCCGCTAGTTTGCAGGGAACGGTGCTGCGAGCGGTGCGCGTTCGGCCAGAATTCGTACGCGGGATGCGGGCGCTGGATCTAAATGTAGTGCTGCAGCGGGAAGAGGGGCCGGGGGATAAGAAGTTTGATTTGTTGGTCGCGACGAACATCCTGGTTTATTACGACACGTTTGAGCAGTCGCTGGCGCTGGCGAATGTCCAGACGATGCTGCGGCCCGGCGGCTTCCTGCTGACAAATAATCTGTTGCTGGAATTGCCCTCGTCGAAGATGAAATCGGTAGATTATGTTTCTGTGGAGTATTCGACGCGGGAGACAGACGGCGACCGGATTGTGTGGTACGGCCGCGAGCGCTAAAAACAAGCTGCCAGAGCCATCGCGGCGTTAGGTCAGCGAGGCTGCGGCGCTGCGGCGGCGCGTTGGCGAAGAGCGGGAAGTACCTCGCGCACACGGGCCATGTAAGCGCTTTGGGGGTCGAGTTGAGCGAATAGCTCGAGCTCCGCTACCGCCTCGCGCGGCTTGTCAGAATTTGCGTAGATATCCGCGAGCAAGAGGTGCACCTTCGAGGGCGCATTGGCGATCCCGGTGGCCGCCAACCCGTATTGTAGCGCCCTGTCCCATCGGCTCTGCTGCGCGTGGCAACGGGCCAGTTCGAAGGGCCAGCGCCAATCCGCGGCGTCCTGCTTCTGGGCCGACAGGAGGAGTTCTTCCTCATCGTTGAAGCGCCGCTGGCCGAACAGAAGCATGGACAAGGGATAATACGGGCCGGTGCGATGCGCGTCCAGCGCGATCGCCTTGCGCAACGAAGTTTCGGCAGCCTTTGCGTCATTCAACTGCATCTGGGCCGTGCCCAGCAGGAAATAGGCGTCAGAGTAATCCGGGTACAGTTCGATGGCGCGTTGAAAATGCACAATGCTTTGGGAAAGGTTCTTCTCCGTGTTCAGGAATTTGGCTCCCAGCTGGAACTCCCTTAAAGCTGCGTCCGGAATTGAGAGATTTCGCGCAGCGACGCTTCCCTGGGCGGGCTCATTCCTTTCCGCTTGAGTCCTTTGCATCGAAAGGCCAACGGATTTCGCGAACTCCCCTCGGCGCACATCCACCTGCAACTCTGCGTCGAGGTAACCGTGCTTGGTAGCCCGAAGCACATACGTTTGAGCCGCCAGGCCGGAGAACTCCAGAGAGCCACTCGAATCCGAAAAGCCTTGTTGCATGACTCCATCCGGGAATTTCATCAGTTCTACGCGGGCGCGCTCGATGGGGGTCTCTGCTAGGGAATCAGTGACGCGGACCCTGAGGCTCGCGGCCGAGGATCCCACCTGACCACGGGCAGCGGGTGCGTGGAGGACGATTTGGAAGAGGACTAGTAAAGTCCAGGTAGCAACCCACAGCGGATTACACATCTTATGAATTGAGGTATTGTGAATCACGCGATTTGCTTCGGCCGAGTTCATAAAAGGTCGACCTGAGTTGAGGATTTCCAACAAGCCTACTCTCAAAAATCACCAAGAGCAAGACAGACAAGCAGGCAGGGATTTCAGCAGAAAAAAGACCTGGGAGCCCGAAGGCTCCCCGGTGCATGATTTGGTTTTCGCCCCGAACTAGAAGATAAGTTTCAGAGCAAGCTGGACGCTGCGACGCTCCGTTGTGTTCTGCGTCGGTGAGATTCCGCGGCGCGCTGTTGACTGCAAGCTAGTGCCGGCCGCGTCGGTGCCAAGGCCGGACACGTCCTGGTCCTCGCCAATGAAGTAGAGGTTGGAGTGGTTGAACGCATTGAAGAGTTCCCCGCGGATCTGCAACGAGAAACGCTCGGTGATCTTCGTGTTCTTGATAAAGCCGATGTCCAAGTTCCACATACCCGGCCCATAGAACGAATTCCGCGTATTCATCGTGGATGGATACGGGCCGAACTCCGAGAGCCCGGTCAGCGGGTCGAAATAGCTGGTGTCGAACGAAGTAAGAGGAATGTTGACGATGGAGAATCGGTTTGCCTCGCCAGCGATGGCACCCAAGCTGCTGGAAGCACTGTGATTTACCGGACCCACCTGGAACATTCTGGGGCAGACCTCAAACAGGATGTTCGTGCAGTCGAAGATGGTGAACGGGTTACCCGTCTGAGCTGAGAAGATTGGGGATACCTGCCAGCCATCAAAGACACGCTTTGCCACGCCAGAAGTGTTCTTGGCAAACGGAATCGCCCAGACTGCGCTAAATGAAGCGCGGTGGCGCACATCGAAATCCGCATTTCCATGATCGAGATGCGGGTTGAACGGGTCCAGGATGCCCAGGTTAAAATTGTTGTTTGATTCGCTAAAGGTCGAACTCAGGTTGTCAAAAGCGTGGCTATAGGTATAGTTGAACGAGAGTGTCAGCCCGGTGTTGCCGAAGTTGTTGCCTTGCAGGCGGACATTCAGACCGTTGTAATGGGATTCGCCGTTGTTGGCCCGGCGGTTTAGAGCCGTGTATTGCGTGTCCCGGATTCGGTCGGCGCAGACTCCGAACCCTTGCGGGTCGACACATGTAGCAAATCCGTTTCCGGGGAGCGCCCCGTACACGGATGGCATATAGTGGTTACCTGAACCGGCGCGGTTCGGGTTCTCAAGCGAGTACAGCTTGACGCCCTTGGAGCCAGAGTAATCGACCGCGAGCAAAAGGTTCTTGAAGAGCTCACGCTCAATGCTCATGCTCCACAGGTGAGCGTAGGCCGTGCGAATATTCGAGACCACGTTGCGCGCGCTCGAGATTCGCAGCGGCTGTGTCCCGATGCTCCCGCCCAAAGGTCCGAAGTTATTCACCTGAACGGGGAGCAAGTCAAGCTGAAGCACCGAATATGCCGGAGGGTTCTGAATCACGTTGAAGGTGACGTTTCCAAAGTTCCGTTCATATCCGATCCCGTAACCGCCGCGCAGGCTGGTCTTGCCGTTGCCAAAGACGTCCCACGCGAAGCCGACCCGGGGAGCGAAGTTGTTCCAATCCTTTTGCCAAAGGCCGCCAACGGGGCTCAGTGGCGTAGTCTGCATGTCGCCTGTGAGGATGCGGTTGAAAATGTTGCCGCTCAGGCCGTCATAGTAGTTGGAGTCTTTATTCGCATTTTTGTTGTGCTGAACGCCGAAATACTCCCACCGTACACCCAGGTTGAAGGTCAGGTGGCGGTTGAACTTCCACGAATCTTGAGCGTAGAACGCAAATTCGTGATAGCGGTTGCTGCGCGTGAAGTCCGGAGCGACAGCTGGCGTGTTGATACGGCAGCTTGGATCCAAGTTGGCGGGATTAGTGGCGCTGAAAGGAACGATCGGGTTACTCGAGAACTTGCATGGGAACTTCCCCAGCGGATCAATCGCAACGCGCATGCGGAGCAATTGGCCGTCCACGAAGCGGTTGAGACCTCTGGCCCGCAGAGCAGCGGAGTCCAGTGCCTCCACGGCTCCTTCGTAAGCCCCGAAAGCCCGGTTGTCCTGAATGTATACGTAAGAACCACCAAAGCGGAACTGATGTGAACCCTTGGTGAAATTCACGTCTTGGTACGCCTGTCCATAGTTCTGGGGGCCGCCGAAAGGAATTGCGCTTCCGGGGCTATACGGCAAGTAGCCCGGCAGTGCAATTCGGTGACTCGCAAAGGTGGCAGCGACAGAGTCGCGGAAGTACAGCGTTGGGCCAACCGGGTTCTTCCCGAACGGCTGCTGAAGGTTCAACCTGTTGAGTACCAGCTTCGATTGCGTAACCCAGTGAGAGCTGAACGAGTGGGTCAGCGAGAATAGCGCATTCTGATTCATGACGGTTTGGGCCGAGTCGTAGCCGGCATAGGGGCTGTGACTTACGGCGCCGGAGAGCAATTCGCCCTTTTCTATGGCATAGCGGCCGTAGATCTGAGTCTTGGAGCTAAGGTTGTAGTCCACACGTGCGACGCTCTCGGTGTCGTTCTGAGGCAGGCCTCCTCCAGAATCGCCAGGACGCTGATACGCGACTTCGTTGAAAATAGGGGTGGTGGGAGCCAGCGTCGAGAATGAGCCAGTGCCACAACCTGCCGAAAGTCCAGCGCAGACATCAGCTTGCGTGAAGGTGCCCAACGTGGCCATGCCCGACCGTTGCGCACCGTACGCTGCGAAGTAGGCCTGAGTTGCCGGTTGTGAAGCCGCGATAAACTCCGGCGCCGGGATGTTTACGATCTCGGTGCGGCCGGAGCGAACTCGCAGCCATTCGGTACTGGAAAAGAAGAAGAGCTTGTCCTTAATGACCGGTCCACCAACGGAGTAACCAAATTGGTTCCGCGTATAGACGGGCTTAGGGACGCCATTCGCATTGTTGTCAAACGAGTTTGTACCCAGTCTGGAATACCGACCGAACTCATACGCGGTTCCGTGAAAGGCATTGGAGCCAGACTTGGTAACAAGGTTCACAACTCCGGCGGCTGCGCGCCCGTATTCTGCGGTGAAGTTGTTTGTCAGCACGCTGAATTCCTGTACCGAGTCGAGCGGAATGCTTTGTCCGACCGAGGCCACGAATTCGTCGTTATTACTCGCTCCGTCCAATAAGATGTTGGTTCCCGAGGAACGCAATCCGTTGATGACAAACCCTGCTCCCCGAGCTGTGTCTTCGTCCACGGCGACGTTGCCCGCAGTTCCGACGAGGTTATATGGATTCCGAGTCAGAAGGGGTAGATCTTGAAGGCTCTTCGCATCGATCACCTGACCCAAGGTCTGGGATTCGGTGTTGACCGCAACCGCGGTCGCAGTAACTTCAATGGTTTGGCTAATGTTTCCGACCTGGAGTCTTAGTTCCAAGGCTACTCTTCCGCCCGGAGCCAGGTCAACCTGCTCGCTGAGCTTAGTAAAGCCCGGTGCTTCCGCTAGAACCGCATACCTCGCCGGGAGAAGGCTAGTGACAACGAAGCCGCCATGGTCATCGGAAGCTGTTTCGCGCAAGGCGCCGGTTCCCAAGTTGCGGATGATGATCTTTGCCTTAGGTATCCCATTGCCTTGTTGATCGAGAACCGTACCGCTGATCTGGCCGGTTTCCGTTTGTGCCAAAGCTGTGCCTGTGAAGGCAAGCAGCAATGCCACAAAGGTCAAAATCAACGCTTTTCGCATGTTTGCGTATTCCTCCTTGAGGTGTTGCGTATTTCGAATTCTTCCGCTTTTTGTTTTGAAGGCTATCCCCGCTAAAATTTGCATACCCCCGCCGGGATCCGACCGTAACGTGATAATAAATTAAGCACATTCCAGGCCAATTTACGTTCAAATTTAACTTGTTTATTATCAGCGTATTAGGAGTATAAATAGGTGATTTCCCTGAGGTAATCTGCGGTTTTTGAGAGCGCTATATGGAATTTCATAAATTTCTGATAATTTCGAGTCTGTTATGTCGTAAAGCGGAGCGGGTTGGCAAATTTAGGAAGGGTGGGAGTTCGCGATTCGGGGAGAAATGGGCGGGATTGGCTGGCGTACGGACCTGCGGGGTGAGTGGGCGGACTGGAAGAAGTGGTAGCCTATCGGAGGCGGCCGGGGGGATCGGCGGGGGTGGGCATGGAGGCGGATTTGCCGCTGGTGGGGGGATTGGCAGAGACGTTTACGGGGGCGGGCTGGGGGATGCCGGCGCCGGCGTTTAGATCGGCGTGGTCCTTGGCGCAGGCGGGGCAGTAGCCTTTGCCGGTATCTTCGTCGCGCAGGCTGGCTAGTTCATAGCAGCCGCAGATGCAATCGCAGTAGCCGGTCTCAGACGCCGTCTTGATAGGAACGAGTGCCATAGCAGCCAGATAGTACGTTTTCGAGTCCATCAATGCAAGAGGGCAAGGGACAAGAGGCAGCACGCAGGGCGTGGCGAGGGCAAGAAATGGCGGCTGGCCTCGGAAGGCGAGCCCTACAAGATACGCAGAGAGCCAGCAGGGATACCGGCGCTACGCGATCGTCGCGGGCGGGATAGATGCGCGTGGGAACTCGGCTAGACCTGCAGGTTTTTCAGATGGGCAAGACGGAAAGGAGAGCCCAGGTTTTCTCTCAGTTCGAGCCAGTGCTGTTCGGGGATGGACATGAAGACGTCGACGACTTGGGGATCAAACTGGCTGCCGGAACAGCGCCGAATTTCCTCGCGGGCGTGTGACATCGGCAAAGCCCGGCGATAGGGGCGATCGCTGATCATGGCGTCGAGGGAGTCGGCGATGGTGAATATGCGCGCTCCCAGAGGGATTTGCTCGCCCTTCAGGCCGCGCGGATAGCCGGAGCCGTCGAAAAACTCCTGGTGGGCCAGCACGATCTCCGCGGCGTCGCGGAGAAAAGGGATGCGTGTCAGCATGTCGTATCCGATTTGGCAGTGTTCGCGCATTTTCCTTTTTTCCGCGTCATCCAGGGGACCGGGCTTGCGGAGAATGCTGTCGGGAATGGCCATCTTGCCGATGTCGTGGAGAAAGGCGGCGCGAGCCAGAACCGGGAGGTATGGGTCGGGCACAGGCATCGTTTTTGCGATGGAAATACAGAACGCGGTGACGCGTTGGCAATGGCCTTCCGTTTCTGCGTCTTTCAAGTCGAGCGCGCTACCCAAGGCCTCTAAGGTATCGTCGTAAGACTGTTCGAGCTGCGCCAGTGCGCCGGTAAGCTGCGCGGTGCGTTCTTCCACGAGTTGCTCAAGGTTGCTTTGGTAGCTCCGGTTTTCGATGACGAGACGCCTGTGCTGGAGCGCGCGGCCTACGCCGAGAAACAGCTGGTCTTTCTCGAAGGGCTTAAGGATGTAGTCATAGGCGCCGCGACGAATGGCTTCAAGGGCCGTTGAGATGTCGTGGATTGCGGTGACCATGATCACCGGGACTTCGGGATCGTACTGGCGCATCCATTCGAGCAGCTTGATGCCGTCCATCTCGGGCATGATCATGTCGCTCAGGACGAGATCGGGCGTGGATTTCTTGACCTGCTCCTGAGCCACGCGGCCGTTCTGCACGGCGGTGCAGCGATACCCTTTGGACTCGAGCATCGTCGAGACGACTTCTCGAATCGCTTCCTCGTCATCCACGACCAATATGTTTTCGATCTCCACGTCGGTTGGCTCCCCCTAGGCATTATATGTGACGGCACAAAGTAATGTGGGTACCCTTGTCCACTTAGAAAATAACGTGTTAGCGTCGGAGAAAGGCTTCCACTCGAGAATTTCAGGCCGTCCAGACCGAGTGTCGCGGAGGAAAAGCGGAGCGAGAGGACGGCAGTTCCGGCCGGGAGGCGGCGCAACGTGTTGGAGAATCAGGGCTTGCTCGGCATCGCGCTCTTCGAAGCGACCGCCTTCATTATCATGCTGGTCCTGTTTTTGCTTTTCCGGCGGGATCACAGCGTGGGCCATTTCCGGTTTTGGCTGGCCGGATGGTGCTGCCTCACTTTTTCATCGCTGTGCGAAGTCGCGTTCTTGGTTCGCCCAATACCCGCATTGAATCTGACTCTTCTGGCGGCGCAGGCAGCGGCGCTCCTCTTGTTTCTGGTTTGGGTCGTGCAGTGTGTTACAGGTTCGGACCGGCGTATCTCGTCTCTTCTACCGTTGATTGGCTTGGTTCTGGCAGGCATTTATTACGTGGAGCGCCAGGGCGCCCGTCATTTTGCTTCGCCGCATTGGGAAACCACCATTCTTGAGAGTGTCATCTGCCTGTTCGCGGGGTGGCTGATGTTAAGGCCAACGATGGCGCGGCGCGGGCACGGTGCGCAGCTGCTTGCAGGAATTTTTATGTTGAGTGGGTTGCACGGGCTGGACCGTCCGCTGTGGCCAGAAAACCCGCTTTTTTTGTTGCGCGTCGCCTTCGACCATTTATTGGGAGTGGCCCTGGGGATCTCGATGGTTGTCGTAGTTCTGGAAGGCGCGCGCACCCGCACCGAAGAACTCAACGATAAGATGCGCCGCTTGACGCTCCTGACAGCAGCGAGCACGCAAACGCTTTCCGTGCAGGAAGTGATCGACCGGGTGCTGGCAAATCTTGTCGAGAGCCTTGGGGCCACACACGGAATTATCCGGCTCATTGAAGGAGAAGGGAAATCGGCGCAGCTGACCGTGCGGGCTTCAGTTGGATTCGCGAAGGCGTTTCTGGCGCGGCACGCCAAAATTCCGGTCGCAGAATCCTGGGTACAGCAAATCCTGAAAGGAAACGTTCAGTTTGTACAAGCCGACGAAGAACAGGACATGGCCGCGCGGCAAAGAATTGCCGAAGCCGGATTGAAATCATTGGTGACGCTGGCGCTCCCGGGGAAAGAAGGGGCACTTGGAGTGATTGCGGTTGGGTCGACACGCGGAGTGAAGTTCCAGTCGGACGAGCTTTCTTACTTGCTGAACATCGCCAACCTGTTGGGAATGACGCTGCAGAACGTCCGTTTGTTCGAGCAGGTCAATACGGTTCAGCAACAGTGGGAGTACACGTTCGACTCGATCGGTGATCCAATTTTAGTTCACGATGGGCAGGGACGCATCCTGCGAAGCAATCAGCGGCTCAGCCATTTGCTGGGGCGTGAAGGCGGTGGGCTGGTTGGGCGGAGCGTGACAGAACTTCTGCCCGGTAAGAATTCCCCTTACAAGATTTGCCCGTACTGCGAGGGACTTGCCGGCGAAGGTGACGATCCTGATCCCTGGTTGCAGGGCTACTTCTTGTCGTCGAACTCCACGTTTGCCGATCCAAGCGGACGCCAACTGGGGACGGTGCACGTCCTAAAGGACATCACCGACCGGAAGCGCGCGGAAGAGAAATACCGGACCCTCGTTTCGAGCGTACAGGAGGGCGTGTTTATTTCCACGCCGCAGGGACGTTTTCTCGATTTCAACGAGGCGCTTCTCCGCATGACCGGCTATGAGACGCGCGAAGAATTGATGGCGATCGACATTCCGGGCGCGTTCTATGGCAACCAGTCGGACCGCGAGAGGCTGAAGAAGCTGCTCGACCAACACGGTTCGGTGGCCGATTTTGAATTTGAAATGCGGCGCAAGGACGGTGAAGTTCGCATGATGCTGGAGTCGTCGATCGCCGTGCGGGATGCGGCGGGGAATGTCACCGCGTATCAGGGATTTATTCTCGACATCACCGAGCGGAAGCAAGCGGAGCATGAAATACGGCGGCGCAACCGCGAACTCCTGGTGCTGAATTCGATCGCCCAGACGCTGACGGAATCGCTCGACCTCAGCGATTCGCTGCATCGTACCCTGCGCCAGATGGCGGAGCTCTTCAAACTGGACGTTACGTCGCTCTACCTTTTTGATCAAGAGGGCACGCAGCTGCGGCGAGTCGCGGCGGTGGGCCACCGTTCGGAGCATTCACGGCATTTTCCTCCGGTGGCCGTGAAACTTGAGTTGATGCAGCATATTAAGGCGGTGCATGCGACATTTCTTTCCACGCAGGGATTGCCGCTGCCGCCTGTTTTTCGAGAAATGCAACAGAAAGAAGATCTGGTTGTCGCCTACATCGTGATTCTTTGGTCGAAGGATCGCGTCATCGGCGGACTCCTCGTCGGCAGCCGCACGCCCCGTGAATTCTCTCCCGCCGACATGAACTTGCTCATTGCCGTGGGCAGTCAAATCTCCAGCGCCATTGAGCGTTCGATTCTCTACGAAGAAACGCGCCAGGCGTACGAAAATCTGCGCCGCACCCAGGAACAGCTACTTCACAGCGAGAAGCTCGCGGCGGTGGGACAGCTCATCTCGGGGGTGGCGCACGAACTAAATAATCCGCTTACGGCCATTCTGGGCTACAGCCAGTTGTTAACCTCCAGCGGGCAAATGGGGCAGCAGGGAATCGAGTACGCAGACAAACTCTACAAACAGGCGCAGCGCACGCACCGCATCGTACAAAACCTCCTGAGCTTCGCACGGCAGCACAAGCCGGAGAGGGTTGCAGCAAGAATTAACCAGATCCTGGAAGACACGCTGGCGCTTCGCGATTATGACCTGCGCATGAGCAACATCCGCGTCCACCTGGACCTGGCGCCGGATCTGCCGGTCACCGCCGCGGATCCTTATCAGTTGCAGCAGGTCTTTCTGAATATGGTGAACAACGCAGTGGATGCGATCCTGGAGCAATCCAAAGACGGCGACCTTTGGGTACGCACGGGAACCAATGGCGACCGCATCTCTATCGAGTTCACAGACAGCGGTCCCGGCGTGCAGGACGCTTCCCGCGTCTTCGATCCCTTTTACACGACCAAACCTGTTGGCAAAGGAACGGGGCTGGGATTAAGTATTTGTTACGGAATTATCACCGAGCACGGCGGAACAATCCGGGTCAGGAATATCCCAACGCGCGGCGCATCGTTCACCATCGAATTGCCCTTTCAAACCACGGTGTCAATGCCGACGTTCGCGCCGGCGCAAGCGACGGCCAGCGGGAGGGAAGGGCGAATTCTACTCGTGGATCAGGACGAGTCCGTCCTGGAGGCCGTCGGAACGATTCTGAGGGGACGCGAGCATCGAGTTCAGACGGCGAGGGACACGCAAGAAGCGCGGACTTTGCTTGAGAAAGTGGATTTCGATTTGATCGTCGCGGATGTGGAAGTTCTCGATACTGCAAACGGAGACCACCTGGAAAAGTGGCTGTCGCAACATAAGCCCGCTCTAAATCGCAGGGTGATCTGGATGTGCGCCGTCGCTTCACCGGGAAACGCGGGGGAGAAAGGCGCCGGTGTCGGCCGTCACGTCCTGCAGAAGCCTTTTAAGGCAAACGAGTTGCTTGCCGCTGTGGACGAGATTCTGCTAAGCAACGTGGGGGCCACGCCCATCGAGCGATGACGCCATCTCAGCAGCGAGCGCGGCGCGTTCTCCGAGTTCATTCATGGCTATTTCCATTCGAACGCTCAAACCGCTGACAAGGTCGCTCAAGCCATCCAGTCCTAGAATCGGGATCAGCCCCGCACGCAATTGCAAGCGAACCATCTGATAGTGCCAGGCAAACACTACCGTCAGACGAACCCTCTCAAATTCATGCAGCGGTACCACTTCCGGCGAAAGCCGGGCGATTATCCTTGCCGTCCGCAATAGACTTTGGAAATCGTCGCGTACTGCAGCAAGATAAACCAGGGCGACGCGGCGGCGCTCCTGCCGCACGCGCCTCGCCACGAAAGCTGGTGCTTTCCGGGAAATATAAAGCCTATCGGTCTCTGCAAGAGCTTGCCTTATCTGCGGCAAATGACCGACATGCCCGCGTCCACACTCCTCGAGAGCTCTAGCTGTTCTTTCCTGTTTGCCGCTCTTTCGTGCCGCCCACACGAACAGCAACAAGAGAATGCCAACCAGCCCGAAGAAAGCGTAAAAAGACAAGCTCAAGATCTATTTGCCTCCACACGCCAGAATTGGCTCAGCTGTTCATTCAAAGCCTTGAGGCGATAATTGATCTCCGGCACGAGAGCGTGATACGCACCTTTGGGAATCAATTCCGGTTCCAACGGAGTCTCGGGCTGCTCCTCGCGGACGGCCCAAATCCAAAGAAGCAAACTTGCGATAAACGCCAGCGTGCCGAGCAGATTCCAGAGCGTTGCGTAGGAGTGCAACCAATTCTCCAAGATCGTGTTGTTCAAGACAGAGAAACATGAAAAGAGGAAAAGACCGATGGACAAGTAAAGAACTGTTGGTTCCACGATGATCTCGTAGTATTTCACGAATAGAAACAGAATGACGATCGCGACGGCAATTGCAAGTTCGAGTCCGCGGTCGGCATTCAAGACAGCTTGTGGCCAGTTTAGTCTGGAAACCGCCCAAGCGTAGACCAGGACGAGACCGGCAATAGCGAGGAGCATGCGCCAGGCCAGCGCCCAGATGCCGCGATACTTTGCCAGCACTCGCCGGCAAATCTCAGCTACGGCGAGCGCTCGAGCGGTGATGACCAAACCCTGTATCCCCCACGCGATATTACTCGCAGTACGGGAATCAAATCCCCAGACTCTGTAAGTCGTGAAGAGAAGCGGGCTCTGCAAGAGGGCAATCAGTACGTAGCCGGACAGGTATGGGTACACCCGATGATTCGCGCGGTAGAGGAGCAAGGCAAAGAGTCCCGCCATGAGCAGAACGGCAAGCGCCCAGAGCCCGTTTTCAAGAGTGACGATCTTGGCCATTCCGGGCGCATCTTAGCACGTTTGCAACTGTCTAGAACATAGTTAACGCGATCCGAGAAATGGCCCCCAGGTAGTAAGACGGCCGGAGCCACTCCGGCCGTCACACAGATTAGAAAACACTCATGCTGCGAAATCTAGATAACCTGATTTTGGCGGAATGGGCGGCGGCAGCGGTGCACCATCCGCCCGGAGCGTCCGGTCGATGCCAGCCAAGTGGTTGACTGAGTGAATAACGGGAAGTACGATCAAAGCTGCCAAGGCGGAAACTGCCAGGACTAATGTTGTCTTTTTCAAGGGCATGGCCCTCCTCGTGATAATCATGAAGAGGGGGCCACTTGGGCAGGGATCTGGGTCTCAAAACGTTCTGTCTACGGAACACACGGCCGCATGAGAACGCTGACGCAACTCCAGCAAAACCGCAAAATCGTTCAGGATTTCACGCTAACTACACTGGCGGGGATTCCAGGACTCCTGGCGCGTCTGATGTATGTCGCTTCCTTGCGGGATCTCTCCAGCGGCCGGTACGAACACGCGGGGCTGGCCGCGCTGTATCCGGATGAAGCGCTACAGCAGGCCATCGGACTCTGCCATGAACAGGTTTTTGAAAGGTTTCTCGAAACGCCGCTTTCCGTTCAGCAACAAGACTTACGAACTTGCCTGTCCACCATGCAGGGGGGATTGCAGAGCGCGATCATTCACTGGCGCAACATGGAATCGTACCGCGTTCTAATGCCGGAGCAGTCGCCGGACTACCTTAAGGAGCTTTTCTGTTCGAATCTCCGCGTGCTGCTTGAAATTCTGCAGGAGGAATGCACCCAGGCCCGTTCAACCGCGTGACCACGCCGGTCACACGGCCCACAACTTCCGCCTCTTCCGGCACGCGCCATGTTTCAGGCAGGCAATGAGAAAGCGGGTGCGGCTGCATCACGAGCCGCGCACCATCCTGGTGGAACCATCCACAGCGGTAGCCATTGCGTACTTCGACGAAGTACATAGGGCGGTCATGTTCGGTAGTCCAGTCACTGTCAATCTTGCGCATCGATACATCTACGAGCACGATGCTGCCTGGCCGCAGCAGCGGCACCATGCGCCGGTCCGACGTCCCAATATAGCCATATACGTGATGGCTATCGCCATTTGTAAGAACGCCCTCAAAGTGGCCCCATTTCTCCACCATGCGCGACAAAAACTCCGTGCGCCGCGGATCGAAGGCGGGATCAAATCTCATGGGGATCCGTAGGGAGGCCGGCGGTGCCATTAAATGGGTTTGCGGAGATGGGATCGTGGTTCCGTCATTGAAGCACTCATCAATCGGAATGTCGTACCATCGCAAGATGTCGTGCGGATTCAAATGGTAAACAACGGCAAGCGTATAGAGCTTGTGCAAGCCGGGTACAACTCCCCGGTTTTCGATTTCCGCCAACCGGCTGATGTGCAATATGAATTCGGAACGCCCCCGGCGCGCTGCCAGCTCGTAGCTCGCGCTCTCCACTTCTCGATAGGTCAGTCCGAGTCGCTCGCGGGCCTGCCGCAGACGAAGACCAGGATGCATGTATACCCCAACAGAGAGATAACTGCAGTGGTCGGATTATAGCAGCATTACCATCTTGTTAAGGATTCGGAACAAGCCGCCCGGATTGGGGAGAACATTCCTCTTTCCGAGTTGCCTGCTACTTGGTCATACTCTTAAAGAACATGGCTTCTCAAGTGAAATTCATCCCTTTCAGACTCTATGTTCTCTTCTTGGGCGCCGTCTGCCTCTTCAACACGACTCGTGTGCGCGGGCAGGCAGCGGCTGTCGCTTCCCCTTCCGGGGATGCCAAGGTCACATCGGATGCCGAATTTATTGCTGCCGCCGACGAAGTTCTCAGCAAGATGAGTGAGATTACCGGCCTGAAGCTGCGCACACCCCTGAAGAAATCCTTGCGTGCGCGCGAGGAGATTCGCGCGTATGTCATCAAGCAGATGAATGAAGAGAAAACGCTCGCTGAACGCTACGCCGGCGCGCGCAGCGCGGAAGCATTCGGCTTGATTCCCAAAGGCTTCGACCTGGACGCCTTTATGGTAAACGTGCTTACGGAACAGGTAGAGGGGCTCTACGATCCGAAGACGCGGGAGTTTTATATCGCGGATTGGAGCCCGCTCTCGGAACAGCGCATGGTGATGGCCCACGAATTGACCCATGCCCTGGAGGATCAACATTTTCAGATTGAGGTGTGGCTGAAGGTGGCCCGTCCCAACGAAGATGCCGAGCTGGCGCGCGATGCCGTGTTGGAAGGCAGCGCGATGGTCGCCATGATCGACTACCTCATGCTCGGCACGGGAAGATCCCTCAAGGATCTCCCGGAATTTGATCCGTCCATGTTAATGGGCGATCTGGGCAGCTCGCCAACGCTTCAGAAGGCGCCTCCCTTCATCAAGGATGCCTTGATCTTTCCGTATCTGGGTGGTTTAACGTTTTCGGCGGCAATTCTGAAAGATACCGGATGGTCGGGACTTCCCGGTCTGTTCGAGAGGCCACCCGTTTCCACACAACAAATTCTCCACCCCGCGCTCTATCGCTCCGGCAGAGTTCCACAGGGCGTCACGTTGCCGCTTCTCGAGAAATTGCTCGGCAGCGGCTGGTCAAAGCTCGACGAAAACGTAATGGGCGAGTTCGGTTGGAAGGAAGTCCTGAAGCAATTCCTTGACGACACGCGCGCGAAAACCCTTGCAGCTGCCTGGGGTGGCGACAAGTATGCGCTGTACGAAGAGAAGCAGAGCAAGCGAATTGTGCTTGTTACGCGGCTGCGCCTGGACAGTGAAGAACATGCAACGCGTTTCTCCGGACAGTACTCAGAGGCGCTTGAAAAGAAATACTCGGACCGTTCGAATCTGTTCCGCCGGCCAAAGTTCTTTTCCTTTGATGGCCCTGATGGCGGCGTTTTCCTGTACTGCTTCGGAGCCGAGTGCGTGACGATGGAAGGCACGACGCGCAAGGTGTTTGACGGCCTCACGAAAGCGATCGACTGGCCGATGGCGCCACAGCCGTCGCAACGGCTCGAGTCTACGGCTCCCGCGAAGACCACCATGATCTTTGGATTCGCAGAAAACAATTTCGCGGCAAGCGACGTAGCTCTAAGTCTTCAATTTTTTCAGAGCCAGGGATTCTTAATCCGCACGGCGAACGACGAGAAGCGTCAAATCGTCCGTTTGCTTCAATCCCTCCCTAAAGATCGAGAGGTCTTCGAGACATTTGGAGATTAGCCCATCAGGTTCTATCCCAGTGTGCCGCGCCGCCAGAGTGCGGATTCGCTCGAGACCATACTCTTGGCCTGCGAGATTTCGTGCTTCCGTCAAACCGTCGGTATAGAGAAAAAGGGTGTCACCCTGAGACAACGTGAGCCGATGGACCGGGAATCGTGTGTTACAGAACATTCCCAAAGGCACTCCCGTGGAATCCTTCGGCGTCGCTCCGTCACGATGGATGTGAAGTAAAGGGAGATGGCCCGCGCTTACAAATTCCACCGAACCATCGTGCGCAGCTCGTCCTACGACGAGAGTCGCGAATTGTCCGGCAAGAGTGCTTTCGCAGAATATGCGGTTGGCGTCTTCTACCATGTGATCGAGTGGGAGGCCGGCCTCGGCGAGGCTGCGAAATGTGGCATGGAGATGGCTCATGAGCATCGACGCAGCAACACCCTTGCCGGAGACATCCCCGATCATAAAGAGCAGGCCGCCTTCTGCTTCAAGGAGGTCGCAGTAATCGCCGCTCACCATCCCGGCGGGTTGATAGTGATAGCGAACGCCCCAGCCTGGCGGCGCCAGACTAAGCTTCGGCAAGAGCCTTCGCTGGATGCGTGCGGCCAGGGAAAGGTCACTCTCCAAGGCTCGCTGCTCGGCACTCGTAAGATGATCGAGGCAGAACCGCACCAAAGGATCGGCCAGCAGGCGCTCCGCTTCGATGGAATCGTGGCACTTCTCACAGAGCCCGAATGTCCCCTGATCGATTCGGCTCAGCGCCGCATCCACAGCCGTCAGCAGTTGCGAAAGAGAAGCATCGGCGGCGGGCGAATGCAAAGCCGCGTGAAGGCGCTCGCGGCGCTGTTCCAGTTCGGTACGCAGATACGCTTGTTCGGCAGTGGCCATACTACCTCCTGCCATAGGTTGCTGTTTTGCGGCTGAACTTTCCATCCGATTTCCTCCTTTGAATTGAGGGACAGGGGAAAAGGGTTAACGGTGTCGGTATCGGCTCTCCGCTTCCGTTTCACCGGTGGAGCGTGAAAGAGCAAGCGGCCTTGCCAAGCCGTCGCTGATTGGCATCTGATGCTGCAAACGTGCAATCCGATGCAAGAATTTTTGCTCCAGCCATGTGGAACGAGCAGCGAGGAATGGATCGCGCGAGGCACTGCGCTGACACCTGAGTTTTGCCAGACCAAGGTGCGCGAATTCCGCCGCGCGGCTCAGATTCCTGGCGTGGCGTTCGAAGTGGATGGCAAGCTGCTCGCAGGCGTAGATCCCGTCTTGGGGATCGGCAACAATCTCCTGCCAGATTTCAGCGGCGCGTTCGTGTTCGCCCCTGCGTTTCGCCATCAGCGCGAGCTCGCGGCGCGCTTTTGGGCGAAACTCAGCCGGGAGTCCGATCTCTAACGCTTGAGAACACGCCAAATGTGCGCGGTCGGTCTCTCCCCGGCGTTGCAGAAATCTTGATAGGCCGAAAAGATCGAGGCTTTGAGTCTCCGCCGCGGCGCCCGGTTCGGAAAGCAAGGTGTTGATTTTGCCGAAGAGAGCGGCGAGGCCGCGTAAATCCATCTGGTTGTGCCGCACAACTCCTGCAAGGGGCTCCATGGGGCCGCCGCGCAGGTAGTCAAAATAAAATTGTGGGATCAGCGCTGACGAGACGTCATCATCGCGGCGCCAGCCAAGCCTTGGCACGTCGAGGACGTGGCGCTCCAGTTCGACGAGGCGGACGGAGCCGAGCCGAAGCTTCCAGAGAGCCCGCGCCGGATGTAGCAAATCGAGATGCGCCGCCAGTTTTGGCACGGCGATGGAGCGCGTCATCGTGAAGCGGCTCTCCAGGAGCGGCCAATCGAAAGATTTTCCATTGAAGGTGACGAGGACCGGGCGTTCGGCGAGACGCCCGCAGAGCTCATGAAGAAGGGAATGTTCTTCGGAGAAATCGCGCATGAAGAATTGCTCGACCTGCAGGCCGCCGGCATCCCACCAGGCCAGGCCCACGAGAAACGCGTAGGTTCCCGTGCCTCCTGAAAGCCCCGTCGTTTCGGTATCCAGGAAGAGCCATTTTTCCGGATCTGTTAACGCCGCGCGCGTTCTGCGGGAGAGCGATTCATCGCGTGATCGAGAGAGCAAGTCGAGCGAGGCGGAGGAAGCTTCCAAATATTCAGGCGTGGAAAACCAATTGCGGACCGAAAGATGTTCACCGAAATGATTCTTGGCAACACCCGCGCCGAGCAGGCGCGCGAGGGAGTCTTCCTCGTCTGGGGCTCTAAGGGCGGTGGGCCTCGCCGCCACGGGGCGCGCGGGTTTCAGAGCGGAGAGTCTCGAGAATTTGTCGGCGATCGCAGCCATCTAGGCACACAAGTGGTCGAGAATCGCGAGGGCCGCTTCTTTTGCGCGCGGGGCAAGATCACCTGCGGGGCCCACACACGATGGGCAACCCTGTTCGCAGCCACAGGAAGAGATTAGCTCGCGCGTCTTCTGGACGAGCAGATGGTGTGTTCGAAAAAGCGGCTCGGAAAAGCCGATGCCACCAGGGTAGGCATCGAAGAGATACAAATTTGGCTCGAAGAATTCCTTCGTGTTGGCGGAGATAACATCTTCCATGCGGGATGGAGTGAAATCGCGGCTCGAGAGCGGATCGAGTGAAGGGACAGACTGGAATGTCTGTCCCACCGAAGCATCGGGAGGACGCTCGCCGATAGCGGTGCCGAGGTCACGCCGGTCGCACATGAGGAGGAACGTGGCTACGGATTCGAGCGCGTGCAGCAAACCAAACATCCCACTCTGGCGCTCGCTCACAGAGAAGGGAAGTGATTGGAGCAGCGGGCGCTCCAGCGTGATCCAGTAAGACGTCGTGTGCATTTCGTTTTCGGGAAGTTCGAGCTTGCCGTCGCCGATGTTTTCGTTGGTGAAGAATTTGATTTTCTTGAAGCCGACGACTTGGGAGCGAACGAGGACATCGCCGTGCGCCCGCGCTGCAGGGACCTCTCGATGGGATTCACTCACGCGTGCTTGCTCGGCAATCTCCAGGGCACGGACTTGCGTGTGTCGAACCGCATCGGTGTAGTAGTCGACGTCGACGTGCTTGACGTAGGCCTTGCGCTCTTTGAAATCGAGATGCTCGACGTGGTGCTGCTGGCCGCCGTGAAGGTAAATGGCTTTTTCGTGAAGGAAGACCAGCGCACTTGGAAAATCGATTTCGCCGATGACGTTTGGCGCGCCGGTGATATCGATGATCACAAAATTGTCGCTGGTCACCGAGCGCAGGCTGATGGTATCGGCGGGATAGGCTTCCTGCGTCCAGTGGTAGTTTTCGCCGGCGAGATGCAGAAAACCGGCCTCGGCGAGCCTTGCGCACAGATCGGGCAAATCCGCATCGCCGAATCTTTCGCCCGGGGCGATGGGCAATTCGAACGCGGCGCATTTCAGGTGGTTGATGAGGATTTCAAGATTATCTGGCTGGATGAACGCGTGCTCGGGAGTGTTGCCGAAAAAATAGTCCGGATGGCGCACGATAAACTGATCGAGTGGCGCGGAGGACGCGACCAGCACGGCGCAGGAACTTCCGCCGCGGCGTCCGGCGCGCCCCGCACGCTGCCAGGTAGCGGCGATGGTGCCGGCGTAGCCGGCCATGACGACGGTATCGAGCGAGCCGACATCAATGCCTAGCTCGAGCGCACTGGTCGAAACCACGCCGCGAATTTTTCCATCGCGTAGGCCGCGCTCGATTTCGCGCCGCTCGTTCGGCAAGTAGCCGCCGCGGTAGCCGCGAATGGACTCCGGTTTTCCCGGAGGTTGTGGATTGGCCTGCTGCAAATAGGTAAGAAGGACTTCGGTGTGCAAGCGGGAATTCGCGAAGACCATCGTTTGCAGATCGCGATTCAGAAATTCCTGCGCCACGCGCGAGGATTCATTGATGTAGCTGCGGCGGATGCCAAGAGCGCGATTGACGACAGGTGGATTGTAGAAAACAAAAGTTTTTTCCGCTGCAGGCGCGCCGTTGGCGTCCAAAACTTCGACGTCCGATTCGAGAAGCCGCCTTGCCAGCTCTCCGGGATTGGCAATTGTGGCGGAGCAGCAAATGAATTGCGGGTCGCGGCCGTAGAAGCGCGCGATGCGGCGGAGACGCCGGAGCACGTTGCACAAATGGCTGCCAAAAACGCCACGATAGGTGTGCAGCTCGTCGATTACAATGTAGCGCAAATTTTCGAAGAGGCGCGTCCAGCGCGTGTGGTGCGGGAGGATCCCAGTGTGCAGCATGTCCGGGTTGGTCAGGACGACGTGGCCTTTTTCGCGAATGGCTTTGCGCGCGTCGGCGGGCGTGTCGCCGTCGTAGGTGAAAACGCCAAAGCAGTTCTCCAGGCGCTGGTTGAGATCGTAGAGTTCTGCGAGTTGGTCCTGCGCGAGGGCCTTCGTTGGAAAGAGATAGAGCGCGCGCGTATCTGAGTTCTCGAGAATGGCATTCAGGATTGGCAGGTTGTAGCAGAGCGTTTTGCCAGAAGCCGTGGGCGTGACGATGACCACATTCTTGCCGGCGTGAACCGCCTCCGCCGCCGCAGCCTGGTGCGTATAGGGGCGGCGAATGCCCTTGGCGGCGTACGCGGAAACGAGGTTCGGATGCACCCAGGCCGGAAATTCTGCCCATTGCGCCTCGCGCGCAGGAAAATGGCGGACTGCGGTGAGTACCTCGCCGGTATGATCGCGCGAGGCGAAGGCATCCAGGGCCTCATGGACGGGCGTGACTGCTGTCGAAATGCCAGCTCTTCGGACGGCAAGCGATTCCGGCATCAAAAGCCCCTTTCATTGAATTCGCCTTTTATTCGCCAAGGCTACCATGCGGCGTATTGCGGTGCAAGACAGAAAATGCACGGATTTTACGCAGAGCGCACACAGTCCACAGAATTCAAAGACATCCCGAGGGAAGAGGGGCAGTTTTCTATTCGGCAGCTTTGGCGGCGAGCACTTCAATCACGGCGATATTGGGAAGGAGGTCGGGAGGGAAGTGGTGGCGTGTCTGCAGATAGGCAGGCGCATTGTAGGAGATCCAGACTTTGCCGGCGGCGTCCTCGGCGACGAGGATTTTGAGCGGGAGGTCGAGAGCGGAGCTGGGCGAAGCGAGCATCAGCGGTGTGCCGGCCTTGGGATTGCCGAAGATCAGCAGCTTGGTGTTTGGCATTTTCAGGCCGGCGCTTGCGGCTTCGCCGCTGTGGTCGACGATGGTGAAGAGCTTGACGCCTTTGGCTTGCAGGATGGATTGCAGTCGGGCGACGGTTTCGTCGACGGAATGATTGCTGGCAGTGCGAAGAATGCCGCTCTCTGGAATCGCCATGGAAGTCTCCTGAGATTTGGAAGCATTATTCTGGGCGAGGGGTCGCACGGAAATCAGATAAACCGCCATGGCCACTCCAAGGATGGCGAGGACCAGCGCGGCCGTGATGGCCAGCGCCGAAGGGCGCGAGAGCAAGGCTCCGGGCCGCTGGAGCTGCTGCAGCAGCCGGCGGTAACGGACAAGCGAAAGCAGACAGACCAGCACACCCAGAAAAATCAGCGCGGTACCTAACCACAGGGAGAGGCCGTATGATCGCGATGGAAGATTGGGCTGATTGAGGTTGAATTCCCGCAAGAAAATTCCAAAGCGGGCGAGGACGAAGCCGAGGCCCATGAGAGCGAGTCCGGTGCGAATCCAGGCGAGAAAGGTTCGCTCGACGGCGAGAAAGTCGCGGGGAGTGGCTGTGGACTCGTCGGGCATGGCGAAGGTTTGAACCGGACTCTTAGCGAAGCCGCAGAATCAATATAGCACCGATGATGAAAAGGAGCGCGGAGGCGCCGAAAGCGGTTTGGACGTTGAAGGCGCTCCAGAGGAATCCCACAAGGAGGCTGGACAGGAAGTCGCCGACGGCATTGACCGCGGCGAGGGTGCCGAAGGCCATGCCGTGCTGCTCTTTGCGGACAAGCTCGGCGGAAAGAGAGTCTTCGAGCGCTTCTTCCGTGCCGACGTAAACGCCGGCGAAGACAAAGATCACCGCCAGCAGCCAAAGCGATTGTGTGCCGGTGCAAAGAAGAATCGCAGTGACTCCGGCGAGACCATAACCTGCTGCGAGGACGACTTTGCGGCTTGGAACATGGTCGCTCAACCAGCCGCTGAGATACGCTGAGCACGCATAGAAGACGTTGTGCAACACGTAGAGGCCGACGGCAATGCTCGCGGCGCGCGCCATGCCGTGCACTGGCGCCAGCATGCGCGAAGCGTAGAGGATCAGCAGGGAGTGCGAGAAATCGCCCGCGCCGAAAATGCCGACGCCCAGCAGCAGGCGCCGGAAGGGAATCGGCAGCGCTTTGAGGTCCAGTAAGAAAGTGCGCTGAGGCCGCGCCGCGATGGGCCGCTCGCGCACGAAGATCCAGAAGATTGCTGCTGCGACCATCCCGGGGAGGAGCGTCCAGAGGAAAACTTTGCGATAGGAATGGTTGGTCGCTTCTAGCAGCCAGAGAGCCGTAAGTGGGCCAGCGATCGCGCCCACCGTGTCCATCAATCGTTCGAAACCGAAGGCGCGGCCGTAAGCGTTCGGTGGCACATCCGCCGCAAGCAGTGCTTTCTCCGCGGGCGAGCGAACGCCGCGGCCCAACCATGCCGCGGATCGCGCCAAAAGCACATGAGACGCGTGCGCGGCGAACGCGAATGATGCCGTCGAAATCGCCGTGAACGCATAGCCGAAGACGGCGAGAGGCTTGCGGCGTTTCAGGCGGTCCGTGTAGTGGCCGGCGGCGAGTTTGGTGAAGCTGGAGAGGCCGTCGGCGATGCCCTCGATGGCGCCGAGCCACACCGGCCCTGCGCCGATGGTCGCCAGAAAGGCAGGCAGCACTGCGGTCGCGATCTCGTGGCCCCAGTCGCTGAAGAGGCTGGTGAGTCCCACTCCGAGGACGGTGCGGTTCAGCCAGGATTGTTCTTGGGGAGCGTCGGCCATGAAGAGATTCTGCGGTAGCGGACTATTTGGGGTTAGTTCCCCCGCATGCCCAGTGCTTCTCCGCTTCTTTCTCTTCCGCTGGTGATTTCATACCCTTTAAGATCACCGAGACATCGGTGATCTTTTTCGCCACAAACTTATATCGATAACCATTGAGGTGGCCATGGGTACTACCGCTCATGAAAGTTCCGCTGACTGTGAGATTGATGATGCCTGCGCCTTTGGGAGCGCGCTTCAGCGCCTTCTGAGAAGCGTCATCTATGTCGGCAGGTATCTCGAGCCAGGCCTTGCCTTTGTCCAAGCAGTCAAGGCAGTAAAGTTCCTCCCACTCAAATCCATAGCGGTGCGTAGCGCGAATGGTGACTTCCTTCCCGTTGACCTTTCCGGGATTTCGGACTAGATCACAGAAAGAAATTCTCGCGTCCGAGTCCGCAACTGACTCTGACAGGAAAAGGATGAGTAATACCCGACTTAGAATTCTCATCGTCATCTTTATACACTGCTCCAAGGCAAGAGTTGCGTTATTTTTTGGCGGCCCGGTAGAGGATGACGCGGACTTTCTCAAGGGTGATGAGGCCGCCTTCGACCATTTCGTCGAGGCGGGGAAGAATTTTCTCGATGCGCTCGGTGGATTCAATGACCTCGAGCACGATGGGCAGGTCCTGGGACAAACGGAGAATCTTGTCGGTGTGATAGACGCTCGACCCGCCGTAGCCCGCCACGCCGCGCAGCACGGTCACGCCGGAAAAGCCGTCTTTGCGCAGCATCTCCACAATGGCGTCGTAGAGCGGCTTTCCGTGCCATTTGTCCGATTCGCCGATGTGGATGCGCATCAGGGTGCGCTCACCTTCGAATTTTTCGTGTGTCATGGGTGAACCTCGTGATTCGTGACTGGTGACTTGTGACTGGTGACTCGTGAACCCAGGCTTACCGTCGGGCTCTCAAAACTTGTTTGCCAGGCGAATTCCGGCGACGCTCAGGAGGAGGCCGGCGACGACGCTTGCGCCCACATAAGCTGACGCGCGGAGCCACGCGCCTTCTTCCAGCAATTTTGCCGTCTCCCAGCCAAAGCTGGAAAACGTCGTGTAACCGCCGAAGAAACCAACGGCAATGGCCACGCGCCAGTCCGGAGAAATCACCATGTGATTCATCGTGAATTGCCCGATCAAGCCCAGGAGGAAACACCCCGACAAATTAACCACCAACGTGCCGTAGGGAAAGGTGCTCCCCAGACGAATTTGCACGACGCCCTGAAGGCCGTAACGCGCAAGCGTGCCAATCGCGCCAAAGATCGCAATCAGTGCAATACGCAATGCTGCTCCAATCCGCGGCCCGGCTGGGCGCACCAGAGAATACCTTGCGACCTATTAAGCAAAAAACTCCTGGAGCCGCTAGGCTGCCAGGAGTCATCAGCCCCGGCAAAAATCGCCGGGGCGGTTGTGGCGAACTCCATCGCCATCCGAAAGTCACGTCAGTCTAACATTTTCCCGCACTGCTGGAAGGCCAATTCAACGGCTCGGTCCATCGCCGCAAGCGGAGACTTAATCGTTTTTCCGTGACCGACGGCAAGACGGGCTGGTTTCACGTTATGGAGTTTCCGAGCGCTCTCGGCGGCCAATTCGCGATTCCAGGAGAACATCCAAGGGAACGGAAAATAGAGTTTAAGTACGCCGGCGGCAACCACGCCAGTCTGGGTTGTAAACGCATCGCCTGCCAACAGGGAACCATCCCTGACATCCAGATACGCCATGTGGCCCGGCGTGTGTCCGGGGGAGGAGATAGTTTGCAGAGAGCCGACACGGTCGCCATCGTTGAGGCAACGGTTCGGCCGAGATTTCACGCCTGGGAAACCAAGAAGTTTCTTACCATTTTCGCCAGCATCCAATGTGAAGTCACCAGTCAACAAGCGAGATTCACGTTGCCCAACGAAGAATTCGCTTGCCGGAAGCTCGCGGAGGAGCGCGTCAACAGAGCCCACATGATCAATATGAGCGTGTGTCAGAACGATTCGGCAGATCGTCGAATCCAAAGCGCTTGCTGCTCGGAGTATCCCAACTGTTGAGCCGGCGAGACCTGTATCAACCAGAGTGAGGCCGTCCTCTTCTCTCACCAGAAAGCAATTAACCATGCCAAAGCGAGTCAGACGAAAGAGGCTTTTTGATTCTTGAATCAGGTTCACGAATGTATTCCTGCCCACTAGGGCTTCGAACGCGCCGCAGTCATTGGAACTGGTGCGGCCCTTTTGAGCAAGACGATTTTTCCAAATCCCCCGCCCGTGCAACGAACCCTCTTTCACACTATCGGAAATGAAAGCGGTAGCGAAGCTCTCCGGTGAATTGCCGGGGATAATTCCAGTGCGTCCCGCCGAGTGTATTCGCGCTGTCGAGCAGGTAGTGCGAATCGCTGATGTTCTGCGCGGTGAATGACACGCAGAAACGCTCGCCGAAGGATTTTCCGAGCGAGAGCGAAAACTCCGTGTGGCCGGGTCGATGGTTGGGGCCATCGCCGTCGAGGAATCCGGATCCGTAGCTCAGATTCCCGGACGCGAACGTGCGCCACGGCAAAGTGCCGTGAAAGCCGATGCCAAGCGTATCTCGCTGGTCGTGGTCGAGGAGAAAAAATCCTTGGTCCGGCGGTGTGAAATCGGTGAGGCCACCCGTGACCGCTCCGGAGCCTTCCACGAACTGATGGGAATAGGTCAGATAAACCTGGAGGCGATTCGCGATGCGCGGTGAGCGCGTGGTCAGTTCCCAACCGTGAATGCGGGCACGATCGATCGTCAGCGGAAAGAATATATTGGCATTGCCGAGCACCTCATGATCGAAGAAATTCCGAACGTGCGTCTGGAAATTGGAAATATCAAACTCCCAGCGGCGGATGGGAATGGTCAGGCCGAATTCGCGCTGTTCGTCCCTTTCGCCGCGCAGCGGCAAGAAGTCAAACCCCTGATCGATGGCTTGCTGCAAGAGCGGTCCGGAAACCGTGAGAAGAGGCGGAGCCTGATAGTAGCGGCCGTAGAAGGCGCGGAAGACCCAGTGAAGCTTCGGCACGCGAAGCGCAGCGCCGACGCGCGGATTGACGTTGTCTTCGGAGAGCCCGCCAGAAAAATGCGTGTAGCGGAACCCGCCATTGAGCGTGAGCCAGTCGGTAGCGCGGTACTGGTCTTCGGCGAAGAGAGAAAAGAGCCCGCCTCTTGGGCGTTCCGTTTGGCTGAGCGGCGCACTGGAGCCGTCGGCAGCCACGAGACCAAAGAATGCGTCGTCCTGCTGCGCGAAGCCATAGAGACCGGCGCGTGCATTGTGCCTACCGCGCGTGACAGCTAGAGTCGCGAGGCCACCTTCATAGTGAGAGTCATGGTGATCGCTTGGAATGATCCGTGTGTCCTGGTTGCCGGGAGGCAGACTTGGATCCGGGCGATCGTAGCCGTCATAGGCGGAGCGATTCCAATGGTAGAACGGCGCGAGCGTAACGAGAATGCCCGGCTTGGCGGTGTGCACCCAGGAGAAATTCCCGAAGACATCCCGTTCGCGCTGAATATCGCGCACGCCGATGAACTGCTGATCGGCCGTGTTCGGAATTTTAAAATAGTCCGCTCGAGCCGACCCGACGAAGCGAAGTTGATCTGCCTTCGTCGCGTTGAAAATCAGCGAAGTGAAGCCGCCAACGCCGTTGTTGTTGTCGTGCCGCTCTTGCGGCTCCGGCGTCATCAGGCCCACATCGGTGCGATTAGCGCTGATGCTGGCGTAATAGGCGAAACGATCCGTGTGATCGCCGAAGCTGATCTGGCTGTCGGTGGAATGGAAACTGCCGTAGGTGGCGGCGAGTTCGATTTCACGGTTGCGTTCGAAACCCGAGCGCGGAATCACGTTGAAAACACCGTAGGTCCGATCGCCGTACTCCGCGGAGTAACCGCTGCGCTGGATCTCCACGACGTCGATGTCCTTGGGATCAAATTGTGGGCCGACGTTGGAAGCGATGTTGGTGTTCGGAACGGGTACGCCGTCGATCAGCCAGGAAACCTGGTGGCCGCCGCGGATGTGTAGTTGATCGTGAACCATATAGGCGCCGGGTGTGTAGGCGGTAATGAATTCGAGGCTGTTCGTCCGGGAAGCGCCCGGCGTAGCCTGAATATCCTCACGCGTCAGTGTTGCCGAGGCAGTGGAGAATCCTGCGTCAACCGGCTGCGCGGAATCACTGACCTCCACACTCTGATGCACCGGCGCCAGTTCCATCGGAAAGTGAAGCAGCGGCGCGGAATCAGGGAGGACGGTAAGGTCATTCTTCACGTCGCGAAACCCGTCTCGCACGATGTGGATTGTGTACAAGCCGGCAGGCACGGCATCCATCTGAAAACGTCCTTCTCCATCCGTGGCGGCCTCCTTTTTCCAATCGGACTGCTTTGCCTGCAACACAACAGTCGCGTTCTCAATGGGCCGGTGTTGCGCATCGTGAACGATGCCGCGAACAGTGCCGAAGATTCCGGCCAAGGCGATTCCTTGAAGAATTAGAACCAAAACTATGCCTGGCAAAAACAGTTTGCGAAAAGCGGAACCGCACAATCGAGTATGGCCTGACATGAACTTTTCTCCTCGTAATGGGGTTACTGCGCAGCGATGACGCCGCGACGCGGGTGACTCAGCGAACGTGAGTAGAGTGAGCGGTGCCTCAGGCAGCCGCAGGGTCGAGTCGAGGAGGAGGAGAAAGCGGTTCGAGGGAACGCAGAAAATCCATGGGTTTCGTGGTCTCGATAGGCGACTTGCTCGCGGCCGGCACCACGACCACGACTGGCGAAGGCAGCACAAACGCGACAGCACTAAGCATCGAGCGTTCCGAATCGTGGCAGCAAGACATCGAGCACGCCATCATTCCGGGCATGTCATGTCCGCAATCCATATGATTCGCAGGGGCTGCGGGAGTTTTTTGGTGGTGATGCCCCGCGATCGGGCATTGATCAGAAGTACAGCAAGAAGCTTGATACGAGAACCACGCTGCCCCCGCCAAGGGCGCATAAAGCATAACGACAACGAGCAAGCAAATGCTCGCGGAGATCGAACGCCAGCGCTTGTGACGTGGTAGTTCCATTCGAACCCAATCCGAGGCCAGTCGAGGAAATACTATGGCGTGAAACGCCATAGTTTGCAAGTCCAATTTACAAGGCCGACCGATGCTCCGATTCGCGCGACGTCTTTCGGCTGGCCAACTTGACTTAGGTTCGAGCGCGTCGCAGACTCAAAGTATGTCCCACATTTACATCCGATTGGACTTTGGCACGGACGAAGAAAAAGCGCAGTTGGCGCGCCACAAGCTCGACGGCTGGAAGCAAGCTTTCCGCTTGGACAAGAAACTCCTCTACAAACTCGATCGCCCCGGGGGCCCCGCGGGAGAACCGGCCGCCAAGACGGTGGCCGCGGAAAATCCGGCGCCTTCTCCCAAGGCCAAGGGAAAGTCGAAGGACAAGCCAAGTGAGTCCGTTACAGAAAAGTCTAAATCCGCCGCCGACGGCAAAGTAGGCCTGCTCGTGCGTTTGTACTTTTCCTCCCACGAAAGACTTTCGGAGCAGCGCTGGGTTGCGCGTATCCCGTCGGAGGAGCCTTTCAAGAGCGCTTCCCCGAAGGTAATTCAGCAATTCGACCCGGAATTCGAGAAAGCCGACCAGCAGTTCGAATCGCTCGATTAACGCGACCCCACAAACGCTTGGTGTTGGAACAAGTCATCATAAGGCCAATTTGGTCTGTTTCTGGCACGGCTAGGATGCGCTTGACGGGTCAATTTAAGCAGGCGAACAACGAAATCCGCTATAATTGAATCCCGCGGACGCAAGAACCCCGATCCCAAAGGCGAGGGCAGAACGAATGGCGTCACAAACGCGCGTCAAAGTGGGAAAACTTGACGCCCCCAAAGTTCACGGCCTCGATCACGAAACCCTGATACGCCTTTACCGCACGATGTACCTATCGCGGCGGCTGGACGATCGCGAAATCCAGCTGAAGCGGCAGAACAAAATCTATTTTCAGATTTCCAGCGCCGGGCATGAAGCGATCACCGCCGTTATGGGCCTCTTCCTCCGCCCCGGCGTCGACTGGTTTTACCCCTACTATCGCGACCGCGCTCTCTGCCTGATGCTTGGCGTAACTCCTTTGGAGAACCTTCTCGCCGCAGTCGGAGCAAAGGATGACCTCAGTTCCGGCGGCCGGCAGATGCCCTCCCACTGGGGCCATGCAAAATGGAACATCGTCAGCAAGTCCTCCTGCACGGGCACGCAATTCGTCCAAGCCGTGGGCGCTGCTGAAGCCACTCTGTATTACGAAGGCCGCCCCAAGGCTCTGGCGCAGGCAAAGAAGGCGCCGCTCGGGGAACACGTGAATCACGAGCCCGATGAAATCGTGTACGTCTCAGGTGGTGAAGGCTCCACCAGCGAGGGCGAATTCTGGGAGTCCCTGAACGTCGCTTGCGCCAAAAAGCTTCCGCTCCTCTACCTCATCGAAGATAACGGCTATGCCATTTCTGTTCCTGTTGAAGTACAGACCGCCGGCGGAAGCATTTCCAAACTCGTCCGTGGTTTTCCGGGATTGCACGTTTCGGAAGTTGACGGCACGGATCCGTTCGAAAGCTATTCCGCCTGCAAAGAGGCGGTGGAGTATTGCCGCGAGCGCCGCGGCCCGGCGCTCATCCACGCGCATGTGACGCGTCCTTATTCCCACTCGCTCTCCGATGATGAGAAGCTCTACAAATCCGCGGAAGAGCGCGAAGAGGAGGCTCGACGCGATCCGCTTTCAAAACTTGCCCTCGTCCTGGTCCGCGAAGGCGTCCTCGACCAGAAGCAGATTGAATCTCTCGAAGCCGAAATCGACAACGAAGTCCGCGAAGCCGCCGATCAGGCTCTTGCCGCAGAAGAGCCTTCGGTCGACTCCGTTCGGACGAACGTCTATTCGCCTGAGGTGGATCCCACCTTTCCCGCATTCGAATCGCAACCGCATCTTCACGGCGCACCCAAGACCATGGTCGAAATGGTTGCCGCAACGCTCCCCGACGAAATGGCGCGGGACGAGCGCATCACGATTTTTGGCGAAGACGTGGCCGACGCCAGCCGTGAAGACAGCCTCAAGCACGTGAAGGGGAAGGGTGGGGTCTTCAAAGCGACCGCGGGGCTGCAACGCAAGTATGGGAGCGATCGCGTTTTCAATTCGCCGCTGGCGGAAGCCAGCATCGTCGGCCGCGCCATCGGCATGGCGACCCGCGGGCTAAAGCCCGTTGCCGAAATTCAATTCTTCGACTACATCTGGCCTGCCATGATGCAGATTCGCGACGAGCTTTGCGTGATGCGCTGGCGTTCGAACGGCGCCTTCAAAGCGCCGGTGGTTCTTCGCGTGCCGATCGGCGGCTACCTCACCGGCGGCGGCGTCTATCATAGCCAGAGCGGCGAATCGATCTTCACGCACTGTCCAGGCCTCCGCGTGGTGATGCCTTCCACCGCCCTCGATGTAGCCGGCCTTTTGCGCACGGCCATCCGCTGCGATGACCCGGTCCTGTTTCTCGAGCACAAGCACCTGTACCGCCAGCCCTACAACCGCTCGGAAAATCCCGGGCCGGATTTTACGATTCCCTTCGGGAAGGCGCGCACGGTAAGAGAAGGCACGGATGTAAGCATCATCACCTACGGCGCCTTGGTCCATCGCACGGAAGTGGCCGCCGCGCAGCTCGAACGCGAAGGCATCTCCGTCGAAATCGTCGATCTTCGTTCACTCTCTCCGTATGATTGGGAAGCCGTTGCCGCCACGGTTCGAAAGACGCACCGGGTCATCGTGGCCTATGAAGACATGCTGAGCTGGGGCTACGGCGCGGAAATCGCTGCGCGCATCGCGGACGAACTCTTCGAAGAGTTGGACGCCCCCGTAAAGCGCGTCGCCGCCATGGATACGTTTTGCGCGTATCAGCCGAAGCTCGAGGACGTGATCCTCCCGCAGACGGGCCATATCACGGCGGCGGTGAAGCAGCTCTTGGAGTATTGAGCCAATTTGGGTTTAGACCGTCGATTCGGGAAACTTTCCTTGATTCCTTTACGTATTAGGTATAGGAATGCAAGTCGGAGCTACTCTGTGGGGGTGACTCGATGAATTGCCCAAATTGTCAAAAGGACATCGCGGCTGGATCGAAATTCTGCTACAACTGCGGCGCAAAACAGCCGGAAGTCGCGGCGCCAGCTGCCCCTCCTGCTTACAACTCGCGCAAGAGGCTTGTGCGCTCGATCAACGATCGAAAAATCGCGGGTGTGTGCGCCGGAGTGGCCGATTATTTCGATCTCGACCCGCTCCTGGTTCGGGTGCTGTGGGCGCTGGCGGTCCTTTGTGCGGGGACGGGTGTCTTGCTCTATATCATCCTCTGGATTGCCGTGCCGGAGGGCTACACGGGAATGTCCGCGACATCGACCGCAGCGCCGTCCTAGTTCTCATTCTTTCCTGGGGCGAAACCTTCAAACTTTCGACTTTTGGGAAAACCTTGTCCGGCTCTTTCCGTTTTCAAACAGCGGGTAATCGAGCGAGATCGTTCCTGCTCCTATGGTAGCCAGCGCGAAGCAGGCCGTCAGCAGTGTCAAAGGAAATTCGTACTCGTGCACGGCCAAGTAGCCGCCGCTGCTGTGTACTTTCCAGATCGCCACTCCCATTTCAATCGCCAACAGCAGCGCGGCTCCCCGCGTGAACAACCCCAGCACCAGCAGCAGCCCACCGAAGACTTCCAAGACTCCTGCGATGTACACGAAATTCCCCGGCAGCCCATGCTGCATAAAGAATCCCTGCATCCCAGCGCCCTGATGTGCCAGTTTCGGGTAGCCATGAGAGAAGAAAATGATCCCCAGGGCCAGCCGCAGGGCTAGCAAACCCACTGGCTGAAGGGAATTGAACGACTTCATCGAGTGTCCTCCGCGATCCAATCCAAAATTTCGCGCTCTGCACACCCGCATCTTAGCAGAAACGCAATGCCCTCAGTGGCCGTGGCGCTGGCAAACTTTCAGGTACAATCTTTATGGAATCAACCGAGACGGACGCGGAATGACGGCGAAGGCCATGAACGTGGATGTCGTTGACGGCGCATGAAGAGAAAACTCCTCATTGCCGTGCCTTTGCTTTGCCTCGTGGGCTTCTTTGCCTGGTGGTTCCGGCCGAAGCACGAAACGCTGGGCGAAGCCTTCGTCAGCGAGCGGAGCGTGACTCTCTGGGGCAGAGTCGCGCAGGTGCGCGAGCCGCTCGGGATGCTGCACTATGGCGATCGCGTCTCCATAATCGCTCGCCGCAATGACAACGTCGAAGTCCGCACCGCTGCCGGCGCTGTCGGCTGGGTGGACGCCCGAAATCTGATGGATCCGGTGTTGTGGCAGCGCAGCGTCAAACTTCTGAACCAGGTTCGCACGATGCCTGTCCAGGCGCGCGGCCGTACCAAAACGGCCACAAATCTTCACGTCGAACCCGGACGAGCGACGCCGCGCCTCTACCATTTTAGCCGCGGCGTTCCCGTTGAGATCGTCGGCCGCGCCACTGCCGATTGGGTGCAAAGCATGGAGGAAAAAGATTCCTCCGGCGAGCCGGCGGAAACGAAAAAGGAAGATTGGTTTCTCGTTCGCGGATTGGCCACTCGTCCGCCCGGTGAAAACGCTTCTCGTGCGGCTGAGGCCAATACGACTACGCAGCCTGGAGATCAAACCGTTCCGATCTCCGGCTGGGTAATTGGGCGTTTCATCGAACTCGACCTTCCGGATGCCGTTCGTGAAGGCGCCGCCTCTGCCAACTTGCGTCCTCTCGCCTGGTTCGAACTCAATCGCGTCAGCGATCCCTCCGGTGATAAGCCGCAATATCTCGTCGCCGCGGCCCGCGGACCCGAAGGCCAGGCTTGTGACTTCAGCGCGCTTCGCGTCTACACCTGGTATCCGAAGAAAAGCCGCTACGAGACGGCATTCATCGAAAATAACCTCTGCGGCCAATTGCCCGTGCGCGTTGGCAAGGGGCCAAAGGGCGAACCGGAGTTCCGTTTTCGCGTGATGGATAACATCAAGGAAGAGCGCGTGTACCGGTTGAACCAGACGGTTGTACGACGCGTTCGCGAAGCCAATGATTCAACTGCCAAACGGAGTTCTGTGAGAACTGCAAAGCCTACAACAAAGCAATAGAATCCGTAAGTGAACAAGTTGGAGAGCGAAACGATGGCGCTGCATATCAGCGAAGCCGAGGTACGTGAAGTTCTAAACATGCCGCTGGCCATTGAGGTGGTCGAGGAGGTCTCGCGCAAACAGGCCTTGGACGAAGTCGTAGTGCATCCGCGCCGGCGATTCGAACTGCCAGGCGGAGGCTTTTTCCATTACATGGCCGCGGCCGATTACTCGCGCGGCTTCATCGCCATGAAGCAATACACTTACGTCCGTGGCAAACTTTGCTTCCTTGTTCCGCTCTACGAAATGGCCACGGGTGACCTGCTCGCTTTGATCGAAGCCGATTATATGGGCCAATTGCGCACGGGCGCAGCCTCCGGCGTGGCTACCAAATATCTGGCCCGCAAAGAAGCTCGCATCGCCGCCATCATCGGCACGGGTGGACAGGCAAGAACTCAGCTCGAAGCGGTGGCCGCTGTTCGAAAGCTCAAATCGGCGCGAGCCTACGGCCGCGACGCAGCCAGGCGCGAGAAGTTTTGCAAAGAGATGTCCGAGCGGCTCGGGATTCCCGTGCTTCCGTCTGCCTCCGCCGGGGAAGCGGCTCGTGGCGCGGACATTGTGTCGACCGCAACTACTGCTTCGCAGCCCGTCCTGAGCGGTGCGGACCTGACGCCGGGTGTCCACATCAACGCTATTGGCGCTAACCATGCGCACAAGCGCGAACTTGATGACGAAGCGGTGGCCAGCGCCGACGTCATCGTAGTCGATTCCGTCGAGCAGTCGCGCCAGGAAGCGGGCGACCTCATCATTGCGTTTCACGGCGATGAAATCTGCTGGACCGGCGTCAAAAAACTTTCCGATGTAGTCGCCGGGAAAACCAGCGGCAGGACCAGCGATGCCGAAGTGACGCTCTTCAAATCCAACGGAATTGCGTCGTGGGATCTGGCCGTGGCGATGAAAGTGTATGCCTTGGCGCGGGAGAAAAAACTGGGAAGGGAATTGCCGCTCTGAACCGACATCTCAAGCGCCCGGTAGGTAGTTTCTGAATGCTATCGTGTTTTTTCGGTGATTTTGCGGCGCAGGGCCTCGTGCAACCGCGATCTCACGTCGCTGGGAAGTTCGACAGGTTCCGAGTCACAAAAAACATCTATCGTCAGCCTCGTCTGATCCACCACTATCTTGCAATCTCCGCAATGCTCCAAGTGCCGCTCCAGATCCTGCTTTTCCGCTGGCTCGAGTGCGCCATCGATAAAGTTCGAAATCTCGCGAATGACGCTCTTGCAATTCAATTTGTATCACCCTGCCTGAAATAACGATTCAGCTTGTGCCGGAGTTTGAGCCGCGCGCGCAGGAGCCGCGATTTTACCGCCGGAACGGAAATCCCAAGCGTTTTGGCGGTTTCTTCCGTGGAAAGTTCTTCGATGTCGCGCAGCACAAAAACCACGCGAAAATCGGGTTCGAGCTTGTCAATCACGTCGGACAAAATTTCGTGCATTTCGGTTTGGGCGAACCGTTGCTCGGGGCTGGGCCCCCAGTCCTCCAGCTCACGCGGCATCAAATCTTCATCGCCTTCGATCGGCTCGTCCAGCGAGAACTGATTGGGCCGCCGCTTCCGCAAGCGCATCAATGCTTCGTTCGCCGCGATGCGCACCAGCCAGGTATAGAAACGCGAATCCTCCTGGAAGTCCTTCAAATGTGCGTAGGACTTGAGAAAAGCATCCTGCATGGCATCTTCGGCGTCTTCGCGATTCCGGGTGATGTTCATCGTCAGCCGGAAAATCTTCCGCTCGTAGCGGTTGACCAGCTCTTCGAACGCAGCTGCATCGCCCCGCTTGGCGGCAGCCACGAGCAGGTGCTCATCCTCCTTGGCAATTCCGGAGGGTAATCGGTGAGGGTTTGTCGCGCTCAAGAGTTGAAGGGGGCCGATGACCGGCCACCGCCTCGCTTTCCCATCCATTAAGGTAACACAGAGCAACGAAACACCTCTCTGAAGTACCCTTGTTTGGATGTACGCCTTGCTCTTGGGATTCAAAAAAGCCACAAAAGTTACGCTCATTCTGCAATCACAAGCTCTTGACAACCGTTTTACGGCCACCTAGAGTTTCGGACGGATGGTTTCCCATCAGCGCACGGGGCGAGACTTTTCCTTCGTAAGTCGTTGCGGCATAATGATTTGGACGTGGGCGCCATAGTTTTGCAACGGCCGGCCAGACCTGGCTGCTGATGTCGAATCGCGCGCACAGTTTTTGAGGGGAAAAACTTCGTCCCCAAGGCATAGTAAGCTGGCGTAATGCGAACACTCCCGGACCATCTTCGCAAAGGCATGAAGCTCGTAATCGTCGGCTGCAATCCGAGCGAGTCGTCCGTGCGCGTAGGCCACTACTACGCCGGCCGCGCGAATCAATTCTGGCCCATGCTCTATGCAGGCGGTGTGGTCCCGGAGCCCTTCGATTACCACGATGACAAGCGGGTCATTGAATTCGGCATTGGACTCACCGATCTCGTGAAGCGCCCGACGAAGGGCATCGAAGAGCTGAAGCGTGAAGATTTCGCCGAGGGCCGCATCGTGCTTTCGCAGAAGCTCGAGGAATTTGCACCGCACGTCGTGGCCTTCAATGGGAAGCTCACGTACGAACAGTTCTCCCAGCGCAAGTGCAAATACGGCATACAGAAAGAATCGCTCTATGGCGCCCGAGTCTACGTCCTGCCCTCCACCAGCGGGGCGAACGCCCAGGGCAGGAGCGAAAAACTCCGGCATTTTCGAAAGCTTGCGCAACTGATCGCGCGCATCGAAAAAGAGCGGATCGCGCCAAAACATTGACGCAGGAATATTCATGAGCCATACGCCCCAAGCTGCTCCATCAACGCCCGTCCTCCTCGAGGGGAAGCATGACGGCGTCGTCACTCTGGTGATGAACCGCCCCGACCGGATGAACGCGCTCAATAACGAGCTCGGCGTAGCGATGGATGAAGCGCTTGGCCGTATTGCGGCGGACCCCGAGGTTTGCGTGGTGGTGATCACCGGGGCGGGCCGCGCCTTCTGCGCGGGAGGGGATCTCGCGCTTTTAGGCAAGGGCCGCGAGACCGGAGCAACCAAGGAACTGGAGCCTCTGCTGCGCGCGGGCATGCAAATCGTCCTGAAGATGCGCACGATGCCGCAGCCCGTCATTGCCGCGGTAAACGGTGCCGCGGCAGGCGCCGGTATGAACGTCGCGCTCGCTGCGGACATACGAATCGCATCCGAAGAGGCGACGTTCGGCCAAAACTTTGCCAAGGTCGGCTTGTTTCCCGATTTCGGTGGAACGTATTTGCTGCCGCAACTGGTTGGCCCCGCGAAAGCCGCCGAGCTTTTCTACACTGGAGACATGATTGACGCGAAAACCGCGCGCGCAATCGGGATTGTCAATCACGTCGTTCCTGCCGCGCAGCTCGAATCGGAAGTGAAAACGCTGGCGCAGAAGATTGCGCAGGGTCCGTATCTGGCCATTCGCGCGGTGAAGAAAGAGCTTTTCGCCAGAGGCGAGAAGGATCTCGCTCGTGCTCTCGACAACGAAGTTCAGGAACAGCTTCGTTGCTATCTCTCCGAGGATTGCAGGGAAGGGATTCGAGCGTTTTTCGAACGGCGCCCTCCCAAATTTCAGGGCAAGTAAATTCTTTGACTCGCGCTTTTCCACAATTGTGACCGACTCCCGCGAAACCATTTCGATTCGTATCGAACGCCGCACGGCGTGGGTTACTCTTAACCGGCCACCGCTCAACATTCTGGACATTCGAATGATGGAAGCGCTGGATGCGGCGCTGCAACGCGCTCTCCCGGAATCGGATTTCGTGGTCTTTCAGGGCGCGGGCCCCAAAGCTTTCTCCGCCGGCGCGGAAATCGCGGATCACACTTCCGAACGCGTCGGCAAAATGCTCTCCGCATTCCACGCCATTTTTCGCCGGCTTTCGAAAGCCGATTGCGTGAAAATCGCCGCCGTGCACGGATTCTGTCTCGGTGGCGGAATGGAGCTTGCAACTTTTTGCGATTTTGTAATTGCCACCGAATCCGCGCAGTTCGGCCAGCCGGAAATCAAGCTGGGTTGTTTTCCTCCCGTTGCGATGGTGACTTTACCTCACCTGATCGGCATGCGCGCCGCCGCCGATCTCATCCTCACCGGGCGCCAAATCGGCGCCGCAGAGGCACAGCGTTTCGGCTTGGTTACGCGCGTCGTTCCAGATTCGGAACTCCGCGACGCCGTTGGCAAATTGCTTGAAGAATTGCGCGCGTTGAGCCCCAGCGTCCTTCAGCTAACGCGCAAAACCTTCTGGAACCTCCACTCCGCTGAATTCGCGAAGCAACTCGAAGAAGTGGAACGCGTATACTTATCAGTGCTGATGAAGACGCATGACGCGCAGGAAGGCATTCGCGCTTTTCTGGAAAAGCGCAAACCAGTTTGGAAGGCAAACTAAATGGATGAATTGGAGATTACACCGGCGGACGTGAAGGCGCGGCTGGACCGCGGCGAAAAATTGGTTCTCATTGATGTGCGCGAGCCCTGGGAGCACCAGGTCTGCAAAATCGAGGGCGCAACACTGATTCCGTTGGGCTCGCTGGCCGCGAGTTTGCAGACGCTTCCCGATGTGGACGAAGTGATCTGCTACTGCCATCACGGCATGCGCAGTCTGGACGCGGCAGCGTGGCTGCGGTTTCAGGGAATTGAAAAAGCCAAGTCGCTGGCGGGCGGGATCGAGCGCTGGTCGCTCGAGGTCGATCCAAACGTTCCGCGATATTGAAAAAGTGCCTCTGGGGACCGGAGATCTTTGCATGAGCGTGAAGACGATTGCGGTGATTGGTGCGGGGACGATGGGGCGGGGGATCGCGCATGCCGCGGCTTTCGGGCGCTACAACACGGTCCTCGAAGATATTTCGCGTCCCATGCTTGAACAGGCGGTCGCTTGGATCCGGCAATCTTTTGATGAAGGAGTTGCGAAGGGGAAAGTCGAAGCCAGCGTACGCGACAAGGCTCTTTCACTGATCAGCACTGCGAGTAACGTCGAGGAGGCGATACGCGACGCCGATCTCATCATCGAAGCGGTTCCGGAAGAACTGGAGATGAAACTCGAGCTCTTCACTATTTTCGACAAGTTCGCGAAAACCGGCACTATTTTTGCAAGTAATACTTCATCTCTTTCGATCACAGATTTTACGGACGTCACGGTTTCACGCGATCGCTGCATCGGCATGCACTTTTTCAACCCGGTTCCGAAAATGAAACTCATCGAACTCGTGCGGACGCCGCATACATCCGATGCAACGGTTGCGGCGTGCCGCGAAGTTGCGGGCCGGATGGGAAAAGAAGTTGTCATCGTCAACGAGGCTCCCGGATTCATCACCACGCGCATCAACGCGCTCATCGGCAACGAAGCCTTCAACATGCTCGAAGCTGGCGTCGCGTCCCCGGAGGACATCGACAAAGCGCTGAAACTCGGCCTCAATCACCCCATGGGTCCGTTCGAGCTGGTGGATCTCGTAGGTCTCGACGTGCGGCTCAATATTCTTGAGTATTTGCATCGCACGCTCGGCGAGAAGTATCGTCCCAATTCCTTGCTGCGCCAGTACGTGCAGGAAGGACGCCTGGGCCGCAAAACGGGCCGCGGCGTCTACGATTACTCACAGCAATCCGCCGCTGAGAAAAAGGCCTAGCCGGCCCGGAGAACGAAGAGAATCCCTCATGAAACCGTTGGCAGAAAGAATCGTCATTCGGCAGGGCGACCTGACCGAGATGGACACGGACGCCATCGTCAATGCCGCAAACAACGATTTGGTTCTCGGTGCGGGCGTAGCCGGAGCGATTCGCCGCAAAGGCGGCGAACAGATTCAGCGCGAGTGCGACGCCATCGGCAGTATTCCTGTCGGCTACGCGGCCATCACCACCGGTGGAAAACTGAAGGCACGCTTCGTGATTCATGCGGCCAGCATGCAACTCGGCGGAAAAACCAGCGCCAGCAGTCTGCGGAATTCCACAGCGCACTCCTTAAGAATTGCCAATGACCGCGGCCTCAAATCCATCGCATTTCCTGCTGTCGGCACCGGCATCGCCGGGTTCCCGCTGAAAGAATGCGCGGAGATTATGGTTCGAGAAGCAGTGCAGCACCTGCGTGGCGAAACTTCGATCGAAACGGTTTATTTCGTGCTTTTCGATGAAGCCGCGGAAGGAATCTTCAAGCGCGTGTGGAACAAGATCCTGGCGGAGCCCGTCTCGGACGCCGCGGGAGCGAAAGGCGCGTGACGCCGCTCGCGGAATTGCTCGCCGACCGGATTCGGCGCTACGGCCCGCTCACATTCGCCGACTACATGCGCGAATGCCTCTACCACCCAACTCACGGGTACTACAGCAAAGCGGAAGCCAAACGTTTTGCCGACTACTACACGAGCGTCGACCTCCACCCTATCTTTGGACGACTGCTCGCCCGGCAGTTCGCGGAGATGTGGGAAAACCTTGGCCGGCCAGAGAAATTCACTCTCGTCGAAGCCGGCGCCGGTGTTGGACGGCTCGCGTCCCACATTCTCGATTTCAGCGCTTCAAAACTTTCCGATTTTTACCGGGCGCTAGACTACGTGGCCGTGGAGCGATCTGCTTCACGCCGCGAACAGACTGCAGGATGCCTGAAGCGGCACGCCGAGGCGGGACATGCGATCGTTTCCGCCGAGATCCCGCTCCACGTTTCCGCCGGCTGTTTTTTCTCCAATGAGTTGGTTGACGCGCTGCCGGTGCACCGCGTGGTCCTGCTAGGCGGCGCGCCCAAGGAAATCTTCGTTGGGTTTGCGGACGGGCGATTTGCGGATCACATCGCGGAACTGTCCACTTGCGCCATCACTGAATACTTTGCGGCGCAGGAAATTACTCTTTGCGATGGCCAGCAAGCCGAATCGGGACTCGAGGCCTGCGACTGGATCACGGAAGTCGCGCGCCGTCTCGAGCGCGGATACGTTCTCACGATCGACTACGGTCATCGCGCCGCGGAACTCTTCGACCACCATCACATGCGCGGTACGCTCCTCGCGTACCAGGATCATCGCGCGACAGAGAATTATTATGCTTCGCCCGGTCAGCAAGACCTGACCGCGCACGTCAATTTCACCGCGCTCGAAACTTGGGGCAAGCGATCCGGGCTGCAGACTTCCGGGCTCACATCGCAGACGGCATTTCTGCTGGCGCTCGGGCAGGGAAATGAATTTGCAGACTTGTACGATGAAGGACAAGGTGAGGCCGAGGGCACAAAAGCGCGGCTGCAACTCAAGACGCTGATCCACCCCGAAGGGATGGGAGAACGGTTCCAAGTGCTCATCCAGCAAAAGGGAGCGTCTGGGGCACGGCTCACCGGTTTGTCAGGGATTGAGCCGCGGATTTAGAGTCCTTGCGGAATGGCAGTTGAGTTGTGGTTAGCACAGGCTGAAGCCTGTGCCACCAGGGAGCGGAAACTGTGCTCGTCGCCTGCCATGCCTCCTCGGGGGTTTCTAAACATAGCGTCTTAAGTGATTGCGCATAAGCGTAGGGTTTCGTTTCCGTTACGCCAGTTTTCAAACTGCGTCTCGACGACAGCGACGACCTCCTCCAGTACAGGAAAGTATCGGTTGTGCAAGCACTGACGACGCGTCAGCTTCCAGACCCGCTCAATCGGATTCAATTCGGGGCTGTACGGCGGCAAGTAATCCAGCACAAAGTCCTC
>QHYE01000038.1 GCA_003224055.1 Acidobacteriota bacterium | reverse complement strand
CCGGCGGGAAGCACCTTCTCTCGCTGATCAGCGATATTCTTGACCTTTCCAAAATCGAAGCGGGCCGAATGGAACTCACCCGCGAAGATGTGACGGTGGCGTCGGCGTTTGCCGAAGTGATCAGCAGCCTTTACCCGCTGGCGGAAAAGAAATCGCAAGCATTACTCCAACAAGTTGAGCCCCATCTGCATGTTCGTGCCGACGCAATGCGATTTAAGCAAATGCTTATGAATCTTGCGGGCAACGCAATCAAGTTCACACCCGAAGGTGGCCGGATCGAGCTGGCGGCCCGTCAGGTGGATGACCAAGTCAGGGTGGAAGTCCGCGACAATGGCCCGGGCATTCCACCTGAACAACAACAGCGCATCTTCGAAGCGTTCTTCCGCCTCAGAGAAACGGGCAGCGCCACCGAGGGCACAGGCCTGGGACTAGCCATCACGGCGCGCCTCGTCGAGCTGCATGGCGGCAAACTGGGGATCGAAAGCCAGCCCGGCGAGGGTGCCTGTTTCTATTTTTCTCTGCCCCTCATTGCCATCGCTCCGGATCAGTCCGCTCAAGCGTCTAGATCCATTCCGAGGGCAAGCAAAGCCCCGAGGATTCTTGTCATTGAAGACAATGCGGTGACGGGGCAGCTCATCCAATCGCAACTTACTTCTTCAGGCTATGAGGCTCTGAAATGTGAACGGCCGGAACGCGCCCTGGAAATGGCGGCGGAGCACCAGCCGGATGCCATCACTCTGGATCTCCTCATGCAGCCGGTCCACGGGCTGGAGGTTCTGCTGCAGTTGAAAAATGACCCGCGCACGTCAAAGATCCCCGTCATTGTTGTGACCGTCATGGATCAGCCAGGAGTTGGAGCTGCTCTCGGCGCCGACGAATACTTGATTAAGCCCGTGGACAAGGTGACGTTGTTGGCAGCCGTGGAGCGCTGCCTTCGGTCTCGCGGAGGCGCGGCGCCGGCAAGAACCATTCTTGTTGTGGAAGACGATGTATCCACCCTTGAGATGATTGTCGAATTGCTGAAGGGGTACGGCTATGCAGTGAGCACGGCAACGGATGGCGCGCAGGCGCGTGCCAGTGTTGCGCAGGCCCTTCCCGAACTGGTCATCCTTGATTTGGTCCTCCCCAAGATGAGCGGTTTTGAATTGCTAGCTGAATGGCGTTCGAATCCTCGCACCGCCGAGCTTTCCGTGTTTGTGCTGACGAGCAAGGATTTAACCAAGGAAGAGGAAAAGTACATCCACGCGCATGCCGAATCGCTTTTCCGGAAGCAGAATGAATGGCGGGAGTCGTTGATCAAGCAATTGGAACGTGTGGTGACCTCCCCGTCTTTGGAGAACGCATGAAACCCTGCATTCTCGTCGTCGAAGATAATCAGCTTAACCGGGAACTGCTCCGAGACTGGCTCGAAGTGGAAGACTACGAAGTTTGGTGTGCCGCGGATTTGAAGGAAAGTTACGAGGTTTTTTCAAAACGGCTTCCCGATGCCGTCTTACTCGATATCAATCTCGGTAAAGACAACGGCCTCGACCTCCTTGCCTGGATGCTCCAAAAAACGGAGATGCGTGAAATCCCCGTGATCGCCGTGACGGCACATGCCCTGGTGGCGGAGCAGGAGCGGATCCTGAAGGCCGGCTGCAGAGCGTGCCTTTCGAAACCAGTCAACTTTCAACTGCTTCGAGGGGAACTAATCCGCTCGTTGCAAGACTCGAAAACGCCTCAGACAGATTCTTAGGTTTGTTACCATGGCGTAGCCACACCGTTATCGCGTTCGCTTCAGGAGCGAGACCTTGCCTGCACGGGTTCTTGTTGTCGACGATGATCCGCTCGCCGGCGAGCTTATCTGTGAAATCCTCCGCACGGCCGGCATGGAGGCCAGCTTTCTAACCAGCAGTACCGAAGCCGCCGAGCTTCTGAAGCGGGAGAAATATCATGCCGTGTTTCTGGACATGCGCATGCCCCCACCAGATGGAGTGGAAGTAGCACGTCAAATCCGCGCTTCCCGCGTGAACGCCTCCACGGTCATCGTGATGATTACCGGAGAGGAGGAACGGACGTTGATGAAACGTGCCTTCGAAGCCGGAGTTGAGTTTTTCCTCTTCAAGCCCGTCGCGCGAAATAAGCTCCTAAAATTGATCCGTGTGGCTGAAGGCCCGATCGAGCGCGAAAGGCGGCGCTTCACGCGCGTTCGGATGCGTTGCAGAGTCTCGCTGGAATCAGGCAATGACCGTCTTGAGGGGACGACGCAGGACCTCAGCCTTAGCGGCGCGCTGGTTCAGTCGGGCCGCGCGTATCCGCTAGGAACCCGCGTCACAGTCAGTCTAGAGCTTAAGGCTGGAACGCCAGCGCTCCGCTCAGGCGCGCTAGTGGTCCGAACGGTCGGGACGGATCACATGGGGATTCAGTTCGAAAACCTTGGGCCGGCGGAAAGCATTCGCCTGCAAGAGTACCTCCTACCGCTGATTCTCACTGCTCCTTGATCCAAGGCGTCTATGGGCGCGGTCGAGTCAAATGCCGCCAACTGCAGGCCCGGAATGCTGGGGGAATGCTCCCAAGAAGCGTGTCAGTGCATTCCTCTGTCGCAACGACTGGCACCGCAGCCGAGAGTGTCCGCTGGAGATGACAATGTCAGGAGATTCGGGCGTGGCAGAGGCGCAGTATCCCAAGGCGGCCAACGCTATCTGCTTTGTTTCCGGCCTCGCCGGCACGCAACAGCATGGACGGAAAAGTGCCACGGAGAGTGCCAGGCCAGGCAGTTTGGCGAATACGAATGAACGGAGGAGGCCGCAGCCATGCGAAACGTGATGTTAGCCGCGTTTTTGGCGTTTGCGGCTCTGCCGCCTGAAGCAGCGGGCGCAGCGGAGCTAAAACAAGAAACCTCGGAGGCCTTCGATTACTACATTCGCGTGACCGAAGATCGGATGGCTGAGGAACTGCACGACGGCCGGGCATTCCTCTGGCTGGACGGCTTTGCAGAGCCACAGCGAGACAAGCTTAACGTTCAACTTCGGCAAGGAGAAATTATCGTCGAGCGGTTGGAAACCCTCGAAAAAGAGAAGCGCATTAGGGTGCCTAACGGACTAATCCACCATTGGATCGCCCTGGGTTTTATTCCCAACACAACCCTTCAGCAAGTTCTGGCCAGGACTACGATCATCACGAAGTCATCTACAAGCCGGATGTAGTGCGCTCGAAACTCCTGGTTGCTGACGGGAACCGTTTCAAGGTCTATATGCGGCTCCACCAGAAAGCAGTTATCACCGCGGTGTTCAACGTAGAATTCAATGTGTCATATTTTCCCGTGGACGAAAACCGCGCATACAGCCGATCGTACTCCACGCGGATCGCTGAGGTGGAAAACGTGGATCGATCAAACGAACGCGAAAAGCCCATCGGTAGAGATCGTGGCTTTCTGTGGCGCCTCTACAGCTATTGGCGATTTCAAGAGAAGGACGGTGGAGTCTACGTCCAACTCGAATCCGTCGCGCTCAGCCGCAGCGTTCCAGCACTTCTCGCTTGGGTGGTTAATCCTCTCCTGAAGAGCATTCCAAGAGAGTATCTCTCGCGGCTTCTGACCTCCACGCGCATCGCCATCACAAACAAGAGTGTCGCCAGTTCGTCTGGCACCTACTCTTTCGTAGAGCAGCTTTCCATGAAACTTTTCCTCATTGCGCCGTCCTCCAGAGCGGTCCAGAATGAGGGTCATTCCAGGGTAATCCTTCACATTCTAGAGAGGTCTTTATGCGCACCCCAAGAATCATAGCTGCAGTCACTCTGCTCGCTACCGCCCTTTCCACAGCGACCGCGCAAACCACCGCACCGGCCCTATCCGGGGATCAGGTCGTGGAGCGGGTATCGCCTTCCGCCGTATCCATTCTCGTCGGCAAAGGTGACGGCCAAGTTGCAGGCGTCGCTTCCGGAGTGATCATTCGAAGCGATGGCGTGATTCTTACTGCGAACCATGTTGTGAAAGGGATGCGGGAGGAGCACGTGCGGCTGAAGAGCGGCGAAATTTACGACCAAGTTGAGTTGATGGCGTCTGATGAGCGCCGCGACGTTGCGGCACTACGCATCTCCGCCTCGGGGCTCCCGGTCCTGCCCTTCGGCAACTCCGCTAGCGCAGCATCTGGCGCGGTGGTGTTTGTCGTATCGAATGCCGTCGGCTTACCCTGGACTGCATCTTCAGGCATCCTAAGCGCCACGCGAATGGCCGACGATGTACCCGGAGCAGGCAGCGGTTACCGGATTCTGCAGTTCACCGCTCCGTTGTCGCCGGGATCCAGCGGCGGAGTGTTGGTCGATGCGGAGGGTCGGATACTGGGAATTGTCGTGGGATCACTCAGCGTCGGCCAGAACATCAACTTCGCCGTACCGATCGAAAGCGTTGCCGGCCTCGCCAATGCATCTGGTGGAACGCGTTTTGACTCTGGGGGACGACTACAATCATTCGGTGCGAAGGCCACAGCCTTCCCGGCTGCTCCTGCCAACGCTCCTGGCATGGCACAAGCAGTTCCCCCGAATCCGACTCTACCCCGCCCGGACCATCGGCAAATGCACACCATTTCGGTGCATTCCAAAACAATTTATTTGCGCCGCGAGCGGCTGCAGGACGACATTCATAAAACAGCGATGTTCCCGCACTTGGGATTGCGCTTTGCCGATTACGGGCAAACTGCCGATATTGCGGTCACGGTTGACCGGCCGGTCATGACGTTTGACTGGACCTACACGCTGGTATATCAGCCGAAGTCCTTGACACTCGCTTCGGGCACGGTTGAAGCAACCGATGAATTCGACGCTGGTCCGAAGCTCGCGGCAGTAATTGTGGAGCAGCTCGCCAGTGTCGTGCAGTTCCCGCGCGAAGAGCTGGACAGACCGACCGGAACATCGCAGGCGAACGACACGGCGATTCGTGCATCAGGAAGCGATCCGGCAGGAATTCTTCGCTCTGCTCGATCGATATTTGTGGAATCCCACACGATCTGGATGAAGGGCAATTTGTTGCAGGACGCGCTTTACACGCGTCCCGAGATGCGGGATTGGGGCATCCGCATCGTCGACGACCGCAACGGGGCCGATATCTATATCGATGTCACGCGGCCCTTCCTGACATACGATTGGATTTTCAAAATGATTAACCCGAAAACAGGCATGGTACTTGGCACGGGGAAGGTCACGGCAATTGACGGTCCCGCCGCGGCGCAGCGGCTGGCGATCGATATTGTCAACCAGATCCGCAGTGTTCGTCCTGTTCCGGCAACACCGTGATCCCGTGGGCGAACGATGTTGGCTGTGCTGTGCCGCAACTGTCGGGGGAAATCGTGAAGCGCATCCGGGCCGCTCCGCCGCCCTCAGCCGATAAGCAAACCTCCAATTAACTCAAATCATTTCGTTTCCGAACACAGTTTCAAGTGGAAACCAGGGGTTTGTTTGCCTCAAATCGGAATGCCCTTTTGCCATAAACGTGGCGCTATGCTCTTCTACCGTGTTATGCGCATATTGGAAGCTGCCCCATTTCCAGGGGAAGGCTTTTGCATTTTCATTTCCTTTGCCTGCAAGCCGCAGCTCGCGGGATGAAAAGTCGAAGCGAGCGAGTTATGATGGGTTCCCGTATGAAGACAACGCTGGCTTCCGAGGACGCCTTGCCGGATTCCGTGAGTGTAGCGCAGCCGGTGGACGTGTCAGTGGTCATCCCTTGCTTGAATGAAGCGAATTCGCTCGCCCATTGTGTGGACAAAGCAATGGGCGCGTTCCGCAAAGCGGGGCTCTTCGGTGAGGTGGTAGTCGCGGACAATGGATCGACAGATGGCTCCGTGGAACTTGCTGAAGGCCGCGGCGCGCGGGTAATTCACGTCGCAGAACGTGGCTACGGCGCTGCCCTCTGTGCGGGCATCGCCGCGGCGCGGGGCCCCTTCATCATCATGGGAGATGCGGACGACAGCTATGACTTTGCGGACGTGCCGCGCTTCGTCGAAAAACTTCGCGAAGGCTTTGACCTGGTGATGGGCAATCGATTTCGCGGCGGGATCAAGCCCGGCGCGATGCCTCGGTTGCACAAGTATTTCGGCAATCCGGGGCTCACGGCGATCCTGAACACTTTATTTCATGTGGGAATCGGGGACAGTTACTGCGGGATGCGCGGCTTCACGCGGGCGCTCTACGACCGGCTGGACGTCCGCAGCTCCGGGATGGAATTCGCGTTGGAGATGATCATCAAGTCCGCGCAGATCGGCGCGCGCATCACGGAAATTCCCATTGTTTTGTGGCCGGACAAGCGCGGCCGCGCTCCGCACTTGCGGAGTTTTCGAGACGGTTGGCGAAGTTTACGGTTCATGCTGCTCTACGCGCCGAACTGGCTTTTTTTTCTGCCGGGCGCCTTGCTTGTTGCGATGGGCCTTGCGATCGTGTTCTGGCTGCTGCCTGGGCCGCGGGCCATCACGCCACGGGTTACGCTCGACATACACACCATGATTTTCGGCGTCATCTTCACGCTGATGGGCGCGCAGATTCTTTCGATCGGGGCGTTCGCAAAAGTTTTCAGCTATGCGGAGCGCTTCGATCGCGGTACCGTGTCGTTGAAGCGTGTTTTGCGGCGCGTCACGCTGGAGTCCGGTTTGCTGCTCGGTGGCTTTCTGTTTCTTGCAGGCTTTGCTGGTTGCGCCTGGGTCACCTGGCGCTGGGCGGCCAGCAGTTTCGGTCCGCTCTTTGAAGTTCGCCAGATTCTTTTCTGGTCCATGTGGCTGTTTCTCGGCGTGCAGGTGATTTTTGCTTCTTTTTTTCTGAGCATGCTGGGAATCAGCCGCGGCACCTACATTGGCGACTACGACTTGAAATAAATGGCCGCCACACCGCAGCCCTCCTGGCCGCTTTCCTGGATCGGGCGCTGGCACCATGCGCTTGTTTTCGAACGCCGCACGCGTGTCCTGGCTGAGATGCTTGCGGCGCAGATTCCGCAACGGGCTTCCGTTCTGGATATCGGATGCGGCGACGGCACGATCGGCAGCCTTATCGCACAACTCCGTCCAGACATTTCCATTCAAGGTGTTGAGCTTCTCGTGCGGCCCGGCTGCAAGATTGCATGTCGCGCGTTCGATGGTTCATCCTTACCTTTTCCGGACGCTTCGTTCGATGTTTGCGTTTTCGTGGACGTGCTGCATCACACGCAAGATCTAGCCGTCCTGCTTCGCGAGGCCGTGCGCGTCAGCCGTTCCTTCGTGCAGCTGAAGGATCATCTGGACGAGACTTTTCTCGATGATGTGACCCTGCGTTTCATGGATTGGGTGGGCAACCGTCCGCATGGCGTGGTGCTGACGTACAACTATCAGAGCCGCAAAGAATGGGCGGAGCACTTTTCGAAATGTGGGCTGGAGGAGGTGAGTTGGACCACGCAAGTGCCGCTGTACCCGCCTCCGTTTAGTCTGCTCGTTGGACGAGGACTGCATTTTGTGTCGTTGCTAAGGAAAAGAGAGTAGCAGCGCCGGCTAATGTTTTTGCGGCGTGGCTGCGAGAGGGTAGGGGATCAACTCGGTATTGTCTTCTTCCGGTTGGATGAGCCAAATCTGACGATCCTTGAAATAGTCGAAGAGTCTTTGGTTTTGCTGCGGATTGGTTTCTCGTGCCCAGAGCAATTTTGCGCTGTCGATTTCCGCACCGTTGAAAACCCAATCGTCGTGTACGTTGTAGCCCTCCGGGTAGCGCACGATGACCAGATGTTTTCCCGGGGTGTGCGAAAGTTTTTCGACGATTGCGGCGCGGCTCGGATCACCCGTGCAGGCCCAACTCAGCGGATCGCAAACCCCATGCGCGACGCCAAGCGCCATATCGACGGCGAGCAACACGACCGCCGCGCGGGAAAGCGCCGCGCCGACCGGGCGGCCAAACACTTTCATGGTTCTCAGGTGCCGGATGGCTTGCACGAGCAGCAGAGCGATCACGCAGGTCAGCGGTGCTGCATAGTGAGGCATCGACCAAATCACAAGAAAAAATCCAACCGTGACCATGAGAAAGATCGCCAGCGGCAGCCGCATCTTGCGATCAAAAAAAGCGAAGGGCAATCCGGGCAGAAGCAACAGCGCCCCCCACCAGAAATAGGTGCTGCCGCTGCGCGTTAATTTTTCGGCGGTGACTCTCCAAACGTCGCGCCAGGAGTTGTTGTAGTTCTCAAGTTCCCATCCGCTGTAGAACTCTTCAAACTGCTCGTTGTTGTAATGCAGCGGCTCGCGGGGATGATCCCAGAGAAAAAGTCCCGCCGATTCGTAGGTTCTAGCATTCAAGACGTAAGGAAAAACTGCGGCGTGTCCCGTCAATCGCCAGTTGTAATAGCCCATGAAGGCTACGCTCAATGCCATAACAGCTGCCAGAGGTACAAGGACGTTTCGAATGGGCGTTCGCATGGGCATCCGTGACTTTGATTTTCCGGCAAGCCACCAGAAGAACGAGCCGGCGATGGGGATGCAAAAGAGGAAGCCCTCGAAAGGCCTGCTGTTGGCCAGAAGCGCGATCCCGAGTCCCATGAGCAGCGCGTCTTTCGTTTCCACGCTTCGCGCAATTCTCGGCAGCGCTCCCAGCACAAGCGCGCCTCCCGTTGCCGCGACGGCTCCGCCCCAATAGCTGTTCATCCAGTAGCTCGCGATGCCGAACTTCAGCGCGACGAGAATCCCGCCAAGGAACGCCCATCGCGTGGGCAGCCACGCTTGCAGCATCCAGAGGATTGCCGCGGCCATCGCCGCGTTGCCGAGGAGCACACCGATCCAAGGATGGCCGAGCAAGTAACCGATGGCCAGCACAAGTCCTTGCGCCGGTGGATACTTCGAGGAATACGTGGGAATCCAATTGACGTGGAACGTTTCAAAGCTGATCCACATGGGATGAGTCGGATTGGCCAGCCGCCCGTGCGTGAACGTGTCTCCCATCAGCAAATAACTGAATTCGTCGTGAATGCCGCCAATCGGAATAGAAAGCCGCGGCAGGAGCGCCAGCCGGACGGTGATTACAAAAAAAAACAAAAGCCAGATCGCGAGCGTTTTTCGTTCCGCTAGTTTTGTGAAGCCACTTCCGAAGCGACGGAAAAAGTTCTCGGCGGAGCGAGGCGCGAAGAGGCTGAGCGAGATAAATCCGAGTGCGACGATCAGAACGACCAGAATTTCAGTAGGGAATTGCAGCATCGTGCTGCCGCTCGCAGAATTCATTTCAAGGAATATTCTTGGATGCCAGACTTGGATGGCGCCCCAGGCCGCTACAGGATAACCGATTTCATTGGACACGCGGCAATCTTCGTGGCCTGGATCGGCAAGTCAATCACCCGCGGGCGCATTGTGCGGCCACGTAGGCGCGCTTCCATTGAAGTCGAGTCTGCTTTCAATTACAGTGGCTGGAGTGTGCAGGTGCGGTCACCGGCTGAGTCCATTCCGTTTTGCAGCGAGGAGGGAAAATGTTCCTCTATTGGCTGGTATTCGCCCTTGTTTTCGGTAATCCGCGACAGAAGAGTTCCAAGCCCGAAGAGCAGGCGGTTGCGCAGCAGCAAGCCAGTGCCCTCTACGAGCGCCACCGCCAAGCGGCTATTCGAATGAACGAGTTAGCCGCGCGCATCAACTCTGCGGCTGACGCGCGGGCGTTTGTGGATGCCGTTGCGGATATGTTCGCGGACAGTCTGCCTCCTGCGTGGGCCACGCGGGGGATTCGGGAGCGAATTGCACGCGCCGAATATGAAGCCGTTTCCGATCCATTGCGACAGGTTCCCGAACAACGGATTGCCGATGTGTGGAACAAATACGTTCGAGAAATCGGCGCTTCAGAAGAGGCGATTGTGACCGCGGCGGAGATTCATAGTATGCGCGACGCGACGTTTGCCGTCGGGCAAGTGATGTGGTCGCGGGGAAAGAGTCAGACCGCGTGGACGATGCCGAACATTTTCGCCGTTGGCGTGGACGGCAAGTTGGCGGAGGGTTGCCGCGCGGTTGAGGCGATTCGCATCATTCATGACCTTGATGGCCTGTTCGATAACCTGCGAAGCGCACGCGAGCGGCTGCGGAAGGGCATTGTCGCTTCCGAGACGATCAAGAAGAGTCTGGAGAATACGAATGCGAACCAGAAGATCACTGCTCGGCTGGAAGGGCATGTAGACACTAATCCGCTTCGGCCCGCCGAACACAGGTACGTGCGCGAGCATGGGGCGGATCATTTTAACCAACTCTTGGAAATGCTCTTTGAGGAGCTGTTTCCCGCGGATCAACAAGCCAGTTCTAAAGCCCCGTGATTGCTTATCTTTCGATTTCGATCTCGGTTCTGTCGCTGGTCTTGCTTGATGTTGTTTTGTTGCGCTGTTCCTCGCTGAAGTCCGCCATTTCCAGGCGCAAGTTACCGGCGTTGGATGAGTAAGAGATGCCGGTTTCGAAATCCACGATTCCTTCGCGGATGAGCTTGTCAATTTCTCCGTCGAAATGCTGCATGCCTTCTGTGCTGCCGTCGCGCATGGCGTCGAGGAGCGACTTGCCTTCGCTCTCGCCTTTTTCGACGTACTCGCGGGTGCGCATCGTGGATTTCAAAATCTCCACGGCGGCGATGCGTCCCTTGCCATCCTTCTTGGGAAGGAGGCGTTGCGAAACAATGAAGCGAAAGGCTTTCGAAAGGCGGGAGCGGATGGCATGCTGATCCGTCATCGGGAAAACGCCGACGATGCGCTCAACGGTCTTTGCCGCGTCGATGGTGTGCAGAGTGGACATGACGAGGTGTCCCGTTTCAGAGGCTTCGAGAGCGATTTCAATCGTCTCCCGGTCGCGCATTTCGCCTACGAGAATGACCTTCGGCGCCTGGCGCAACGCCGCGCGCAAGGCCAGCGCAAAAGTCGGCGTATCGGAATGCAGTTCGCGCTGATGGATGGTCGCTTTCTTATGACGATGCAGAAACTCGATGGGATCTTCGATGGTGAGTATGTGGTAGGCCTTCTCTTCGTTCATTCTGTCGAGAATGGCCGCGAGCGTGGAGGATTTTCCGGAGCCGGTCGGGCCGGTGACAAGTACCACGCCATTCCGCAGATCAACGATCTCTTTCAGCGTCGAGGGCAGATGGAGCTCGTCAAATCCTGGAATCTTGTCTGGAACGACCCGCATGACGATGGCGCAACTGCCGCGCTGCTTGAAAATATTGACGCGAAACCGGGCAACTCCGGTGATTCCGTAAGAAAGATCGGCGGAGCCTTCCTGCTCGAGCTTCCGGACAGCCGTTTCATTCTTACCCATGATTTCGTTAGCGATGTAGTTGGTGTCCTGCGAGGTCAGGCACTCGAGACCCTTGAACATCAACTGGACCAACTGGCCGGATATTTCGACTTGCGGCGCCCGGCCGGGCGAAAAAATCAAATCACTCACTTGCGTGTTGGTCTTCAACATCGCGGAGACGAGCTGCGCTGTGCGGATCGCTCTTTGTGCGGGGGCTGCTGATGTCGCTGGTGCTTCCGTGACCGCCAGTTCGGGCGGCATTTCTTGTGTCGGCGTGGCCATGGAATTCGTTGGATCCTTGCGAGGCCCATGAAACGGAGGGCGGGTCGCACGCAGCGTGCTCAAAACGATTGTAGGCGAACTGGCTCGTTCGGATTTATGAGGTCTTGGCTACGGTTCCCTGCCGGTAACTGGCCGGAAGGACAGGTAGGTGGAAGCAAAGAACACGGTTCCAAGCAGGGCGCAGCATCCCGGCGAAGCCGGGACAACTGCTAGGCCCCTACGAGGAATATTCTACTGTTTGGACGCTCCATCAATGAAGCCGGCGATGTTGGCTTTCAGCTTGGCGAGATCTTCATCCCGCAAATACATCATGTGTCCCGCGTCGTAATACTGCAGATGAATGTTCTTCTGCAGTTTTTCCGGCAAGCCCAGGTGCTCCATGGTGTATTCAGTGGCGAAGAACGGCGTCGCCAGGTCGTAGATGCCGTTTTCCACTTCGACTTGCAAGTGCGGATTGGCGAGCATCGCCTGGATCAGGTCGCCTTCCACGTTCGGCGAACCGGGAAAACCGAAATTTTCTCCGCCGCCGCGATGCTTCCAATCCCAATTGTTGCCCGCCTCATCGGAGCCCGTGTGATAGACCTTGTCCTGTCCGAATTTCAGCTCATCGCGCACGTAGTTGTTGAATGCGGCGGTGAATGGGCCGGTGATGGCCACATCCTGCGGATCGTATTCGGCGTATTCACCGAGCAAGTCGTAACTCCAGCCGGAAAAACGCGCATCGAGGCGGCCGGTGGTCAACCCGCGGGCGCGCTGCAATTCCTTCATGAATTGCGGCAAATTGACGCGCAAGTGTGCTTTGATCAGATACTCCTCGCTCAAGCCGGTGTAGCGCGAAAGTTTCTTCGCCACCGCGGATTTTTCCGTTTCGCCCAATTTCGATCCCTTCATTAAGGCGCCGGCATATTCCGTTTGCGCGAACTGGCGCGCTTCTTCCAGCAAGGGACTCAAATTGTCCGGGCGGTCTTTCAACACCTTGTGATACCAGGCGGTGGCCGCGTAGCTGGGCAGATAGAAAATGTACGGCTTGTCTTCGCCCGGATTGAAGGAAATGGTTCCCAGGTCCAGCACCGATGAGATCAGCACGATGCCGTTGAAGTACAGCCCGTCATGCGATTGCAGATAGTTCGAAAGCGCGGCGGAGCGGAACGTGCCGTAGCTTTCGCCGATCAGGAACTTGGGCGAATTCCAGCGGGTGTTGCGGCTGACGTACGTATTGATGAATTGCGCCAGCGATTTGACGTCCTGATCCACGCCCCAAAAATCCTTGTCCTGCGCTTTGCCCACGGCGTGGCTGAATCCCGTTCCCACGGGGTCGAGGAAAACCAGATCCGTTTTGTCCAGCAGGCACTGTGGGTTCTCCGCGAGTTTGTAGGGCGCCGGCGGCGTGGCACCGGCATTGACCGTGACGACCCGGCGCGGCGAGAACGACCCCATGTGCAGCCACACGGAAGAAGAACCTGGGCCGCCGTTATAGACAAAAGAGATCGGCCGCTGGCTCAAGTCCTTCGCGTCGCTGCGCGTGTACGCCGTGTAATAAACGAGCGCGGTCGGTTCCTCCTTTTCGTTTTTCAGCAAAATCGTGGCCGCGGTGGCCTTGTACGGAATCGTTTGCCCGCCGATCCTGATAGTGTGATCGGTGACGGAGGATTCTTCCTTGGCGGGCGCGGCCGCCGCCTCCGCTGGCTTATCGGCGGGCTTGGCGTCTTTTTCCTGTGCGCGCAACGCGGCGATGTTGGCGATCAGGGACAACGCCAGCACTGGCAGCGCACGCAGATTTTTCACACGCATCATCGGTTCTCTCCTCGGCGTAAACGGATCGTTCGTCGTTTGGCAAAGCTGAGATTCTACCTGTTTGTCGGAAGCCCGGGATTATTTTGTTCGACGGCTGAGGAAAAAAGACTCTTTACGGGGGGATTTGAAATTCAAGATGAGTTCGGCACAGTTCTCGACGATCCAGTCCGGGCCCGCCTGTTCGAGTTCCGCGTCGCCGGCTGTGGTGCGCAGCGCCACAACGCGCGCTCCCGCCGCCTTTCCGGCGCGAATCCCCGAGGGCGCATCCTCGATTACTACACATTCCTCCGGCGGGACGCGTAGGATTTTCGCTCCCATCAAATAGGGATCGGGATTAGGTTTCCCGCGCTGCACGTCGCGCGCCGTCACAAGATTTGCCGGGACTATGAGCCCGGCGGCGCGTAAGCGAACTTCCGCCAGGGGCCGCGTCGCTGAAGTTACAATGGCGTACCGGCTTGCCGGCAGCACGCCCAAAAGTTCTGCGGCCCCGGGTAAAGCCGCGATTCCCTCCCCGTCTTCGATCTCCAGGCGCTCGACTTCGCGATCCTCCGCTTCATGGTCCGCGCGAGGGAGGAGTTCGCGGATGGTGCTGATGCTGGGCCGCCCGTGCGCGATCTTCACCACGGTTTCTGGATCGAGGCCATGCTTGCTCGCCCAAACGGACCACACCCGCGCCACCGCTGCCATCGAGTCCACCAACACTCCATCCATATCGAACAGCAGACCACGACACTGCATTGGAGTCATCTCTCCATAATAATCGGAACGGCCGAACGTGTTGCGAAAACTACCCAGTTTCAAACGAAGGCAGCCAAGCTCGCGTGGTTAGTGAGCTAATCGGAGGCGCCGGGGGGCGAGAAGATCTCGTGGCGGATTGGGGAGTGAATGAGTTCAGTGGTCATTACGTAACTGCTGGTACGTAGTTCTCGGGATTGCGCCTAAACAACCCACGCTCCATAAAGTGATGTCCGTGCCGGGGCCTCAAAGGTGGGCGATCCGAACAACTACCGGCGCTGTCGATGCCTCCGCTTGCCCGGTCTGAACAGGTCTGATGGGATTGCACCTTATGTCTGGAAGAAAATCAAGGGTCCGGGGCCGGACAACAAAGTTCGGGTCATTCTCCTCTCCTCTCGCCGTACGAAGATTGTCCGCTCGTAAGGGGGTTGTCCGCTTGGAAGAATTCTTGATCTGCACAAACAGGAATTGCCTATTTCTCGTCTCTCTTCGGGAAGGCAACAAACTCTTGCGCCGCTCGGACCTTATTCTCAGCGCATGTCCGGAATGTAATCACAAATGGTCGGGCCGTTGTCCATTCTGTGTGCAACCTCTGAAGGTCGTTTGGCAAAGCAAAGTTCCCTGCTGTTCACATTGCGGTAAAGCGCTGCGACCGGAAGCGCATGGAAACTAGACCGCCCAACGAACGTTTATCTGTGGGGAAGCGGCGTGGACGGAAAGACCAGGCTCGCAAGCATCAGCATGTATGTACTCAGAAAGGATTCGCTCGGTGAACTTCTCCTGACGGATTTTTCCAGAACGGGGAGAAGCATGCCTACGGTGCTCATTGTGGATGGCGATGACGCTTTCCGGAGACAGCTACGCACGCTTTTCGAGCGTGGCGGCGGCTTCAACCCTTGCGTGGAGGCCGCAAATGGGGCCGAAGCCCTCGATATGGCAAAGCGGCTATTGCCCGAACTGGCCGTCTTGGACTTCTCATTGCCAGACGCCAGCGGATTTGAATTGGCTCTAAAGCTTAGAGCAGTCGGGCCTGAACTGCAGGTCTTTATGCTAGCGGCTGATTCTAGTGCGGACATAGAGAAAAGTGCTCAATCCTTTGGAATAGCTGCCGTCTTCTCCAAACTAGATGATCTGACAACACTCGTGGCAAATGCGCGCGCCGTGTGCGGAATCGAATGATGCGGCCCCAATCGATGCGCGTTTGAGGGTGGCGCTATCTGGAATCGCGTTGCGAATACACGGGTCGTCTGGCAAGGGCCACCCAGCGCGCTGGCTTTCAAACCCCCTTTCTGTTGAAACTCTTTGAGCAGTCACTGCATCCGGCGTTCCGTGGAAACTGAGAACCGTTCGACCCATCGCCGCTGTTCCGGTGTGTCTGGTACGGGGCAGCCCCTAGATTCCTCTATGGCTTGGAAAGCGGATTCTACAGAAAGACTATTCCGAATAAGTACGCAAGCGGCAATCATCGACGAGCGTCCGATTCCCGCCCGGCAATGGACAGCGATGGCTTTGCCCTTTCTTGAGTATTCCAATAATTGGTTGACCAGAGCGCCAAAGTCCACATGAGACGTGGGGACCGAGCGATCTACGATTGGGAATGAGATGAAGAGCAAGCCGTTCTGAGCGCATTCCTGAGCTTCCTCAGCGAGACCCAGTTCTTCAGGTTCGAGAGCAGTCAGGGCAGACACGATTACATCCACGCCAGCTCGCCGGCGCATGCGTAGATCATCGGAAAGCCAGTCATGCCCTCGCGGTCGTGGCATGATTCCGAGGCGAACCCCCTCTCGGTCTATCCAATAAAGACTCATATCGTGCGTCTCCTCAGTTCAATCAAAGGGAACTCGAAAGGCAGGGTAAGGGACGCAACAAGGAATGAAGCGTCGCGTAGTAGTTCAAAGCAAGTTGGGGTGGGAGACGGGGCTTGAACCCGCGACATTCGGTGCCACAGACCGACGCTCTACCAGCTGAGCTACTCCCACCACTCCGGTCGAGTTTACCATGCTGCGGCGGTGCGGCGGAAGGTGGTCCGGTCAGCCTCCTCGACGCGGGCGCCAGCCGCGCCAGCTCTCTTGTCGTTCCTCCGTTCCTTTTCCATTCCGAGCCGATCCTGCCGTATTATCATCTATATAAATCCTTCGTTGAACTTGCGGCGCAGGACCCGAGCTCCGCACCAGCGAATCGCCTTGCGCGATTTGCAAAGGACCGATCACATGAAACGCGCGCTCATCACCGGCATCACCGGACAAGATGGCTCCTACCTTGCCGAGTTGCTGCTTTCGAAAGGCTACGAGGTCCACGGAATCATCCGCCGCGCCAGCACCTTCAATACTTCGCGCATCGATCACATTTATCAGGATTCCAATCAGCCGGGAACGAAACTGTTCCTCCATCACGGCGACTTGGCCAGCACGGAATGGATCCTGAATTTGATTTACAGTCTTGCACCGGACGAACTTTATCATCTCGCGGCGCAGAGTCACGTCAAAGTCAGCTTCGATATTCCCGAATACACCGGCGACGTCACCGGCCTCGGCACGATGCGGCTTCTCGAAGCGATTCGCCGCAGCGGCGCAAAGACCCGTTTTTACCAGGCATCGAGTTCGGAAATGTTTGGCTCCGCTCCTCCGCCGCAAAGCGAAACGACGGCGTTTCAGCCGCGCAGCCCCTACGCCGCCGCAAAAGTCTACGCGCACTGGATGACGCGGATTTACCGCCAGGGCTATCATCTCTACGCCGCCAACGGCATTTTGTTCAATCACGAGAGCCCGCGGCGCGGCGAAACTTTCGTGACGCGCAAGATTACTCGCGGTGTTGCCGCGATTCTTGCCGGCCGGCAAGATACGCTGTATCTCGGCAATCTGGACGCGCGGCGCGACTGGGGCTATGCACCCGAATACGTGGAAGCCATGTGGCAGATCCTGCAGCTGGATGCCGCCGATGATTTCGTCATTGGCACCGGCGAAACGCATTCGGTGCGCGAATTTGTCGAAGCCTCGTTCGCCTATGCAGGCTTGGATTGGCAGAAGCACGTCAAGATGTCCGAACGATACCTGCGGCCTCTGGAAGTGGACGTGCTCATCGCCGATGCGAGCAAAGCCCGCACGAAACTTAGCTGGCAATCGAAGATCGGGTTCCGCGATCTGGTGGCCATCATGGTGGATGCGGACGTCGAAGCGGCGGGACTCACGCCACGCGGAGATGGCAAGGCAATTCTGGAAAAGAAAATCGGCCACTGGAACCGCTGGCAAAATTCCGTGACGCGCATGGTGCAGGCCGTTAGCGGTCAGGCTTCGCAATAGCAAAGGGACAGAATGAGCTTTTGGAATAGCAAGCGCGTCGTTGTGAGCGGCGGCAGCGGCTTCCTGGGATCGTTCGTGGTGGAGAAGCTGCGCGCCGCCGGATGCCGGGAAATTACGATTCCGCGCGGCAGTGAATACGACCTGCGCGAAAAGCCGGAAGCGCTGCGGCTTTTCAAGGAGGCGCGTCCGGACATTTTCATTCATCTGGCAGCAGTTGTCGGCGGCATCGGCGCCAACCGCGCCAATCCCGGACGCTTTTTCTACGAAAATGCAGCGATGGGACTGCACACCATCGAGGCTGCGCGTATCGTAGGAATTGAAAAGTTTGTTTGTGCTGGCACGATCTGCTCCTATCCCAAATTCACGCCCGTGCCGTTTCGAGAAGAGAATTTCTGGGACGGCTATCCGGAAGAAACCAACGCGCCGTACGGCCTCGCGAAAAAAATGCTGCTCGTGCAGTTGCTGGCCTACCGGCAGCAGTACGGGATGAACGGCATCTACCTCACGCCCGTGAATCTTTACGGCCCCCGCGATAATTTCGACCTGGAAACTTCCCATGTCATTCCCGCGCTGATCCGCAAATGCTGGGAAGCGAAGCAGTTGCGCGCCGCCGAAGTGCTTGCCTGGGGAACGGGAAGCGCCACGCGGGAATTTCTCTACGTCGAGGATGCTGCAGAAGCCATCGTCCTGGCCGCGGAGAAATACGCGAAACCCGATCTCGTGAATCTCGGTTCCGGCGAGGAGATCAGCATTCGTCACCTGCTGGAACAAATCCGTTCGCTGGTTGGGTACCAAGGCGCCATTCGCTGGGACGTCGCGAAGCCCGACGGCCAGCCGCGCCGCTGCCTGGATACCTCGCGCGCGCTTGCTGAATTTGGCTGGCGCGCGAAAACTACTTTGCGCGATGGACTGCGCGAGACGATTCGCTGGTTCGAAAGCAACGCAAAACTTGCCATGCGCGCGTGAAAATTCCGTCCTTGAAGATTATTTCCCCCGGTAAGCCAAATTCCTGCGAGAGCTCCTGCGTTTCTCAAAGATTATGCTTTCCCCCTGCGCTCCGCCCGTTGCAAGCTGGAAACCTCGGCTTTAACGCACGGCTCCACAGTTCCCCTGCCTTGCTAGACTAACTCTCAGGAATTGCGTCCCCGCGCATGAGCCCCCATCAAACGGATCGGCACCATTTCGAACGGCAGATCGTTTATGCGCGCCCCATTTTCGTCTTGCTTGCGCTCCTGGCCATGCTCGAGCAGCGTCCTCCCAAGGAGACGCATCGCGCCGTCTCTTTTCTCATCGCTTACCTGATCGTTGCGCTAGTCGTTACGCAGCTCGAGCGCCTGCTCCGCAAACGCGGTTGGCATCTGCCTCTGGCCTTCGATCTCCTCGCACTTGGCTTTTTGATGTACCTCAGTCCGTCGACTGTTCCTGTCTGGTTTCCGTACATGTTTCTGTGTTACGCCGCGGGCATCCGCTGGGGTTTCAGTCTCACCATGCCGCTTGCGGGCGCGCTTTCACTCGTTCTGGTGCTGCTTACCGCCGTCAAAGGTGGAATTCACTGGATGCAGGTATTCGCCTGGCTCGGCATCACCGTGGGCACCTTCGCCGGCGGAGCGGGTCTGGCGTTTCTGGGCGACATCAACCGCCGCTTCGCCGCACAGATTGATTTTTTTTCGCGCATCAGCTCCACGATGCAGGTGGATCAGGGCCTCGCGGAATCGCTCCGTCTTTTTCTCGATGAACTCGCCATCAGTTTCGGCGCGGAAGAGGGTCTGTTGCTTTACCGCGACACGGATCTCGAACGCATTTTTCTCTGGCGGCTAAAATCCGGCGAGAGCGAGCGGCTTGTCCCGGAGAGCATGCCTCTTTCCCGGACGGACGGTTTTCTGCTGGACGATTTGGACGCCACCATTTGCTGGAATTCGCTCGTTGGCCAGGGTTCCGGCTTCGGCTGGGACCGTCGGGACGCCCGCCCGCTCAAGTCGCTCCCCCGGCTGCCCGGCCCAGCCCAGCAAGAGTTCAAGGTGCGCTCATTTATGACTGTCGCGTTCGAACAGGGGGGGCAGGCGACGGGCCGGCTGTTCCTGATAAACGGGCGCAAGCCATTCCAAAAAGAGGACCTAGCCTGGCTTGAACGCATTGCTATGCACATCGGACCGGCTCTCGAGAACATCTTTCTTTTCAGGCACTTACGCGCACGTGCCATCGAGGCCGAGCGCAGCCGCATTGCGCGCGACCTCCACGACGGCATTCTCCAGACCCTCCTCAGCATCGAGATCCAACTGGACGTCCTCCGCCGGCGCGTCCCCGCCACCCCGGAACAGGCGGTTGCGGGGTTAACGACCCTTCAGCAAACCGTCAAGAACGAGGGGGCCGAGCTTCGCCAGATCGTCACCGATCTGCGTCCTCTGCGCGTCCAGAGCGCCGATTTGGTGGACTTGATGCGCGGTTTTGCCGAGCGTTATCGGAACGAATCGACGATTGCGCTGGATTTGCTTATCGATTCGGCGCAGTTGCGCGCTCCCGACCGCGTCTGCCGCGAGATCTTCCAGATTTACCGTGAAGCACTTAACAACATAAAAAAGCATGCGAAGGCTTCCCATGTCGTGGTAAAACTGTCGCAGGACGATAGCCGCCTAGTACTCGTAGTAGACGACAACGGTGAAGGGTTCAGTTTTGCCGGCAGGTTCACCGCAGATGAGTTGGATCGTCTCCGGCTGGGTCCCATTTCCATCAAGGAGCGCACGCGAACCGTGGGCGGGGTTCTGACGGTGGAGTCGAACCCGGGGCATGGAGCGCGTCTGACAATCGAAGTCCCGCTCGGTTGACGGGTTTCAGGGTTTGTCTTACAAACCCCGACATAACGAGTTTCAGGGTTTGCACTTACAAACCCTGACATAAAAATGGCCAAAACGACGAAACAGCAGATACGGGTACTACTAGCCGACGACCACGCGATCTTTCGCGATGGGCTCCGGAAACTTCTCGATTCCGACGAAGACATCACCATCGTCGGCGAAGCGCAAAACGGGGCGGAGTGCATCAAGATGCTCGCCAAGCTCAAGCCCGATATTTTGCTCCTCGATTTGCGCATGCCGGATAAAGACGGGCTCGCGGTGCTCGAGGAAGTCAATTTCGATACGCTGCCGACGCGCGTCGTGGTTCTGACCGCGGCTGAAGATGATCGCGACGTGGTTCGCGCGATGCGGCTCGGTGCGCGCGGCGTGGTGCTGAAGCAATCCGCTACCGATTTGCTGGTGAAGAGTATTCATCGCGTGCACGCCGGAGAAATCTGGCTCGACAATCGCATGACCGCGGAGGTCATGAAAGCGTTTTCGAAGTCCGCGGAGTCCGGGCCGCGCCGCGAAAAGCCTTTGCTCAGCGACCGCGAAAAAGAAATTGTGCAGCTCGTCGCGCAGGGATTCCGCAACAAAGAAATCGGCGAAAAACTTTTCATCTCCGAGCAAACCGTCAAGAATCATCTCCACAATATTTTCGACAAGCTCGGCGTCTCCGACCGCCTTGAACTCGCGCTGTACGCCATCCACCACCGATTGATCGACCAGTCGTAGTTTTTCGCGTTGCCCCTGGTCGTCGGGCAAGTTGTTCCTTTCCGCAGAGTGAGCCCCAGACTCAAAGCATACTTTAGGATTTGGACGGCAGGCCCCCCCCTCACCGTTCCAGAATGGGAATTGTTGGTATACACCCCGGTTGTTTCGTATGAGTGGCAAATACAGGAGTTACAGGCACGAAGTCTGTATGAGTGGCAAGTAAAGGACTTAAAGCGCTTGAGTTTTCAGTGGTTTGCGAGCGACTCGTATGAGTGGCAAACAAAGGACTTACAGAGATAGGGGGCGGGCGAATGGGGAAACAGCGGCCCGGGTGTGAACAGTGAATCGGGGGAGAGGATTTTGATTGGCAAACACGTGGAAGGATAGCATGCGGGCACCAACTGGTTAAGAGTTAAGCAGAGAATGGGAAGAATTGAGGATTGAACGGCATGGAAAGCGGGATGAGCGGTGCGTGCGCCCGCCAGGAAACGATTTGTCCGCGGATCAAGGTTTTTACCCTAGTGCCTATTGCGGTATTTATTTGCTATCGCTTCTAGCTAATGGTAACTAGTCTCTACGGCGTCCCCGGGGTTCTACAGAAGTTCTTCTTGAATCGGTTGCGTGGGCCGAACGATGAGACTCCCAAAGGCAAGCTTGCGCTGCGTTGTATTGCTCTTTGGTGCCATCCTTGCTTTCCCTTTCGGGCGTGCCGCGGCACAAACGACGAACATTCCCGCGCGCATCGCGCAGGCAGTGGATGAAAGAAATCTAGTCGTGCTGCCGGGAAACGTCCATCCGCTCGCGAGGCTGGAATTTGACCAAGGCGCGGTGGCCGATGCGCAGCCACTGCAGAGGATGCTGCTACTTCTTCAGAGAAGTCCGGATCAGGAAGCCGCACTGCGGAAACTTCTCGATGATCAACAGAGCAAAGCCTCGCCGAATTATCACTCGTGGTTGACCCCTGACCAGTTCGGCGAACAGTTTGGTCCGGCGGACGCAGATATCCAGGCCGTCACGCAATGGCTGACCTCGCAAGGCTTCACGGACATTAAGGTCGGACCCGGCCGCACGGTGATCGAATTCTCGGGCAATGTGGCGCAGGTGCGGAACGCATTCCACACCCAGATTCACGGCTTCGTTGTGAACAACGAAGAACGCATGGCGAATGCTAGCGACCCGCAGATTCCGGCAGCGCTCGCCCGGGTCGTGGCCGGTGTTGTATCGCTGCATAATTTTCCTCGGAAGTCTCACGCGAGAGTACTTGGACAATTCCGTCGTGCTATTGGCAGAGCGGGCCTCGAGCCACTCTTTACGTTTCCCAATCCATTTAATGGCAAGAATTTCTACGGCTTAGGCCCGGGGGATTTCGCGACGATTTACAACTCCAAGCCATTGATCGCTGCTGGGAACGACGGGACAGGACAAACTATCGCTATCGTCGGTGAAACCAACCTCAACGTCCAGGACGTGCAGCAGTTTCGAACCATGTTCGGACTGCCGCCCAATTTTGATGCCACCAACGTGATTTTGAATGGAGAAGACCCAGGCATTACTTCCATTGGCGAGGAAGGTGAGGCGGATCTGGATGTGGAGTGGTCGGGCGCGGCCGCGCCCGGAGCAACGATAAAGTATGTTCTATCAGCCTCGACGCCGGCCTCAGCTGGGGTTGATCTTTCCGCACTCTACATCGTCGAGCACAACTTGGCCGGAGTCATGAGCGAGAGCTACGGCGCCTGCGAGAAGGACCTGGGCAGTGCGGGAAACGCCTTTTACAACACCTTATGGGAGCAGGCAGCGGCGCAAGGCATCACTGTCCTGCTCTCCTCTGGAGATGGTGGCACTGCAGGCTGCGACAACTTCAATTCGCAGCCGATAGCCACACAGGGCCTAGCGGTCAGCGGATTGGCATCCACTCCGTTCAACGTCTCGGTTGGGGGGACGGATTTCGATCAAGTCAACAATTGGGCGGCGTACTGGAATCCGACAAACGATCCTACGGGAACGTCCGCGAAGAGTTACATTCCCGAGATTCCCTGGAGCGAGAACTGCGCGCAGATTGCATTGACCGGTTGTGGAGCCAGCGCGCCGAATGGATCGGTGAACATTGTGGCAGGGAGCGGCGGAGCAAGCAGTTTGTACGGAAAACCCAAATGGCAGATGGGTGTCACGGGAGTGCCCAATGACAACCACCGGGATCAGCCGGACATTTCCTTGTTTGCAAGTCCGGGGTTTGATGGGACGGGATACGTTTATTGCCAGAGCGACCAAACCATTTCTGGAGCGAGGGCTTGCGATCTAAACGCCAGCAACGGGATTCTCGATTTTGGGATTGTCGGTGGGACCTCGGCATCGGCACCTGCATTTGCGGGCATTATGGCGCTTGTGAACCAGTATCAGGCCGCCCATGGAGGAACAAATCGCCAGGGGAATGCGAATTACGTACTGTACGCTTTGGCGAAGAAGGCGGGCGCGAGCTGCACCTCCAGCGCGACAGAAGCGGCGGGCTGTGTTTTCAACGACGTGACAAAGGGAAATAGCGCATTGCCGACGGGTTTGCCCGGCGTCGGAACAAACAGCGTCCCGTGCCAGGGAGGTTCACTAAACTGCAGCGTCAGTACGACCGGCAGCAGGGGCGTGCTGGTAGATCCCAGCCATACAACGACGGAGGCCTGGACGGCGACTGCCGGCTATGACATGACCACGGGGTTGGGAACGGTCAATGCGAACAATCTGGCGACGAACTGGGGCAGTGTTTCAACGGTTCCGACCACCACTACATTGACGCTTTTGCCGACCACCGGAATCACCCATGGTACCAGCGAAAATGTGACCGTCGGCATCACCGTTAAACCAACTACGGGAACGGGTGTGGCTGCGGGGGATGTGTCGCTGATCGCCACTCCAATTCCGCCTGATGGCATAACGCGAGGGCTGGATCAATTTACGCTCGCCAACGGAGCAGTCACTGATGCAAAGACACAGAGTTTACCCGGAGGCACATACACCGTTTCAGCACACTATGCCGGAGACGGCACAAATGCGCCGAGTGATTCCACGCCCATACAGGTCACTGTTGGAAAAGAGAGCAGCCAAACGTTTATCGTCGTTCCGAGCTTCGATTCGCAGGGCAATCTTCTGAACGGTAACGCAACCTCCGTTACCTATGGCTCGCGCTACATCATCCGTATGTATGTCACGGACAAAAACGGCGTTGCAAGCGCCACTGGACCTCCGACACCGACTTGCTACCAGGAAAATGTGCTCACGTGCCCCTCAGGAACAGTTGCACTAACCGACAACGGCGCCCTAGTGGACACGGGCGGCGGTGGGCCGGGGGTCTACAATCTGAATGACTTCGGATACACACGAAACCTTACGCCAAGTCTTTTGGGCGGAGTGCACTCTCTTGTATCCACCTACAGCGGCGACAACAGCTTCAATGCAAGCTCAAACACTTATGCGCTTACGGTCACTCCCGGTGCAACAAGGATTCTACCCCCAAACCCACCGCTACCACCCGTGATGGCGACGCCGTTTAATCTCGGAGTGATTTTGACCATGAACTTCTTCGGGGTAATGCCGAGTTGCAACTTTACGTTCTACGACGGGACGACTGCTTTGCAAGGAACGCCCAATTGCGACTGGCAGGCAAACGGACCGTTTCTGTATGTGTCACTGCCAGTTTCACAGACGACGGTCGGGACGCACACGTACACGGCAAAGTTCAACGGCGACTCGAATTATGCGCCTTCCACATCGGCGCCTATGACCACAAAAGTGTTCTACGGTACTACGACAACGCTTTCCGCTGATTCCACTAATGTCCAGTACGGCACGGGTATTACTCTCACTGCCGTTGTGGATTCCACCGTCTCGCAAGGCCCTCCCATCGGCCAGTCGGTCACCTTCTCCTTCAACAACAATCCGGTTGCGGGCACTGTCACCTATACTCCCTTCACCGATCCTTCCGGCAACATTGCTCTGCGCGCCACCCTGACCACGGTTCCGCAATCCTCCGGATTTTACACAGCCAACTTTGCGGGCGACACCAACTACTTCCAGAGCGGTGCCTTGTTGGATGTCAACGTGAGCATCCCTGATTTTAGTCTTGCGGCGAATCTTCCCACCTTATCCATCACCGCCGGCAATTCCGCCACGGCTACCATCACCGTTACCCCGCTAAGCAATTCCTCTAGCCCAGTTACGCTTTCCTGCCCAGCTAATGGGGGAACGCCCTTTGGCGTTACTTGCAGCTTCTCTCCCGCCACAGTCAATCTCAGCAACGGCAACGCGGCCACCTCGACCCTCACGATTTCAACTCTCCCACCCTCTTCCAGTACTACGACAAGCTCCGCGCCGGTCAACCTCCCTCGTTTTTACTCTCCGCCGCGCATCATCTGGCCGCTCCCAGTATCATTGGCTCTAACGCTATTCTTTCTCCTCCTCCTTACGGCCCATCGTTGCCGCAATCGGTTTGTCACTAGCCTCGCGCTTGCCTGCGGATTCTGCTTACTCCTTAGCTTTTTCGGCTGCGGCGGAGGATCGGCTGGAGGCGGCGGAGGGGGCGGTCCAACTCCGTCGTCCATCACTTTTTCCGTTTCTACTGTTAAGGTGCCGTTCGGAACAGCGCTAACCCTTACTGCCAATGTTACCTCTTCAAAGACGCCAGGGGGGACAGTGACCTTTTTTGTGGATGCCCCAGGGGGCTACGCAAATAACGCGGTTGTCAATGGTGTGGCACAAATCCAAATCAACTATCTGACCGTCGGCACCCACGTCTTCAAGGCGCAATACACCGGTGACGCAAATACATTGGGTTCTCAGACGGCGGGAAGTCTGAACGTTGTTGTCACAGGCCAAACTGGAGTGACCGTCTTTGGAAACACGGGGGGCCTTAGCCATTTGATCGGAATCAATTTCAACCTCCAGTAACCCGAAGTGCTGCAGCGTCGACGGTGGTGGCTTTTGCGATAGCTCCACGGATGGAGCGGCGGCGCCGCGCCGGGCAACAATGTTTCCAAAGCGACAAGCGAATCTGTTATTGAGATGAGTACAGGGAGCGCGGGGAGGCTTGTTTCCGCGGGGCAGGGAAACTAGTGTAGGAAGATGCGTGAGGAGGGGTAGGAACCTCCACCGATTATTATGAGTCCCCCGGAGATACGAGGCGGGGCGCGGGCGTTTGTCCGCAGCCTCAACATTCTGCTGAAATTCGCGCGGCTGTACGAGTTTGGGCACGCGAAGACGACGCAGCAGTTTGAGACGACGTGGAAGGAGCTGCGCGGGGCGCTGAATGACAGCGGCGGGAGCGGCGTGCTGCTCGGCGCTTCGGGGACGCAAATTCTTCTGGATGGCGTGCCGCTGGGATCAGCGGCGGGCGAACGCAGCTTCGCGCAACTGCTGATTACTTCCGGGATCGCCAGCATTCACTTTTCACCAACACTGACGCAACCGCAATTCGCGCGATTCGTGCGCGCGTTCCCGAGCGGGAATGCGAAGCCGACTTCGCTGGCGGAACAATTGAAGTCCGCGCTGGCGGGCGAAACCAGCATCAGGGTGAACGAGATTCGCTACGTGGCGGAAGATTCATCCGTGGCGGGGATCAAGGTAGCGGCGCAACTGACGCAAAAGGTGCTAGGCGCGCAGGGCGACAAATTCAGAGATTTCTTCGAAGATCCGAACAAGCTGCTGCAAATGATCCTCGCGGCGGAAAGCGCGCGCGCCGGCGGTGGTGGAGGCGGAGGAGCAGGTGGGCCGGGGCACGGTTCGGGCGGGCAGGGGCCGGGCTTTGGTTTGGGCGGCGGTGGCATGGGCGGTAGCGGCACTGGCAGTGGGAGCGGAGGCTCCGGCGGATCCGGCACGGGCGGCGGCGGCGGAACGAGCATGTGGGAACCCAGCGGAGGCCGTGGGGGTGCGGGCGGCGGGGGATTGGGAACTGGTGGTCTCGGAACTGGCACTGGCGGAAGCGGCACGGGCACAGGCACGGGTGGCGGTGGAGGAGCAGGTTCTGGCGCACGAGGAACTGGCAGCGGTGCAGGTGGGGGAACGGGAGTCGGCGGTGGGATGGGTGGGGGCGCTGGCGAAGGAACCACACCGGGAAGATGGCAGACTGCATCGGCGATGTTGCGCGGGGCCATGGGGGGCGGAACAGGGGGCGTGCCAGGAATTCCTGGTGTACCAGGAGAAGGCGGCGGCGGTTTTTCAGTGGCGGAAGAGGATGTACGCTCGATGCTGGGATTGTTTGCGCAGCTGGGAAAGTCGCGCAAAGATCCGGAGGCGCGGATGGACGCCCCGACCTTCCAATCCCGCTTGAGCACCATGCCGGTGCGAGCACAATTCACGCTGCAGCAGGCGTTGGCGGGACTTGCGGCGCAAGCGCCGGATTCCAAGCCGGACAAGCCGATGCTGTTGAAACTCGCGGAGCACGTGGCGATTCGCTTCGCGCTGGACAGTTACGAGAAGGGCGAGCTGCGCGTGAACGCGGTGAAACAATTGCTGGACCGCATGAACACGGAGATTGAAGCGCTGCGCAAGATTCTGGGCACGCAGGAAGAGATGATGGCGCACGCGGGACTCTCGGTGCAGTCGTACACGGAGCTGCTGGATCAGGAGTTCTGGGAGCAGGTGCCGGAAGAAAACAAGAAGGAAGTGCTGACGTCGGAGGAAGCGTGGTGTGTGCCGCCGCGGAACGTGCGAGCGTTCCTGGAAGACATGTTGCGGCGCGGAGAGCTCAAGACGGTAAATGAGATCCTGATGAAATATGCGTCGTGCGTGGGACTGGAAGCACCGGAAGCGCGGCGCACGACGGCGATCGGATTATCGGATCTGGGCGAACTCTACGGTAGCGGCGACGGCAGCGCGTTGATGGATGCGATCCGGCGACTTGGCAACCAGCTGGCGATTGAGCGCGAACCGGAATTGCAGACATTGATTAGCGCGGCGTTTGTGCGGCTGAGCCAGGAAGCGGCGTCGAAGCGCTGCTACCCGGCGATGCAACAAGCGCTATCCTCGCTCGACAACGTAGAGGCGCAGAGGCCGGGATCCACGCAGAGCCTGCGGCCGCGCATCGGCGCGGAAGAGCGCCTGCCGGAATTCATCGAGGAAGCGCTGCGGAGCGGCCACATCGCGGACGGGATGTCGGAGATTCTGGGGCTGATGCCCAAAGCGACGCTGCATTATGCGACGAACCGGTTCGGACATTGCGGATTCCGCGAAGATTGCGAATTGCTTTGCGACGTGGTGCGGGGGCTGGGAGAGGACGCGACGCAACGGCTGATCGAGACCTTGCAGACGGCTCCCGCGGGGGAAGCGGCCGAGGCCATTGGTCTTCTGAGCCAGCTTTCACCGGAGAGCGTGGAGAAAATCCTGCCACTGCGATTGTCGCAATGGCCGCGCTCCGCGCATGACCGCACGGTGCGCCAGCTTTCCGCGACCCCGGCAGAGCCGCGGGCGCGGTTGCTAGTCGCGCTCTACGATTCGCTGGACGTGATGATCCGCCCCCTAGCCATCGATGAAATGGGCATGAGCGGGGAGGGCGCCTGCATTCCCAAGCTCATCGAACTGGCGCAGAACGATGCGATTCCTGGATTTACCCGAGTCAAGGCGATCGAAGCGATCGGGAGATTGCGCGCGTCTGCTGCCAGCGCGCTTTTGCAGCATATTTTGGACACCCGGCAAGTGTGGCGCTGGGTGTACCCGAATGAATTGAGGATTGCGGCAGCGCAGGCGCTGATCCGAGTCGATCCCAGCGTGGGAATGGAAAAAGTCGCGGCGAGCGGTATCGACCGGAAAGAATTGACGCTCGAACCTGCGGATCCCGAGGCGAATGCCTCGGTGATCCGGCAGAGGCGCTACGCTCGTTTGAAGCTTTCACGCAACCTGATTGCGGTGACGACAAATTTGAGGGAAAACTTCAGGCTTTCGATCCCGGAAATGAACTTGGGAGGCGGAATCGGTTCCGGGGAACGCCATCTGGCGCCGGGTTCGCTGCTGTCGCTGAAATTTTCGCTAGGGGTGCGCCACATCAAAGCGCAAGCCATCGTGCGCGGAGCGCGGCCGCAGGCGATGGCCTTCGAATTCGTCGAGATGGACCTGGATGAACGGTACCGGCTGCGAAAACTGCTGCTGGAACTTGGTGGCCTGCCGATGGTTGCGCAGGTGACCAATCGCACGCGCCGGCGAGGGCGCGTGGCCATCTCAAGAAACTAGATTCGGCGCCAAGGAAGTTTTGCGCGTGGCGGATGTCCCTCCTTCCCACCTGTCCTCTCCGGTGCCTTACCCGTCCGCTCGTTCAGGGTGCCCACCCGGCCTTCAGACGCCTTGACATCCGGGGCACATGGAACCTCTGTACCATTGCGGGGGTACAGTGCCTGGCCCTACGGTACTAGAGAGGGAGTCCCATTCGGGACGCACGCGGCATGGAATGAAATCAGACCCAAAAACAACGGCGGGACGCGCTTTCGTAAGAAGCCTGAACATCTTGCTGAAGTTCGCGCGCCTGTACGGGTATGGGCACGCACGCACCATCGAATTACTCCAAGTCGCCGGGCAGGAGTTGCGCACGGCAATCCCCCTCGGATCGGAAGGGGGGCTTCTTCTGGGCGCGACGGGTTCTCAGCTCCTGCTCGATGGCGTACCGCTGGAAGGCGCACCCGCTGAAAAACAATTCGCGCAGTTGTTGTCCGCCGCAGGGCTGGCCAGCGTGCAGTTCTTCTCATGCGTGACGCAAGACGAGCTGGGACGGTTCGTATGTTCGTTTCCCACCGGCAAAGCCAAACCTGCCGAGTTGGCGCTGCAATTGAAGTCCGCGCTCGCCGGGGCGCGTGGAATCCGCATCAATGAGATCTGCTTCGTGGCCACGGATTCGCGGCTGAAGGAAGCGAGCATGGCCGCGCAATTGGCGGCCGCATCGCTCGGTAAGGATCAGGACAAGTTTACGGAGTGGCTGAACAACCCGCATAAATTGCTCGAATTGATTGCTGCTGCCCAGGGTGCGAAGGGCGATGGCGCCGCCGGAACTGGATTGGATGGACACGGGATGGGAGGCACCGGCCCCGGTGGCGGAGGGCCAGGTGGTGGAGGCCCTGGAGGAGGTGGACCAGGCGGCGGAGGACCGGGTTTTGGAGGTCCGGGAGGTGCGGGCCCCGGTGGCGGAGGTCCCGGCAACGGCCCGGGCGGCGGGGGATGGGGTGGCGGCGCGTCGGCAATTGACATGTGGCCCGGAACTGGCAGCAGCAGCGGCGCGACACTTGTTTCTGGAGTGGTGGCCGGCCTTGCGAGCGGAGCTCCTGGCGGAGGCGGCGAGCCGACGGAAGAAGAACTCCTCAAGATTCTTGGCGCGCTAACGAGCTTCGGAAGCATCGGCACGGGGCAGAGCGGTTTGGCAGCGGCAGGCGCATTCCAGGAGCAGGTCTCGCAGTTGCCAGGCAGCGCGCAAGACACCTTGAAACAGGCGCTTGCAGCCCTGGCCGCGCAAGCACCGGATGCCAAACCGGATGAGTCCGTGCTGGTGCAGCTGGCGGAGCACCTGGCGATTCGTTTCGCGCTCGAGCGGTTTGAACGCGGCGAGGTGAAGGTCAACGCAGTCCGGCAGATGCTGGATCGCATGAATCAGGAAATTGAAAACCTCCGGAAAATCCTTGGCGCGCACGAAGACAAGATGAGCGACGCCGGGATATTCGCCGAGTCGCACCGTGAAATTCTGGACCGGCAGTTCTGGGCAGCAGTGCCGGAGAGCGGCAAGCGCGCGGTGCTGATGTCCGGCGAGGCGTGGTGCATTCCGCCGCGCAATGTGCAGTCCTACGTCGGCGAATTGATCGAGCACGGAAATGTCGCTGAAGCTATCAGCATTCTTCAGAATTATGCGGCGTGCGCGGACAGCGAAGATGCCGATGCGCGGAAGAAGACCGCCGTCGGACTCTCAGAAATGGCCGAGCTGTATGCGAAGGCCGATCCAAAATTGCTCAGCGAGGCGCTTCGGCACCTGGGAGTGCGGCTCAGCCTCGAGCAGGACATGGAGATGCAAGGGCTAGTCAGTGCGGCGTTTGTGCGCTTGAGCCAGGAGGCCGCGACCAGCCGGTACTTCCCGGCGATGGAGCAGGCGCTTGATTTGGTGGCGGGAGTGGAGGCCCAGCGGCCGGGAATCGCGCGCAGCTTGCGCTCGAAGATGGGCATCGAAGACCGCGTGCCGGATTTTGTGGATGAAGCCTTGCGGGCGCGGCACGTCGCGGCCGGATTGACGAATGTTCTGAAACTCTTGCCGCAAACGACGATGGAACAGCTGGCGACGCGCTTCAATCGCTGCAGCTTGCGCGACGATGCCGAGCACGTAGCCAATCTGGCCGGCGATCTCGGGGAAGAAGCCTTGCAATACCTGCGCAGCACGGTTCGCGGCGGGCCCATCGCGGAAGCCGTGGAAATGACCGGCCTGCTAAGCAAGCTCGATCCGCAATCGGTCATGGTTTATCTGCCGGGAAGAATCAAGGACTTTCCGCGGACCTCGCAGGATCGCGTGATTCGCCAGGTTTCGGGCAGCGGCGTGCCGAGAAGGTGCCAGATCTTGCTTGAACTGCTCGATCACGTGGACCCCCTCGTGATGCCGCTGGTGATTGATGAAATCGGCGTGGCGGCAGACCGTGAAGCGCTTGGCAAGCTGCTCACCATGGCCGACGGAGATTTACCCACCGGGGCCAGCGCATATTTGCGGGTAAAAGCCGTGGAAGCGCTGGGCCGGATCCACGCGCCAGAATCCGTGAGCACGCTGAAGCGCATCCTCGAGACAAAGAAAATATTTGGCTGGGCGCATCCGCAGGAATTGCGCATCGCCGCGTATCAGGCGCTGGAAAAGCTCGAGCCGGAATGGGCCCTCGCGTTTCTGCCCAGGGGCGGGATCGAGCGGGAAGACCTGGCGCTTGCTCCGCTGACCGTGCAACCCGTTTCGAAGTTTGTGCGCCAGCGGCGGCACACGCGCGTGCGGCTGAAGAAGACGATCCGGGCGGTATGCACGAACCTCAAAGAGGGTTGCTCGATGGACATCAAGACCGCCAGCCTGACGGGAGGCGTCGCCACTCTCAGCCGGCACTTGATTCCCGGGACGCAAGTCCAATTGCGGTTGCAGGTCGGCCTGAGAAACCTGCAGGCCACGGCGCTCATGCGCGACTCGCGGGCGCAGGACATGTCGTTCGAAATCGTGGACATGACGCTCGAGGAGCGCAGCAAGTACCGGCGCATGCTGGCGGGAAATCTCTCGCGCGGTTCCAGCAGTCCAGGCCTCGCCGAAAGCGAAGTGATTCCCATGCCAGCTGTCGCCAACTCCCGCTAGCCTTCTTCGTTGCGTGGCTTCATATCTCATCCCCAGCCCGGCTCTCTTTTTTGCATTTCTCTCTTAACAAACCAGGTACTGTTCTTGTAAGCTACTCCATGTGGAAAACTGTGCCCTGACCACCGTGGGGGCGTTTTTGTTTTTGGGCCCTACCCACCGGGGGCCGGATATGCCTGCGTCAGGCAGGCCTGCCAACCGCTTTCTTTCCCAACTCCATCTCAGGATCCGCCATGAAACGCAAAAAACTGAATGTCAAACAGCTTTGGATACAATTCAAATCCCGCCCGTTTTAACCTTGTCGAAGGCCATTGCAACGATCAAAGCGAATTCCTCACGATGGGCCGGTGAGGAAGGTCACAAGTTCGCGTGGCAGGAAGGCTATGCGGCCTTCAGTGTCAGCGCGTCGGTGATTCCCATCGTGATTCGGTACATACGGAATCAGGAAGAGCATCACAAGAAAATGGATTTTGGTGCGGAGTTTGTTGCGTTGTTGAAGAAACATGGAATCGAGTTTGATCCGAAATATGTTTTTGGTTAGGTGCCGCACCTACGGTGCTCATAATTTTTTTGCTCTTTAACCCAGCCCTAACGGGCTGGGCTAAACGGTGACGCGCCTCCGGCGCTTGAGGAACGGGTTGACGGATCGAGCAGAAGCGCGGCGAGCGGGCCCTGCTGCGCGTTCTCGTGGCGCAGCCATTCTTGGCTGTGCCTCAGCCCGTGCCTCGTAGGGGCGGGGCTTGCCCCGCCCTCTCTTTTCTGAAGCGCCGGAGGCGCGGCATAGGTTAGCCCTGCGGGTAAGCGCTGGGTGCGTGGTATATAAGACGCGGAGCACCGGAGGTGCGGCATAGATTAGCTTTGCAGTTTTCGAAGTCAAAATGGAAATTCTGGCTCAATATCTCGCCCTACCAAAATCATCATTGTTTGGGCGAACCAGTCCTGCCGAACCGACTGTGATTTTGATCAGCAATTTGTAAAGGAGTGCAAATGAACTATTCACGTCTCGCGCTGGCGGCGCTTGGTGGCACGGTCGCGTCTTTTGCCTTTGGTTTCTTAGTGTTTTGGCTGCTGCCAGGTCTTATCAAAGAAGGCCACAAGTACCCGGCCGTATTCCGACCTAAGGAAGAAATGATGAAGGTTATGCCAGTTGCATTCGTCGCAACTTTCATATCGATCCTGGTTGTCGCCATAATTTTCGCAATGAACCATCAGGGCGGATCGGGCACTACGGAAGGTGCGCGCTTCGGCGTTCTCATTGGCATTTTCGTGGTTTGCGCATTTGTGCTGCACAACTACGTGAACCTGAACATCGGGCTGAGACTCACTCTGATGCAGGCTGCGGCTTACTTCGTCCAGTGGACTATCGTCGGAATAGTCATCGGTCTTATTTACAAACCCCTCGCTACACCATAATCGTGAATATAACTTAGGAGTCAAAGACCGCACCCTTTGGAATACCAAATGCCAAAGGGTGCGCCACCCGCCGCCCGCCGCTTACTTTTTCTGCTGTGCCGCCGGAGCCGGTTCGCTCGTCGGGGGAACAATGTTCTTGAGCCGCATGTAGGTGACCAGATTGCCGTAGTGTTCCATGTCATGCGCGTTGTTAATGTTCAGCACACCGAATTTGGGCATATCCATGCCGAACAGCTTCACCATTTGCGCGCCGGACGCATCCGTCATGCCGTCATAAGCTTTGTCACAGTAGGCGAGCGCACCTTTGAGCGCGGCAACGAGATCGGCTTTCGTGGTCTTGGTCTCCTCGATTTTGAGGCCGGGATTCGTCTCCCCGAGTGCCAGCGAGCAAAAATTATATTGGGCGTCCGCGACATGCCCCACAATCTGGCCGTAGCTGCGGACGGAGTCAGTGGGCTTGAAGTTGTAGTTCTCTTCGGGCATTTTTTCAGCGGAACTGACGAGGATGGTTTTCATCCTTGCGTAGAAGATTTTATTGTACGTGCTGAACGGACCTTGTGAAGCCTGCTCTCCCTTGCTGTTCGAGGCCCCCTGCAGAGCTTTGGAATCCTGTGCGAAAGCCGCCGTGGATACCAGGAACAACACCACTGCTGACGCCATAGCTTGGAATTTCATTTGACTCTCCTGACTGCGCAGATTTAGCGCCGACACCTCGAGCGCTGCTTCTATATACGCTGGTGGGTCCCGTTTCATTTCAGGGGGGCTGTTCCGGCAGCAAAGTAGTTCGCCACCTTCTGGCCCTTACCGGGAGCCCGAGGACAGACGGAACGCTTTCAGATGTTTGTTTGACAAGACTAGTTTGGCTCATAACGATTGGAGGTTCTCGGAGTAGGGGAAACTTCCCGTCTGGTCCCCCGGTTCCAAATGCCAAGGGTGTGCCACCAGCCCTAGTGGCTCATATGGCGCGTGCTATCCTATCCGACAAGGCGTGAGGCGATATCGTGAGATCCGCGACCGCAGCTGCTGAACCTCGAGCGCACCATTTCGCTCCCCAGTGTTGGCTTGCCGGATTTACTGACACCGGAGAGAAAGACGGACGATTGTGGGTGACCGATCTGAAGAGACAGAAGCAATGGCCCAGTAATCCGGAGAACACAGCTCACCGCCGCGACTTCTATCGACTTTCAGATGCGGATTCGAGGGATCCGGTCGCATTCGAGAAATTGTTTTCTCGCATCGAGGGCGCATTCGCTCCGCTCCTCAAAGCCATGAACGAGCGGCCTCGTGGTCCGTATCGAGATGAGTGGGAATCTCTCTTCATGTACATGGCCGTCCAATGAATGAGGGTGCCGGCCTTCCGCCCCATGTTGCTTCGAGTAGCGGACGGAATCAATCACCGGTTCTTGGAAGAAGCGCTCGCGACTCCCGAAACATGGGGAGCTTGGCTCAAGAAACTTGGGATTCCGCCCGATGCGCCGGGCGCGGAGTACGACAAGATGGTGGAATTTGAGCGCGGCCATCAATATACCCTGTCGGCCGAGCCGGAGTGGCTCTTATACAGAGGATTCAAAGCATTGGAGGGCGTCGCTTCGTGTCTCGCGGAACGACATTGGAGAGCATCCATCAGCATGCCCGGTGGTTTCATCGGCTCAGACAATCCGGTCGTTATGGACGGAGCGAAGGGGCAAGAGGTGGGTTTCAAATCCGCGGCGATCGTGTTGTTTCCCGTGAGTCGTCACGTTCTGCTTTATGGTGCGGATTGTCCGGTGACGCCGTTGCCCGTGACTTACAAGCGCGTCGCCGCGCACAACACGTTCATGATGCTCACGGCGGACGAGCAAGTGTATTCGCACGTGCCGGATTTCTATTGGCTCGACGAGAACGGCAAGTGCCAGACCGATTGGAAACTCTTCTCCAGAGAAAAGCTGGTCCAGAGCGGCACTCTCGGACTTCCGATTGCCATGTATGCGCTACGTTAGGTTGAGGTGGACTTACTCTACTTCCTGAAAACAAGACTCAGATTCATCGAGCCGGGTGCCCCAGGTACCGCTTTGTACCTGGGGAGTTTGGTTTACTCCTTAACTCAGGTTCCGTCTGAGTATCAGGCGAGTGGCTCATGGATCAGCCTGGCCCCTACAAAACCTTGAAAGAAGATTACAGGTTTGCGCCGAAAGCCAGCAGGCGGCCATCGCAATCCTTCACCACGAACTCCCGCTTGTGCCATGGCATGTTGCCAAGTCCTCGAGTGAATTCTACGCCTTGGGCGGCGTACTCGGCATAAAGTGTATCGGCATCTTCAACGGCGAGGTATGCGTCGAGCAATTCGTCCGCGTACTTGTCCGGATTGGCTGTGGGCGGCTCGGCGCAACGGAAATGAATCACCTGCTGATCGCGCGCCACGATGGCGTAGACCGGCGGCTCCTGCCACGTCCCCAAACATTCGAAGCCAAGCTTGCCTGTGTAATAGGCGAGCGTTGCGGGAATGTCCATGGTGAAGAACACAGGCGCAATTTGACGGACCATGGGCCAAGTCTACCCCAGGTGGCAGGTGGAGCACGCTTGCGGGTTTGCCGGGTGCCGCACCGTGCGGTTTCAGGGTGCGGATTTTGATTTTCTCATGGCTCGACTTTTGGCCTTCGATCCCTCGCCGCTGTTTCTTGGCTCTTCCGCATCCCACCAGTTACAATAGATTGTTTGCAAGTGAGGTAAGAAAGCGGCCCTCGCGGACGTAGTTCTCAGGGGACGGCAAACCCATCCATGGAAGCAGCACAGATACTCGACCGCGTCGTCGCTCGATTTATCGGCACCAAGCACGAGCGCGACATCAAAAAATTGCAGCCGGTGATCGCGGAGATCAACGCGCAAGAAGCTGGAGTGCGCACGCTGAGCGACGAAGGTCTCAAGACGCGCTTCACGGAACTGCGCGCGCAGGTGCAGGAACAGTTGAAGGACGCTGATGCTGGTGAATCCACTTTTCGCGGACTGATGCAGCAGGCTCTGGAGCCTGTAATTGTGCCGGCGTTCGCTCTCGTCCGCGAAGCAGGCCGCCGCTTCCTGAACATGCGGCATTTTGATGTGCAGTTGATCGGCGGCATGGTCCTGCATGAAGGCAAAATCGCCGAGATGAAGACGGGCGAAGGCAAGACGCTGGTGGCCACGCTGCCGGCGGTGCTAAATGCGCTGGCGGGGCGCGGCGTGCACATCGTCACCGTCAACGATTACCTGGCTCGCCGCGACGCGGAATGGATGAGTCCACTCTACAAAGCGCTGGGACTCAGCGTTGGCGTCATCGTCCACGATCTCGATGACGACCAGAGGCGCGCCGCTTACGGCGCGGACATTACGTACGGGACCAACAACGAATTTGGTTTTGATTATCTGCGCGACAACATGAAGTACGACCTGGCGCACTGCGTCCAGCGCGGGCATCACTTCGCAATCGTGGACGAAGTCGATTCCATCCTGATTGACGAAGCGCGGACGCCGCTGATTATTTCCGGGCCGTCCGAGGAATCGACGGACAAGTACGCGAAGATCGACAAGATTATTCCGAAGCTGATTCAGGACATTGATTACACGCTGGATGAAAAGCACCGCACCGCGACGCTGACCGAAGAAGGCGTCAGCAAGTGCGAGCGCCTCCTGAGTCTCGGCAATTTGTATGACCCCGCGCACATGGAAACGATCCATCACGTCTACCAGGCGCTGCGTGCGCACACGCTCTACAAGAACGACGTCGATTACGTGGTGAAAGACGGCGAAGTCATCATCGTGGATGAGTTCACGGGACGGCAGATGCCCGGCCGCCGCTGGTCGGACGGCCTGCACCAGGCCGTGGAAGCCAAGGAAGGTGTCAAGATCGAGCGCGAAAACCAGACGCTCGCGACCATCACCTTCCAGAATTATTTCCGCATGTACAAAAAGCTTGCCGGCATGACCGGCACGGCCTCCACGGAAGCGGCGGAATTTAGCAAGATCTACAACCTGGAAGTGACGATCATTCCGACGAACCGCACGCTGATCCGCATCGAGGCTCCCGACGTCGTGTACCGCACGGAAAAAGAAAAGTTTGAAGCGGTCGTGAACGGCGTCATGCAGGAAGACAATTCGTTCGCGAATGGCATCCGCCACTATTACGAGCGCGGGCAGCCGGTGCTGGTTGGCACGATTTCCATCGAGAAGTCGGAAACCATCGCGGAATTGCTCAAGAAGTCCGGCATCCCGCATCAGGTGTTGAACGCCAAGCAGCACGAGCGCGAATCGCGCGTCGTGGCGCAGGCGGGACGCAAAGGCGCGGTCACCGTGGCGACCAACATGGCCGGCCGCGGCACGGACATTCTTCTCGGCGGCAATCCCGAACAGATGACGCGCGATCATTTTCTGAAAAATAAGCTGGCCATGCCGTACGCCGCGGCGCCTGCGGTGATTCCTGCGGAGCCCGCTCCCGGCGAGGCTGCGCAACCCACGGTGCAAATGGTTCTTTTCCAGCATGAGGGCAAAATCTTTCAGGTGCCCGCGGATCAGTGGAAGCCGGTCTACGACCAGTTCGCAGAACAGTGCAAAGCGGAGCACGACGAAGTCGTGGCGCTCGGCGGATTGCACATCCTCGGCACGGAACGCCACGAGGCGCGCCGCATTGACAACCAGTTGCGCGGCCGCGCGGGACGCCAAGGGGATCCTGGCTCTTCGCGTTTTTTCCTTTCGCTCGAAGACGACTTGATGCGCATTTTCGGTGGCGAGCGCGTGAAGGCGTTGATGTTCCGCCTGGGCATGACGGAAGGCGTGCCCATCGAATCGGGTCTCATCTCGCGCCGCATCGAGAACGCGCAAAAATCCGTCGAAGCGCAGAACTTCGACGCGCGCAAACACCTCCTCGAATACGACGATGTGATGAACAAGCAGCGCGAAACGATCTATTCGATTCGACGCTCCGCGCTGGAAGGAAAAGATCAGCGCGATTACATCCTGGGAATTGCGGAAGACGTGGTGCGCGAACTGGTGAATACGTATTGCCCGAGCGACCAGCACCCCGACCAATGGAACGTCACGCAATTTTTTGCGGAGGCCAACGCGCAGTTCGGCGTGGACATGAAAGCGGCAGGCGTTGATCCCGCTGCGCTAAACCACGAGCAGCTTGCCGACGCCGCGGCGGAAGCGGTCCAAAAACGCTACGAAGAAAAAGAGACGCAGTTTGGCGCGGACCTGATGCGCTGGCTCGAACGCCGCATCATCCTCGACGTGGTCGACTCGCAGTGGAAAGACCACCTGCTGTCGCTCGACCACTTGAAAGAGGGCATTGGCCTGCGCGGCTACGGGCAGAAAGATCCGCTCGTTGAATTTAAGAAGGAAGCGTTCATCCTTTTCGAAGACATGATGACGCGCATTGACAACGAAACTGTGCGTTATCTCTACCACATCCAAGTTCAGCAGGGTGAGCAACCGCCGTCGGGAAGCGCGCCACAAGCTCCGTCTCCGCAACAGCCGCCTCGTCCGCGCGCTGATGCCGTTGCCGCCAGCGCGGCCGCGCGGGCCAGCGAGCCGCAGCATTTGCCCGCCGTCGCACGGGAAATCGAACGCCGCCAGCAGCGCCAGCAAAAAGATTTGCAGTATCAAACCGGCCCGGCACAGGCGGAAGCGCCGAAACCCGTGAAGGTCGGCGCAAAAGTTGGACGCAATGATCCTTGCCCGTGCGGCTCGGGGAAGAAGTACAAGAAATGCCACGGCGCTTGAGTAGGACAGACATTCCTGTCTGTCCCTCGTTTGCCGAAGCTGCGAATGAAAAGTGACCGTTATTGATTGAGGAGTGGACAGGCAAGAATGCCTGTCCCACTACAGAGGAAGCCAATGCCGCCAGGTCCTGCGCCCCAGCAACAACCCGAACGCCAGCCGATTCCCGGCGTGAAAAATCTCGTGGCCGTCGCCAGCGGAAAAGGCGGCGTCGGCAAAACCACCGTCGCCGTGAATCTTGCGCTGGCGTTAGTGAAGCTTGGCCACAAAGTGGGTTTGCTCGACGCCGACGTTTATGGGCCAAATGTGCCGATCATGCTGGGCGCGACGCAACAGCCGGAGGCCACGGCCGATAAGCACATCATCCCCGTGCAATCGCAAGGGCTGAAAATGATTTCGATGGGCCTGCTGAATCCCGGCGACAAGCCCATGATCTGGCGCGGGCCGATGCTGCACAGCGTGATTACGCAGTTTCTGCGCAGCGTGGAGTGGGGCGAACTGGATTACCTGATCATCGATCTTCCGCCCGGCACCGGGGACGTGCAATTGACGCTGATCCAGACGGTCGCGGTCACGGGCGCGGTTGTTGTTACCACGCCATCGACCGTCGCGCTCGCCGACGTGCGCAAAGCGATCGAAATGTTCCGCCAGGTGAATGTAGAAGTGCTCGGCGTGGTCGAGAACATGAGCTCGTTCGCGTGCCCGCACTGCGGCAAGGCGATTGATATTTTTGGCCACGGCGAAGGCGCGAAAACCGCGCTGGCTTACGGTGTGCCCGTGCTGGGCGAAATTGAAATTGATCCGCGCATTCGAATCGGCGGCGATACCGGCAAGCCGGTTGCCGCGCTTGGCGAAGAGGGCGCTGGCGCGAAAAGTTTGTACTCCGTGGCGCGTGCTGTTGTGAATCGCCTCGCTGAAGTGGGCGCAACCACTGGTCCCACGGTTCAAATCGACTGAAGCCTCACGCTTCCTTTCTTTCGTCGAGCTTCTGTAATTCTGCGATCTTGGCACGCAGGCAGTTCGGACAGAGGCATCCTTTTGCATCGGTGGGGACCGGGACAGGCGGCAGTTCCGCGCACCAGCAGCCTCCTTCCGGCTGGCACATCATTGCGGCGCCGCATTGTGCGCATTTTGTTTGCATTGAGCGATGATGGCGCAGATGGAGTGCGCCGTCCAGCGCCGCACTTGAGCCGGGCGACTGCACTTCCTTGTCAGTAGGGCGAGCCGGATGTTATCTTGACGTGATTCATGCATGCCAACTCATCCGTAGGGGCACGACCCGGCGGGCCGGGGCAGGTATATCCTGCCTCCGCAATGAGATAGCGCTGGCCGCGTGTTTGTGCAGGGCTGGTCCGAAGAGGAAGAACAAGGATACGATTGCGAGGCCAACCCGACATCCGGCCGTATCGTGGAAAGCACCCGCAGATCGCGGCTTCGGCGTACATCGATCCCGCCGCGGTCATCATTGGCGACGTCGTGATTGGCGAGGATTCCAGCGTTTGGCCGTGCTCGGTGATTCGCGGCGACGTGCACTATATTCGCATCGGCGCGCGCACCAACATTCAGGACGGCTGCGTATTGCACGTCATGCGCGATGAGTGTCCGCTCGTTCTAGGCGATAACGTGACCGTCGGCCATTCGGTGACGCTGCATGGATGTGTCATCGAGTCGCGCTGCTTGATCGGCATGGGCGCGATCATTCTGAACGGTGCGACGATTGGCGCGGGCAGTATCGTAGCGGCGGGAGCGCTCATTACGGAGCGCACCGTGATTCCCGCGGGCAGCCTGGTCATGGGCTCGCCGGGAAAAGTGAAGCGCATGCTGACGGGAATCGATCAGGCTTCGATCGACGCTTATGCGCAGCGCTACGTCGAGTACAAAAATATCTATCGCGAGGAACCCGCAGAGTGAGCGAAGGCGCAGCCAAAAAAGAAGAGAAGCCGGGCAAGTTTCAAGCGATTCGCGGCACGCGGGACTTGCTGCCGCCTGAAACTGCGCTCTGGAATCGCGTTGAGCAGACTGCGCGCGAGATTTTTGGCACATTCGGATACGGCGAAATTCGCCCGCCCATCTTCGAACCTACCGAACTCTTCGCTCGCGCTGTCGGCGGCGAAACCGACATCGTCTCGAAAGAGATGTACACCTTTGTTGACCGATCCGAAAAACTAGAGCTGCACACTTCTATTGGTAATCTTGGCGTTTTTCTTCAGAAGGTAAGACAACTGTACAAATCTGGAGAGATCTCACAGGAATCACAAGACCAAATGGGTCTTGAGTTAGTAGAAAACCAATCGAAAAAGGTCAACGATCTCCTCGCAGGAACTTCGAAGAGTGAAGATGCTTCCCGTGATATCTACACGCTTATTATGCTCTTCGAGGCTCTGCGTTTAGGAAACGACATTTCCCTCCGTCCCGAAGCCACCGCGTCAGCCTGCCGCGCCTACATCGAGCACAACATGCAACAGCTTCCGCAGCCGGTGAAACTGTATTACATGGGGCCAATGTTCCGGCGCGAGCGGCCCCAAAAGGGTCGTTACCGGCAGTTTTATCAGATTGGTGCAGAAGTGCTCGGGGGCACCGATGCTCCCGCGATCGACGCCGAGGTCATCGAAATGGTGATGACTTTTTTCGAAAAGCTGGAGCTGAAGGGTGTTCAGCTCAGCGTGAATTCGATTGGCTGCCGCGAATGCCGGCCGAAATACGTCGAGCTGCTTCGCGCGGAGTTGCTGAAGGTGAAAGACAAGCTCGGGCCTGACAGCCAGCGGCGCATTGATACGAATCCGTTGCGAGTGCTCGATTCGAAAGTCAAGGAAGAGCAGGCGATCATAGAGAAGCTGCCACGCATCGGCGATCATCTTTGCAAGCAGTGCGCGGATCATTACGCGGCTGTGAAACGCGAGCTCGATCTGCGCGGCGTGAAGTATCGCGAAAACTGGCGGCTCGTGCGCGGGCTCGACTACTACATGCGCACCACGTTCGAAATCACCGCGCAGGGACTGGGTTCGCAGGACGCCGTTTGCGGCGGCGGGCGCTACGATGGCCTTGTGGAACTCCTCGGCGGTCCGCCGACGAAAGGCATCGGGTTCGCCATCGGTGAAGACCGCTTGATTTTGTCCCTGCAGGAGAGCGGCAAAGCCCCGGTCGCACAAGGCCGCGACGTTTACATCGCCTGGATGGGCGAAAATGCCCGTGGCACGGCCGTCCGCGCCGCGAAAGCTTTGCGCAGCGCCGGATTCAGCGTCGAACTGCCGCCCGTCGAGCAAAAATTTGGCAAAGCCCTCGGCCAGGCCGACAAACTCGGCGCGAAATATGCGCTCATTCTCGGCGATAATGAAGTGACCAGCGGCGAGTGGACGTTGAAAACGCTTGCAGACGGCACGCAGCAAAAACTGACCGAGCCACAATTGTTGGATTTTTTGCGGAAGTCGTAGTGGCAGCTTTTGTGGCACAGGCTTCAGCCTGTGCAGAACACCTGAACTTGGCAATGAGAAGAGAAAGAGCACAGACTGAAGTCTGTGCCACTAGAACCTGAAGAGGTCGACGTGTTGGATTTTCTGGGCAATTTGAAGCGCACACACTACTGCGGCGAACTCCGCGCCAAGGACGAAGGGCGCGATGCCGTTGTAATGGGCTGGGTGGCGCGACGCCGCGACCTCGGCAATTTGCTCTTCCTCGATATCCGCGACCGCAGCGGCATTGTTCAGGTGGTTTTTAACAAAGAGACACAGCCCGCGGCGCATGCCAAAGCCGAGCAGGCCCGCAGCGAATTTGTCGTTGCCGTGGAAGGCAAGGTCATCAAGCGCCAGAAAGCGAATCCCGAGCTGGCTAGCGGCGAAGTCGAACTGGTCGCCACGAAGCTGCACATTCTCAACAACGCCAAGACGCCGCCGTTTCCGATCGAGGACGAAATCAACGCAGCGGAAGAGACGCGCCTGCGCTTCCGCTATTTGGACCTGCGCCGCCCGAAGCCGCACTACAACCTCGCCTTGCGCCACAAAATCATTCTCGAAATTCGCAAGGTCATGGACGAAATGGGTTTCCTCGAAGTCGAGACGCCCATGCTCACGCGCTCGACGCCCGAGGGCGCGCGCGATTTTCTTGTGCCGAGCCGCATCCATCACGGCCAGTTTTACGCGCTGCCGCAATCGCCGCAAATCTTCAAGCAGATCCTGATGATTGCCGGTATGGACAAATATTTCCAGATCGTAAAGTGCTTCCGCGACGAAGATTTGCGCGCCGACCGCCAGCTCGAATTCACGCAGCTGGACCTGGAGATGTCCTTCCCGCGCCAGGAAGATATTTTTCATGTCATTGAGCAGGTCATGGTGCGCGCCTGCGCCGTCGCCGGCATCAAGGCCGAAGCGCCGTTCCCGCATATGCAGTACAAAGACGTTATTCGAAAATACGGCAGCGACAAGCCGGACATGCGTTTCGGTATGGAGCTCCACGAAGTGACGTTTTGCTTCCCCGAAGAAGCGAAGCAGAAACTGCAAATCGAAGGAAACGTCTTTGCGCTAGCGGCTCCAGGTGCAGGAAACTATTCGCGCAAGCAGCTTGACGAATTAACGGAAAAAGCGAAATCGCTGCACGCGCGCGGCGCCTACTTCGTGAAAGTTGCGCCGGATGGAATGACTTCGACGGTCGAAAAACTGATCGGTCCGGAAAAGGTGAAGAAACTCGCCGAAGCGTGCGGTGCAAAGCCCGGCGACCTCGTCGTCGCCGTTTCCGCCAAGGAACGGATCAAGGGCACCGAAGCCGCTGCACTGATCGCCGGTCAATTGCGTTTGCACCTTGGCGAAGCACTCGGAGTCATCGACAAATCACAGTGGAAATTCCTGTGGCTCACGGGCTTCCCGCTGTTCGAATGGAGCGAGGCCGACAAAACTTGGGTCAGTGCGCAGCATCCGTTCACCGGCATCGTCGATGAAGATCTGGAGAAACTCGAATCCGCGCCTTGGGAGGTCCGTTCGAAAGGCTATGACCTCGTCCTCAACGGCTACGAACTCGGCTCCGGCAGCATTCGAATCCACCGCCAGGACATTCAGGAGCGCCTCTTCAAAGCCCTTGGCCTCACGGAAGAACAATTGCGCCGCCGCTTCGGCTTTTTCCTCGACGCGCTGACCTACGGCACACCGCCCCATGGCGGCATCGCGCTCGGCATCGACCGCGTGGTCATGCTCCTCGCCGGCGAAAAATCCATCCGCGAAGTCATCGCCTTCGCGAAAACAACCGCCGCCCAAGACTTAATGGCCGATTCGCCTTCGCCCGTGGACAAAGACCAGCTCGACCAACTCGGCATCGCAATTAAGGAAGACAAGAAGGCTGCAGGGTAGGCACGATGGACTTACCTTTGGCCATCAAAGAACAGGAAACTATAGGTTCTAGTCTTCTAGCTTCAGGTTCTTTTTTTACAGGTATCCTCTGTCCAACAGTTTATCGGTGCCCGAATTGTCGGTCGATATATAAATTCATTCTTGGCCCCGGCGATGTTTTTCTGGGGGAGGGTCATAGAACTTGCTCGAAATGCCAAAAAGAGTTTCGGGATAGATCGATGGAGTGGCCCCTGATCTCCTCTATGGACCGAATTTTGTTCCTATTTCCAATGGTTGTAGATGGCTGGATATTGCTCGCATTCGTTGCTTGCATTCTGTTTTTTTACACAGGCTGGAACGTCGGCCCAACTTCTGTTCTGATGCTAGCCGCGATCTTTTTTGTGGTGCCTTTGATAGCCTGGTTTATATTTCGGGGCAGCCAGATTGCCCGTTCGGTCCATCGGTTCACCATGCAAGGAAAGACAAAGGCTGCATGAGCCGCATACGCATATTACCGGAGGCGGTGGCGAATAAAATCGCGGCGGGCGAAGTTGTCGAGCGGCCCGCGTCGGTGGTGAAAGAGCTGCTTGAAAACGCGCTGGACGCCGGCGCGAACACCATTCGCATTGAAGTGGAAGTGGGCGGCAAGCGCATGATCCGCGTGATCGACGACGGTCACGGGATGACGCATGACGATGCGTTGCTGGCGTTCGAACGCCACGCCACCAGCAAGCTGCGCTCCGCCGACGATTTGCTGTCCATCTGCACACTCGGTTTTCGCGGCGAGGCGCTGCCCACGATTGCCGCAGTCTCGCGTTTGCTGCTCGAAACGCGCGACGAAACGGAAGCCGAGGGCACGCGCGTTGAATTCGCGGGAGGCAAGCTGATCAACGTAAAAGCCGCCGGTCTGCCCGCGGGAACAACCGTCAGCGTCGCCGATATTTTCTACTGCGTTCCCGCGCGGAGAAAATTCCTGAAATCAGACACGACAGAACTGGGCCACATCGCTTCGCTGGTTACGCACTACGCACTCGCGAATCCCGCGAAACAATTCCTTCTGACAACGCCGACGCAGGAAATCATCAACTGTCCTCCCGCGGAAAAACTGGCCGACCGCATCTATCAGCTTTTTGGCCGGCAATCGCTGGAGGAACTCGTCGAAATCCCTGCAGCGTCGGCGGCCTTTCGGGCCGCCATCACGGAGCCGGAGCTCGAAGCCGAAGAGGAAAAATCGTCGCTGACCGTGAGCGGCTTCACGTCGCGACCCGACGTGCAGCGCCTGAACCGCAACGGCATCTATATTTTCGTGAATCGCCGCCTGGTGCGCGACCGGCTGATCCTGCACGCCATTCACGAAGCCTATCGGAATATTTTGCCGCCCGCGGTTTTCCCCGCGACGCTCCTTTTTCTGGAAATGCCGTACGACGAAGTGGACGTCAACGTGCATCCCGCAAAAATCGAAGTGCGCTTCCGGCGTTCGCAGTTTGTCCACAATTTCACGCGCGACACGATTCGGCAGGCGCTCATGGGCACGCGGCCGATCGCAAGTTTTGCCACCGCCGCGGGGGCATCTCCGCCGACCATCGGCTCCGGCAATGGTGGTTTGTTCGGCGGAATCATGCCACCACCCGCGGAATCCGGAGTGCCGCGCGCGATCATCCCGCCAATGGAAGAGATCGGTCTCGGCTCCGGTGTCGGTTCGGACGGCGGTTTCGATCTGACTTCCGCCCCGATGCAGCCGGTGGAGCAGCGGATTCCCTTCACGTCGGGGGTTGGATTCGGCGCTGGTGTCGCACCGGCGCGAATTTCCGATGCGGTGAATTGGGCCGCGAATCTCGCCGCTCTAAGCGCGGATGGTCCTGCGACGCTGCCGCGGCCCGAGCAAATCGCAGATCTCAAACCCCTCGGCCAGGTCAGCGCGAGCTTCATCATCGCCGTGAACGGCGAGGGACTCTGGATCGTGGACCAGCATGTGGCCCACGAGCGCGTGCTCTTCGAACAGCACCTCGAAGCGCGTCGCGCCGGAAAGATCGAAGCGCAGCGCATGCTGATGCCGTTGGTGATCGAACTTTCGCCCCGGCAAATCGTCACCTTCGAGAAAATCGCGGAAGAACTGGCCGCGAATGGTTTCGAAGTCGAGCCGATGGGGCCGAAGAGCGTGGCGATTCAGGCCGTGCCCGCAGGTGTGATCGCTCCGGATGCGGAGAAATTGCTCACCGAAATTCTCGATGGCCTGGACCGCGAAAACGCGGCGATTTCCATCGAAACTTTGCAGGCGAAAATCGCAGCCTCGACCGCGTGCCACGCGGCGATCAAGATCAACATGCCGCTCGAACAGTCGAAAATGGAATGGCTGCTCGATGCCCTGGCCAAAACCGATTGCCCGATGAGCTGCCCGCACGGACGCCCGGTGGTTTTGCGATATTCCATCAAGGAAATTGAGAAAGCGTTTCATCGAATTTGATTCGTGCAGGCGCCGGGCTTTAGCCCGGCCATCGGGAGACTCACCGAATGAGCGATTCGCAAAAGACGGCAGTGATCTTCGGCCTCGCCAACAAGCGCAGCATCGCGTGGGCCATTGCGCAGAAACTGCACGAAGCCGGGTGGAGGCTGGCGATTACCTACCAGAACGAGCGGCTCGAACAGGAAGCGAAGGATCTGATCACCGATTTGCCGGGCGCCGCGGGTTTCATGTGCGACGTTTCGTCGGATGAGCAAATCACAAAACTCTTCGAAGAACTGAAATCACGATACGGCGTGTTGCACGGTATCGTGCACAGCGTCGCTTTCGCGCCCGCGGAGGAATTGAAGGGTGAGTTCCTCAATACTACGCGCGAAGGATTTCGCATCGCCCACGACATCAGTGTGTATTCGCTGGTTGCGGTGTCGCGCGCGGCCGCTCCGCTGATGACCTCCGGCGGCGGCATCATTACGATGACCTACTACGGCGCGGAAAAAGTTGTGCCGCGATACAACGTGATGGGCATAGCCAAAGCCGCATTGGAAGCGAGCGTGCGCTATTTGGCATTCGACCTGGGGCCGAAGGGCATTCGCGTCAATGCCATTTCCGCGGGGCCCATCAAGACGCTTGCCGCGCGAGCCGTCGCTGGGCTGGGCGACATGCTCAAGGCGCATGCCGATCGCGCACCCCTGAAGCGCAATGTCGACCCGGCCGAGGTAGGCGGAACTGCCGCCTTCCTGCTTTCCGACGCAGGTTCGGGCATCACCGGCGAAACGATTTACGTCGATTGCGGCTACAACATCATGGGTTTCTGACCTCATTGGAAAGCAATCACGCAGCGCATTGATGCCCAAACTCACGATTGCCATTGACGGCCCGGCTGGTTCAGGAAAAAGCAGCGTGGCACGCCGCGTTGCCGAGCTCTTGCAATATGTGTATCTGGACAGTGGCGCGATGTACCGCGCGCTGGCGTTGAAAGCTTTAAAGCGCGGCATTCCGCTAAACGACGAATCCCGCCTCGAAAAACTCGCAAAGGAAACGCGCATCGAACTGAAATCTCCCACACCCGAGCACGAAGCTGCCGGAGCAAAGAACTGCGTCTTCCTCGACGGTGCGGACGTGACGCAGGAGATTCGCAAGCCGGAAGCCGCTCAAGCGGCGTCTCACGTCGCCGCATTTCAGAAAGTACGCGAGGTGCTGGTTGCGGAGCAGCAGCGCGCCGGCGCAGGCGGCGGTGTCGTGATGGAGGGACGCGATATCGGCACCGTCGTGTTCCCGAGCGCGGAGCTGAAGATTTTTCTGGATGCTGCGCCGGAAACCCGCGCGGAGCGCCGCTGGAAAGAGCACCGGGAAAAAGGCGACAAGTTGACGCTCGCGGAAGTGTTCGACGAAGTGATCGAGCGAGACAAACGCGATCGTGAGCGCAAAGTGTCTCCGCTCGTGCGCGCCACCGATGCTGTACTGGTCGACAACACAGCCATGGGCATCGAAGAGACCGCGCGCCTCATCGTGATGCTCGCGCAAGAACGCGAAAGGGAATTAGCAAGAGCTGGGAGGCCGGGATGATCCGTTTGTTCGCGATGCTGGCAGTTGGTATTTTCAGCAGGCTGTTCGTCTTGCCGATGCTGGCGCTCGCCCAGCCCGCAGCGGGCCGGAACGGCGAACAAGCCGAAGCCACTCGAAAGTTCCGGGCGTATCTCGACAACGATTGGAAACTGTGGATGGAGCAGTATCCGGAAACCGCGACCTCCGTCGGCTTTCCCGGACTGAATCGCCGCTGGAGCGACGATTCGCGGGAGGGCCTCGAGGCGCGCATCAAACATCTGCACGAAAGTTTGTCCGGATTAAAGGCCATCTCGCGCGATGCGCTTCCTGCCGGGGAGCAGTTGAACTACGACCTCTACCGCGAGCTGCTGGAAACCGCGGCCGAAGGCTTGCAGTACGGCGACGACCCGCTACCATTCCGCAGCGTCGTTCCTGCCAACATTTGGATGCCCATTACACAAATGGGCGGCATCCAGCAGGGAATCGCTTCTACTCTGGCGACCATGCCGCACAAGTCTGTCTCGGAATACGAAGACGTTCTTGCCCGGCTTGAGGCAGTTCCGAGAAACGTCGAACAGAATCTCGCGCTCGTTCAGGAGGGCCTGAAGAAGGGCTATACGCCGCCGAAGCTGATGCTGCGCGATGTGCCTAAACAGATTGCCGATCTCATTCCAGCGGATCCTATGGCAAGCCCGCTCCTGCAGCCATTCACCGAATTTCCCGCGGGATTCTCCGAGGCGGAGCGCGCCCGGCTGACCCAACGCGCTAAACTGATCTATGCAGATTCTGTCAAGCCGGCATTCCAGAAGCTGCACGACTATTTCACGTCCACTTATTTGCCTGCGTGCCGCGATTCCATCGCGGCCGCGGCGCTGCCGAATGGCGCGGCCGCCTACGCGTTCCATGTTCGCTGGCAAACCACAACGAACCTGACGCCGCAGCAGATTCACGAAATCGGTCTCTCCGAAGTGAAGCGCATCCGCGCGGAGATGGACAAAGTCATCGCCTCCACGGGGTTTAAAGGCAGCTTTCACGACTTCACGGAATTTCTGCGCACGGATCCGCGTTTTTTCTACGATCAGCCGCAAGATCTGGTGAACGGCTACCGCATTGTGGCCAAGAAAATCGATCCGGAGCTCGCGCATCTCTTCGGAAAACTGCCGCGGCTCCCGTATGGAGTTTGCGTGATTCCTGAATTCAAAGCGCCTTCACAGACCACCGCGTACTACCAGCAGGGCGCACCCAGCGCGGGCCGGCCCGGCTGCTATTTCGTGAATACCTACAACTTGTACGCGCGGCCGAAATGGGAAATGGAAGCGCTCTCGCTGCACGAATCCGTGCCGGGGCATCATCTGCAGATTTCTCTCGCGCAGGAGCTGGAGAACGTGCCGGAATTTCGCAAACATGTCGGCTATTCGGCGTTCGTGGAGGGCTGGGCACTGTACGGCGAGAGCCTTGGCGAAGAGCTTGGCCTATACAAGGGCCCTTATTCCAAGTTCGGTCAGCTCAGCTACGAAATGTGGCGTGCCGTGCGGCTCGTGGTGGACACGGGAATGCACTCGATGGGTTGGACGCGCCACCAAGCCATTCAATTTTTCAAGGACCACACCGGCAAGACCGATCAGGACATCACCGTGGAAGTGGATCGCTACATCGTCTGGCCCGGCCAGGCGCTCGCCTACAAGCTGGGACAATTGAAGATTCAACAGTTGCGCACAGAAGCGGAGCGCAACCTCGGCGCAAGATTTGATATCCGCAAATTTCACGATGCCGTCCTCGAAAACGGCGCTGTGCCCCTAAACGTGCTGGAAGCTCACATGAAACGCTGGACGGAAGAGCAGACGGGTCATTAGCCGCTGGCCAGGCGTCCGGCACGCGCTGAATGTTTATCCCGGTTCGGTAACTCCCGCACTCCCCGCTTCGTATTCACATAGAGACGATTCCGTGGTCGTCCGCCGGCTGGCGGTTCCCCCGCCGGGGATTTGGTAAAGTGAGTGGGGGCCTCGTTCCGAACTGATGCTTGCCGTCCGCGACAATCTAGCTCAATGCTTCAGCGCCTTGCGCTCCCACAAGCTCCGCGCCTCGCTCACCATGCTCGGGCTCACCATGGGCGTGGCCACGCTGATCACCGTCATGACCCTCGTCCAGGGCGCCAACCTCTACGTCGAGCAGAAAATCGCCAACCTCGGCACCAATGTCTTCCAAATTGCGCGCACGCCCTTCGCCGTCACCGATTTCAACATCATCATCAAAGCCCTCAAGTTCAAAAAAATAGACGTCGACGACATGCGCGCCATTGCCAACGGATGCCGCGCCTGCGAGGAAGTTGGCGCCACCGCGAGTACCACCGTCCGGGCACGATACGGCAACAAAGAAGTGCCGGACGTCAGCTTCTCCGGCCATACCGCAAACATGGCGGATATTGACACGCGCGCGGTGGAGCTCGGCCGCTACTTCACTCCCACAGAAGCGGAGCACCGCACCAATGTCTGTCTCATCGGCGATACCCTTGTGCAGCAGCTATTTCTCGGGATGGATCCCATCGGCAAGACCATCCGTGTCGGCAACGATGAATTCATGGTCATTGGCGTGATGGAAAAAATCGGCAGCGTCCTCGGGCAGGACCAGGACAACTTCGTCATGGCGCCGCTTCCCGTCTTCCTGCGCATGCAGGGCATACACACAAGCCTAATCATCAACGTCAAGACGAGCACGGAGAACTTTGAGCTGGCCCAGGATCAGGCGCATCTTGTGTTGCGCTCCCGGCGGCACCTGAGCGGCAAAATGGAAGACGACTTCTTCATCGGCACTAAGGAAAGCTATATGGCGTTGTGGCGCAGCATCAGCACTGCGTTTTTCTCCGTGTTCATCATGGTCAGCGCCATCTCCGTGGTCATCGGTGGCATCGTCATCATGAATGTCATGCTAGTGAGCGTAACCCTGCGGCGCAGGGAGATCGGCGTGCGGCGCGCCGTCGGCGCAACGCAACGCGACATCCTGCGCCAGTTCATGCTCGAAAGCGTCATACAATGTATCGCCGGGGGAATCGCGGGCATCTCCATGGGGTTCCTGGTCGCATTAGTCCTGCGAACCTATACGCCCTTCCCGGCTTCCGTCCAAACGTGGGTGGCGGTGCTGGGCGTATTTCTCAGTTCCGGAGTCGGCCTATTTTTCGGGATTTATCCAGCCATGCGTGCATCGCGGCTGGATCCAGTTGTCGCCTTGAGGTCAGACTGATGGCTCTTATGACACTTGCGCAAGCCCGAGAAAATTTCTTCGCGGCCATGGAGACGCTGCGCTCCTCCAAAGTGCGCTCGGCGCTGACCGTGCTCGGCATCGTCATCGGAGTCTCTTCGGTGATTTCCATGGCGGCGATCATTCAGGGGCTGAACAAGTTCGTTCAGGACCGAGTCGACTCGCTCGGCTCGCGCACGTACTTCGTTTCGCGATTTCCGCCCGGCACGGATCCCTCCCGCTGGCCGGAGCGCATTCGCACGCGCAAATATTTCGAATACAACTATGCCAGCTACATCCGCGATGCCGCGCCGGACGTGCAGGCCTTGACCACCATCGGCACGCGCGCATTTTTCTTCGGCGATTCCAATCTCATCACCAGCGGGCATTTCAGCGTCGAACGCGTCATCGTGCGCGGCGCCGAGCCGGAATACATCGACGCCATACCGCTCTTCAGCGTCGAGCGCGGCCGCTTCATCAGTGCCTTCGACCAGGAGCACGCCAGCCCCGTGGTCGTCCTTGGCGCGGCCATTAGCGAATCCCTTTTTCCCAACACGGATGCCCTCGGCAAAACCGTGCGCATCAATGGCAGTCCTTACGAAGTCGTCGGCGTGTTCGCGCACGATCAAGGTCTGTTCGTCGGTCCCGGTGTGGATATTTTCGCCATCATTCCGCTCAGCACTTTCAAGAAAGAGTACCCGGAGGCAAAAGAGCTGATCATGGCGTTCACCGTCCCGGAAAACGTAAACCTCGACAAAGCGCAGGGTGAAGTCATTCAGGCGATGCGGCGCCTCCGCCGCATTCCCGCCGGCGTCGAGAACGATTTTGAGCTGACCTCTCCGGACTTCATCAGCAATTTGTGGAATCAATTGACCGGCGCGCTCGTGATTCTCACCACCGTGATCAGTTCGATCGGCCTGCTTGTGGGCGGCATCGGCGTGATGAACATCATGCTCATCTCGGTGACGGAGCGCACCCAGGAGATTGGCGTGCGCAAAGCCATCGGCGCGCGCCGCGCGGATGTGCGATTGCAATTCCTGCTGGAGGCCGTGGTGCTCACGCTGGTCGGCGGCACCATCGGCATTCTGATCGGCGCCGGAGTATCCGCCACCGTGCGCACGCTCATCCCCTCGATTCCCGCAACGCTCTCCTATCTTTGGGTCACGATCGGGTTCGTCATCTCCGTCGGCGTCGGACTGTTCTTCGGCTACTATCCCGCGAACCTCGCGGCGAACCTTGACCCCATTGCTTGTCTCCGCTACGAATGAAGAGCGAAGTAAGCCCTGTCCCGCTTCTAAGTACTTTCGAATTAACAAGTAGCGCGAAAAATGCGCCAAAAATGCATTTTTTTCAAAAATAGCACTTGACAGATTTTTCAGCTTCGTTTACCTTGCAGATACCTCAGTCATACATCCCGGTTCACCGGGGTCCTCACTGAGCGTGAAGAGGCAGATGTGAGACACGAAGACAAAAGCCAAGACGGTTCGATGCCAAGGCGACAGGGTCTCGCGGTCTGCTTATTCGCGCGACCCTAACTAAATCCGCCTAAGTCGTTTCGAACCAAAGCAATCCGCCGCGGGATTTGTGTTTCTCGCAGCGGGGTAGTCGTTCTATTCGTAGAATTTCCGTTGTGGGAGAAGTGTTCCCGGAAGGAGGTGCGGTTGTCCGACGAATTGTTCCTCTGCAACGCGAAGCCGAAGGATGCGCAGCAAGCGCCGTTTGCCAAGCGCTCGTTGAGAACACGCTCGAACCTCCCGCCACGGGGAAGTTGCCCTGTCCGCAGGGAAGGACAGGCGCGAGAATTTCAAATGTCGCCTGCCGCAAACAACGGCAACAAATAGAAAGGGCGCAGCCGGAAATCTCGCTGCGCCTTTTTTTCGTTTGTCCGGAAATTAAAGCAACGCGGCTGGCTCAGGCTGGAGCAGACATCGAGCCGAGAAAGTCGCTGTTGGACTTCGTCTTCGTGAGGCGGCTGATCAAAAGTTCCATGGCTTCGACCGTCGAGAGCGGGCTCAACACCTTGCGCAACACCCATACGCGGCTGAGTTCGTCCGGCGGAAGCAGCAACTCGTCCTTACGAGTGCCGGACCGCTGAATATCAATCGCGGGGAACACGCGCTTGTCCGAAAGCCGCCGGTCCAGGTTGATTTCCATGTTGCCGGTGCCCTTAAACTCTTCGAAGATGACGTCGTCCATGCGGCTGCCGGTGTCAATCAGCGCCGTAGCGATAATGGTCAGCGAGCCGCCTTCTTCGACATGGCGCGCTGCAGCGAAAAAACGCCGCGGGCGCTGCAACGCATTCGCATCAATACCGCCGGAGAGAACTTTGCCGGAGGGAGGCGTAACGGCGTTGTACGCGCGCGCGAGACGTGTCACGGAATCAAGAAGCACCACGACGTCCCGCTTGTGCTCGACAAGGCGCTTGGCCTTTTCGAGTACCATCTCGGCCACTTGGATGTGGCGTTGCGGTGCCTCGTCAAATGTCGAGCTGATGACTTCGCCCTTCACCGTACGCTGCATGTCCGTGACTTCTTCCGGCCGCTCGTCAATCAGCAGCACGATCAGCGCAACTTCGGGATGGTTCACCGTCACCGAATTCGCGATGGACTGCAGCATCATCGTTTTACCGGTGCGCGGCGGCGCCACAATCAATCCGCGCTGCCCCTTCCCGACGGGGCAGAGCAGATCCAACACCCGGCCGGTCATATTCTCTTTCGTCGTTTCCATCTTCAGCCGGCCCTGCGGATAGAGCGGCGTCAGGTTGTCAAAGAAGATTTTGTTGCGCGCAACTTCCGGGTCTTCGAAATTTACCGCTTCCACCTTGATCAGTGCGAAATACCGCTCGCCGTCTTTCGGCGGGCGGACCTGGCCGGAGACCGTATCGCCGGTGCGCAGGTCAAACTTGCGAATTTGCGACGGGGAGACGTAGATGTCGTCCGGGCCGGGCAGGTAGTTGTATTCCGGCGCGCGCAGAAAGCCGAACCCGTCGGGGAGGCATTCGAGGACGCCTTCGGAAAAGATCAAGCCGCTCTTTTCGGTTTGCGCGCGGAGGATCTGGAAGATCAGCTCCTGCTTGCGCATCCCGCTCGCGCCGGGAATATTGTGGTCCTTGGCGATCTTCGCGAGGTCGGTGATGTTCTTTTCCTTCAGCTCGGCGAGGCTGATACTCATCTGATTGTTTCCTTCAATGCTCGTTTCTTTTGGCATATATCCTTAGCTTTGATTGTGAAAATTGACCCTGAAATTCCGGATTGTTTTTGAGGTGGCGCACCGAACTGGCTGATAAACGAAAACCTGCCAGGATGGGGCAAACCAGACTTTCGTCAACCGGGAGCAGCGCCTGGCCACGACTGACCTGCGACTTCGCCAAGCATCTTTCCTACTCGGTCGGAGTGAATCCGCAGGGCGGGACTGGCCCAAAACTACGCTGCTTAGTTGGTCAAACTCTTGTCTTTCTCGGCGCCGGCCACGAATGGTTCCGCGACGGGCGCAACCGCGGGATGCTCAAGCGGTATAGTGGGCCGCTCCAGCGCAATTTGCAGCACTTCATCCATGGTTTCTACAAAATGGATCGTGAGGCTGGAGAGTATCTCCTGGGGGATGTCCGCCAGGTCCTTCTCATTGTCCTTCGGAAGCAGTACCGTACGCAAGCCCATTCGGTGGGCGGCCAGGAGTTTTTCCTTGACGCCGCCGATGGGCAGGACTTTGCCGCGCAGCGTGATTTCGCCGGTCATGGTAACGTCGCGGCGCACCGCATTCTGCGTCAACGCGCTCACGATCGAGGTGCAGATGGTGATGCCGGCGGAAGGGCCGTCCTTCGGAATCGCCCCTTCCGGCACGTGCACGTGAATATCAATGTTGCGGTAAAAATCCTTCGCCAGCCCGAGCTGGTTCGAACGCGAACGCACGAAGCTCATCGCCGCTTGCGCGGATTCCTGCATCACGTCGCCGAGCTTTCCGGTAAGCGTGAGGCGGCCTTTGCCTTCCATTAACGTAGCCTCGGTGGCCAGTACCGTGCCGCCCACTTCGGTCCAGGCGAGTCCTGTGGTCAAGCCGATTTCGTTGTGCTTCTCCAGCCAGAATTCGCGGTATTTCAGCACGCCGAGGAAGTCGTTGACGTTGGCCGGCACAATCTCCGCAGTCGAAGCCGCGCCATCGGTGACCACTTTGCGCGCCATCTTGCGGGCGATGTTCTGAATTTCCCGCTCCAGGCTGCGAACCCCCGCTTCATGCGTGTAATGCCGGATGATGTGCAGCAGGCCCTCGTCCGTTAACTGCAGATTCTTCTCCGTCAGGCCCGTCGCTTCGCGCGCGCGCTTCACCAGGAAGCGTTTCGCAATTTCCAGCTTTTCCTGCTCCGTATAACCCGGAAGGCGCAGAACTTCCATGCGGTCCTGGAGCGGCTGAGGAATAGTGTGCAAGACGTTAGCCGTGCAGACGAACATCACTTTCGAAAGATCGTACTCGACGTCGAGGTAGTGGTCCGTGAACGAATGATTCAGCTCCGGATCGAGCACTTCCATCAGCGCCGCCGACGGATCGCCGCGGAAATCGGTCGACATTTTGTCTACTTCGTCTAGAACGAATATGGGATTGACCGTCCCGGCTTTCTTCATCATCTGAATAATCTGGCCGGGCAGCGCGCCGATGTAGGTGCGGCGGTGGCCGCGAATTCCCGCTTCATCGCGCACGCCGCCGAGCGATACACGCACGAACTTGCGCCCCGTCGCGTGGCCGATGGACATCGCCAGCGAAGTCTTCCCGACGCCCGGAGGCCCCACAAAACACAGAATCGAGCCCTTCGGATTCTTGACCAGTTGGCGGACGGCAAGGAATTCCAGGATGCGGTCCTTGACCTTCTCGAGCCCGTAATGCTCTTCGTTCAGAATCTTTTCCGCGGCTTTGATATCGCGAATTTCCTTGGACCGCTTCTTCCAGGGCACGGCGAGCAGCCAATCCAGGTAGTTGCGGCTGACGGTCGATTCCGCGGACATCGGAGGCATCAGTTCCAGGCGCTTCAGCTCCTGGATGGCCTTTTCATGGACTTCCTTGGACATCCCCGCCGTATCAATTTTCTTCTTCAGCTCGTCGATTTCGCTTTTTTCGCCGCGCCCCAGCTCTTTCTGGATGGCTTTGAGCTTTTCGTTCAGGTAATACTCTTTTTGCGCGCGTTCCATCTGCCGTTTCACACGCGTATTGATGTTGCGGTCGACGTTCAGCTTTTCGAGCTCGATCTCCAGAATGTCGCCGATGCGGTTCAGCCGTTCCAGCGGATCAACCGTTTCCAGCAAATCCTGCTTTTCATCCACCGGCAGTTGCAAGTTGGCGGCGATGGTGTCCGAGAGCCGCGCTGGATCATCCACGCGCGCGGCCGCAATCATCGTGTCGTAGTTCAGGCTCTGCGAAAGCTTAATGAACTGCTCGTAAAGCCCGGTCACTTTTTCGACGATCTGCTTGACCTGCGGCGAATCCTCTACGCGTGCGCCGAGCAGCCGAACCGTCGCGCGGAAGAAGCCCTCTTCCGTGGCAACCGAGATGGCCCGCGCCCGTTCCACGCCTTCGACCAAAACTTTGATGTTGCCGTCAGGGAGCTTCACGCTCTGCACGATGTTCGCGAGCGTTCCTACCGCGTAAATCTCCTCCGGTTTGGGGTCATCCACGGAAGCGTCATGCTGCGTGGAAAGGAAGATCTTCTTGTCGCCGGCCAGCGCCTCTTCGAGCGCGCGCACACTGGCTTCGCGGCCGACAATGAAGGGCGTCATCTGCTGCGGAAAGATGACCATGTCGCGCACCGGCATCATCGGCACGCGCTTCATTTCCTGTTTTTCTCGGTTGAACATTAGGCCCCTGGTTGATTCCCCTGCCGGCTATCCGGCCTTTTCGAGCAAGCTCCAGTTGATTTCGCGGGTGCGGACCATGTCCGCGGTAACCACGAAGTCGCGCACCTTCCGTTGCATCGGAAGGTGGTACATCAGTTCCAGCATGAGGTCTTCGAGGATCATACGCAAGCCGCGCGCTCCGACTTTACGCTGAAGTGCCAACTCCGCGACCGTCTCCAGCGCATCGTCGGTGAAGCGCAGCCGGACGTTTTCGAATTCGAACAGCCGCTGATACTGCTTCAACAGCGCATTCTTCGGCTCCGTCAGAATCTTGACGAGCGCGCCCTTGTCCAGATCGTTCATCACGCCCGCGACTGGCAGACGGCCGACGAATTCCGGAATCAGTCCGTAGCGAATCAGATCGCCCGGCTGCACCTGCTCCAGCAATTCGGTGTTGCGCCGCTGCGGCGTCGTAGGCGCGGAATCGGTGTGGAAGCCCAGTGAACGGCGGCCTGCGCGCTTTTCGATAATTTTTTCCAATCCGACAAATGCGCCGCCGCAGATGAACAATATGTTCGTCGTATCCACCGGCGTAAATTCCTGGTGCGGATGCTTGCGGCCGCCCTGCGGCGGCACGTTGGCAACCGTGCCTTCCAGGATCTTCAGTAGTGCCTGTTGCACGCCTTCGCCGGAAACGTCGCGCGTAATCGACGGGTTCTCGTCCTTCTTCGCGATTTTATCAATCTCATCAATATAGATGATGCCTTGCTGCGCCTTCTGCACGTCGCCGTCGGCGGCCTGCAGCAGCTTCAGAATGATGTTCTCCACGTCTTCGCCGACGTAACCCGCTTCCGTAAGCGTCGTGGCATCCACGATCGCAAACGGCACATCCAGCATCCGCGAAAGCGTCTGCGCCAGCAGCGTCTTGCCCGTGCCCGTGGGACCGATCAGCAAGATATTGGACTTGCTCAGTTCGATGTCGCCCGGCTGCTTGTTCAGGAAAATCCGCTTGTAGTGGTTGTAGACCGCGACCGCGAGTTTTTTCTTCGTCCGGTCCTGCCCGATGACGTAGCCATCCAGGAACCGCTTGATTTCCGGCGGGCGGGGCAGCTGCCGCGCCGGCGCCGTAGCCTGCTCGCGCTTCTCATCCTCCAGAATCGTCTGGCAAACGCCCACGCACTCATTGCAGATGTACGCGCGTGGATAATCCGAAGGCGAACTGATCAGCTTCTCGACCTGTTCCTGTGTCTTATGGCAGAAGGAACAGCGCAAGGGCTCGTCTGGATTGAATTTTTTCACTGGTGTGAAGGCCTCGTCTCCGCTGGGCTTCGACGGAGTCTCTATCCACTATTCTAGGCCGATTTTTCCCCCGAACAAAAGAGAAACTCCAATGGTTACTAACTTTTAGGAACGGACCTTCTGCCCCTGCTTCGAACAGTAAAGCACTCTGCGGCGCCAAAAACTAGCGGTGCTTGAAAATAATCTCGTCGATCATCCCGTATTCCTTCGCCTGCTCTGGATTCATGATGTAGTCGCGCTCGACGTCCTTTTCGATTTTGTCCACCGGCTGCCCGCTGTGCTTGGCCAGCAGCGAATTGATGGTCATGCGCATGCGCAAAATTTCTTTCGCGTGCAGATCGATGTCCGTGGCCTGCCCGCCTAGCCCGGACATCCACGGCTGATGAATCAGGATGCGCGCATTGGGCAGCGCAAAGCGCTTTTTCGGAGCCCCGCCGGCCAGCAGCACCGCCGCAATCGAAGCCGCCTGCCCGATGCAGGTCGTAACTACATCCGGCTTCACGAATTGCATCGTGTCGTAGATGGCGAATCCCGCGGTGATCGAACCGCCCGGCGAATTGATGTACAGCTGAATATCCTTCTCCGGATCTTCCGCCTGCAGAAAGAGCATTTGCGCCGTGGCCAGATTGGCGACGTGGTCGTCGATCGGCGTCCCGATAAAAATGATGTGCTCCTTCAGGAGCCGCGAATAAATATCGTACGCGCGTTCGCCGCGGCTGGTTTGTTCGACCACCATGGGTATGAGAGTTGTCGCGCGGTAATCCGAATCGTCGAAGTTTTTCATTTGGGTGATTGTCGCTGGCGCCCGGCCGGAGTGTTTCACTTGGAATCCGTCGCCGCAATCGCTGCTGCAACGGTCTTGATTTTGGCGTTCTGCGCAAGCCAGTCGAGAGTTTTATCGCTGCGCAGCTTGGCTTTCATCCTATCGAGCGTCCCTTGCTTTGTCAAACGAGCCCGAATCACTTCCGCTGATTCGCCACTATGTCCGGCCATGTGTTCCAGCTCGTGCGTGACCTCTTCCTCGGTTACGTCAATGCTTTCGGCGGAAGCGATGCGATCCACGATGAGTTCCGCCTTCACGTCATCCTTCGCGCGCTCTTCCTGGCGTTTCCGCAGCGTTACCCAGTCCACGTTTACCGCGCGAGGATCCACGCCTTGCGCTGCCAGAGAGCGCACAACACGCTCCAGCCGCGCATCCATTTGATGCTCCGCCAACGATTCCGGTACGGGGAAGTCGTGCAGCTTGATGACCTCCGCCAAAATCTTCTCGTGCAGCAGCTCCTTGTGCTTGTGGTCGCGCTGATGCTCCAGCCCCTCGCGGACCTTTTTCTTTAATTCGTCGAGCGTGGCCGCGTCGCTGACGTCTTTCGCGAAATCATCATTCAACTCGGGCAGCTTCTTCGTTTTGATTCCCAGCACTTCGACGGCATAGTGATATTTCTTTCCGGCGAGCTTCGGATCGGGATAATCTGCCGGATAATCCACGTCAAAATTCTTGTGCTCCCCCGCGCTTGCGCCCTTCAAATTCGTGTTGAACGGCTCCATCGTTTCTTCCGCGCCGATGTGGCAGAGCACGCTCTCCGCCTGCAATGGATCGCCGCCGCCGTCGGGCGTGCCAATAAGTTTCACCTGCGCGAAATCGCCATCCTGTATCGCGCGGCCTTCCAGCGGCGCAAACGTCGCCGCGCGCTCGCGCATCTCCTCGAGAGTCTTCGCCACGTCCTCGTCGGTGACGTCCATCGTGGGCATCTCGAGTTCGAGGTTTTTGTAATCGCCCAATTCGAATTCCGGCAGCACTTCGAACACCGCGCGGAATTTCAGCGGCTGCCCCTCGTTGAAATCCAGCTTGTCCACTTGCGGCTGCGAAACGGGCGTCAATTTCTGCTCCGCCACCGCTTTTTCCACGCGCTCCGGCACCAGCGATTGCAGCACTTCTCCCTTGATGTCCTCCGCGAATTTCCTTCGAATCAGCGAAACCGGCGCCTTGCCGCGGCGGAATCCCGGCACGTTCGCGATGCGCGCAAATTCTTTCGCCACGCTCTCGATCTTTTTCGTCACTTCTTCCGCGGGAATTTCCAGTTCCAGCTCGCGGCGGCACGTTGCTTCAGCCATGCAAAAATCCTTTCCTGGGACGACGACGGGTCGAATGGTGAATCTTTCGCTGGTCTCCGCGGAATTTGCTCCATTCCGGGGGTTACGGACAAGCCAGACTGGTGAGAACTCACCCTGCAATTCGAATATTCAGTATAGGCGAGCGTTCGAATAGCGTCAATTCAACCGCCTGTTTCTCCGCCAAAGTTGAGTAGAATGTCTGCCGAGAGCTAGGGGACGAATTTTGAAAAATAGCGCCATTCTTCTCGTGCAGTGCCCGGACCGCAGAGGGCTGGATGCGGCGCTCGCTGATTTCATTTATCAGCATAACGGGAACATTTTGCATTTCGAAGAGCACCAGGTCGGCGAAAAAGGTTTCTACCTTGCGCGCGTCGAATGGGATCTCACCGGGTTTCAACTCGACGTGAAAGATTTTCCACAGAAGTTTGGCCCCATCGCGGAAAAATTTGCGATGACCTGGCGCCTGGCGCTCGCCAGCTACCAGCCGCGGGTAGCGATTTTCGTTTCAAAGTACGACCACTGCCTCGTGGATCTTCTGTATCGCCAGAGGAACGGCGAGCTCGCTTGCGAAATCCCCCTCATCGTCAGCAATCATCCGGACGCCAAGCGCCATGCCGATTTTCACGGCATTCCGTATCACGTCATTCCCGTGACGAAGGAAAATAAACCGGAAGCCGAGCAGCAGGAACTCGAGCTGCTGCGCAAAAACAACATTGACCTAATCGTGCTGGCGCGCTACATGCAAGTGCTTTCCACCGACTTTATCCGCCACTACCCGCAGCAGATCATCAACATTCATCATTCGTTCTTGCCCGCGTTCGTCGGCGCCAAGCCACATCACCAGGCCTACGAGCGCGGCGTAAAACTCATCGGCGCCACCGCGCATTACGTCACCGAAGTTCTCGATGACGGCCCGATCATCGAGCAGGGCGTGGCGCGCATCTCGCACCGCGACACTCTGGAAGATCTTGTCGAAAAAGGCCGCGACATGGAACGCGTCGCTTTGTCCCGCGCCGTCCGCTGGCACATCGAAAATCGCATCCTGCTCTACGGCAACAAAACGATCATCTTCGAGTGACTTCTCTTCAATCTGCTGCTGCCGGGCGGTTGGAAACTCCCGTTAGGTCAGCGTGCAGCAGGCGGTGAAAAAGATGCTCCCCGGCTTCGCGGCGCACGGAGAGGCGTCCGGCCACATACGCGCGTGAAGCCAGCCCGCGCTGCACGGCGTCGCAGATGGCCTCATCTTCCTCCTGCACTTTTTCGCTGACCTTGATGCTGGCCTGGTTTTTCTTCGCGGCCTTTTTGCTCACGTCCGAAAAGTAATAGTCGAAGACGACGGCGCACTTATCCACCGCCAGCGGCATCACCAGGTTCGTGTCCATCACGCCTTCATAGGCGTTGAGCATGAAGTTCGGATAGATCCACAGATAGAACGCGCGGCCCTGGCGCGTGGCCGCAACGCCCGATTCGGATTTGGCGTCTGAGGAAAGCGGGCTGGACTGCAGGCAGGCGCGTTCGAAATTTTCAATCGTATATTTCGTGTACTCGATCACGCTGCTCAGTCCTTTGTGCGCGTGCGGGACGTGGTAGCCGCCGTCGAGATAATTGTCCACGTACACTTTCCAGTTGCAATTCAGCGTGTAGACGCGGCGGTCGAAATATTTCATTTTTTTCGCGAGCTGCAGCGGCGCCACGATGCCTGGAATCGCGCCGAGAAAATCCTTCAGCGGCAAGGCCTTTCCGTCCAGGTTCACGAAGACGAAGTTCTCCCAGGTGTCCACCTTCACCGGAACCAGGCCGTTTTTCGCGCGGTCGAAATTGCAGACGCCTTCAAATTCGACCATGCCTTTCAGCGCGCCGTCGATTCCGTAGGTCCAGCCGTGATACGGGCAGCGAAACTGCTTCGCGCAGCCCTGCGCTTCGGTGACTACAGCGGCGGCATGATGCCGGCAGACGTTGTAGAAGGCGCGCAGTTGGTCGTCTTCGCCGCGCGCCACGACGATCGGCTCTCCGCCAATGTCCGCCGTGAAAAATTGTCCCTTTTTCTGCACTTGATCCACGCGCCCGACGACCTGCCAGCTCGTCGCGAACACGTTGTCCTGCTCCAGCCGCGCGATCGCCTGATCGAAATACCACGGCGAAGGAATCGTCCAGGCGTGGTCCAGCGGATCGTGCGGATTGTAAAGATTAAGAATGTCGTGAACGTTTCGCTCCATGGGATGCTCCTGAGCCCACAATCCTCGCACAGAATCTGAGGGGATGTGTAGGGGCGCGCTTCAGCGCGACCTTTCCTGCTGTGTCATCTGCGCCCTATGCATCCCGGATGGTCTTGCGGGACCGAGGCCGCCGCGGCGGGAGGGATCTGCTTCTCGCTCTTGTAGAGGCCGCCTTCTGAAGCGGGCGCCTTTGGTCTTGTACCGCCGCCTTGCCCTGAACCTCGAAGGGCTCTCCCCCGCTTTGTGAGGCGCGCCTTTTGCGTCCCGGTTGCCTTTACCGGGAGTCCCGACGTTTCTTGTCGGGAAGCCCGGCATCCCGCGCCTTCACGTTCGACCTTCAGACATCAGCGGAGTTCAAGGCACGGACATCCGGAGCGGAGAAGCGGAAAAGTCAAAACCCGCACGCTTAACACCGAAGCATGCGGCAGCCGGCGGGTAGTGCTAGATGAACAGGTCCGCGCTGACATGGAAAAACGCGGCGAGCTTCTTGGCCTGCGTTTTGCTTATGGAACGCTTGCCGTGAAACACCTCGGACGTAATTCCTCGCGAGCCGAAAATCCTCCAGAGGTCTTTCTGGGTCAACTTGCGCGCCTCCATCAAATGCTGAAGCGTTTGCTGCGGGCTTGCTTTCCGAATTGGATAGCGACGCTCCTCATACTCGTCAATCAGCACGGTCAACAATTCGGCAAGTTCCGTTTCCTCCGGCGAAAGATCTTCCTGTTCGTCCAGACGGAACAGTTCGTTGGTGAGACGTTCACATTCTTCCTCGGTGTGGATGACATGCGGGAGCGTACGGCCCAGCAGTTTCCCGTAGGTTTTCTCGTCGAGCTCAATGGTTGTCGTGCTCATTGTTTCTAGGCCCCTTTGTCATATTCCGCGTGCGTCAATAAGTACAAGACGAAAACTCGTTGGGACTGGTAGTTCACTCGCGCGATCAAACGGTACTTATTGCCGGCAATGTTGAATACCGTTCTACGTCCCACCAAATCAGCGTTGCGATAGACCTGTTTCAATTCCGCCGGGTTTTTCCAATTTGCCTTGCGCACCACCGGGGGAAAAGATTTCCTTTTCTGCAAAGTTGCCCGCCTCCTCCGGGGATTTTATCTCAGCCTGGGTGTAGAATGCCGCTCCCGTCTCTACTGCAGTTCAATCCTGAACTGCGGGGAATCCCTATAACCGAAGATTACACGCACCACGTAGTCCGGTTCAGCAGGACAGTGCCATCCAAAGCAGGCAGCAACGGACCGTTGCAAAGCGGACCCGCCCCTCCAACTAGTTGATTCTTAAGCGGGAAGATTGGCTCGCCAATTGACACTACCAATCACATAGCAGTAGTAGTTCAAGATTACAATGATCTAGGAGGGCGTATGTCGTGCATTAAAATGACCAATCGTGTTCGGTTACTGGTTGCGGTCGGCATAACAACGATACTCGTTTTGAGTGTTGGTGTCTGGCACACCTAGGCTCAAGCTCGGACTCCAATACCTACTTTCGGCTGGCCTATCGGCGCGGCGCCTGTGGAGTTCACGCAAGCGCAAGTCAACGTGAGCGAGAGTCGGAGCGTTGTCCGAGCCTTCGTTGCGACCGATAGCCTCAGCCCCAACTGTCTGGTTACGTTTCGAGATTCGAACTTCGCGCAAGCCGGCACATCAGTGTTCTGTGGGCCGAGAGAGCAAGGGGGCCATAAGGGCGTTATGGTCACGGTGTTCTTTCCAGGTGATGTTCCTCCTGATGACGCGAACTTTACTTTTACTTTCCAGATCACGTTGTACCATGAATTTGCTCGGCGGTACGCCGCTCCAGTTCTGTTCACCGGGCAGTAGTCTTATTCCAGTAACCCAGACGTGTCCCCGGTGAATCGCTTGTCGCCACAGTGTTAATCTTCTTCACAGCCGGTCTCCTTTGGGAGCGTATCGCATCCCGCTGGAGACCGGCCTCTCCTCCCATCTGGTCACACCGGGTGCCCCATCCTTGCGGTTGCAAGGGTGAATTTGACTCTAACCTTCCGAAGCTTCAACGATTTACATCCCGTTCGAATGCTAACAATAAAGTAATTGACACGCAGTGCTATTCTAGCTTGTGTTTGCCGCCACACAGCCTCGAACCATTCTTGCGTCGCTACCAACTGCTTGTACACCGCCTGGCGGATCCAATTCGCGCCGTAACGCTTTTAGAATCAACACTTGCAAAAGTCTATCAAAACAAACAACTTTAACCGTCATCGAATCACATTCTTACAAGAAACATGGGGGAGGGGGTGTTATGGTTAACCAGCTCCGTCCTGGCTTCACCTTTCCGACGCTCCGACGTTTCGTATCCCGTAAGTCTTGTATTTGCCTGCCCGCCGTGGCGGGCCACTCTTACGAAAACTGCTGGGTCACATCCCTCAAAACAAGCTTTTTGGCTCGAGGCTCTGGGCAGCCGCTCACTCAAAACTATGTCACCCGATGCGTGTCGTGTAAAATCATTTACCTGGAGACGGGCCCAATGAGGGATGAGAGCACAAAACAGGCAGCGCAGGAATACCTGGCGGCAAAACTAACGGAAGAAGAGCAGGCTTACGAGGCCAAGCTCAATGGAGAAACGGCGGTGGCGCGCTCTCCCCTGGTTTGGAAGCGGGTTAAAGAAGCTATTTTCGCGCAATGCGGCGAGTGGAACGCGGTGACGCAAGAAGAGACGCTTACCTGCAAGGAAACAGCGATTGGGGATCTTCGGATTTGGTGCGCAGCCCGGTCGAAGCAGATGACGGTGCATTACGATTCTAAGAAACTTTTGATCATCGTGAAGAACGCAGGGCGCCTCGAGCATGAAAAAGACGTGATCCTTCGCATCGAAGGCTACCGGACGGGCACCGATCGGGACGATCGGGATGCTCGCTTGATGCGCAACGAGTTGCCCGTAAACATCGATATGTTGCTTCTGGCGGAGCTGCGAGTGCTGACCGGAATTGGCCGCCAAAGGAACGCTTAGCGAAAGGGTACCCTCGTTTTGTTCGCGTACAACAGCAAGGAGAGGATTTGGGCAAGGCGCAAAATCCCGGTGGAGCACGCGTGGCCAAGCTTGTAGAATAGAACGACCACCGCGGGAGTGGCGGAACTGGCAGACGCGCAAGACTTAGGATCTTGTGGCCGAAAGGCCGTGGGGGTTCAAATCCCTCCTTCCGCACCAACCTTTCCGCTCCAACTTTTCGATAGTGCTGGATTCGAGAGTGGGGCGGGGGGATAATACGGTCATTGAGAAGGGAATTGCCTGGCGAGTCCCCACCGCCGGGCTGGCGCGCCTCACCCAAGAGGGCGCGCGCATGGTGCAGCTGCGAAAGAGGGCAGCGCAATGATCATCCAGGACCAGGAAGATCAAATTGTGATTATCCGCCAGACGGATCACGCGGTCCTGTCTGGATTTTTCGCGCGTGAATTGGGAAATGAAGTTTTTTCGCAGCCCGCGCCCATGGAATCGTTTCGCCTGGCCGCCACAGAGCACGACAACGGATGGGAAGAGTGGGAACGGCAGCCGAGCATCGACCCGGTTTCCTTTTCGCCGTATACGTTTATGTCGATTCCTACGGAGGAGCACATCGCGCTCTACCAGAGGGGAATCGAACGCGTGGTGAAAGCGGATCGCTACGCGGGGCTGCTGGTGAGCATGCATTGCGCGAATCTTTACGACCGCACGCGCGCAACGATGCCGGGATTTTCCGCCAAGTACGTCAAATCGGAGGAAGCGCCGCTCGTCCAGGATGTGCTGCAGAGGTTGCGGCTGCAGCAGTTGCGCCTGAAAGTGGATTTGCGGGCGGATCCCGCGATGAAAAACTTCGCGGATGAGAAATGGCTGCAAGCCAACGCGCAACGGCTCGATGCAGTGGACCGGCTGTCGCTCTATATTTGCCTCGCGCCGCGCGAGCCGGCAACGATTGACGCAGTGCCGGTGGATTACCGGGGCCTGGAAGCGGACTGGGATCTCCAGCCAGAAGAGAACGGTACGGTGACGCTGGAGCCGTACCCGTTTCGGCGCGACCCGCTGGAAATCAGCATCCTGGCGCGGCGGATTCCGAAGCGGCGTTATGCGGATGACGTCGAGTTCCAGAAAACGCTGGCGCAAACGCCGTTTTTCGGTTTGAAGTTCACTCTGCGCGCGGGCCGCGCACGGTCGCGGTCGCGGGTGGCGATCGCTTAATCACGTAAGCTGGCGCCCCCGCGTTTCCGGCAGCAGCAGCGCCAACAAAGCGGCCACCAGGAAAGTTGCAGCGAGCAGAAAAAATGCCGGGCCAAATCCAAATCGCGCTGCAATTGCGCCCACAGCGAACGGAGCGATGGCCGAGAGGCCGCGCCCGATGTTGTAGCTGAGGCCCATCGCGGCGGCGCGGATTTCTCCCGGAAAGATTTCGCTGGCGATGGCCGCGTAGCCGGAGAAAAATCCGGTGCCGAAGAAAGCGACAAAAGGCCCGAGCAGCAGGAGCCACAGCGGGTTTCGAATGATCCCGTAAAGAGGCACAAGAATCCCGGCGATGAGCAGGTAAGTGAAATACGGCTTTCGCCGGCCGAAGGCGTCCGCGAAAAATCCGAAGGATACGTAGCCCAGCCATTTTCCGGGAGCAAGCACGAGATAGAATGTTGTTCCAACGACGAGGCTGAGGCCGCGTCCGCCGCGTGAAACGGGAAGCGACAAATATCCCGGAATCCACGTGAATAGCCCCCAATAACCAAACATGCTGCTGGCATTCATGGCGGTGGCGAGAAGGCTGTTACGCAGAATTATTTTTTCGCGCAGCAGATTGAGCCAGTTTCCCTTTTGCGTTGCCGAGCGATTTTTCCAAATGTCGGATTCGGGCACGCCGCGGCGAATCCAGAGAACCAGAAGGGCCGGTAGCACGCCGACGAAAAAAACGGCACGCCAACCGAGACGAGGAAATACGATGAGCACAATCAGTGCGGCGATGGCTTCGCCGATCGCGTAGGCCGATTGCATCAGACCCAGGGCTTTTCCGCGATGTTCCGCGCGCCAGGTTTCCGCTATCAGAGCGGCGCCGGTGGTCCATTCGCCGCCCATGCCGAGCCCGAGCACAAAGCGAAAGGTGGCAAGCTGCGGAATGGTGTGAGAAAAACCGCAGGCGGCGCTCGCGAAAGAGTAGACGAGGATGGAAGCCATCAACGCGCGAGTGCGCCCGATGCGATCCGCAAGAATACCGAAAATAAATCCGCCGATGGCGGAAGCGACGAGCATCAGGGAATTCAGAAAACCCGCGGTGCGAGTGTCCATGCTGAACTCGCGCATCAGGTAGGTGAGAACGAGCGAGTAAAGCATGACGTCCATGGCGTCGAGCATCCAGCCGAGGCCGCCGGCGATGAGCGATTTGCGCTCGGCTGAAGTGACGTCACGCGGCCATCCGAATCCCCGCGAGGGGCGGGCACCCGGAAGGCCGGGTGAAGAAGGGACGCCAGTGCTCATGTGGTCTGGTCGTTAGTTTCCAGGGTGCGTAGCGCGATCGATTCCTTCCGCAATTTTCAAGATGACGAGAGCCAGCTCCAACAGAACACGCACGAAGAGGACACCAACAAACAAAGCCACAATTCCTGCCACCAGATTGATGAGTCCCTCCGCGGGGGAATGCTGCATGCCGACGACGACGCAGGCCACGACCGCGATTCCGCCCCCAAGGATAGAAATGATATAGAGCAGCTTCACGATCCGACGGGTGAGCAGGGAATTGAATGAGAAATCAAAAAGTCCCGCAAGGAAATTCTTTTCATCCTGCATGTAGCCTCCTGGCAAAAGTTTCGAGAAACCGACTGGGGCCGAGATGTAGGTAAGGCTATTCGGTGATATAAGTCAAGGCACTTTGGCTGGCCGAGGAGCGTGAGAGCCAGAAAAAAGCGCGCGGCTCCAGAATTTCCTTGAAGAGGTGACGATGCGAGCGACACCTGCCCCCATCCGTTGCAGAAACGAAGGTTATGCGGGCAGCGTGTTTCTTCTTGACATTCGTGACGCGCGCGTACACCCTGATTGGCTTTGTCCCCGCCTCCGCGGAAGATTGCGGAGGGGCGGGAGCGAACGCGCTCGCCCATGATCAAGGTCCGGCTCTGTTTCCACGATCGCTGCTTTGACGGCACGGCCTCCGCTGCACTCTTTTACCGTTTTTATCGCGAACGATTTGATGCGGGCGCGGAATTTGGCTTCACGGGGATGACGCACCGCGCGGCGCAGCCCTGGGAGCCGGGGATTTTCGATGGGGACGAAAACGCGATCGTAGATTTCAAGTTTTCGAATTCGCCGAAAGTGACGTGGTGGTTCGACCATCATCAAAGTGCGTTCCTTACGCCTGCGGATGCCGAGCAATTCCGCAAGAATCCCGGCCCGCACATGTTTTACGAGCCGGACTACAAGTCGTGCACGAAGCTGATCGCCACGGTGGCGAAAGAAAATTTTGGTTTTGACACCAAGCCGCTGGAAGATTTGATTCACTGGGGCGACATCATTGACGGGGCGCAGTATCCGACGGCCGAGTTCGCAGTGGGAATGGCGGAGCCTGCGATGCAACTGGCGCTGGTGATCGAGGCGGCGCCGGAAAACGGACTACCGGCGCGCCTCATTCCGCAATTGGCCTACCTGCCCCTCGGCGAAATGGTGAAGCTGCCGCCAGTGGCGAGGCATCTGGAGCCGCTGCTGGAGCGGCACCGGAAATCGATCGAGATCTTGCGGGAGCGCAGCGAGGCGCGCGACGGAGTGATTTTTTTCGATGTCGGCGACCTGGATCTGGAAGGCTACAACAAATTCATCCCGTACCTGCTGCATCCGGAAAGCGTTTATTCCGTGAGCGTGAGCGCTTCGGCGGTGCGCGCCAAAGTATCGCTGGGGACGAATCCGTGGAACCAGGCGACCGCGGATAAAAATTTGGCCTCGCTGGCGGAAAAATTCGGCGGCGGTGGCCACCCAAGAGTGTCGGCAATATCGTTCGAACCTGGCGATCTGCCGCGAGCGCGGGAAGTGGCGCGCGAATTGGTGGCGACTCTTCGCAAGAAGTAGGGCGCGTTGGGGCGGGGACCGAAAATCTCACCGGTTCGACAAATTAGTTTGTCCCGTGTAAAATTCTAAAATATTCCCGTGGACCGGTAGCTCAATGGTAGAGCAGTTGACTCTTAATCAACGGGTTGGAGGTTCGAGTCCTCCCCGGTTCACCAATAATTCCAGTAACGAGCTGACTTCGACTTCGGCCGCAAGCTACACCTACGACTACAACGGGAACACTCTAACGAAGGTGGTGGGGTCAGACACGACGAGCTACGCGTGGGATTACGAGAACCGCATGACCACCGTCACGCTGCCCGGCAGCGGCGGGACTGTTAGCTTCAAATACGATCCCTTCGGCAGAAGAATCTACAAATCTTCCTCCAGTGGGACAAGCATCTACGCCTACGACGGCGATAACCTCATCGAAGAAACCAATTCGAGCGGCGGTGTTGTTGCGCGCTACTCGCAAACGCAAAACATAGATGAGCCGTTGGCAATGCTGCGAAGCGGGGCAACGAGCTATTACCATGCCGATGGCTTGGGTTCAGTCACTTCCCTGAGCAGCGCGGCAGGGTCCATCGCAAACACCTACACCTACGATTCTTTCGGTAAATTGACGAATTCAACGGGCTCCTTGGTCAATCCATTCCGCTACACGGCGCGGGAATCCGACACCGAAACCGACCTGTACTACTATCGCGCCAGATACTACGACCAAGTTGGCGGTCGCTTTGTTTCGGAAGATCCGATTCGGTTCAACGGTGGCCCTAATTTCTATACGTACGTTAATAACAGTCCGCTGAATTTCAACGATCCATTCGGGGAGTTTCCAACTTGGTGGCACCGGGAAATGACCAACCAACTCGCGCTAGCTGTTTTCGGTGGGAAGTGCGCGAGTAAAGCCAAAGCTGTAGCAGATGCAAACGCGAATGTGGACGCCTTCAATCATAGGATCGGTTGGGATCTCGTCGGGAGCACAATTGGTTTCTCCCAGTTCATTACAAATAGTGGAGAGGGATGGGCTCAGCCGGGACCACATTTCCCCAACGCGGGGACGCTAGAAAAGGCGCGCAGCCTGCCTCTGCAAACTTGCAGTCTCAAGGATTTGGGAGAGAGTCTACACACGATGCAGGATGCGTGTGCTCACAGTGGCTGGTCATCGTTCGATCATTATACTCACCTCGGGGCCCCGGACAAGCAGGCTGCATCGGGTGGAATAGGGGATGCCGCCATGATGGAAACTGTGAGCCTGCTTCGCGCTTTCAAATCTAAGTGTCTGAGTTGTTGCCAATGAACTCCAAAAACTTATGGCGTCGAGTTCTGGGCTCGGTGCTGACTCTTTCCGACCTCGTGGTTGCGATTTTTGCCTTCTTCGGGGGCATGAACATGTTCAATATCAATGTTCCCGCGGCAGTCGGCACTTTGCTCGGTGGAACCATAGTGCTGGTATTGTCGATCGGGCTGTGGACGGGGAATCGCTACATGCAAATTACCCGCATCGCTATATACCTGTGCGGCTTGGTGGTCGCCGCACTATCATTCAGCGTTATAGGCTTGGCGAAGGGTATTTCGGCCGTGTGGCCTATGCCAGTGATCCTAGTTCTGTTCCTCTTCGTGTGTTGTCTTTCATTTCTACAGCTTCGGCTATGGCAACGCAACGAAGCCTAGATGGTCTGAGCAGCATTGTTGGCGGGTGGCAGGCCCTTAGCAACTGCGCACTGACTGGGTGCCGGACCCTTTGGTTTGTAAGGGTCCGGGTTTACAGTCAACCTCATGCACAGTCTGCGTGAAACCGGCACCAGCAGAACCGCTAGTGAGTTTCATACCGAAACCGGCCCGTATTACTACCGCGCCAGATACTACGACGCGAATGTTGGACGCTTCATTAGCGAAGACAAATGGGACGTTCCGATGAACGAACTCGTCAATCTGTATGCCTACGTACCGGGGAACGCAATCAATTTCAGTGACCCGCTCGGCCAGTTCACCTTAAAGCCGGGAATGAACTTACCGTGGCCCAACCTGCGGCTTCAGGCTCTTTTGGAATGCATTGAATTCAACACCGGGATACCACTAATTGTCACTTCGACCACCAATGGGCCACCGACCTCTCCTCACGGTCCTAATGACGTGCACAGAGGAAACGGGGGCCTAGCGGTTGACATAAGCTACCCCGAGTGATCCCGATGCGGTTCTCAATGCTGCAGCTTGTTGTGGAGCCGTTGCGGCACGCGATGAGAAACGCCGACCGTCGGCAGATTCGAATGCTCCACACATCCATCTTCAGCTTGTGCCTGGTGGAGACCCGAAAAATCCACGTGGTGATCTTCCCAAAAACCCAAGGTGCAAGGGGTGCTCATGAAACCCTCGCGTGTAGCGGCCATAGTTTTTGGACTAGCTAACCTAGTCTGCCCGATTCTTGCACCAGCGTCATTTTCCCAGACGACGCCATCGCCGTGTACCGACAGTATGCTTCCAGGCTCGGTCAACGAACTGCTGAAAGCCAGATTCCCGAAGTGGAGACCGAAGCGACTCTTGGACATGGACGCCGGTGACCAGCAGCTCTGGTTGAAGGGGCCAAACGGCAAAGCGTGCCCAGGAATTGCCATTGGACACTTCGAGAATGCTGACGAGCTTTCATATGCTGTTTTGCTCGTGCCGCAGTCGAACCCAGGTGGCGGTCATAAGATCGTGGTGTTTGGCAAGACCAAGGACGTTTACTCTGCGAGACTATTAGATCAAGCGGAAGGCCAGACCTACTCTGGGCTTGTCATTTCCAGGACAGGGCCTGGCAAATACGACGACTGGGAGAACACAAAATCTATCCAGATTGAACTGGATGGGCTTCGCGTCGAGTGGATGGAACAAGGCGCGCAGCTCTACTATTGGAGAGCTGGTCGCTACCGCAAGCTTCAGGTCTCAGATTAGCGTGGCGATTTGCCCGGAGTTAGCTACACGTACGATCCAGTCGGGAACCGGCTCAGTTCGCTCGGTGTCTCACCATATAGCGTCAACGTATCGAACCAACTGACCTCGACACCAAACACTATCTACTCGTACGACTACAACGGCAACACGCAAACGAAGGTGGTTGGGACGAACACAACGAGCTATTCATGGGACTTCGAGAACCGCCTGGCCAGCGTGACGCTGCCCGGCTTCGGCGGGACGGTCGCCTTTGACCTGCCCGCTGGCTCCGCGCACGGAATCATACGAACACTCGAATCGCCTAACTGGCCGGTGGCACAGACGCTAAATCCTAAGACGCTTCTGGGTGCCGCATACGCGGGTCTTGCGTGTGCGGGTTTAGACTCAACTTCGTGCCAGGCGATTTGCACTTTTCAGCACGGTTCCTGTAGATGGATGAGATAATCGGGATGCGCGCAGGAGGTTCGCCATGGCTACTGTCTCTAATAGCGTCATCGTCCAAGATCCAGAAATCCACAGCGGGGAACCTGTTTTCCGCGGCACACGTGTCCCTTTCCAGACGCTGGTTGACTACTTGGAGGGCGGAGAAACGCTGGATGAGTTCCTGGAGCAATACCCTGGAGTCAGTCGAGAGAATGCCATCGCCGCGCTGGAAGAAGCAAAAGCGCTTGTTCTGGCACGCTTCGGGAAATGAAAATCCTGATCGATGAGTGTCTTCCAGCCGAGCTGAAGGCGCACGTCATTGCGCTGGGCCACGAGTGCCAAACGGTACGACAAGCCAGTTTTGGCGCGAAGAAGAACGGCGAGCTCCTGACACTTGCTGAGGGACGATGGAACATACTGCTCACCAGCGATCGGAATATCAAATACCAGCAAAACATGGCCGGGCGGAGTGTGTCCATCTTGATCCTTTGCGTGAAAACGAATCGCATGAAGGATGTTTTGCCGCTGATGCCCGCCTGTGCTCAAGCCTTCTTTCTATCCAGCCCGGCCAAGTGGTCGAGGTCGGGCCGCTATAGCCAAATGGTCGAGCAAACCATGCATGTTAGCGCACCGTAGTACCGCGCCACATACTACGATCTGAACGCGGGAAGGTTCCTCAGTTAGGAGTGTGACAGTTCGGCCCGGCCGCGACGGCTCCGATGACTTGCTTATTGCACCGTTACCTGGACCGTTGAGCTGTGGGTGAGGCTGCCAGAAGTTCCCGTGATTGTGAGCGTGTAAGTCCCCGCAGGAGTTCCTGAAGGAGGGTTTACAGTGAGCGAGGCCGTTTTGGTCGCGCCAGCATAGGACGCGGAGATGGTGACCGGAGTGGAGGTGGTCACGGCACTGGTGCTCACCGTGAAGTTCGCGCTAGTAGCTCCGGCGGCGACTGTGACACTGGCTGGGACCGTTGCCGCAGAAGCACTGCTGGAGAGAGAGACGAGGGCCCCGCTGCCGGGAGCCGGCCCACTAAGAGTTACAGTGCCGGTTGAGGAAGACCCACCAGTGATACTGGTGGGATTGAGCGCCACCGAGGATAGCGTTGGGGATCCCGGTGGATTACCGATGTCGCAGGAGAAGGCACAAAGTGAGAGAGCGAGGGGTCCGGCTAACGCAAGAAAGCCGGGCCGCTGGCGAGAGGTGCGGAGTAAGCTGCAAAGCGTCAACAATACCGCAAGCCAGGCGAATAACGCTGCCAACGCCTCCCATAGACGCATTGGCGGCGCATATCGCGGCAACACTAACGGCGGCGAGAACGTGCGCGCCGTCGTAGTTAAAGTGACTGTCGCCGTCGCGGCATGCGAGCCGTCAAGAGTCACGGAGGAAGGTGCAACCGTGCATGTTGCTTGGGCTGGCGCTCCCGTGCAGCTCCAAATTACAGTCTGAGTAGAACCATGCAGGGGCGCAGCAGAAACCGTGAAATTCGCCGACTGTCCCGCCGCAATGGTGGCGGTGGACGGCGTCGCAGAAACGCTGTAGTCCTGCGAACAACTCCCCGCGGCCACTGCTCCGAGAGTCAGACACAGATTCAGCCGCCCGTTGCCCATGCCGGAGTCTGCAAGGGGGACTGCATGGGCAACCGCGTTGGCGGCCTCAGACTGGGCAATAGTGGTTTTCAGATTGTGCAGCAACGCGGCCCCGCCCGAAACGAACGGCGCGCTGAACGATGTCCCCCAACCCGCTGAATACGTGCTGAACGGGTAGGTGGTCACGATCGCTTCGCCCGGAGCCGCTACCCACACGATGGCGTTCCCAAAATTTGAGAACGAGGAGCGCGTATCCTGGTCGGTCGTTGACGCCACGCCCATTACGTCCGTTTGCAGCGCCGCGGGATATACAATTTCCGCCATTCCGTCATTTCCAGCCGACGCCGCGCAGATGACGCCCTGCTGGTTGGCATAGTCAAGCGCCTTCTGCAGCTCCAGCGAATTCGCCTTGGTGTCAAAGCTCATGTTGATTACGTTGGCGCTGTTCTGCGCCGCGTAATAGATCGCGCGCAGAATGTCGGAGAGCGAAGCTGTCCCATCCGAATGAAAGGCCTTCAGGGGCAAAAGTTGCGCGGCCGGAGCCACGAGGTGAATGATGCCCATGACCATCGTGCCGTGGCCAAATGCCGCATATTTATTAGGATTCCCATTCCCGTCGAGGACCGCCGCCGTGGATTGGTCCAGCACTGCCGCCGTGGACTGATTCACAGTAGCCGGCTGGCAAGTGGGGCAAGACTGAGGGGGAAATGTCTGAAAGTCCGATGGGTTCAAATCCGTCATCTCGGAACCACCTGCTTGGTTCCGCGTGAAGTCGTAACCTGGCAGCAATACACCTTGCAACGCTGGATGCCCGGGATCCACGCCCGTGTCAATGTCAGCGACAATTCCCGTCCCGATCACATTGAACGACTTTTGCGCGTTCTGCACCTCCACAATCCCGGACGCCGTTTGATTGGCGTAGCTGTTCCACACATTCGTCCCGCCATAGGACACCGAACTTCGGTCCGACATCAGAGTGCTGGGAATTGATGTGGGAACCAGTATTGGGCCGACCAGGCTGAGGAGTTGATTTACTTCGGCGTCCACAAAGCCGACCAAGCCGCCTATGGGATTGCTCAAGAGGCTAATGAAGGTGGTTGGATCGAGAGGTGTGGTCACAAGGAATACATGGCCCAACGTACCGTCCAGCGCGCCAACAACAGTGCAGGGGGATAATGGAAGACTACAAAAGGTCTGAAGCGCTGGGAGTCCGGCCGTCGTTCGAATGATGATTCCAGTGTCCGCCTTGGCAGGCGAAGCCCATAGCAGAGCCACCAAAGCTCCCATCAGCCACATGCCACGTTTCATGGCTTGGCGCTCCTTCCCGCCGAGCGATTGCGTTCCTCGGCGATTTCCTGTCCCGCCTGCGCTTCCAGCCAAACTCTTTTCTTCGACTTTTCCCAGGGACTTGTCCGCGCGCACGGATGTTTCTCGTTACTTCCTTCGCGCGCTCATCTCGCAGTCAATCTTTTACTATCAAGTTTCCGGACTGACCAAGGCCGCCAATCCTCCTCGGAGGCAAATCGTACGGAGACAGGTCGTGCGAAGGCCAGTCCGGCTCGTCCCACCTAGTAAGGGTGAAAATAGGGGAGAAAAATAGGGGGGAAACAATGGAAAATTCATTAGGGTAAATACCTGCTTCCAGACCCTCTTACCTGCCCCTTCAGACTGGGCCCACAGGAAACAGAGTCTTTACATCAGAACCCTCAAGGTCGGAGTTCGGCAGCTTGCGGGCCTAGTTCAAGCGTGCAATTCCCCTGAATGTTTGTATTCCTGCAGTCTCGTAACTCGGCTTCTCGCCAAAGGTGCTTGGCTCATGGGCCTACAAGGCTGAGGAAACTGATGTGCCGGCGGCGGCGAATACCGTGGACATTTCCGCCTGCGCGAAGGAGAGGAAAGTCCGGACGACGACGGGGTCAAACTGGGTCCCGCTCGCTTCACTGAGCCGGCGCACGGCTTCTTCGTAGGGCAAGCCCTTGCGATAGGGGCGGGAGGAAACCATGGCGTCGAATGCGTCGATTACGCAAACGATGCGGGAGACTACGGGTATCTCCGAGTCCTTGAGCCCCGCGGGATAACCCTTGCCATCGAAGGACTCGTGGTGATGAAGAATATCAAGAGCCGCGCGTTCGAAGCCAGGGAGCATGCGCAATACGGCCCAGCCGTATTCCGGATGCTTTTTCATCAGCGCGCATTCTTCCGGATCAAGACGCGCCGGCTTTCGGAGAATGGCATCTGGAATTCCCACTTTGCCGATATCATGGAGAAGAGCAGCAACTTCAAGGTTTTGCAGTTCGGCCTCTTCCAGACCTAGTTCCTGTCCGACGCGCATGCCCCATTCCGCGAGGCGTGTGCTGTGAACACCAGTGTTGAGGTCCTTAAGATCGAGGAGCTGGTTGAAGGCACAGATGACAGAATTGCGGAGCGCGGAAGCCTGCTCTTCGAGTTGCTTAATCCGGAGAGGATCCAGCGCCCCCAAGGACCGGGTAGCCTCCGTGAGCGCTGGAATCTGGTGGTTGGACATTGCAGCTACCAGCAGAGCAAGGAACAGGAGCCGGAACCTGAAGTTGAGCCGGAACCGTTCACCCAAGCCGAAACCGCTTGGTACACGTCGAGGCGCCCGTGATTGAGATCAGGTGTGAGAGTCCGTCCATGAGACAGGGCGCTGGCAGCTTGCGATTGATTGACGGTCTGCTGCTTTGCACTGAGTATCAGGGACACCGTGCCGGCGATGATCGGTGAGCTAAACGAGGTGCCGGAAGCACTAGCGTAGGTGCCTCCCGGGAAGGTGCTGACGATGTTTTCGCCGGGTGCCCCGATCCAGACATCTCGTGAACCATAGTTGGAGAAAGAGGACCGGCTGTCCCAGTTCGTTGTCGAGGCGATGCCAACGACATAGCTGTTCAGCGCGGCAGGATAAACTGGAGCGCTGGTGCTTCCATTTCCCGCAGCCGCCACAAGAACGACGCCCGCTTTGTTGGCATAGGCCGCTGCCTGATTCAGTGCAGGCGAAAAAGCGGGGATGTCGAAGCTCATGTTCACGACATTCGCGTGCTGCTGAACGGCGTAATAGAGAGCCGCGATGATATTTGAAAGATTGCCGGTGCCATCCGATGAAAACGCTTTCAGCGGGAGTATCTTGGCCCTTGGCGCGACGAGATGAATCAGCCCGGAGGTCATCGTGCCGTGCCCGAAAGCTGTATAGTTCTTGTCGTCGAGGACCGCGGCCGTGGATTGATCTAGAACGGCAGCGGTGGACTGCTGCACATAGCCAGGCTGCTGCGTGCCGGTGTACGTGGAGCCGTTCGGCAGACCCGACACATCGAGCCATTCCGAAGCACCGGGTTGTTTCCGCGTGAAGTCATAACCGGGAATCAACACGGCAGAGAGGACGGGATGGTTGACGTCCACGCCGGTATCGATGACGGCGACGATACCGGAACCGCCAATTCGAAAACCGTTCTGTGCATCTTGAAGCCGGATAATTTGTGCCGCTGGCTGAACCACGTAACCGTGCCAGGCGACAACGCCGTAATAATTCACCGGAGCGTTATCGTAGAGTCCGGAGGGGATGCTGGGGAGCGGCGCCTGCGGGATGGGGAGGAGTCGATCCGCCTCAACACTGACAATGCCCAGGAGGGACTGCACGAGCGTGATCGCGCCGTTAACCAGGTTGTCGAGCAGGTTGTTGGTGGACGTTACCAAAAAGGTCTGGCCAACCGGGCCGTCCAACGCGCCCTGAACCTGGCATTTGAGGAGATTGCAAAGATTGAGGACGGAGGACAAACCGCCCGTGCTCCGGACGATGTAGCGACTTTGGGCCGCCGCCGGCTTTGGCGCGCCGAGCGTAAGAACGATCAACGCGACAATGAGGGTGATGCGTTTCATATTTTTCAACCCCTTCGGGGTTCTCCTACCGATGAATTCCTCAGTCTATTGGCGCGGTTGAATGCCGTTTTAGTTTCGCGGGGCAGTTTTTCCGAGCCAATAGTACGAATGTGTCTTCCTGTCCAAACAAGATTCCCAGCGGGCTTGGTACTTCCGTACCAAAGCTGCCGTGCGCGGTAACTGCATGAATCGATGGCTTTTCATGCTATTTCCTCGGGCAGACGACCAAGCGCCTCCCGGAGCGAAATTACGATCGGCTTGCCGCCGGGGCTGGCAAACGTCATTTGCAGGTCGCCGCTGTTATCAATCTCTCCGCTAAATTCACCGAATTGGTTCGCAACTGTATGGACTACCTGCCCTCGCATATTGGAAAGAAGTACGCGAGTGTCCCGCGCAATGATGTCGGGATTGCTCAGATCCAGGAGCTGGCCTGTCACCAGGATGCGGTTGCTGCCAGGCTTTGCTTCCAGGTGGACATCGATCTGAAAAGGATCCGCGCGATAGAGCATTTGCCTTGAGGTGGTGCCAGCGGAGCGGGCCCCTTCGAAAACGGGCTGCAAAAAACTGTCGAAGAGGACCTTGATCCGGCTGCCCGCTCCCTTTCTTTGATCTTTCAAACCGGCGCCTGCGAACGCCGCCTTCGCAAGCCGAACGCTATTCTCTGGAGGCTGGTAGTTCCCTTCCGCGGCGGCGGATTGACGAACCTTTTGCCACATGGAGACTGTTTGCATGCAGCGTTTGCAACCTCGCTCCAGGTGTTTCTCCATCAGCGATTTCTCGCTGGTGGCCACGACCTGGTTCACAAAATCGATCCACTTCTCTGTCGTAAAATGTTCCATCTCTTCCCCCCAGAATCCTTTCAGCATCCTCGGCACTCCCCAGTGCTCAGGACGGAGAATCGGCACTCGTGCATAAGGGGATGTGGCGAGAGAAAAAATATAAGGAGCTGAATATCTAGGTAAGCCTTGCAGAATCAGAGACTTTGCCAACAAGGACGAAGGGGGCCCAGAAGTACGGATGAGGATTATCCTGCCGAAGTTCTTGCATGGCATGTTGGAGCGCGCTGGACATTTGGCCGGTGCGAATGAATTCACGATAGAAATGCTGCATGAGTTTCGCAGTGCTTTGATCATGCACGTCCCACAACGACAAAAGCAGCGAGGTGGCGCCGGCGCAGAAGAGACCACGCTGAAGCCCGAGCAACTCGTCTCCGGCAGCGACGAAATTCATGCCGGTGGCGCAACCGCTCAACGTAACCAAATTTGCGTTCAGCCTCATTTGGTAGAGATCGTACAGATTCAAGTAACCGTCACCCAGCCGGATGCCTGAGAACATCGGGTTGTCTTGACGGTAGATGCCGTGCGTGGCGATGTGCAGCACACTGCACTGCGGGCCCTTTTCGCGGAGCAAGGAGGAAGTGGCGGTATCCGAGAGGTGAAGCGAAGAATTCGGAAGGAGGGCGGCGACGGATTTCACCTCATTCAAGATTTGGGGCGCGCGCTCGTCGGCGATTCCCAGAATGAGCGCTCCGGTGTTCGCGCTTGAGGATTTCTGCTGACACAAGGAGAAGACCGTGGCGCTGGGAGCATAGGAAATAGTGAAAGCGTCGCAGAGGTATTCTTGGCCATTTCGCAAAGCATGGAAAGGCAAGAAATGGAGCGGACCATGGGGCACAACAATAAGGTGCTTCCCTTTTAATAAGGGACGAAGCGGCGCGATGAGTTCGGCGTAGAGCGATTCGAGGTGACTCTGCGTGGCGCGCAGGAGCGGCTCCTCAAACCGCCGGACGTATTCGATTCCCATGCGAAACTTGGAGAGTTGAAAGCGGAGCAATTGCAAGAAATGCGCAACGCGGGAAAGAACCGTCAACGGAAGAATTTTGATTTCTTTGCGCGCAATGACAACGGCAATGATGCGGTCCCCCGCTGAGAAGTATTCGATGAGTGTTGCATCTCCCGGGAGACTCGCCTGCAGTTTCTTCAGCGAGAAATCCGCCGGCGCTTCCAGCGTGGCATTTTCCCTCTCCTGCGCCGGAAGCTCACGCAGCGTTTTCAACAACTCCTTCTCGTGAGAATGCGCTTTCTCCTGCAAATTGTGGAGCCTTTGGCGAACTTTTGCCTCGGGGCGGAGTTGCTCGAGCTCGATACGGTGGTAATACCAGTTGAGTTCCTCGCGCAGGTCCCTGATTTTGCGGACGAGATCACTCTGGCCCGCCTCTCCCAGGGGAAGACTCTGCCCGCTCTGAAAGATCATTTCGATCATGCTGCGAGATTTGGCGGCTTCAATGCAGGCCAGCGCTTTCTCGGCAGAGGCGTCCGTTCCAGCTTCGGATACGTACAAATCCACGAGCGCTTCGTAGACCTGCATCCGGTTTTTGATAAAGGAGATTTTCAGCTCTTCGCCTTGCAACCTGCTGCGCAGCGCCTCCAGGGCCTCCCGTGCTTCGAGGTACGCCCCGCGCGCCGCAGGGGGGTCGTTGCGAGCTTGTGCGATCTGTCCCTCCAGCAAGTGAGCCTGATAGGCGAGCACGGGTGTCTGAAGGCCTTTCAGCCGCGCGAGAGACTCCTTCGTTTCCCTTTGTGCTTCCGCGAAATCTCCAACTTGCAGAGCGATGCGCGCGAGCAGCAAGTGGGCGAGCACGGCCTTTCCTGGAAGAGCGGAACGATCGAAGAATCGCGCGGCCGCAATGCAGAGCCGCCGTGCTTCAAAATGCCGTCCTTCGTGGAAAAGCAATAAGCCCTGGTACAGATCAATGAGCCAGGGCCAGACGAGATTTTTTTCACGCTCGAAGATTTCCCGCGCTTTGGCAAAGCGCTCCAGGGCCTGGACGGTCTTGCCCTGTTGGCCGTAGGCGGTCGCTTCGTTCGCCAGCGTCTTCGCGGCCTCGTAGCCCATGCCGAGCTTCTGAAATCGCAGAAATCCTTCGTGGGCCATCTCGCGCGCTTCTTCGCTGAGGTTCAACTCGAGATAAATATCGGAGAGGTCCAGGTGACACAGGGCGAAATGATAGGCATCTCCGGTGTCTTCGCAGGCACGCCGGGCGGCGTAGAGCGCTTCGATGGCCCGGCTGTATTCTCCGCGCAGATAGTAGAGATACGCGATGTTATAGTCCGCCTGCGCGACGAGCAGGGGCATGTTGTTTTGCTCGCAGAACGAACGCGCTCCTTGATAGGTCGCGAGAGCGCGCGGGAAATCGTTGAGGCTGATCAAGCAGACGGCCATGTTGCTGAGGAGCACAGCGAGGCCCTCAGTGTCTTTGTGAGGCATCAAGCTTCTATAAGCGTTCTCGTAATGCGCGATGGATTCCTCGAAACGATCTTGACGGTGATAGATATTGCCGACATTGATTTCGAGCCGGGCCAACCGCCAGGGGTCGTCGAGGCGCTCGAATATTTCGCGGGCGCGCTCCGCCGCTTGAAACGCCTGATCATATTCGCCCAATAGGATCATTGGCTGGATGGAACTGCTCAATGTGCGCCCGGCTTCCATCCAGATGCCAAGAGACTCGTAGAGCTTGAATGCCTGCTCATGGTGTTCGATGGCGGCACGATTATCGCCGGAGGAATAGAGAGCGTTGGCCTTCGCGCGCAAGCCAAGCGCCAAGGCTTCCTTGCGGCGCAGGCGTTTCGCGATGAGCACGGCCGCTTCAGCTAGATTGAGCGACTCCTGCGTGCTGACGCGAACTTTCTGGACGACCAGTTGGGCAAGGTCCTCGACCGTGCCCAGGCGGATTAGCGCTTTGTGCTTCGCAAGGAATTTGCGGCGGAGAGATTCGCTGGACAGCCCGCCCAATTCATTGATGAGCGTTTCTCTTGAGATTTTCCGGAGTGTTGCGGGCATCAGGAAAAACCCAGTTCCGTAAGTTGCCGCCGCAGCCGTTCAATGCACTTTTGCCGGGTGAATCCGATGGATCCCACAGCGAGGCCCAGCTCGGCGGCGACTTCCGTGTAGGGCCGCGACGGCGTTTCAAAGAAGAGAAGCTCGACGAGGCGGCGGCACTGGGGACTCAGCGCTGTCATCGCTTCGCGGAGCATCTGTTCTTCCTGGGTCTGCTGCACCAAGCTTTCCGCAACGGGTGGTATCTCCGGCTCTGGCAAGTTCGGCTCTGCGTCCCGGCTCACCACTCGCTGGTTCATGCGCTTCATGCGGTAGCATTCGTGATGCGCGACTTGCATCAGCCATTTGGGCAGTGCACGTGGCTCGCGTAATTCCGGCAGGCGAATCAGAAGTTCGGTGCACGTCGCTTGAAAAACGTCCGCGGCTTCCGGCTGAGAGAGATTGTATTTCACCGGGATCGAATAGATGAGCGCTTTGTATTTGTCAATAAGCAAGGACCAGGCGTCTTCGTTGCCGGAAAGGCACTCTTTGACGAGGCGGGTGTCATCCCAGACAGTGGGAGCCTTCCTCGGTGCTTTGGTCGTTGCCAGGCTCATCGAGGAGCGTTCTCCGGAGCATTTTTCAAATGGAGCTGTTCAACATTCCAGAGTACGTAAGGTTCCAGAACAGCCGGCTGAAAATTCCCGAGCGAATTCTTAGCGCCAGCAAGAATGTCCGGGCTCGCCAGGAAGATCATCGGCTGATTCTCGGCGAGAATCTCCTGGGCCCGGTCATAGAGCTTTTTGCGCTGTGCGAACGTGCGCGCGATCATTTGCTCACTGATCAGGCGGTCGATCTCCGCCTCCCATGCAGTAGCCGGATGCTCCTGCGATGGATTCCAAAGATGCGTTCCGCCGCTTGAAAGCCAAACATTGATGTCGGAATTCGGGTCGGCGTCATAGCTGGCAATGCCCATCACGCAGGCGTCGTATTCCTTCGTCTGCGTGACGCGGTCCAGCAGCGATCTGAACTCGAGCGGGACAACTTGCACACGCATTCCAAGCTGCTTTAGATCATCCTGAATCAGCGTCGCCATCTTGGCGCGGTCCGCGTTGGTTGAGCTCGTAAGGATGGAGAATTCTACGGGCTTGCCTTCGGAATCCAGGAGCGAGGATTCTCCATTTGGCCCATTGCCCCAGGAAAATCCTGCGTCCTTCAAAAGAGCGCGCGCCCGTTCGAGCGAGCGAGGCGGGTGCGCGAGCTCCTCATTTCCCCACCTGCGGTTTCCCGGGGCGACAAGTCCCCAGAGCGGAGTGCCGCGCCCCTGATAGACCAGCCGAACGATGGCTTCCCTGTCCACTGCAGCCGAAACCGCTTGCCGGAACCGCACTTCGCGGAACCATTTTTGCTTGCGAGTCAGCTCCGGCGAGGTTTTTTCACCGAGATCGTTCAGATTGAAGAAAAGAAAGTTATATTCAAGGCCAGGTCCGGCATCCACCATCGTGTAGCCGCGCAGTTGCCGCGAGAGCACGGAAAAGTTTTCCGCGCTTAACTGGGCGATTGCGTCGGTTTCGCCCGATTGAAATTTCAGGACCTGGGCATCGGCATTCGGCACAAATAGGAATACGAGTTCATCCGCATAGGGCAGGCGATTCCCATTGACGTCCGTTTTCCAATAATAGGGATTGCGCTCCAGCACGAGCCGCTGCCCGGCAACGTACTCTTTTAGCCGAAAAGGGCCGAGACCGGCCCATTGGTTCGCGGCGGTCGCCAGTGTGCCTATCTGGCTGACCTTTCCTTCCTGGTAAGGTTTTTCGAGAAGATGCCTGGGTAGGATTGCCAAGCCATCGAAAAGCCTTTCGCCCACTCCGTAGGTTTTGGGCAGCCGGAAAACCACTGTTCGCGCATCCAGCTTACGAACGGTTATCGGCTTTCCGCTGATAATCAGGAGATCGCGCTGCGGAGCGTGCACGTTTTCATCGAGGTACACGCGGAAGGTAAATAGCACATCATCGGCGTCCAGGGGCTGGCCGTCCGAAAACTTGAGTCCATGCCTGAGAACGATTGTGTACTGAAGCCCGTCGGGTGAGATCTTCCAGGACTTGGCCAATGCAGGCTCCGTGAGCTGCGTGGCGCGATTGATGTGGACGAGATCGGCTTGCATGATGCCGATGACTTCGCGGGATCGGGTGTCAGCGGCAATCAGGGGATTCAGTGTTTTTGGCTCGCCACGCAGCGCGAAGACGAGCCGGCCCCCGCGCTTGCCCACTTCTCCAGGCAAGACGAACAATTCTTCTTTTATGGATTTTTGTTGCGGGGAGGCAGCGGCTTGGCCAAGGGAAAGAAAAAGAAGTGCGAAGGAACAGAGAAAAGTCCGGCGCCAGTGGGGTCCTGCTCTTCGGTTTTTCACGCCAAGCTCCCGGGACTCCTCCTCTCTATCTTGTACGGCTCCAGCCGCTCCTGCAATGAACTCGCTAACCCCAAGTATCCTAGAAAGAACGGCACCATGGCCAGGGCGGGCAAATACATCCACCAGTAAGAGACCAAAACGCTGTACTGCTGAAGATTTGAAAGGAGGTTTCCCCAGCTTGGAGCAGGCTCGGGCACGCCTAGCCCAAGAAATGAGAGGGTCATCTCCGCCAACACGTACTGGGGGATGAGAATCGCTGCCTGAGTAAGAAGGACGCTGGATGTCTCCGGCAGGATGTGGCGCCGCAGCAGGTAGCTGTCTGTTGCACCGAAGCCCCGTGCCGCGCGAACAAAATCACGCTCTTTGGCACTGAGCACGACTCCACGAACAAGCCGCGCCGGACGTGCCCAGCCGACAGCTCCGATGACGGCGACAATCAGGAAAAAAGCCTTCAGCGGACTAACCGACAAGGGCAGAAATGCGCGAAGAGCGAAGAGAAGGTAGAGCCAAGGCAGGGCTAGAAACAACTCCGCGACGCGCATCAGAGCATCGTCCCTCCAACCGCCAAAGTAACCTGCCGCCGCGCCGACGCACAAGCCAATGGACAGAGTACACCCCGCCCCCAGGAGGCCAGCGAGCAGCGAAATCTGGCCGCCATACAAGAGCCGGGAGAATTGATCCCGGCCGTAAGCATCCGTTCCGAGCAAACAAATGCGCGCGTCTTCCGAACCGAACAAGTGTATCCGCGAGGGGAGAAATCCGAGCAGCCGGTAGCCGGCTCCGCTTCTGAAAAACTTCATCGGAACAGATTGGCTGGTGTCCTGCTCATACTGATCAAACGTCCCTTCTCGCAATTTCAGCGCATATGCAAACGGCCGGAGGTGAAGATGTCCTTGCGCGTCCAGGAGATGAAGCGGCATTGGCGGCAAGTATGGATTCTTGCGATCCTGCTCGATGGGATCGTACGGCGCGAAAAAACCTGCGCAAACCACAATCGCGTGCAGCACGCCGAGAATGACGAGCCATTTCGCGAGCGGCCGGCGCATTGTCATCTCGCGGCGCTCTCTGTACGAATTCGAGGATCAGCCCAATAGAGAAGAATATCGGCAATCAAATTGCCACTTACGAGAAACATGGTTGAGAACAGCACGCCGTCGATGACGACATAGAGATCGCGCGACAGGATGGACTCCAACAAGAGCGGCCCGAGGCCGGGCCAGCTCATCACGACTTCAACGAGAAGCGAGCCGCTCAACAACGCACCGATGCTGAAACCAAATAGAGAAATGAGCGGATTCGCGGCCACGCGCAGCGCGTAGCGATACAGCAGCGTGCGTCTGGGGATGCCATGCCCTCTTGCTGCCAGCATGAACGGAGCGTCGAGAACTTCAGCCACTGCGGCACGGACATGTCGGATGAGCAACGGCAGACCGGAAAGCACGAGCGCTGCAACAGGGAGCGTCATGTGCAGCGCGAGATCGCGAAATTTTCCGCCTAGTGAGAGACTCCCGAAATCTAAGGAGGTCATGCTTCCCGTTGGAAACCAGCCGGTCCTCACCGTGAGGACAAGAAGTCCCAAAGCAAGCGCCAGATCGGGGATGACCAGGAGCGCTGCCGTTGCCCATGAGAGCAGGCGGTCCGGTAAGCGCCCAAATCGCTCGGCGCTCCAAACTCCAAGCGGCAGAGCGATGCCCCAGGCGATCAACGTGGCCGTAATGGTGAGGAGCAGAGTGTTGCGCGCACGCACGAAAAGAATCGGCGCGACGGGGCTATTGTACGCAAACGAAAATCCCATCTGGCCGTGAAGAACAGAATTCATCCAGGACACATACCGTACGGGCAGCGGCCGGTCGAGTTGGTATTGGGCGCGCAACGCGGCCATCGTCTCCGGAGCGATTTGGGGATTCAAGCGCATCTCGTCGAAGTAATTTCCAGGAGCAAGAGTCGTGAAGAGAAAGGCAAGAATGGAAACACCGAATAACAAAAAGCATGCGTGCCTCAGCCGCCGGAAAAAGAAGCGCATCAGGACTCCAAAGGCGGCCGCTCCGCATTGTCGAGGGATGGAATCGCCGCCAGGAGGTGCCGGGTGATTTCCTCCTTGGGATGCCGCAGGATGTTTTGGGCAGGGCCCTGCTCCACAACCCGGCCGCGATTCATGACGGCAATCTCGTCGGCAAGATGCGCAGCCATCGCCAAGTCATGCGTGATGAAAAGATAGGTCATCCCGAGAGTGCGCTGTAGTTCTATCAAGAGATTCGCGATCTGCGCCTGCACTGAACAATCTAGCGCCGATAGCGCTTCATCCAGAATCAGGACTCTTGGTTCGAGCGCCAGCGCCCTGGCAATGGCCAGCCTCTGGCGTTGGCCGCCGCTCAACTGGGCAGGCGATCTCTGAAACATGTCTGAGGAGAGACCAACCTGGGTCATCAGGGCAACGGCGCGCTGCTTCGTTTCCTCGCGTTTGAGCTTGCCTTTTAAATTCAGCGGCTCAAGCAGTATCTCTTCCACACTCCATCTTGGATTCAGCGAATTGGATGGGTCCTGAAAAATAAGCTGAATCTGCGGACGTAGCTTTCGCCTTTCGCTTTCTGCAAGGACAACGATGTCTCTTCCTTCAAACCAAATGCTTCCTGACGTCGGAATTTCCAGGCAAGAAATGCAAAACCCGAGCGTGCTCTTCCCGGAACCAGATTCCCCGACGACCGCAAGTGTCGTTTCTTGGGCAACCGCGAACGACACGCCGTCGAGCGCAAGCAACTTTTCGCGCGAACCGAAGACATTCTGCCGTTCGTAGCACTTCACAAGCTTTTCAACTCTCAACAATGGCTGCATATTTTGGCTGCTTTGCGGCGTTTCAACCTCCATACTTGAAGCAAGATACTGTATGAGATTCGCCGAGATTCACTACCGCAGGCTCGCGCTCCCGGCAATCTTCCATTCGATCCGGGCATCGCGGCTCGAATACGCAGCCTTCAAGCGGCAGTTGAGCGGCCGAGGAATCGCCGGCGATCACCGGCAGTTTCGTCTTGCGCGTGTCACGGGTGTTCTCGAGAATCTGCGGCATCGATTGAAACAGCGCTCGTGTGTATGGATGTTTAGGTGAAGAGAGCACTGTTCTCGCCAGACCCAATTCGGCAACGCGGCCACCGTAAAGAACCAGCACGCGGTCGGCGAAGCCGGCGAGCAAAGCAGGGTTATGCGTGATGAAAATCATCGCCAGACCCAGCTCATCGCGGAGCGTTCGCATAACGCCGAGAATTTCCTTTTGAGTTGTGGAATCAAGCGAGGCTGTCGGCTCGTCGGCGATCAACAGAGATGGTCCACAAGCAATCGCTTGCGCGATCAGGACGCGCTGTCGTTGCCCTCCGCTCAGCTGATGGGGATAGGAGTTGGAGATTCGATCTGCCTCTTTTGGAAAAAGAGAAGCGAGGACTTGCCGCGTTTTCTGGCGCAGGGCGCTCTTGCCTGCCGATTCGTGCGCGGCTAGCACCTGGAAAACCTGTTCGCTCGCGCGTAATGCCGGATGGAGCGCGACGGATGGCTCTTGATAGACAAGCGAGATGCGCTTGCCGCGAATCTGTTCCAGTTCGCCAGCCGGTGCGCAAAGAAGGTCCTTGCCCTCAAAAAGTATCGAACCCCTCGAGATGTTTCCATTTGAGGGAAGGAGTTTCAGGAGCGAAGTGGCAAGGGTGCTCTTGCCTGAACCGGATTCTCCAAGGACGCCAAGAATCTCATTGGGCATGAGATGAAAATTCACGCCGGCTAGTGCAGCGTAGGATGCTTCGCCGGACGAGCGATAAGAAACGTGAAGATCCTGAACTTCCAGAATAGGCACCATGCGCCGGGCCTCTGTGGCCCATCCCCCGCCTTGAATCATGTTGAGGCAGGATGCGGGGAGCGACAAGGTAAACGTCTCCGGCCGCGCACGAAAAGGTAATTCCTCAATGCACAGCGGAGTTTACTTGAATTTTCTTGGGGGAACGCTACGGTGCGAACAAAATGGCATACATACGGAATTTGCAGCTTGAATGCTCAAGATGAAACCAATGCGGAAATGCCGGAATTCGCGGGGACTCCTTCCGGCAAACCCGCACCTTGGCAAAACAACTCTCATTGAAAGAAATTCGCGGACGTTGCTGAGCTTATCGATCTACCGCGCCTTGTGGCTATTGAGCTCCTACTCGATTTGCCGGCCGATTCGCCGCATTTACATCGGATCGAGGAGTCATCGATAGAACGAGATACTCACGCTCCTTGCCGTCGGCTTCCGGAACCCGAAGCAGCAGCTTGTCTTTGTGAATCCGGAATTGAGCCGTTTCGCCAACTGGAAGGAGAACAGGGTGCTTGTCGTCTTTCGGCGTAATCCGGTAAATGATCCGGTCGGCCTGCAACAGGTATTCCTGACACAAGACCTGTTTGGTGTTTTTGTGCTGGCCATCCGTGCCAAAGATTTGGCCGGCGATTGTCTTGCCGTCTTTTTCGGAATACCCGCAGGACGAAGATTCCATTTGAACCAGAACGCCCTTTTCGTAAGCCGGCGCGTCTTTCGCCTGGGCATTGAGCGTGGTAAACGCTAACAGGACCGCAACCATTCCGATTCTCATCTTGATTCTCCCTTCAGCCTCGCTTTGTTCTGTCCGCGACTTGCAGAATGGCTTGGGGCTGCGCCAGAACATGCGTGCTCCGCCCGAGCCTTCCCGCTTCAGCAGGCGTACTCCTCAGTCATCGTATAAGGGGCGCTCACACAGAAGAAAATATAGGCTCTCTTGACGTCCTGTAGCCAGGTCCATCGTCAAAGCGGAATGGGCGAATCGGATTCTTGCGCTCGCCCGCGGTGCGGTGCGGTCCAGCAACAGCTAAGAAGTTGCCCGCGACAGAGCCTGGCCTTCAGGGGATACAGGAGATTCGTGGAAGGTGAGCCGCGGCGCTCGCAAGAGAAGGAAGAGTTCGCCGGCCCAGAGCAAGATGTCCAGAAGGCGGCCGCGTTCGAGATTATCAAGATTCTCGGAATGGAGACTGATGTCGAGCGCCTTGCGGGAACACTCTTCGATGAAAGCTCGCATAGAAGCCAGGTCGACGGGCTGAGAGCTGAAGCTGCGGCCCCGGGGGTCCAAGCGCTCGAGGTTCTCATAGCAAGAGAACAGGAAATGTTCCAGGCAGAGATCCTGCCGATTCAGTGATGCAACTGAGGTACGACCGCAAGATTGTTCGGCGCAGTTTCGTTCGTGAACCATCGTCTCTATCGCCCCCCAAGTCCGGTGCTCAAATTCGGCTTCCGCTCGAGTTAGCTCGCAGATCTCTCACACATGATTAGATGCGCTAGCCTCACAAGCGGTTTCTTTTCCGACGAGAGACAATCCTCGACGGAAGAATCGTCAGCGACATCCGGCGCAGGCAAAGTTGCTGCCAGCGGAGGCAAGTGCGCGCTGAGGATTTGCACGCGCAGGCAACGATCCAGATACGGCGCCAGCAGGGCACGCACCCAGCGCAGATTTTCATTCGGAAGTTTCTGGCGTTCATCGCCCGACCAGAGCGTGACTACGGTGAGGAGCCGCGCTTCCTGATCGGAAACCATCACGAGGCATCCGGCAAAACCGGTAACTTCCTTTAGCGCGCCAGCGAGTGCCGAAGGAATGGCCAATTGCGCGCGATGCGCTTCGTGCGGCTTAGCTACAAACTCAATGCTTAGGGCTGTCACCTGGGAATTGCCCGTTGCGGAAACCTTGGGCGAACAGGACTGCATCGCCGAGCAATTTGCAAATGAAAACGCGACTTCGTTCGCGGGACTCGAATGTCTTACCGTACTTGGCACAAATCCTCCAAAGTGTTGGCCCGCCCTGGAAAGAGGGGAGGCGCATCCGTGCCTGTTCAGGGCAGGCCCGAATGCGCCCACTGGGGCACGTGGGGACCGGGGTAGGTTCCCCACGGATCAAGGATTCCCGAATAAACGGGCGTCCTGGAAGATAGTGCAGCACGGGCTCGTTCCGTTTCGGCACTCAGGCAAGAATCTTGATGGATTGCCCCGGAGGGCGAAGTTATACTCCTCGTCCAAGACTCGAGGGTCCCCTTGGAATTTTTTGCGTTTGACAAAGACTATGTGGAACGTCTGCGGGATGGAGACCGCTCGACGGAACACCACTTTGTTGCTTATTTTGAACAACTTCTGCGGATCAAGTTGCGGGCCCGGGCGCTGGCATCGGACAAGGTGGAGGACTTGCGCCAGGAGACGTTCATCCGGGTCATCGCAGCCTTGCGGCGCGAAGGCGGTGTGCGGCAGCCAGAGCGCTTTGGCGCGTTCGTTAACTCCATTTGTAACAACGTCTTACTGGAATATTATCGGTCTTCCGCAAAGAGCCAGCAGATGGAGGATGTGCACATGGACATTCCGGACAAAGTTTTGGACCTGGAGGGTATGCTCGTCACCAAGCAAGTTGCGGAGCGCGTGCGCCAAATCCTCGAGGAAATGCCCCCAAAGGACCGGAAGTTGCTGCGGGCTATCTTCCTGGAAGAAAAGGACAAAGATGCCGTATGCCGCGAATTCGGAGTGGATCGCAACTACCTAAGGGTCTTGCTCCACAGGGCCAAAGATAAGTTCAAGGCTTTGTATGTAAAGGACCAGATGCGGATTGCGCGGCCGGCGGTCCATTGAGGAATCCAGTGAAACGATTTTGCTATCTCCTGCACTATCTACCGGATGGCACAAATGGATCATAAGGAAGCAGTGCGACTACAGGCTGCAGAAAAATACGTCCTGGGAGAGTTTCCCCCGAACCTGCGCGATGAATATGAAGAGCATTTCTTTGATTGCGCAGAATGTGCCGTAGATGTGAAGGCCATTGCGGCCTTTGTGGATGTCAGCCGGGAAGTCCTGCGTGCCGAAACTGAGAAGTTGGCGGAGAAGAAAGCTGCTCCGGCTCAGGGTGGATGGTTGAATTGGTTCCGACCGGTGATTGCAGTGCCTGCCTTTGCAGCCCTTCTGTTGGTCATCGGCTATCAGAGTTTTGTCATCATTCCGAAGCCGCCGGCGCGCCCCGACAGCGTCGCGTCGCAAATTCTATTCAGTTCGCATGCTCTGCGCGGGGTCAACACAGCCGGTGAGGAGAGCCGCACGCTCTCGATCCGCCCTGATGAGGCATTTTTCTTGAATTTTGACTTTGTTCCGACGCACGGCTTTGACAACTACATCGCTCAACTCGAAGACGCAGAAGGACGCGTGCTCTTGCGATCGAAGATCGCGGGCGCGAACGCCAACCAGGAGGCGCATCTTCCCATTCCGGCGGGAATGCTCCATCCCGGCAAGTACGTTCTGGCCTTTTACGGCGACCCTAACGCCAGTGGCAAGATCAATCCGCAGAATGACGCGGGCCGGCTGCCTTTTACAGTTGAATTCCGTCCCTAAATGAATAAGGATTGGGCCTCATCCTAGCCCCGAGGTGTCCCCGATGGCTGCCAGCAAGAAATCTTCCAAGAAATACGCCGCAAACTTCTCGGAAGTCCATCGAACTTTTCATTACAACGCGAGTGCTCACGCATTTAGCGGCCACTTTACCCGGCCGGTGCAGCATTTAATCGAAGTGCAAGCACCGACGGCGCTGCCCACGATTGGAGGGTTTGGCAGCTCGCGGGTTGAGAATTTCAAGTTCAATGAATACGTCAAATTCACGGCCGGCTACACGCATGTAGCCGGCAGCGAGCAAAGAGAGAGAGGCAAGGACGAGGAAAAAGTTACATATACAACCCTCGTGACCGCCACTATCGAAAACCTGAATATTCTCGACGTTGTGACCGCGGACCGTGTAGTCTCAAGAATCTCCTCATACCATGTGGGTGGTGCGCCTGAGTCGCACTTCTCATTTCTGGGGAGTAAATTCGAGAACCTGCATATTGGCGGCTGCAAGGCGGACATCACTCTCAATCACGATTTTTTCGCGAAATACAAGACTTTTGCGGCCGTCAGGAATGAGTTGGAAAGGAAGGGAGAATTCCGGAGAATGGCGGAGGATCCGTTCCAGACGGGGAATCCAATCCAGATGGAGGACGGTCACGAGGTCATCCTTTGCTCGCTCGTGAAAAAGATGGCGACGGATGCCCCCGACGTTACGACCCAGGCGCACGCCTTTGTCATACCGCACTTTGGCCGCGTCTACTTGGCGGAAGCGATCATCGACGAATGCAAACGGACTCTTACCATGCTTCGCTTGGAACTCGGTTCTCCGATAGCAGGCAGCGGTGTCTTTGCGCAGTCCGTTGGCAATGGCCGGCCCTGGCCGGGCTAATCTGCATCTTGCTTCTGAGCCTTACTTCAGGCTGCCGGGCACACAAAAAGGAATCGCAATTCGATCCTCAGGTGGTCTATCAAGATGCCTGGATCAAGATGAAGCGCGGCCAGTTCAGCGCCGCGCTTGAATCTGCGACTGCCGGATTTCAGAAATTTCCCTCAGAAAAGACGGAAGAGCACTGGCGATTCAGGACACTCAAAGCGGAGATCCTGATGTTCAAGGCCCGGTATGAGGAATCGCTTACGCTCTTGCAGGCAGAGGTTCCCGCCACACTCGAGCGAAGTGAAATTCAGATCAGCCAGAGAATGACGCAGGCATCAGCCTGCGCATTCCTCGGGCGTTTGCTGGACGCCGAGAATTATCTCGCAGTTGCTGACACCCTCGCCCGTTCCGCTCACCCTGAGCTACTGGGTGACGTTGCCCTGCGGAAGGGGACTCTCGCCTTTTTGCGGGATGACGCCCCCGCTGCCCAGTCTTTCTACCGCACTGCTCTGGAGATCGCCCGGGACCGGAAGAACTCTTTCCTGGAAGCCGCTGCGCTCGGCAGCCTCGGGTTGGTCTCAACAAGACTTGGACATTACGACCAGGCCATTGATTGGAATTCGGCCGGGCTCCGGCTCGCGGAGTCCATCAGCGCGTTCTCTTCGATAGCTCGGATTTCCGGGAACCAAGCCTGGAATTACTTCGAAATGGGTGATGCGGACAGGGCCTTGGAGCTCTTTGGAAAGGCGGAGGAAGCATCCTCGCAGCTCGGGATTGACGGCGATACCGCATACTGGCTGGTGAACGCCGGCAACGTCCATCACGCACGCCATGAGGAGGAGGACGCCGAGAAGATGTACCGCAAAGCGCTCTCTCACGCGCGTGATCTCAAGGATCAAGCGGGCGTGGCGCAATGTTTCGCGAATTTGGCGCTACTGGACCTCGCGCGGGGAAGGCCGGACCTGGCGCAGCAGAATTTGGATCAAGTCGCTCCCTACCTCGAGGCAGCCCAAGATCACCCCCTCACCGTAAACTCACAGTTGATCGGCGGTCGCATCGAAGCAGCCAATCGAAATTACGCGCGCGCCAAGAAACTATTGGTCCAGGTTATAGAAGACAAGTCCGCTGAGGCCTCTCTGAAATGGGAGGCAGAAGCACGCTTGGCAAAAGTCTTTGATGACGAAGATCTCCCGGGGAACGCGGAGATCGCGTACCGCAAATCGATCGCAACCGTGGAAGCGGCCCGAACTTCGGTGAGCCGGGATGAATTCCGTCTGACATTTCTTTCGAGCGCTATCGAGTTCTACGATGATTACGTCGGCTTCCTTATCCGTCGCGGGCGTCCTGATGACGCGCTGAAGGTTGCCGAACTGAGCCGCGCGCGGACGCTTGCGGAAGGGTTGTCCTCGGATGCGAAAGCGAGTTCGCGGATCAGGCCGAAAGCACCGCCCCAGCAATTGGCGCAGCAGCTGCACGCGACGCTGCTGTTTTACTGGCTGGGTGAGAAGCAATCGTACCTGTGGGTGATCACGCCAGCTAGGACGACATCATTCACACTGCCTCCGGCTTCGGAAATCGATCGGCTTGTTCAGGCCTACAGGCGTGCGATTGTTGAATCCAAAGATGTTCTCGCGACGGAGGACAGGCTGACCGGCGAGAAGCTCTATGCAGTGCTGATCGCGCCGGCTCAAAAGTTGATCCCGGCAAACTCGCGCGTGATCCTGCTACCGGATGGCAGCCTCTACGGATTGAACTTCGAGACACTGATCGCGTCGGAGCCAAAGCCCCACTACTGGATTGAAGACGCTACGCTGTCCACGGCGAACTCGCTCACGCTTCTCGCATCTTCCTCCAACCAGCCCGCGGCAAAGGGAAAGAACCTGTTGCTCGTTGGAAATACGAAACAGGCAAACACTGCATTTCCGCCTCTGTCCCAGGCGCCAGAAGAAATGAAGAAAATCGAGCAGTACTTCCCGGAGCCCCAGCGGGCGGTATTAGAAGGTGTGCGGGCGACGCCTAGCGCGTACCTTAGCAGCAGTCCGGAACGCTTTTCCTACGTGCATTTCGTGACGCACGGGACGGCCAGCCGCACTCGCCCGTTGGAATCCGCGGTAATCCTTAGCCCGGAAGGGGACTCGTACAAGTTGTATGCGAGAGACATTGTCACGCGCCACTTGCGCGCGGAACTGGTTACCATCTCTGCCTGCTACGGGTCGGGATCACGCGCGTACTCGGGAGAAGGACTTGTCGGCCTTTCGTGGGCTTTTCTGCGCGCGGGAGCCCACAACGTCATCGGCGCGCTATGGGAAGTGGCCGACGCCCCCGCTACCCCAGAGCTAATGGATGGGCTCTACCGTGAAATAAGAAACGGCAAAGATCCTGCCACCGCGCTGCGTGCGGCCAAACTCTCACTCCTCCATTCCGCCAATTCCAATTCCGTTTTCAGAAAGCCCTTTTACTGGGCGCCCTTTCAGCTCTACGCCGGATCCTAGCAACCTGAATTTCAGAAAGTTGTGCAGGGGCATCGGCTGCGACTTCAGGTTGCTGAGCCGCTCTCCATGGAGTTCACTTCTTCGGCCGTGTAGCCCAAGTTCTTCAGAATTTCACTGGTATGTTCGCCGAGCAAGGGCGGCGGCAGCCGGTAGCTCACCGGCGTATTCGAAAATCGTACGGGATTCGCGATGCTTTTCGCGGCGCCCATGGCTGGATGCTCAATCTGGACGATCAAACTCCGCGCGCGTGTTTGCGCATCGTTCAATGCTTCAGGCACCGTATGGATGGGCGCGGCCGGAATGTCCGCCTCTGCGAGCTTTCCCAGCCACGTCCGCGCCGGGGTTTGCTGAAACAGGGTCTGGAGCAGCGGGACTAGGATTTCACGGTTCTTGATTCGTAGCGCATTGGTCTGGAATCGTTCATCGCGACCGATGTCATCCTGGACTTCCACCGCCTGAACGAATCCCTTCCACAGCGCTTCCGTGCCTATTCCGACGACAAAATATCGATCGTCGCTGCCGCGATAGACCTCGTACGGCACGATGTTTGGGTGAGCATTTCCCCAGCGTGTTGGCGATACGCCGGCGTTCAAGTAGCTGCTTCCCACGTTGGCGAGCCACGTTAATTGCGAATCGAAAAGCGCCATGTCCAGGAACTCTCCTCGTCCCGTCTTCTCGCGCGCAAAAAGCGCCGCAAGAATCCCCATCGTGGAGTACATCCCGCAGGTCATGTCCGCGATCGCGATGGGATAGCGCATCGGGCCGCCGCGGGGTTCGCCGGTGAAGCTCATCATCCCGGATTCTGCCTGCGCCAGAATGTCATACCCGGGACGGCCCGCCCTGGGGCCGGTGAAACCGTAGCCGGTGATACTGCAGTAGATGAGACGCGGATGTTTTGCGCTGAGAGATTCGTAGTCGATGCTGCGTTTCTTCAGCGAAGCAAGGGAAGGCTGATTGGTGATGAAAACGTCCGCGGTCGCGAGAAGTTTCTGCAGCGCTCCTGCTCCGCTAGGATTATCGTAATTCAGCGTGATCGAACGTTTGTTGCGATTCGCCGCCAGATAGTACGCGGATTCGCTCCCCACGAACGGCGGGCCCCAGCCTCGCGACTGGTCGCCGATTCCCGGCCGCTCCACTTTGATGACGTCGGCGCCGAAATCCCCCAGCAGCATTGCGCAGTACGGTCCGGCCAACGCTTCGGTCATCTCTATTACTCGAATTGAATCGAGAATGCTTTTCACGGGGCGTGATTATAGCCGACATCCAACGGAGTTTGCTGACGAGCAATCGAGCCACCCGTCATTGTCGTAATCGCCGACGGCCGGCCTGCGCCCCGTGCCGCATTCCTGCAGGTTTGAAGAGAAATGCAGCAGCCAGTGCAATCGTCACGGCTATCGCGATCATTTTTCTTGGCCGTATTTCATTCCGGAGCATCACAGAAAATAGCAGCATCTCTCTCGGGCGGAGTTGCCGGCTGCAATCCAGACGCTACCATTTCCCAATTCCGGACTTCCCCCAATCCAGCGAAAAAGTTTTCCACCACGCCGCATTTTCTAATCCTACTTTTATCTTGACACTTCCGTAAAGTGAACGCTAGCCTACGCCCAATTCTAACTGGGGGTTGTTTCTGGACCGAAGAGCAGCATGCTGTTCATGGAGCGGTGTGGCCGATAGGGAATCGGCCAAAGAGGCTCGGTCGTTTTCTCATCCTCGCTCCACTCGAAGTCACACATCTGTAGGCAGTTTGTCCGCTGCAGCCTGCAACTCCGGATTCCTCTTCCTCCTGCTTTTTCTCTCCGTGATTCTTATTTCGCCTGCCGCCGCCTCCGGCAAGAAAATCATTTTTGACACCGACCCCGGTACCGATGACGCCATGGCCCTCATGCTGGCGCTCCACTCGCCGGAGCTGGACGTCCGCGCCATCACCGTCGTCCCCGGCAACACCACCGCCAAGCAAGGCCTGGAAAACGCGCTCCGCATGGTTTCGCTCGCCAATCGTTGCGAGATCCCTGTAGCTGCAGGCGCACAACATCCGCTCTTCCAAAAACTCATCACCGCCGAGTTCTGGCACGGCAAGAACGGCCTCGCCAATATCGAGCTGCCGCCCAGCAAGTGCAAAGTGGACGCGCGCTTTGGCCCGGACTTGATCATCGAGCTCGTCCGTGGCGCGCCGCACGAGATCACCCTCGTGCCCGTCGGCCCGCTCACTAACATTGCGCTCGCGATCCAGAAAGATCCCTCCATCGTCCCGCTCGTCAAGGAAGTCGTCCTCATGGGCGGCTCCATCAAAGGCGGAAATGTCAACGCCGCCGCGGAGGCGAATATCTATAACGATCCCGAAGCGGCCCAAATCGTTTTTCAAGCCGGCTGGCCGCTCACCATGGTCGGTCTCGACGTCGGCGACAAGACCCTCCTCGGACGCAAGCATCTCGAGCAGCTCGCCCGTACTCACGGCCCGGTAAACGACTTCATTTACAGCGTCGCGAAGTTCCTCGTCGAACTCTCGGAAAAATTCGGCAGCGACGGCACTCCCATGTATGATCCTCTAGCCGTTGGCGTTGCCGTTGACGCGAATCTTGTGACAGCTCCGCTCATGCACGTGGACGTCGAAACGCGAGGTGAATTCACCCGCGGCGAAACCGTGGCTAACCGCCGCGGCGAAGTCGAGCGCAACGTCCTGCGCGGCGATCGTTACATCATCGAAGGACTCGACAAAGTGCGGCCCAATGCCAAAGTTTGTATCGACGTCCAGGCCGATCGTTTTTTGCAGCTTTTTGTCTCACGCATTCAAGGTAAGTAACAAACGGATGGGAATGCCCGGCCGAACAAGCCGGACGCCCCGTCATCAAACATTCGCGCGCTCCTCGCACTACTCCCGCCCGGCGCTCAGGCAAATCCTGCCCCACATTTAGGGTGTTTGCCGGATTGCTCGCTCCCGACGCTCCAACTATGGTTTGCCATAGCTCTGCGTTCGGGCCTTTGTTTTCAAGGGCCCGCCCAAGCCCGCAGGCACTGAGGGAGAGCCATGGCAACCGCATCGGCAAAGCTACCTTATTCCAGAAGAATGGCTTCTCGCCTTGGAACTATGGGCGACGTTTGGGTGTATTGGCGTTGCGAGGGCATGGATGATGTTTCCCGCGTTGGCGACCTCAGCGTGGGCGGACTGTTCCTCTCCACGCCGGTTCCGCCGCCTGTGGGCGCGAAAGCCAAGCTCGATTTTCTCGTTCAGGAAGGACAGATCAGGGCCGAAGCCGTCGTCCGGCACCATGTTCCCGGCGGGGGGCTGGGCCTGAAATTCACAGCGATAACCGACAAGGACTGCCCGCAACTGGTTGCGCTACTCAACAGGATTCGCACTCTGTCGTCCACTCCGACGGTCCCTTCCTTCGTAGCGGCGTCCCGTTAGCCCCGCGCCCAAATTTCAGCGGCCCTCAAACTGAAAGATATCTACAATAATATTGGTCCTGCGATTGAGCAGAACAAGACGTCCGCTGATCAATACATGAGCGCAGTCGGGAGGGGGAGGAGGCAGCCGCCGCTCGAGCTCTTCCGGACAAGGCTGTAGTCGTTTCTGCAGTCCTGGCGGCAGTGTCCCGCGCCGGACAAGTTGCTTTTCCAGGCCGGGCGGCAAACGATCCTTCTTCGCGAGCCCGGGAGGAAGCTGGCTCTGATGCTCGCCATACCAGCCTCGTAATGCTTCACGATCGCGATCTTTATAAAACTGGACATTTTGGTCGTCATCGCTGTGCTTGTTGTGGCCCTTGCCTTTGCCCTTTCCCTGTCCCTGGGCAAGCGCGACGCTGCCAGAGGAAAGAAGCAGCGCCATAGCCATGGCCGTAGTCCATTTTCCTATTTTCATTGGATCTCCTGTCTAGGGAGGGGCTGAACTTCAGTCTAGGTCGCGAGAAGAGGCGTTGCAACCCAAAATGGATGCTGCATTTCTTTTCTGCTATCGGCGAGAAAAGTGTGACCCGTACCTCTCAGAAGAGATGGAGAACCAGCCGTTCTGCGTGTAGGTGGAAACGGGGCGAAGGCAGAGCGTTCGCCCCGCTCGGGAACTCCTGCTTAGGAAACAACGATTCAGGAGCTGGTCTCGCTCAGGTCATCCGACGCTTGCTTCTTCGCCTTCTTTGCCTCGGCCTTGGCGTCGGCGTTAGGCGCAAGCCCTTCGATCGCCTTGCCCATGCTCACTGCCCCGCTGCCCGTTACTTTTGCCTTGAGCGCGTCGAAGCCGCCCGGGATGTCCAGGTTCTTCGCCACGTGCGCTGCTGCAACGCACTGACCGAGGTTCTTGAATCCGCTGCATGCGGTCTGCGCATCCTGGCCCGTCAGCTTCTGGATCTTCCCGGCGATGGCCGTGTTATGGCTCAAAACCGTGCTAGGCGCAGCGTGTGACATGTCGCTATTTGCAGCTGCCCCACCTTCATGTGAGCCGCTCGTGCCGGAACTCCTTCCAGCTCCGTGTGCCGAAGATGCTGCGCCTGCACCCGAAGGCGGTCCACCCGGACTTGGATGTGAGCGCTGAGCATAAGTTGGAGCGCTGATGATGAGTGCCGTTGCCGCCGCCGCAATCAGAGTCAAACATTTCATGTTATTCCTCCTGTTTTTGGGCTGGTGGGGACCGGGCAGGTCTTATCGCTTGCCCTTACCGGGAAGCTTTTGCCTTGTTCCTATGATGCGCCATATCTCGATCGGGATGTAAGTCCCTTGCGGTGGTGAAGGCAGGTCCGCTGCGCTTTGCCATCTTGAGATACAAGTTGAGGCCTAACATATCGCGCGAAAACTCCCGCGAAGCGCTCATAAACGGCGCGCTAGAGAATGTGTCCTCGCCAACGGAGTTTGCCATACACGCTGCGCCACCGAAAATGGATGCTGTATTTCTAAATGGGGAACATTTTGGTCGGTATTCCAACCAGAATTCAAGTTTCGCGCTGCGGAGCGAATCTGCTCGGGCACTATCCCACAGTCACGGGTACCCCGGCCACGTTCATCCTGCGGATAGGCTGGGCCAAACGGTCGCCACCGGGCCGGGGTGCCTTGCGACTTCGCACCCCCGCCAGCCTTGCCTGGCGCTTCTCAGTTTGATTTCCCTTTTTGAATCATCCTTTGGCGCAAGTGCCTCGTTTCCAAGCCGGAAGCTGTCCTGCAATTCTACTTCTTCGACTTCGGGCGTCCTCGCCGGAACCGCGGGCCTTGCGATAACTTCCCTGAAATGAAGCGCATGCATGGACAGTAGCCCTTATCTTCGCCCGGGGCTTGGCAGGAATACTTGAGTGCGACATGACTGCTGGCTCGGTGCCCGCAGGAGCAGACCTCCTGCCCACGCTCTTGAGAAGCGGCCGCCTCTCGGCTGGTTTCGTCAACCACAGGTTCGTCCCTCCCATCTTCTTACTGGTCACGGTGCCTCGCTGCCCCCATGACGCGCAGCGGACCCACCTCACGCGCGGCGCGAAGAGCGCGGCGTCTCACTTTTCTTTTATCATCCCTCGCCCTGCGACGCCATCGCACACTTTTCCGCAACTCTTTTGAATCGCCTCCGGTTTGTAATCCCTTGCCATCGCTCAACTTCCATCTCCGCTTTGTCCCGCCCCCGCATTCGTTCGAATCACTAAGTAGTTAGCTATCGACAGTCGGTAAATAGTGTGCTACTCTCCCTTGTGAACATCACGCTCCACTACGTTCTCTCTTCCCCTGCAATCGCAATGCCTTTAGATCCACAATTCCGCGATTCTAAATCTTTTTTATTCAAGCGTTTGCGCGCTCTTCCAAGTTCCGTATCCTGTAAGTCCTTTGCTTGCCACTCTTACGAAAACAACCGCGTGTATACCAACAATTCCCATTCTGGAACTCGTCGCGCTCCCTTCACCAGAGCTCTTCCTGCTCTTTCTTTTCACGCACTTGCAAATTGCCCCTTTCGCAATCTCTTTCTTTTGATAACCA
>QHYE01000128.1 GCA_003224055.1 Acidobacteriota bacterium | reverse complement strand
AGTCGAGCGCACCTTCGCGTGGCTCGGCAACTTCCGGCATCTGGTGGTTCGCTATGACCGCTCGCTCACGATTTACAGCGCATTCTTTCATATCGCCTGCTTCATCATCGTCTTACGGAGGGTTTTGAAATAGCTTCTAGTGACTTCTTTCAATCAAATGCTGGAGCGGATTCAGCAGCGCGACGCAGCACTCCAGGGCGCGAAGGAGGAACTCGAACATCGCGTTCAAGCGCGGACGGAAGACTTGCAGAAAGAAGTTGTGGAACGCAAGCAGGCCGAAACAGAAATGCGCCGGGCGAAAGAGACAGCGGAGGGAGCCAGTCGAGCGAGGCGAATTTCTTGCCAACATGAGCCATGAGATCCGCACGCCGTTATACGGCGTCATAGGGATGACCGATCTGGCGCTGGAGACGCAGCTTACTCCCGAGCAACGCGAATACCTGGAAACCGTCAAGATGTCCGGCGATTCCTTGCTCGGTGTAATCAATGACATTCTCGATTTCTCCAAAATCGAAGTGGGAAAGATCGACCTGGAAGCTGTCGATTTCAACCTCTGCGATTGCCTGGAAACAACATTAAAGTCGCTGGCTCTGCGCGCGCATGAAAAAGGGCTGGAACTCCTGTGCGAGGTGGCACCGGAAGTGCCGGAAATGGTGCGGGGAGATTCGAGCCGGCTGCGGCAAATCGTAATCAACCTCGTGGGCAATGCAATCAAGTTCGCGAACCAGGGAGAAGTGGCGTTGAAAGTGGAGAGCGATGCCCCGGAAGGTGAAGAGCTCCTGCTGCGCTTCACGATAGCGGACACGGGGATTGGGATTCCCAGGGAGAAGCAGGAATCGATCTTCGAACCCTTCACGCAGGCAGATGCTTCCACGACGAGGAAATTCGGAGGAACCGGATTGGGACTGACCATCTCATCGCGCCTTGTGGGAATGATGGGCGGAAAAATTTGGCTAGAGAGCGAAGTGGGCCGGGGAAGCGAGTTTCATTTCACGGCGCGGTTCGGAGTAGCGCATACAAAAACGGGCGCAGCGGAAGGGATCAGGCCAACGGAGAACCTGAGCGGCGTAAAGGTTCTGGTCGTGGATGACAACCGGACGAACCGAAAGATCCTGGAAGGGATGCTGAAGCGCTGGGAGATGAAAGTGACGTCGGTGGAAGGAGGAGAAGAAGCGCTCGAGGAATTGTCCGCGGCCCGTGGAGCGAGAAAGCCGTACGGCCTGATCTTGACGGACATGCACATGCCGAAAATGGACGGCTTTGCGCTGGTGGAACGAATCCGGCAGAGGCCGGAGCTGTCAACGGGCACTATTATGATGCTGACTTCGGCGGGCCATCGGGGAGACGCGGCACGATGCGAGGAGCTGGGAGTTTCCGCCTATTTGCTAAAGCCGATCCGGCAGTCCGAATTGCGAGAGGCGGTTTCCCGGGTTCTTGGGACGAAAGAGCAGGAAGGCGCGATTCCGTTGATCACGCGGTACTCGTTGCAGGGTTCGCAGGAGCTTTCAGCTTCATTGCGGATCTTGCTCGCGGAAGACAATCTCGTGAACCAGCGGCTGGCGGCGCGACTCTTGGAAAAGAGGAGTCACACCGTGGTGGTAGCAGGCAACGGGCGTGAGGCGCTCAAGGCATTCGAAAACGAGGATTTTGACTTGCTCTTGATGGACCTGCAAATGCCGGAAATGGATGGATTCGAAGCAACCGTGGCGATTCGGAAGAAGGAGAAGGACAGAGGGAATCACTTGCCGATCGTTGCGCTGACGGCGCACGCCATGAAAGGCGATCGCGAGAAATGCCTCGCGGGAGGAATGGACGGATACCTTACCAAACCGATCCGCCCGCAGGAACTCGACGAGCTACTGGAGATTTACGTGGCGCCGCGAAAGGGCGCGGCGAATGAGGCGGAAGGAATTCTGAGCAAGAACTAGCACAGCGGCCCTGGGCCGCGAAATCGCGCGGAATCAAATAGACGCCGCGACAACCGCATGTGCGCTTGGTCTCATGCTCGTTTGGATGAAGTCTTCTTGGCGGACGTAACTGGGAGGAGCATGCGCTTGGGGCCGCTAACGAAAGGATTGCCGCGCTCGTAGAAGCGAAAGAGTCGATCGGCAGCGCGGGTGATGCCGATTCGAACGCTCTTGACGATGGTGTCGGCGCGATGCTTTGTCATACCGAGCCAGAGCGCGCCCGGAGCACATAGATCGAGGCCGTCGTGGCGGCGGTCGATTTGAAAAGCGGCGGCAAGGCGGCCGGGACCGCGCGTCAGATCGTGAAGACGAGTGGTTTTGCGGTTCCGCTGCATTAGCTCAATTCCATCGAGAGGCTCGAGAGCGCGAATGAGAATTGCCGCGGCGGTGCCGGCGGGCTCGCTGACGACGTTGAGCATAAAGTGCGCGCCGTAGTTGAAAAAAATGTATGCATGACCGGGAGCGAGATACATGGAGCGAATGCGTGGCGTGGGCCCACGGAAGTGATGGCCCGCGGGATCGCCGGGAGGGTATGCTTCCGTTTCGACGATGCGGCCGCTGAGGCGTCCAGCGGGAAGATCGTGGACGATCACTTTGCCGATGAGAAACCGTGCGAGGGCGCCGGTATCGACAGGAAGTTCCGAGCGGCGAAGTCGACGGATGGAGCATGCTGGATTGCGTTTCTGCACGGCGGAAATTGTTAGCGGCCAGTTGCGCCGCTAGAGCGGGACAGGAGTTTCTGCAGGTCTTCGGCGGAAAGGAGGTCGTGGTATTCCGCATGCTTCCGGATAAACGCGGCAACGTAGGGGCACAGTGGCACGACGCGGAAATGGTTGGCGCGTGCGAAATCGAGCCCGGTACGGGCAAGTTTGGTGGCGAGGCCCTTGCTCTCAAGGATCGGGGGAACTTCAATATGGTTAAAGACGATACGGTCCGGAAAGCGGCGATAGGTGAGGAGTGCGCGCAAGCCGTCGACTTGCGCTTCAAAGCGCTGACCTTCTTCGTTGTTTGTGACGGTGATGCTGTCGAGGTTTAGGTCCACGAGTTACCCTGCGGCTTTCCCCACTTTTTCATTCCGGAAATAACTGAGTGCGCCGGAAGGACATTGATCGACTTGCTGGATAATGCGCTCGGTGGATGAGCCGGCGATGTTGATCCACGGGCGGGCGTGAACGTTGAAAACTTCGCCCAGGCCCTGGACGCATTTTCCGGAGTGGATGCATACGCCGGGCTTCCATACCACTGTGATTTCGCCGTTGCTGTAGTTCTTGTCGGAATCGCTCATAACGTTCCTCCGAGTTACGGCGGGATTCTATCAGGGAAATCGTGAAAACTTAGGGATTTGCGGAATCGGGAGGTTCGTTGTTGAAGAGACGGACCAGCTCGGCGTGGTCAATCACGACAACCGGATCGCGCTGGATCGCCTCAAAGTATTTTTTTTGGAAGCTGTCGCCGGATTCCGTCGGGACAAACATCTTTCGGGCCAGTGAAATGGCCGTGCTGGTGTACTCGGGGGTGACAGGCTCCTTGGCGGCGAGAGTTTCGTCGATGCGCACGACGAACTCGGAAATGTTGTGGAGCCAGGCGAATTGCGCGTGATCGATGACCAAGCGGAAGAGCTCGCCGGTTTTGACGGCGCCGTGCTCGCGCTCGTAGTCGCGGCGCTCCATGTTGAGAAGGGTCTTGTGGAGCTTAAGAAGCGCCAGGCGGAGGGTGATGAGTTTCTCGCGTGCGAAAGAGTCGTCTTTTCCAGGAGATAAATTGGAATTCAGATAATCCATTGGTTGCTGACACATCTATTGTGCGACAGTCGGCAGAGAATTTCAAAATGAATGGCGAGAGGAAAGAAAGAGCGGCGCCTATTCATGATAGCGTTTTTCGCCGACGGGGAGCGCAATGGGGAGACGATTGCCGGGCGGCGGGAGCGGGCAAGTGGAAAAAGGTGTGTATGCGCAGGGAGGATTTTCCATGCGATTGAAATCGAGAACGAGTTGGCCGGGTTTGTCGAGGCCGTTGGTGGGAAAACCGGTGTACAGAAAGCGGCAGGCGGGATATGTCGTCCTGGTGCTGGTGGTGTCACGCAGGATGAAAAATAGCTTGGCGACGGCAGGATCTTCGAGGACCGGTTCGATGCGGAATGTTTTTCCGGCGAGCGTGAATTCCGCGGCGCCGGGCACGGGCTGATCGTAGGTCGTGCCGACAAGCGTGGCGAGTGTGATGGTCTTTGCTGGAGAGTAGGGAATCCACTTGGCGGTGACGCGATAAGCAGCATCGGGCGCGTACCAGTTCAGGCCGTCGAAGCCGACGATGGAAGGCGAACGGGAATCCTTGATGCGCAGAGCGAAGCGCGCTTCGCGGCGGATCACGTACATATTCAGTGTGCCGATCGTCAGATGAGGAGAAACCTTATCATTGTTGGCTTCAGCGCGCAGGGGCTGCGGCTTTGCAGGCGAGCCAGCAACAAGAAAGTCTGGGGGGAATCCATCGGGCGGCGGGTTCAGAGTGACGGTCTCCCCTTCGAGATGAAGAACCGCGAGATGTGCTGGGCTGCCCGCGGCGAGATGAATCTTGTTGTCTGCGGCAGAGCCGAGAGAGTTGTCGCCCGGCTGGAGCCATTCGAGGCCGGTGAGGGAGAGCCAGCCGTCCGGCTTCAAAAGGTCTGCGACATACTTCGCGCGCCATGTGGCGAGGTCTCTTTTCCAGGAAGTCTCTTGCGAGGCTGCAGGTGCGGGTAGCAGCGCGAACAGAAGAGCGATGAAAGTCAGGCAGGCCGAACGGTTTCTGAAGCGCATGAGGAAGTATAGCGTGGAAGGGAAGGCGCTGAAAATGGAGATGAGGAGGTTCGCGGAAGTAACGGGCAGATTACCGAGCAGCACAAATTTTCGTATGTAATACCCGCCGATTCCAACTAAGTATACGGTAAGTCGTGAAGGATGTGTCGCTTAGATAAATCGATTTTTTAATGCATTTGAGCCATTCTTTTTGTTGCCGGAGATATAACCGGGAAGCCCTTTTCCTCGTCAAAACAAAGGTAATCAAATCATGCTTCCCTTGGCGGGAATGAAGGATCTTGATTCGCTTCCGCGAGGCAAGGACAAAAGGAAAAGAGACTCTAATGACAAGAACGAAATCCATCGCAAACCTGCTGACCATTTCGCTTTTGCTTGCAGCTAACGCCGTCGCAGGCAATACCAACAAGGGTACGCTGAAGGTTGCCGAAACCGTTTCTGTCGGCGGCAAGCAGCTCACCGCCGGTCAGTATCAAGTGGAATGGGCCGGAAGCGGCTCTAATGTTGAACTCACTATTTCCGGCGCAAGGGGGACGGTAGCCAAAGTGCCGGCGCAGATCCTTCCGCTAGAGAAAGCCGGTGCGGCGAGCGGGTATTCCACTAGCACCGACCAGGCTGGTAACAAGACCCTGACGCAAATTTTCTTCGGTGGCAAAAAGTATGAGCTTTCCATCGGCGAAGCGTCCGCGGCAACGGCCACACCTTCCGATAACAGGCCGGCGAGCAACTAACCTCGTCGTTTTTCTTCTAGGCGTTCGTAGTTCAATACAAAGGGACCGCGGTGCGGTCCCTTTTTTTTGGTGTGCCGAGCATGTTCGATCGCTTGGGGGTGAAAGTCCCCTACCCAACTTGATGGAGGTGAAGGGTTAGTGAAGCGCAAGGATGTCGTCGCGAGGCGAGGTCTGAAAGAAGCGTGGAGCAAACACGCGAGCCGATGGACAAGAACTGGATTGGAGGCCTACGGTGCCGGGCGAGCGAGCCAATGATCGCGAAGCCCACATCCATCAAAGGCACTGGTGGTAAATCCGGCGGTTGTG
>QHYE01000036.1 GCA_003224055.1 Acidobacteriota bacterium | reverse complement strand
CGCGGCGAGCGCGGCCGACGCGGCCGTCCGCGCCGCCGAGATGATCGAGCTCTCGAGTATTGCAAAGGGATATCCGGTTTCGTAGTTATTGAGCACAAGTACAGCCGACGCACGCGGAAAGCCCCGCTGGACGTTCCCGGGATAACTGGCGATCCACTTCAGCCCGGCCACGTGGAAGCCGTCTCCCAGGTAGGCCGGAAGCGCGATGATCCTGCAATCGGGCTTGTCGGGGAACCGCAGGAAGTTGCTGTCTGGGTTGACGGACTGCCCCTGGGCGTGCGCGAGATACGCGTTCCGAACGATGTCGATGCAATCGGCCCGATGGGCGCGGACGATGTCGAACACGGTCTTGCCGTTGATGATCGAGAGCTCGAATTGCATCGCTACGCTCCGCTACTCAAGCCTGGCCGCCCACGTGGGATCGAAGACCGTGTCGAGGTAGGGCGTGCCGCGGTCCGCGCACAGGAACAGCACGGTGGGGTGCTTGTACGTCGGCATCCTCGCCGCATACCGCTTGACCGCCGCGAACGCTGTGCCGCTGGACCCGCCCACGAACAGTCCGTGGCTAGTGAGGAGTTCCTGGCACGCTTGAACGGTCTCCCGCTCGGATACCAAGACAATGTCGTCGATTTTGGCATGCGACAGCAACTGCGGGACGATGCTCGATCCAATGCCGGGAATATGGCGTTTGAGCGGTGCCCCACCGAAGATGGCGGAGCCCTCGGTATCGACGGCGATGACCCGAATGTTGGGATAGTGCTCTTTGAGCCGACGAGACACTCCGGCGATCGTTCCTGCCGTGCTGACGCCGATGAAGACATAATCAAGCGACTCAAAATCGACGCAGATCTCAGTCGCTGTGAGTTCGTAGTGCGCCTCCACAGCATCCAGGTTGCCGTACTGGTTTGTCCAGTAGGCATTCGGAATGGTGTTACATAGTTCCTTCACCTTCTGCAGGCGGGTCTTCAGGAATCCACCGGTATCGTCGCGGTCCTCGACCTTCACCACCGTGGGGCAGAGACGCCGGAGGAACGACTCGTAGGTGCCAGAGATATTGGGGTCGATCACCGGGATGAACCGCAGGCCGACCAGGTGCGTGAAGGCCGCGAGAGCACAGGCAAAGTTCCCGGAGGAGGACTCGATTACCGTTGTCTCGTCACAGATCTCACCTCGCTCGGCCGCCCGCTTGAGGATCCAGTAGGCGGCACGGTCCTTGATACTCCCAACCGGGTTGACATATTCAAGTTCCCTTCATCGCCAACTGCACATGTGGCGTGGGTCGTAGGGTATTTCGGAGCAGTTCCAAACGCGTGGCGAGACGCGACGCCGGGATCTGATCGAGATGTTTCCCTCCTCCTTTTGCGAGGTCGTAGTCGTCCCTCCGCTCCGGCTCCCCCACGATCGTCTGTCGTACCAGCAAGCTGCTGGACTTGTCCATCTTGCCCCCTCGGAAATTAGTGTGCAGCGCGGGGACCCGAATCATTGAAAATCTCTCACCTATATGGGCAGGGAGGGTATCCAGGAATGACCTGATTCACAGGAGAGTAAAGTCCTGAAAGCCGCCGGGGTGTCTCTCCTGCGCCTTGAGGAAGGCCAACCTCCACCATCGAGATTGGGATCTCATGATGCGCCAAAGATGCCGCGTGGTGATTCAATGCGCTCCATTCCTCTGCCGGGTTGATTGGAATCTGCCGGACTTGTGACATAACCGGAGTAGGGCAATCGACGTGCCGTATATAACTCTAGTGGAATGAATAGTTATAGTAAGCCTAGCTACGGTACGAACTACCTAGCATATGCGAAACCCGATATTTGCCCAATTGGGCCGACTCAGACGAAGGAATCTCCTTGTGACTTTCCTCCTCCGAATTTCGATGCTATTTTTCAAATTGTGAGTCCCTTGAAAATTGCACTTGCTGCGGCAGCTTGCCTTTTTTGTTGGACCGCCAATCAGCGGATTGAAGCGGCTAGCCACTCTCCGTTCGAAGACCTCAGCAAGCGCCTCTCGAAGCGAATCTCGGACATCATGATTAAGACAGTGGTCGTTGCGGATATAACTGATAGTCATGGAACTGCATGTCCCGAGGGCCTCTATCTTGCTGACCTACTTTCAGCTTATTTGATCCAACCAGGTAGAAAGCTTAGAGTTGTGAATCGCGATCTTCTGCGCGGCACACTCGCGGTCCAGAAAATAACAGCGCGGGATCTGACCTTCTCAGAAACACTCCACAAAATTGGCACTGCAATCGCGGTGGACGCTGTAGTTTTTGGCACAGTTGAAAAATCTGAGCGCAAGCTTACTGCATCTGTGTTTGCCAAGCGCGTCTCAGACGGTCGGCTACTTGGTTCTGAGAATGCGGCTGTCGAGCGGTCTGCTTTTTTTGACAGCTTAACGATGTATTCAGCGACGCCAACTCTTGCAGAACCACAACGTGTTGGGGGAAACGGAGTTACTCCTCCCGAATGTCTCGATTGCCCCGTCCCACAATTTAGGCATAGAGCAGATGCGAGTTCCAGGGCCATGCTCTCAGTGGGAGTTTCTTCTGAGGGTCGCGTGGTTGCTGTAAAGGTTCTTCGCGGTGCTGGTCCTGAATTTGCCGATGAGGCTTGGGGTATGTTGCGTGTCTTTCGGTACAACCCTGCTCACGACCGTAGTGGGCAACCCGTGGCCGTAAGCATTTTTGTTGAAATATTCTTTTCGTGACGGGGTGATTGGGACAAAATAGAAGACAAATGCTCCCCAACGCTCTAAGTTCAGGGGATCTCTTTGCCAGTCAAAAGATCCACTCGAGTCTCGAAGTTGGCCTTATTCTCGGCTCTCCAAGCTAGAACGCGAAAACTACCGTTGTCCACGCCCAGAATTTTGAGGCCATCAGTTGCCAGACGCGCTGAGACCCACTTCACCCCGTTTGCGCTGCATCATGTAGCCAGGAAGCGGGCCCACTCGCCCAAGCGTGGGCTAGACTAGGAAGAATCCTTCCGCGCTGTCTTCTGCATCAGACGCGACCGGTGCGACTCCGCCGTCTTCACGCTGATTCCCAGAAGTGTGGCAACGTCCTTGGTTGATTTCCCTTCGCCGACAAGTTGAAGCACTTGGCGTTCCCGCGACGTGAGCGGGTCCGCGGGAAGCTCTGTCTTGGAAAGATAGGCCTCCACCACGGCGCGGGAAATGCTGGGGCTGAGATAAATTGCTCCACGACTAACTTGTTGAATGGCGTGGACTAGGTCCGTGGCTGCCTGACTCTTCAGCACGTAGCCCTTCACGCCAGCGCGGAGTGATTCGGTCACGTACTGATCCTCGTCGTGGCGCGTCAGCAGAATGATCTTTGTTTTTGGGGAGGCCTTTTGGAGCTCGCGAGCCGCATCGACGCCATTGAGAAGGGGCATGCTGATGTCCAAGACGGCGACGTCAGGATGCAGACTGGGCAGCAACCGGACGACCTCTTGGCCGTCGGAGGCTTCGCCTACTACCTGGAACCCCTCGAGTTCCAGAAGCGCTTTCAATCCCTGACGAACAAGGGCGTGATCGTCGGCGAGAACTACTCGGATCGGCATTTCATTTCTCACAACCGCTGAGACTATCTGGCGTGGCGTGAATCTACGCTGCAGCCGCTTTTCCCTTTGGGCCCGTCTTCCCGTATTTCTCGAGTAGCTCGCGTTCCGCTTGTAGCCAATCCTCCACATCCTGTCCATGAGCGCCGCCGCGTTCGACGTAGATCTGGTGTGCGCGCAACTCGATTTCTTCACATGTGGGATGGCCCTCGGCAGTCTGTGGTGCGCTCCTCGCAGAGGATTTTTCTATCGGTCTGGACATGACACCCTCCTTTGGCCGGAGTTTCGGATTCCAATTCTGCTCTTGGGAAAATCGTGCCCAGCAATCCCTTATTCCAAATCAGTTCTAGCTTTCCGCCAAACTCGCGTAGTTTCTGCGCTGATTGCGTTAGCGTCTTGCGTCGAAAACGCAAGCGACCGTTCCCATCGTATCTTGGGCCGGTGGGGCCGTATGGGCAAGGGAGTACCAGGCGATTACAGCCATGATTTGCACCGGGAATTCACATCTTTTGCACACCCGTGTACAGCCGTGACCAAGCTGCAGGCAAACCTTCCTACTGAAAGTGCAGATAGCGTGAGGCGAAAGGAAATCATTCGGGCGCAGCTTGGGGACTCAGATGCTCTTTTTGCCCGAGAGGTTCGTCCCTTGAGGGTGGCAGCCAACAATTTGGTAAGATCAGAAGCGAAGCCTTCCGCATTAAGCATCTCTAGCCCCACAACTAAGGTCTTCAATCCCCCCACTTTACAGCAGACGCTCTATTGATTTTAGGCGTTCTGAATTCTATAGATGGAGTCAGACGGCACTCGAGGCATCCTGCCCGTCCCGGAGGTCTCCAGGATTCATGGCCGCACCCGTTTTAACCGGTCGATCCGGTCGATCCGAAGGGCGTATCCTGAAGAGATTGGCGGCAGAGCTTGCACGCCCAGACAAATCCGTGTCTAGGGAAATGACGTTCACGGAAAACGTGAGTATTCGGGGCGCGCGCCTCACCACGGTGCGACGCTGGCAGCCTGGAACTCGCGTGCGGGTTACTTTTCTCCGGAATGGCGTTCGGTCTGAAGGAAAGGTCGCTTACTGCCAGCGCCACGAGACCGGCGACTTCGCCATTGGGGTAGAGCTATTCGCCCAAGTGTAAAGACGCATGGGGAACCTAACGTGATCTTGAGGACGGACATACGCGTCGATAAGCGCTTCTTAGCGGGTCAAAGTATCCCTTCGAGGAGACGCTACCCGCGAGTCGAGAAGCCCCACGGAGTCTGGGTCTACTGGAATTGCAAAGGACGTGAGGATACTTCACAAGTCCGGGACCTGAGTACGGGAGGCTTGTTTGTCGAAACAGAAGAGGCGCCGGATGTGGACGCGACGATCAGGCTTGACTTTCTTGTTCAGGAAGGACAAATCCGGGCCAAAGCTGTTGTCCGACATGCAAAGCGTGGAAATGGACTGGGACTAAAGTTCACCGCGCTGACTGAGGAAGACGGCCCCCGCCTGGCAGCATTGATGACGAGACTTCGCAGTCTGCCTCGGTCCCGCACCAACTCGAAATGAGGGCGCCCCACGATTTCCCTGGTCATTGCGCATTGAAATAGCAAGGAGGCGCACATGGCGCAATACCTCCACATACGGTGCGTCGTCAGGACCGACAGGACGAACGCACATGAGCGCATTCACTCAGTGGGTGGGGTCAAACCAGACGGAAGTCGTTGGAAACTGACGCAAGACAAGGCTATTTCATACATTCAGGATGAGACTTACTTTTTCTACATCGAGAAACCTGCGGGGCAGCGGCTTGACGTGATCGTGGCAACAACTGCGTACGGCAATTACCTGAAAACGGTCGCTGATAGAGAGCAACCGGATAAACTTCTGTCTCTGCCGACCTGTCCCTAGATTGAGGCGTAACGACCGAAACACACATGAAAATTGTTGATTCGGCGCTCGTAATCTCCACGCGTTCTGCAGAGAAGCTTGAGCGGAAGGCTTGCGAAAAATTCAGAAAGCGCATACCTTTCGTCAACGCCTTTCTGAAGCATCTTCCGACTTTCTCTGAATGCAAGGCCGTGATTGCGCGGCGACTCAGTGAATCCGTTCGATGGGTTAGCCTACCGCTCCTTAAGGACTTTCAAAGATTTCAGCGCGGCTGCCAGTGCTATCTGTTCCTCATAGTCGTCTGTGGCGCTTGCCAGTTGCCTGAGTCGGAGGCTGACGACCTGCTCTGTAATCTTACTTTTCAACAGTTCAGGACGATTTTCAGCCATTGCCTGTAGGTACTGGTTCTGCCACAGCGGATATTTCAAAGCTATATCGCTCATGGGTGTTTCCTTTCCTGACCAACGAACCCGGTCAGTGCACAAACACACTCTGAGAGACAGTTTTCTGTCCGCGCTGCGGGGTTAAGAATTTGGATTGGAGTTTTCGGCCCCTGGCGCGGCGTTTCGTCTTGTGCACAAGGTGCCGTGGCCGGGTAAGGGCTTGGCGGAAGATTGTGCATTGACCCATTCAGCTTACGCTCAGTAGACGCGAATGCAACGTTAATTCACGAGGGCGTCTGTAGCAGGACTCAAGGAT
>QHYE01000127.1 GCA_003224055.1 Acidobacteriota bacterium | reverse complement strand
CGCCCATGAACCAACTGCTCCAGATCGCGGCAAATCTGCGAAGCCTTCAGCTACCGCCTCTGAAAACTCCTGGCTCGGCAGCGAGAGATTAGGTCTCTTCGGATAAGTGGGTGTCACTTCAGCCTGGCATGCGGCGTACAATTATCCTTTGCAGGTTTCAGGCTTGAACGCTGCCACTGAAGTCCCAATGCCATGAAACGTCCCATGCCCGTCACGATCCTAGGTGGTCTGTTTATCGTTGTGGGTCTGGTGGGCTTCGTCTATCACCTTTCGGAAAGTCCGCTTGATCGCTGGGTCGTCCTTATCTCCATCGTTCGGATAATCGCTGTCGTCGGCGGAGTCTTCTTGCTCATGGGTCACAACTGGGCTCGCTGGCTGATACTCGCTTGGCTCGCCTTTCACGTTGTCGTGAGCGCATTTCACTCGCTGTCGGAATCTATAGCGCATGTCGTGTTGTTGATCATAGTCGGCTATGTCCTGCTGCGGCCGCCCGCTTCCAAATATTTTCAGTCCGCGCCATCCGAGTGAGGCTATTAGTCGGCCCATTTAGACGTTAAACCTCTATTGCCTCACACGTTTTGCCGGGCCACCTCCGGCAGTTGCTTGTCGGCCATCAATCACCGTTAGACTGTTTTTTCCCATATTAGACACGTATGCCTTATTGGCTGCCGTATCCACTGCAATCGCATAGGGACCATTTCCAGTCGCGATCGTTGCGATCACCGAATTGTTTGTGCCGTCGATCATCGTTACGTTGTTGCTGTGTGTGTTCGCCACGTAAATCGTGTGAGTCACTGAGTTGCTCCCAATTGCCTGAGGACCCTCTCCCACGAATACTGTTGCAATCACAGAACTATTTGCTCCATCGATTACTGTCACGCTGTCGCTCGCATAGTTCACTGCGTATACCCGGTTTGCCACTGAATCTACGGCAATCGCACAAGGAATATCCCCCGTGCTCACACTGGTGGTCTCGTAGCTCGCGCCGTCGATCACCGTTAGATGAGAGGAACCTGCGTTCGCAACATAGATCTTGTTCGTCACCAGATTCGGCGCGATAGCCCAGAGATGTACTCCCGCGACCACTGGTGTGGTGTCATTGGTCGTGCCATCCAGCACCGTTACATATCGGCTCTCGTAGTTAGCCAAATACAGCTTGTTCGTTGCCGGGTTTACCGCAATTGCGTCGGCCTGAATTCCTGCCTTGAGATTGCTAGTGGCATTGGTTGCGCCGTCTATCACCGTCATGGTGTTACTGAAGGTTTTCGAGACATAGATCTTGTTGGTCGCCGGATTTGCCGCAACTACATAGGGAAGAGCTCCTACCTTTACTGTCGCAGTTACCGTGTCAGTTGCCCCATCGATGACAGATACCGTGCCGCTCGCCGAGTTACCCACGTAGATTTTGTTAGTTACCGGATTTACAGTGATCGCCATAGGTTCCGATCCAACTCTCAGCGTTGTGGTGGAATTGGCCGATCCATCTATCACCGTGACAGTGCCGTCGCTAGAATTCACTGCGTAGACCTTGTTAGTTTTCGGGTTCACCTCGACTGCATGAGGACTGATTTCCGTACCGGTCGCCGCAGGCATCTCCGCCTGAGTCGAAATGCCATTGTTTGCAGAACTCTTTTTACCTCCTGTCGTACCGAGCCACAGTGTCGCATCTTCGATCACCTTGTTCTGAGTGGGACTCGCGAATATCTTGTCGCCATGTCCCATGTTCATATAGAGCATTCTGTATTTCGTGTTTGTCCAAACTACCGGCAGGTCTCCACTCGTGAGGACATCCTTAAATCCAATGGGATAATTGGAAGGGTCCAACGTGACCAAGACTCGAACACTTTTGTTCAGGCGGGGGCTTGGTTTCCAGATATACCACTCGTTGTCAGGCGATCTGAAACTGCCCGGAAGGTGTTTTGTTACCGGATGTGAATGATCATCGACGGTGAGCTTCGCAGGCAATGGAGGCCAGCTGTTGCTGTGGAAGACGCCGCCACCGAGGAAATCCACAAACCACGGCCAGTTGGAATCTTTATCGTTGTACGCGGCCACATGAAAGCCCAACCACGCGCCTCCGTTTTCAATGTATTTTTGAAAGGCACGCCTTTGCTCGGCTTTTGAAGGCTCATCATTTAGCCAGACAACCACTTGGTATTTTCCAAGATTGAAATCATTCATGTCGTCCCAGTTGCTCGTCGAATCAAACGCAAAGTTTTTTTTTGCCGAGAGGCCGGAAAAAAACTTCAGCGCACCCTCAGCAAACAGGACGTGGTCTGGTTCCACTTTCGTGGAGTAAAAAGCCAGAACTTTGAAGGACGTTTGTTGGCCAAACGTGCCTGTCGAAGGGAACATCGATACCCAAGACAGCAAAAGTGCAACGAAGTACCTTTTCATTGGCGAGCCACCCAAAAGATGAGATTCGTGAAGAGAGTGTGATCATCGCAAAACGATGTTGCTCGGGCAACTGGCTCTCCACGCAACGGCGCTCGTGTGAAAGCCCCACGGTCTCACTTTTGCGACACTTCCGGGCTGCCGATTCGCCCATAGCCTCGCTCCCTGTTTACTTGGCGTTAGCATTTTCATAAATCCATAGGAGCGGCGTACAGCGAGGGATGCTCGATGACTTACCTGTTGTTTTCCCAAAGGAAGTGTGCCACCCTTCGTGTTGGAAACCAACACGGCGGTGCTATGAAACAGGCATTGTTATGAAACAAAAGGCGGACGTCCTACAAGGAACGTTGGCGTTGATGGTTCTCAAGACTCTCGATGTTCTGGGGCCGCTGCACGGGTATGGAATCGCGCGGCGCATCGAGCAGATCAGCGGAGGCCTGCTTGCCGTGAATCAAGGGACTCTGTATCCCGTGCTGTTGAAGCTGGAGCAAGAAGGCGCGATCGCATCCGAGTGGGGTGCCTCAGAGAATAATCGCAGGGCGCGCTTCTATCGACTGACCCGGGAAGGACGTAAGCAGTTGCAGGTCGAGACCCAAGATTGGGAGCAAACGGCAGCGATTATCGCTCGGTTCTTCGAAGTGAAAACGGAGGATTTGCCATGAGAGCTCTGAGACGGTTCCTCAACCGTGTGATCAACCTGGCAAGAAGGCGGGAACAGGATGAACGATTGAGGGAAGAGATTGAGGAGCATATTGCTCTGCAAACCGCCGAAAATCTTCGCGCCGGTTTATCAGCCGTCGAGGCACGGCGCCAAGCCATGCTGAAGTTTGGCGGGGTGGAGGCGATGAAACAAGACTATCGAGCCGAGCGAGGACTGCTATTTATTGAGAATCTGCTGGGGGATTTGCGAAACGCAGGGCGAACGATTCGCCGCATGCCAGGGCTTGCGGCCGTGATCATCGTTTCGCTAGCCATCGGAATTGGCGTGAATACAACGATCTTTTCATGGATTCACATGATCCTGTTCCAACCGTTGCCCGGCGTGAGTGGTGCATCGAACTTTCTGCTGGTCGAGCCTCGCACGGAGACGGGCGGGTATCCAGGCGCTTCATGGCTGGAATATCGCGCCTTGCAAACACAAGTGCCGGCACTGCGGGACGTCGTGGCATTTCAGATGGTGCCGTTGAACGTGGGAGGGACGGGCCAGACGGAGCGGACGTTCGGGCAACTCGTCTCAGGCAATTATTTTTCAGCGCTGGGGCTGAAGCCTGCGATCGGACGATTCATTCGACCGGAGGAGGCAGAGCGACGCGGAACTGAGCCTGTCATTGTGATTTCGTATGATTACTGGCAAACGCGGTTTGGCGGCGCGCCGGGGGCTGTGGGACAAAAAGTGCGCGTTAACGAGCGCGACCTTATTATCATCGGCGTGGCGCCCAGGGAATTCCAGGGAACAATGCTCCCCTTGAAGTTCGAACTGTGGGCGCCGGCCACGCTGGCGCCTGCCTTGCTCGGCGGAACACGCGACCTCGAAGATCGCAGCGTCCGCGCTTTTTCGTTGATCGGAATGTTAAGGCCTGGCGCGACGCGCGAGGAGGCACAGGCCGAGTTCAGCACGGCGATGGCTCAACTTGCGCACGACTATCCTGAGGCCAGCGCCGGAATTGGCGGTGAGATTCTTCCATTCTGGAAATCGCCGCGCGGTCCGCAGCGGTTGCTGATCAGCGGGCTAGCCATTTTGCAAGGCGTTATGCTGCTCCTGCTTTTGGCGGTCTGCGGGAACACGGCAAACCTCATGCTGGCCCGTGGAAGCGCCCGGCAGCGCGAGATGGCCGTGCGCGTGGCGCTGGGCGCGGGGCGCTGGCGCATTGTCAGCTTGGTGCTCTCGGAAAATATGCTGCTCGCTCTCCTGGGAGCAAGCCTCGGAGCAGCCATCGCAGTTTGGGGCACCACGGCATTGCGCGTGGCGCCAATGATTGGCGCATTTCCGATCCTGTTTCCGACAAGAGTGGATGAACTCACCCTCGCCCTCGCGATATTGCTCGGTGCTGCGTGTGGTTTGATTTTCAGCGCGGCGCCGGCGGTCCATCTGGCACGGCTGGATCCACAGGACGGGCTTCGCTCAAGTTCCAACACGCCGCCCCGCAGCCGTGCGCGCAAAGTTCTGATGGGGGTGGAAGTCGGACTTGCGATGGTCGTCCTGATCGCGGCGGCGCTCTTCTTGCAGAGTTTTCGCTCGGCCCGCCAAACGGATCCGAGATTCCGGCCCGAGGGCGTTTTGCTGGCCGCCTACGACTTAAGCGGACGGAATCCCGACGAGGCGTCCGAACGCGAATTTGCTGCGCGCCTGCTGGAACGGCTCCGATCCTTGCCGGACGTCGAGGAAGCCGCCATCGCAACGAATGTTCCACTGGACTTGCATGGAATTCCGGCGCGGTCTTTCACTGTGCAAGGCCGCGTGCGCACGGAGGCGGGGCAGGATAGAGCCATTTCCAACACGGTCACGCCGGGATACTTCAAGGTGATGGCCATCCCGCTCCTGGAGGGAAACGACTTTGCCGAGATGGGGGATACGGCGGCGCCCGCACAGGCCATCGTCAATGAGGAGTTTGTCCGCCGTTACCTGAATGGCGCGGATGCGATTGGCCGTCGCATACAGACGCGCGCGGGAAGCTTCGCGATCGTCGGCGTGGCGCGCAATTCGGTCTACAACGCATTCGGCGAGCCCGCGCAGCCAGCGGTCTATTTCTCGTACCGGGATCTTCCAGCGATCCAAGGCGAGATTCACCTGAGGACGCGCAGCGGCAATGAAACCGCACTCACCTCGGAAGCGCGTGCCGTTCTGCGCGATCTCGATCCGATGCTCCCTCTTTACGACGTGCGAACATTCTCTCAGCACATCGAACGAAACCTCTATCTTCGCCGGATTCCCGCGCGGATGTTCGTCGTGCTCGGGCCGCTCCTGCTCGGCCTCGCGGCCATCGGAATCTACGCCGTGGTTTCGTACGCCGTGGCCAGGCGAACTAGAGAGATTGGCGTGCGGCTGGCGTTCGGGGCTACCAGCGGGCGGGTCGTCCTGCAAATTATTCGCGAGAACTTGGGTGCAATCACCTGGGGCACGGCAATTGGATGGGTACTTGCGCTCGTGATTTCCGTTCGCGCGATTACGAAGGGCGTGATCAACCTTCCGGTTTTCATCGCTGTACCGGCGATTCTGTTGGGTATCGCGACGCTGGCCTGCTGGATTCCGGCACGCAGAGCTAGCCGGATTGATCCGATGGCCGCGCTCAGGCACGAGTAAAAGCAAGGAGTCTATAGCGCACCTCGTGCTGTTGATAATAGCCGGCTATGTCCTGCTGAGGCCGCCCGCTTCCAAACATTTTCAGTCCGCGCCATCCGAGTGAAGCAGGACGTGTACCTAGCGAAACACCCATGGCCGAGCGTGCCTTCGCCGAGCCGGAAACCAACAAGTATGTTCTCGGTTTCCACCCCATCGGCCGTTTATCAGGCGCTCGCCGCGACAAGTCAAAAAGTGCGGGAGGAAGCCTTAATTTGCGACGGTCAATTCGATGAGGGAGGAGGCGGGGATGCGGGCGCCGCCGTGGGGGGACTGGTCGATCACGGCAGCGTGGGGCCATTGCGGGGCGGTGACGTAGTTTACTTTGCGGCGCAATTGGGCGACGTCGAGGCGGTGCTGCGCGTCGGTTTCATTCAAGCCGATCAGGTGCGGCATCACGTAGGCGGTTTCACGGGAACCTTGTGAGACGAGAACATCCACGCGCGGCGAGGAGGCTCCCGCGCCGGGTCTGGGAGTCTGAATCACCACGGCGTCCATCGGGTGGTCCGGCATGGAGACGGCGGTGACTTCGCCGACCTGCAATCCGCCGCGAAGAAGTTCAATGCGCGACGCGCGCAGGGAATTGCCTTCGATCAGCGGGATCTGCAACTGGCGCTGGCCGAGGCTGAGCACGACGTGCGCCTGCTGCGAAACTTTCATGAGCAAGCCGGAGGGAGGAGTCTGGCGCACCACGACGTTGATGGGCTGATCGCTGTAGATGCGGTCCGCGACGCGCAGCACGAGGCCGCGGGATTGCAGCAACTGGCTGGCTTCGGAAACATTTTTGCCGACGAGATTGGGCATGGTCACTTCGCGGCCGTGGATGGCGATGCGCATCGCAGTGATGGCGCTCAGGAAAGCGGCGGAGGCCAGGATGAACAGGAGGAAGGTCATCCGCGTGAGCCATTCGAGTCTTTCGCGAAGGGTCATAAGGCCACTACTTCGCCAGGGGAGGAGGCGGATAGTCCGGGAGCTTGTCTTTGCTGGTGTCGGCGCGCTTGACTTCGAGTTCGCCGAAGAGCAGCGAAGGGCAGATGATCGTGGTGGGCGCACCGCCGGTGCGGTTGCTCACCAGCGGATCGTTGCCAACGGCAATCAAGTCATTGCGAATCGCGCGAATGTCCAGCTCGTTGAAGACCGCGCCGCGGACCAATTCTTCGTGGCCGTCTTTCACGTAGACGCGATAAAGAAGACGTGGTGAATTGCCGGGGCCGAGCGTGTCCACGCGATAGCCGTAAGGCTTGTCCTGGTCCTTGACCATCTGAATGACTTTTTGCTTCAAGGCGTCGGGCGATTGCGCTTCCGAACTTTTCAGCAGCAGCACGCCGAGGCTCGGACCGGGGAAAGAGCCGGGCGCGGCGCGGCCGTGACCATTCGAAGTAAGAAAGTCCCGGATGGGCTGGCGGCCGACGAGATAATTAGTCAGCATGCCGTTTTCGATGACGTTGACGGCTTGCGACTTCACGCCTTCGCTGTCCACAGCGTAATTGCCGACGACGCTCTTGCCCTGGAAGTCTTTCATCGTGGGATCATCGACGAGCGTCAGGAAATTTGGCAGCACACGCGTTTTGTAACTGGTCGCGAAGGGACCTGTGGTGCGATTCGGTTTGCCGAGCTGCGGCTTGCGGCCGAGCACGTTTTGCCCGATGAGCGAAGCCACGATGTCGTCGGCAGCGTCGGCGGCGAAGAGGACTGGGCCGCGATATTCCTCCTCGACGATCGGAGCCTGGCGCAGCGCAACCACGGTTTCCAGCATGGTCTTTGCATCGGTGATGAGCGCATCGCGCGAGGGCAGCTCTTCCGGCCGCGCGACCATGTAGGCCGGGCTGCGGCCCAGGCGCATGCCGTCCGCAGCTTGCGCGGAGCCGTTCAATTGCACGAAGTAGGTGGTTTTTCCATTGCGCGTGACGGTGCCTTCGGAAGTTACGAGATATTCGTTGATGGCAGAGAAACGCGCGGAAGCGGTGACCGACTGGACGTCAGGATATTGCTTGTAGAGGCTGGTTACATCTTCGAGCGTTTTCCGCCACGCGCCTTCATCCATTTTCAGCGTGACGGCGGGCTCGACGGCGATCACAGGCGGAGCTTTCGCGAAATCGTCGACGGGATTGGGGTCGGCGCTGAATTGCTTGAGCGCGGCTTGTTTTTCCGCGAGCGCCTGGCCGGCGGCTTTGTACGCGGAATCGGTGGCGAGCCAAATCTGGCGCCGGAGGGCGATGGGATCGTTGTCGAGAGGCAGAATGCTTGTCTCGCCCTGGCCGCGGCCGAAATAGCTGTCCTGCTGGTAATCGCCGATGCGAACGACGACGCGCAAAACGCGGACGTGAACGTGCTGATTTTCGCGGACGGCGCCGAAGGCCGCTTCCGCACCGAAGTCGTCCACTTCATTGACGCGATACTCGATGTAATAGGGCGACTGAACCTGATCCATTTTCAGCTGGGCCTTCGAACGATCGAGTTCGATGAGGAGCGCTTCGAGAAGGCCATCGCCTTTGGCGGCGGCGCGAGCAGCGGCCATGGCCCCATCGGGAGAAGATTTCGCGGTGTCGGTGGCCCGAACGGGCGGGGTGTTGAGTGTGAAGAAAATTGCGGCAATCGCGAGTGTGAGTTTGCGCGTGATTTTCACGGTTTCACCGCCGGCTTGGCTTGCGCGTCTTTCGCGGCGCCGCTGTCTTCAAAACCGGGTGGCGGCAAGAGCGGCGGGCGCTCGTGCTCGTGCGCGCGCTTCTGGACTTCCATTTCGGAGAAGAGCATTGCGGGTGCGACGGCGGCGACGGGAACCTGGCCGCTCTCTGCGCCACAGACGCCGTTGAAAACGTGCTGCTGATCGCCGGTGGTCAAAATACGGGTCAGCGCAGCGAGCGGCGTGCCGACAATGTCCACGCCGCGGACCAATTCGTCGGGGCGGCCGTCGGCGTAAACTTTGTATACGATTACCGGCAGCACCTGGAAGGCTTGCGGAAGAGAACGCGTAGTCAGCGTAAATCCGCCCTGGATGTCGTCGAAGTACAAGCCGAAGGGTTTGCCCTGTTTTTTCACTTCGTCGATCAATTTCTGGCGCAGGTCCGCTTCGGGGACGGTTTGCGTGGAGGTGACGATGAGATTGCCCTGGCGACCTGTGGGCATCAGTCCGGGCTGATTGCGGCCGTGGCCGTTGGACTGGCTGAAATTCTTGATGGGCATGCGGGACATCAGGAAATTTTTCAGGACGCCGTTCTGGATCACGTCGACGCGCTGCGCAGGCGAACCTTCATTGTCGAAATCGAACGCGCCGGCGAGTTTCATGCCGCCAATTTCACGCGTCGTCGGATCGTCGATGACACTGAGGAATTTTGGGAGCACTTCCTGGCCGACTTTTTTCGTGAAGGTTTGTCCTTCCTCTTCGTCGCGCTGGCGATGGCCTTCGAGGCGGTGGCCGAGCACTTCGTGAAAGAAGACGGCAGCGGCGCGGCCGCTCAAGAGGGCGGGGCCGTCGTACGGCTCCGCGACCGGAGCTTTGCGGAGGGCGCCGAGATCCGCAGCCATTTTGTTGATCTTGGCCGTGAGTTCGGATTCGCTCGGAAGGCCGCTGGCCGAGGGGGCTTGAAATGTTTCCACGCGAAGCAAGTCCATCCCGTCTTCGGCGCGCGTTTGCGCTTCCATCACCAGGCGAGTGGAGGCGCTGGGACTTACGATGGCGCTGCCTTCGCTGGAAACCATGCGGGACTTGGAGTTCTGGACCTGGAGAATCACGGAAGCGAAGTAGACTTTCGGAAATTTGCGGAAGGCGCCGGAGAGGCGCTTGATTTCGGCTTCCCAGGCGGCGCGATCGAGCGCGGGCGTTGCGGGGGCTTCACCGATGTGCGTCTGCGGTTTTTCTTTGGAAAAATCGGGAGACTTGTCTTCCTCTTCGGCGCGGACGGCGGTGTTGGTGCGAACGTTGAGCAGAGAAGGAACAGCGCGCTTGTATTCGCGGTCGGTGAGTTCCCACAAAACGCGCGCGATGGCGTCCTGATCGTTGCCGAGAGGAAGCGTGCCGGAGCTGACGCCGCTAGGGCGGCTTTGCCCGTGGGTGTTATCGAGCTCGGGCGTGCCCACGCGCATGGTGACGTCGGCATGACGGCGCTGCGCGGAGACGTTGTTCAGCAAACTGCCGTAAGCGCCAATGAGGACGACAAAATCCTGGTCGTATACCGTGTAAGAGAGGAAATAAGGCGCTTGCTCGGTCTTGCCAAGTTCGGTGGTGGCGCGAGCAAGTTCCGCCTGCATGGCTTTGAGGACGGGATCGCTTGCTGCAGCTGCGGCGGCCGGCAAGGAAGAGGCTTTGTCGTTCGCGGCGAGGGCCGATGGCGCGGTGGAGAGTTGCGCCGCGAGGGCGCAGCAGGCGGCGACGCGCAGGAATTCGGCGGCGCGGCCATGCAGAGTGCCGCGTGTTCGTGAAGAATCAGAAATGGTCATGAAAAATGAGCTCCCGGCATCGTGGTCCGTCAAAGAGTGTTTCAACGCAAGCAAATAGCGCAGAAAACGAGTATGCCCTAGCGGTTCCCTTGGCGCAAATCAGGTGTGGCCAAAGCGTTCACCCGGCTTCAGTCGTGCGCCATTGGCAAACTCGGATGCGGCAACTTGTTTGCGTCCTTCCAATTGGACGGCTGAGAGACGCAAAACGGTTGTTCCACCGCACACGACGAGCAGATCGTTGTCCTCCAGGAGCAAAGTGCCCGGAGGGGCGTCGCCCTTTTTGTTAGACACCGGCTCGCCCCAGAGGTGGCAGGAATGTCCGCGAAAGACGCTGTGGGATCCCGGCCAGGGAGTGAAACCGCGCATGCGATTGTAGATTTCCACTGCGGTGCGGTTCCAGTCGATGCGGCCGTCGTCTCGTTTGAGCATGGGGGCGAGAGTGGCCTGGGAATGGTCTTGCGGGCGGGGAGTGATTTTTCCCGCGGCGAGGCCGCGCAGAGTGTCTGCCACCAGGGGCGCGCCAGCTTCGGAGAGACGAGCGGCAAGTTCAGGCGCGGTTTCTATTGGGCCGATTTCGAGCTCACGCTGCAAAAGGATGTCGCCGGTGTCCATACCGGCGTCAATGCGCATGGTGGTGAGGCCGGTTCGCGTTTCACCATTGACGATGGCCCAGTTGATGGGTGCGGCGCCGCGGTATTTTGGGAGAAGGGAAGCGTGAAGATTGATCCAGCCGTATTTTGGGATGGGGAGCAAGCGCGCAGGAATGATTTGGCCGTAGGCGATGATCACGATGAAGTCTGGGGAATAGCTTTGCAAGAGTTCCTGGACTTCAGGGGCGCGGATCTTTTCGGGTTGATGGACGGGGAGTTTGGCGGCAAGAGCGACTTTTTTTATGGGGGAGAAAGAAACTTGGCGGCCGCGGCCGCGCGCGCGGTCCGGCTGGGTGATGACGGCGAGGATTTCGAAGTCGGGTTGCGCGAAGAGGTGCTTGAGGGTGAGAACGGCGAATTGAGGCGTGCCACAGAAAAGAATGCGCATCTTTACGCCTCTGCGGCCGCCAACGGGCCGGCTGCGGAGCTTACCACTCGCCCTGTTTCCGGAGCTTTTTGATTTTGCGCTTGATGAGGTCGCGCTTCAGCATGCTGAGATGCTGGAGAAAAAGAATGCCGTTGAGATGATCGATCTCATGGCAGAAGGCGCGGGCGAGAAGATTTTCGCCGCGAATTTCGTAGGATTCGCCTTTGGCGTTCTGGGCTTTTACGGTGACAAATTGCGGACGGATGACGTAGCCGCGGAAGCCAGGAATCGAGAGGCAGCCTTCTTCTTCGCGGACTTCTCCCTCGGCGTGAATGATTTCGGGATTGACGAGGACGATTTTGGCTTCGGGGTTTTTTCCGCCGGTGACGTCGATCACGGTGAGGCGAAGACTTAAACCGATTTGCGGCGCGGCGAGGCCCACGCCTTGCGCGGCGTACATGGAAGCGAACATGTCTTCGACGAGCTGCTCCATCTCCGCGTCAAATTTTTTGATGAGCGCGCCGGGTTTTTCGAGAATGGGATCGCCGTACTTGACGATCGGATAAATCTTGACGGGCTTCGCCGGCGTTTCCGGCGCGGCGACCGTCGCAGTCTCTTGTGCTCCGGACGCGGCCGAAGGCAGTGGCTTAGAACTCGTCGATTTGTCGGGCATAGTTGTCGAAATTCCGCCGCGTCTCGGCGAGGGAGTCTCCTCCAAATTTTTGCAGAAAAGCATCGGCCAACACAAGTGCGACCATGGCTTCCCCGGCGACTCCTGCAGCGGGGACGACGCACCAATCGGAGCGCTCGTAGGCGGCCTGCACCGGTTCCTTGGTAACCAGGTCGGCAGTGCCAAGGGCGCGGCGGAGCGTGGAGATCGGTTTCAGGTAGCCGCGGACGATGACGTCTTCGCCGTTGGTCATGCCTCCTTCGAGGCCGCCGGCACGATTAGAAGAGCGGCGGAAGCGGTGCGCCGCTTTGTCGTAGGAAATCTCGTCCTGGACTTCGCTGCCGTAGGACCCAGCGGCTGTCACACCGGCGCCGATCTCGACGCCTTTCACGGCCTGAATGCTCATGACAGCTTGTGCGAGTTTTCCATCGAGTTTTTCGTCCCACTGGGCGTGGCTGCCGAGGCCAACGGGAACCTGGTGCGCGACGACTTCAAAAATTCCGCCGACGGTGTCGCCGGCTTTGAGAGCGGCATCCACTTCGGATTTCATTTTTGCTTCGGTCGCAGAATCCACGCAGCGCAGCGGCGATTCCAGGTTGCCGCTGATGGCGCGAATTTCTTCCCACGCTGCAGCGCGGTCGAGCTTCACATGACCGACTTGAACAGTGTGACTAGCGATCTCGGTGCCGAGTTCGCGGAGGAATAATTTTGCGAAGGCTCCGGCGGCCACGCGGGCGGCGGTTTCGCGGGCGGAGGCACGCTCGAGAATGTAGCGCGCGTCGTGATAATTGAATTTTTGCGCGCCTGCCAGATCGGCGTGGCCGGGGCGAGGTGCGAGGAGTTTTTTCGTGCCGGGGTCGTCCTCGGAGGCTTCGACGGGGAGGATTTTCTCCCAGTTGGCCCAATCGCGGTTTTCGATGCGCAAAGCGACGGGCGCGCCGATGGTTCTTCCGTGGCGCACCCCAGCAAAGATTTCCGCCTGGTCCTTCTCGATTTTCTGGCGGCCCCCGCGGCCGTAGCCCAGCTGGCGGCGGTGCAGCTCCTCATTGATAAATTCGACATCGATGGGGAGTTGCGCCGGCAAGCCGGAGACAAACGCCAGCAGCGCTTGTCCGTGCGATTCACCGGCCGTGTAGAAGCGAAGCATTGCCCGCGGGCCCTCTCAGAAGCCCATCGTTGCTGTCGTAAAAACAATCAGTGTAACGGGAGCATCGCTGCCAGTCCAGTCAAGGACTCGGCAGCATCGCTTACTTGACGTGCTCGTGCAGCACAGATAGGCTTTCGATGCAGTTGATGCGGTGAGAATCCGCGGCGCGAAATCAACGCAAACAGGAACTCGTGGCAGACACTCCTTTCCAGGCCGCCGGTCGCGAAGGTAAAGACGAAAAAACCATCTCCGTCTTCGAATTGTTGACGGATTCCGCCAAGGGGGCCGTGGCGTCCTTGCAGGACTATGCGATGCTTTGCGGGCGCTCGATCGCAAACATCTTCGTGGGGCCGCACTATTTGCAAGACACTTTGATCCAGATGGATTTTATCGGGGCGGGATCGATGCCAATTATCCTGCTGGCGGGATTTTTTATCGGCGCGGTGATGGTGCTGCAAACGGGATCGCAATTCACGCGATTTGGGCAAAGCTCTCTGACCGGAGACGTGGTGGCCATCGCGCTGGTGCGAGAATTGGGTCCGGCGTTTACAGGGTTGCTGGTGACTGGACGGTGCGCCACGGGAATTGCGTCGGAGCTCGGTTCCATGCTGGTGACGGAGCAAGTGGATGCCATGCGAGCGATGGGGACGGATCCCAACCGCAAGCTGGTGGTGCCGCGCGTGCTGGCTTCGCTGCTCATGCTTCCTTTGCTGACGGCAATCATGGACTTCATCGGACTGCTGGGAGGCTGCGTCGCTTCCGTTTTGTCCCTGCGGCTAAGCGCGATCGAGTTCTGGAGGCGCGCCATTGATGCGCTGGATTTCGCGGACTTGATGCAGGGGTTTTCGAAACCCATCGTGTTCGGATTCATTCTTGCCACGATTGGATGCTACAAAGGGCTGACCGTGCGCGGGGGCACGCAAGGCGTGGGACGCGCGACGACGCAGGCGGCGGTGCTGGGCTCGATCCTAATTATCGTTGCCGATGCCTTCCTAACTAAACTCGCCCTGTTCTTTGCCGACAAGATTTTCTAACGGCTGCAACGAGTCTGGTTTGCGTTTACGGAGATCCGCGGCGACCGGCGGCGCGATTCCCGCTATAATCATCGGCGCATGCAATGAGCAGCGCCGTCACAGTTCCCTCCGGTTCCGGTCCAGCCATCCAATTCAAGGATGTTCGCATTGGCTTCGACGAAGGCGATATTTTTCGAGGTGTGTCGTTTCGCGTGGAACCGCGGGAGACGATGATTTTGCTGGGCGAAACGGGCACCGGCAAGACGCTGACGCTGAAACTTGCTGCCGGGCTGCTGGCGCCCTCTGAAGGCGTGGTGCGCGTGCTGGGACAAGAAGTTTCGAACATGGAAGAGAAGGACCTGCTGGACTTCCGGCGCAAGGTCGGATTTGTTTTCCAGGAAGGTGCGCTCTTCGATTCGATGACGGTGGCGGAGAACGTGGCGTACCGCTTGCGGGAAGACCGCGTGAACGAAGAAGAAATTGAGCCGCGGGTGCTGGAAGTGCTGCGGTTCGTGGAGCTGGAGCAAACGCTCGAGATGCTGCCATCGGAATTGTCCGGAGGAATGAGGCGCCGGGTTTCGATTGCGCGGGCGTTGATCAACCAGCCGCCGATTGTGCTGTACGATTCCCCGACCGCGGGGCTGGATCCGATAACTTCACAGACGATCATTACGCTGATCCTGCGGCTGCGGGATGTGTACGGGGTGACGGCACTGCTGGCGACCCATCGATTGCAGGACGGTTTTGCGCTGGCAAATTTTCATTTCGATGCGGAAACCAAGCGCGTGGTGGCAAACGCGCATAACGGAAACGCAGCGTGGGCGGCGAGGAGTGAGCGCACGCGCTTCCTGGTTTACCGCGACGGAGGAATTTATTTCGAGGGAGAACCGGAAGAGATTGTAAATTCCAAGGATCCGTATCTTAAACGTTTTCTCGTGTGATTGTGCGGTAGTCTGGTTCACGGAACAGAGGGAGGGAAGAAGAAATGGCGTATCGCAAACAACTCACCTGGACGGAATTGCGAGTGGGACTTTTCGTGCTCGTCGGGCTGTTCGTGCTGGGAGCGGGAATCTTCTACGTGACGGCTCCGGGAATTCTGGGGCCCAAGTACAACTTGAAGACATTCTTGCCGGAAGTCGCGCAGCTTGTGAAGGGAGCGCCGGTGCGGCTGGACGGCGTGGAAGTGGGGAATGTGGAAGATATCAAGATCGTGCCGCGGAGCAAGGAAAAGGTGGACAAGAACAGGAACATTGAAGTGGACATGCGCGTGGACAAGAAATACCGCGAATACATCCTTGGGGATTCCACGGCCAGCCTGGTAACGGAAGGCCTGCTGGGCAATCGCTATGTAAACGTGACGCGCGGCATCTCGGGCTTGCCGATTCCCGACAACGGGGAGATCAAGGGGACAGAAGAGAAAGCGATGAAGGAAGTGGTGGAACGGAGTGCGGAAGTGCTCGGCAATCTTTCGGCGCTTTCGGAAAACGTGCAGGAATTGATTAAAGGCGTCAGGGAAGGAAAAGGTTCGCTCGGAAAGCTGCTTACCGACGATCAGGCCTACCGGCATCTGAACAGCATCCTGGCCAAGGGCGATGAGATGATCAGCAGTGTTCAAGCGGGGCAGGGGACGCTGGGGAAGCTGGTGGCTTCGGATGAGATGTACACAAAAGTGGACAAGGGATTGGACAACGTGAACGTGATCCTGGCGGACGTGCGTGCGCAGAAGGGAACGATCGGGAAGCTGATGTATGACCCGACTTTGTACGATCGGGCGAAAGAGGCCATCACGAACGGAAACGCGGTGATCGGCGATGTGCGGGCCGGAAAAGGAACGCTGGGAAAACTTGCGACGGACGAAACACTGTACAACAAGATGCGCGACACCAGCGGCAATCTGGCGTCGGCCACGGCGAAGCTAAACGAAAATACGACCACGGCGGGCAAAATGTTTTCCGACCCGAAGTTGTACGATAATCTGACGGAGCTGACCGGAGACATGCGGCTGCTCATCGGGGATTTCCGGAAGAATCCGAAGAAATTCCTGCACATCAAGGTCACGCTCTTTTAAGCGGGCTACCGGAAAAGTGAGCAAGACAAGTGAGTTTTTTGGCAGCTGGTGAGAACACGGCGGTCATTTTGCCGGCGATGGCCGCTGTGTTGTAATGCCACAGTAACAAATCGGGATTAGTGTCAGATGGATGAGCGGGTTCACGCGAACAGAATGACTGAAAACCCAGACGTATTGCAAAAGCCGGCGCGGACCGAGCCGGCGAAATCCACACTTCCGCAACCGGGACGGCCGGTACCGAGCCGCGCGTATCCGGGAGCACTTATCGTCGTGGAAGGCACGGACGGTTCGGGGAAAAGTACGCAACTTTATTTGCTGAAGCGCTGGCTGGAAATCGGCGGGTACCGGCTGCACTTCACGGAGTGGAATTCCTCGCCACTGGTGAAATCGGCGACGCGGCGCGGAAAACAGCGGCGGTTGCTGACGCCGGCGACTTTTTCACTGTTGCACGCGGCGGACTTTGCGGACCGTTGCGAACGGCAAATCATGCCGCTGCTGCAAGGCGATTATCTGGTGCTGGCGGATCGCTATATTTACACGGCGTTTGCGCGGGATGCGGCGCGCGGCTGCCCGCCGCGGTGGCTGCGGAACTTGTACCGCTTCGCGCCGATTCCGGACATCACGTTTTATTTTCGCGCGCCGCTGGACGTGGCGGTGCACCGGATCCTGAGCGGGCGTCCAAAATTGAAATATTATGAGGCGGGGATGGACCTGGGCATGTCGTACGACCGCGCGGAGAGTTTCCGATTGTTCCAGGCGCGGATCCTGGAGGAGTACGACAAGATGGTGGACTCTGATAATTTCGTGGTGCTCGATGGGACGCTGCCGGTGAATAAGCTGCAAAAGCAGATGCGCGACATCGTGGCGTCCAAGATCGATCTGAAGCGCTTCGCTCCGCGCGCGCAGGAATCGGAGTGACCATGCCCGACCAGGAAAAAGACAAGGCACCCGCAGCGGCAATTACAGCCGAAGTTCCCGCGGCGCCGCCCGCGAAGGCGCCCGCGGCAACGGAAGAAGCCTCCGCGCAGTATTTCTTCGGCGAGCCGCTGGTAGGATTTGACCCGAGCGAAATTACCGGGAGCCTAGTGGTCATCGAGGGCATGGACGGTTCGGGGCGCTCGACACAGATTGCCCTGCTGCAGGAGTGGCTTGAATCGGAAGGATTCGCGGTACAGACGAGCGGGCTGCGGCGTTCGAATCTGGTGGGACGCGACATCGATGAGCTGCTTGCAAAAAATGCCGTGACGCGGCTGACGCTGGCGCTAATGTACGCGACGGATTTCTTCGACCAGGTGGAGCATCGCATCCTGCCGGCGCTGCGTTCGGGGACGGTGGTCCTTGCGGATCGTTTCATCTTCACGCTGATCGCGCGCGGCGTGGTGCGCGGGATCAATCGCGATTATATGGGCGGCCTGTATGCCATGGCGTTGCGCCCGCACCTGACGTTCTGGCTGAACGTCAGGCCGGAGACGGCGTTTGGGCGCGAGTTCAAGAAAGCACAAGCGATCAGTTATTGGGAGGCGGGGCGGGATATGTCGTTGTCGCACGATCTTTACTGGTCCTTTATCCGCTACCAGACGATGATCAAACGCGAATTCGAAGTGATGGCCAAGCGGCACGGATTTATTGAGTTGGACGGCGAGGCCAGCGTTTCCACCGTGAACAAGCAACTGCGCCAGCGCATCGGCGAACAGCTGGGGATTCGCAGCACGAAATACACTCCTTCGGCGGCGCTTGCTCATCTCTGGCGGTAGATTCCGGAATGCCTGAGCCGGTTCACATTGCCGCCATCGACGCCGGCTCGAACGCGCTGCGCTTGTCTGTAGCGCGCGCCTATTCCGCGCTGGACATCGAGCCGGTGCACGAGGAACGCTATCCTTTGCGTTTGGGGGAAGGCGTTTTTCTTCGGCATCGCTTCAGCGAAGAAGTTTTCAAGAAAGCTGCCAAAGCGTTCCGGCATTTCCGTGAAGTGATGGATGAATTCGGAGTGACGCGGTATCGCGCAGTAGCGACGAGCGCGACCCGCGAAGCGCAAAACCGCAAAGCGTTCGTTCGAACGATCAAGAAGAAGTCGGGGATTGCGCTGGAAGTGATCAGCGCCGCGGAGGAATCGCGGCTGGGCAGGGAAGCGGTGCTGGCAGCGTGCGGGCCGGGGGCGCCGCGCTGCATTGTGGACCTGGGCGGTGGGAGCCTGGAAATCAGCATCCTGCGGGACCACGCGGTGGAGCAAGCCGCGCAGATACCGGTTGGAACGGTCCGATTGCTGACGACGCTGAATCTCCCCGGCGTGATCCGTCCCGTTCAGGGAGAACAAGTGCGGCGGTACGTGCGGGCACTGCTGGAGTCGAAACTGGTGCCGCGGCCGAACCTGGGCGAGAGCATGGCAGTGGCGCTTGGTGGAAACGCGGAAAGCCTGGCGAACGTCGCGCCGGGGCCACGGCACCAGGGCTTGCCGACGATGGAGCTGTCGCTTTTGCGCGCGCGGCTGCCGGACATCTTGAGGCGCGACGTGCGTGCGCGCATGAAGGCCTACGCCGTACGGCGCGACCGCGCCGATGTGATGGGGATTGCGGCGATCACGTTGATCACCCTCGGGCGATATTTGAATTTGCGCACGTTTGCGATACCCAGCGTTGGCGTGCGTGAAGGAGTGCTGCAGGATATCGCGCGGGACGCTTTTTCGCGCAAGGAGCCGCACCGCTACAACGCCGCGGCGCGGCAGCTCATCGTGGGAACGCGAAGTTTTGCGCGGCGGCTTGGATACGATCCGCAGCATGCGGAACACGTGCGGGAGCTGAGCATTCTTCTGTTCGACCAGTTGCAGGCGGTGCATCATCTTCCCGCGCAGTCGCGCGTGCTGCTGGAAGCCGGAGCCTTGCTGCATGACACCGGGCACATGATCGGGCACCGCGGGCATCACAAGCACGGAGAATATCTGGCGCTGAATGGCGATATTCCGGGGCTCGAGAGGCGCGACCGCGCAATCGTCGCGGGGCTGGTGCGTTATCACAATCGCAAGTCGGAGCCCGCGGCGCACCATGCCGCGTACTCCACTCTAAATAATGCGGACCGGCGAATCACGCGCAGGCTCGCGGGGATTCTGCGGATTGCCGAGGCGCTCGATCATTCACACCGGCAGCACGTATTGAAGCTTCGCGCGTCATTCCAGCGCGGCGCGGTGGGTTTGCAGGTGAGCGCGCGAGGGGATGCGGCGGAAGACCTACGCGATGCCAATCGCAGCGCGGAGCTGTTTGAAAAGGAATTTCACGTGAGGATCTATTTCCGGCAATCGCAGGCGGGTTGAAAGTTCAAAGGCGAAAGTTCAAAGTTGAAAGTCGAAAGGTAGAGAAACAATCCGGGGGAGTTTGTTCCTGATTGCGTACTGAACCAATTTCGAAATTGAGTTGAAAGGAAATCATGCAGCTGTATATCGTTCGCCATGGGATTGCGATTGACCGGGAAGACCCGAAGTGCCCGTCGGACCCGGAGCGTTACCTGACCGAAGAGGGCGTCGAAAAAACGCGGCAGGTGGCCAAGGGTGTGGCGGCGCTGGGGGCCACTGCGGATCTTTTGCTCTCGAGTCCGTACGTCCGCGCGATGCAGACGGCGGAGATTTTCGCGAAGGAATTCGATTATGCCAAACAGAAGATTCGCCGAACCGATTTGCTGCTGCCAGGAGCGGAGCCATCGCTTCTGTTTCGTGAATTGGTCCGGGAGAAGCAAGCATCCTCTATTTTTCTGTTTGGGCACGCACCGCAACTGGATGACATCATTGCCACCGCGCTGGGTTCGAAACGCCACATCAGTTCGCTGAAGAAAGCGGGCGTCGGCTTGATTGAATTGAAGCGCCTCTCGCCCCCCATTGCGGAATTGGTGTGGCTGGCAACTCCCAAGCTGCTGCGGCGGTCCGGGAAATAGAACACCTACAGCGTAATCGTGAGCAGGTTTCAGTTGAAGGAGAGTCGGTTCTTCAATCCGAGGCGACGGAGAACTCTGGAACGAGCCGCGCGGGCAGCGTAACGAGTTTGTCCGGCTTCGCGGCGGGCTTTACGATGAGTGGGTACTGGAAATAGTCTTCCAGCAAGTGCTTGCCGGCGGCGAGCCGTGCGGCATTGTCCACATCGTCCGCCAAGTTGGGGACTCGAAGAATGACGGCATCGGCAGATTTTTCGGCACGAATTCCCGCGCCGGTGTCCACTCCACATTTGCGGAGAGCGCGCGCAAATCGCAGCAGACCGGCCAGAGCTCGAATCTTGCCCTGCCGTTCGATCGAGAACCGCGAAAAAACGCCGCTTTTCGCGCTGGGCTCGGCGCCGCGGTGATACCGGACGGCGGAGGCCAGCAGTTCCCATTCCTCGTTCGTCCAGCCGGGAGGAATCGCTAGACTCAGAAGGAACTTGCGAGCGCTTTTCTGCGGAGACTCTTCAGGGACCGCGCCGCCGGCGCCTTGCAGACGAGCCGCGCCCAACAAAATCCGGCGAAACCCGGCATCTGCGAACGCGGGAGCGCAATCCGCGCGACGGAGCGCATCAAAAAGGGCTACGGCGATGCGGGAAATCAGCGAGGTGCGCCGGGAATGCGGATCGGTGGCCCGGGCCGTCGCGCGCAGCCGCGCCATGGCGGCCGCTTCGACGCGGCCATTGGTGGGCAGTCCGCAGCGCCATTCATTCCACAAACTGGTTTTGCCCAGAGTGAGCTGGCGATACGTTTCAATGCGTTCGTGGCGCTGGCGCTCGATGGTTTCTTCCCAGGTCTTGCGGGAATCCTCGGTTTCCACCGAATCGGATCTCTTGATCGTGGCGAGCAGCACATCGAGATCGTGGACGTCACCAAGGAGATCCTGAACGCGCTTGAGGTTATCGCTCCACGCCGCGTACTGCTCCGGCAAGAGGCCTTCGACGGTGTAGCGGAAGCGCTTCAATCCAATGCGCAGCGCGTGCCATGGCCTGGATTTTTCGGTGCGCAATGCTTTGGCGTGAAGTTCACGGGCGCTTTCGAATCGTTCCAGCGCCAGACATTCCGCCGCAAGACTTCCCGCCGGCACGAACCGTGAACGCTGCCGCAAGGCGCGTTCGAGCCGGCTCCAGGCTTTCTCGTCGAACTTGCCGGCCGCGCGAAGCGCCGCTTCGCGCAGCTCCGCGATTCTGGATTCGAAGGTGGCTTGTATGTGGGCACGAACGGAATCGGTTTCCGGGGCCAGCCCCTTCACCCAGTCCTGCATGACCTGGGCATCGCGCAGCCCACCGAGGCTGTGGAAAAGTTTGCGCGCGATTTTGCGCATTTCCTGCCAGGCGGGGTCGGGATCCACTTCTTTCATTGCGGCTGCGAGCGAGCGGCAACGCCGTATCGCTACACGCAGATCGTGGACGGCATCCGCATCCGACGAGGAGCGCACGTTCTCTAGTTCTGCCATGACGCGGTCCATCCAAAAGGAGAGGCCACGGTGGTCGGGGCGAGCTCCCTCTGAAAGGGGAGTAACAGTAGCCATGCAGAGCCTCGGAAAAACCGCTCGATCGTCTCCGGGAGGGGAGACCCCTGTCGAGCGCGCCCTATAGACTAGACCTTGGGTGCGGGCGAGTCCAGCCGGGGGCCTGTGGATGTCTTGTTGAATTCTTGAGCGCGAGGCGCGGGCATGCTATTTTTAATTGTTGGCCCGGAGTGGCGGAACTGGCAGACGCGCTGGACTCAAAAACAGGCGACGCCAGAGCTTCAAACTTACCCACAGATACTCAACAAACTGCACAGTTTATCAAGAACAGAAAGGGCCGTTTCCTCAAACGTGGTCTTCTTTGCTCATTCTTACTCACGGCTTGGTTACAGATAAGCCAAAGTCCGGCCTGCGCCCAAACTCGCTATGACACGCAGTACATAAAGCCAACCACAACCGGAGGGCTTACCGCTGTCTCTGGCTTGGCGACAGTCTGCCCTGGCGCGGGCCTAGCCACTACGGCGGCATCGGTTACGGCGAACGTCGCAACGCTTACATTCGGATCGAACCCCATCACGGCTGGATTTGTGGCCGGGCGGGATGTTCTGGTCATCAACTTCACGGGAAGCGATACCTATTTCAACGGCTCTTTCACCATCTCGACCGTCACGGCCTCGACCATCACCTACCCGCTCGTTCACGCCAATAATTCAGCGTCCACCACGGGCGGAGCGATACAAAAGCCCACGGCGGCATCCGGCTGTTCCCCTGCAACCGCTTCGATATTCAGCGACAAAGATTTGACCATCCCCATAGCGCAGCCGTTTGCCGATGATGGCAAGGGCAACGTGGGATTTTGGGGAGCGCCGGGAATCTACTACGTGGCATTTTCCGCGAGTGGCATCAATCCGATGCCGCTTAACGCGGTAACTCTGTCGGTCACACCACTGGTAAACGGGACTCTCCCGCTTGGAGCGGTGACTGTCACCACGCTATCGGCCAGCGGACAAATTACCTCGACGGTTTCAACTGGCACGGCTCCCTTTGTCGTGGCGTCCACCACGGTAATTCCTAATCTCAACGCGCAATTGCACGGTGGGAAGTCCGCACCTAGCGGAAATATCGTCGGGGATACCGACTCACAAACACTTTCAAGCAAAACCATTTCCTCTCCGGCATTCAGCGGTACGGCTACCGGGACAGCGAATTTTCTCCCCGTCACACTCCTGAACAGCGGCACTAGCGCATCTTCCTCGACCTTCTGGCGCGGAGATGGGACGTGGGCGGCTCCGGGCGCATCGGGCGTCAGCGAGGCTCTGCTTGAAGGTGGCAGTACCGTCTTAGGTTCTCAAGTGGGCGAGTTTGGGAACATGGCGTTTCTCGTTAATTCCCATACGCTCACGCGCTTGCTTTTGAGCTACATCGCTCCGGGGAATCAGGCGAACGGCTGCACAACGAACATGGTGGTGGCGCTTTGGGATTCGTCGGCGGGTTCATCGGTGAGCACAGTCACCGGAGCCAACGGAGTGAACTTCGTGGATTCTGGCGCTCTCTCCGTCTCGATGACAGCGGGTCATAGATTCGATTTTAAGATCACGACTGCCGAAGCCGGGTGCGGAACAATACCGAATTTCCAGATTGTTGCGACGTATCAGTAAAGTCACATCTCTAGCGTGACGGCCAGTGCAGAGGTTAGTTGGAATCCGTCGAGCAGGGGAATGTTTCGGGAAGTTTCAAAATATCTGGGCAAGCATCCTTTGGCCCTGGGGGGTGTGGATGGGCATCCAAGTACCATTGACGCAGAGTACTACTTTGGTTCAAACTCTGGATTCAAT
>QHYE01000037.1 GCA_003224055.1 Acidobacteriota bacterium | reverse complement strand
AGTGGAGAGGCCGGTCTGCCCCTGCGCGAGGAGATAACGGAAGCGCTGGTTGGTATCTTCCGCGGCGCCGAAGCCGGCGAACTGGCGCATGGTCCAAAGGCGGCCGCGGTGCATGGTGGAATGAATGCCGCGCGTGTAGGGCGGCTCACCGGGGAAGCCGAGCTCGCGATCCGGGTCCCAGTTCGGAAGATCCGCCTGCGTGTAAAGGCGGCGAATGGGGTAGCCGGAAATCGTGGTGAACTCGGCCTGTCGCTCGGGATTTTTTTCAAGCGTGGGCTGGAGAGTGTTCTTTTCCCAGGCTTGCTCTTTGGCGGAGGGCTTGCGATGGGCGGAAGGAGTGTCCGCCGGGGGTGCGGTTTGCGTGGTGCCTTTGGATTCTTCGCTCATGGGCCTGGCTCCCGGGGGACGGAATCAAACAGCGAAACAAATTTTGGCACAGAATTCAATGCTATTCGAAAGGTAGTGCAGGGGCAAGAGCGGTGTGACGGCGGAACCTGGAAGAGGCCAACAGCGGGCACACAATCGCGGCAAAAGAAAAAGCCGGCCCGGAAATCGTTGCCCGAACCGGCCTGAGAAGCTTCTGCGTCAAATTATCTTTGGCCGGACATGAAGGAGAGCTTGTCGGTACCCACGACCTGGCCGTGCAACGTGCCGGGGATAAGTGTTTCGCGTTCGGCTTCGCCGGACTTGGCATCGGCAATCGTCACGCGATTGGATTCCAGCGTTCTGCCCACCGCGCGTTCGTAGTTTGCTTTGGCTTCCACGAGGTCGGCAAGGGCGCGAAGCTCCGTGCTCTGAGCGAAGATGAGGTCGCGCTGCGTTTGAATAACCAGGTAGACGGTGGATGCGCCGAGCTGGTACTTCTTCTGTTCGGCGTCGAAGGTTTGCTGCTGGAGTTCACGGGCTTTGGCGGCGGCTTCGACACGGGCGCGGTCTTGTGCCAGAGCAATGTAAGTATTCCGTACGTCGAGCAGCGCGGCGTTTTTCAATTGCTGCAACTGGGCTTCGAGCTGGCGCTGCGTAAGGATGGAGTGCTGGTTGTCGGCTTGTGCCGAGCGGTTGCGGATGGGAATTTGCACGTTGAGCGAAACCTGATAGTCGGGGAAATTATTGTGAAATGCCGAACTCATGGCGTCCCCGAAGCCGGCCTGTGATACGCCGGTGACCGGCGCGGTAAGCCTCGGAATGAATACGTTTACGAGATTGCCGTTCCCGTCGACGAGCTGCGTGCCCAGGCCAGCGACGGGCGTTCCGAATTTCGGCTGATTGCCCGCGAGACCAACTGTTCCGTATTGGGCGGATAGAGTGGCAGTCGGGAGAAGGGCGTTGCGCGTCGCTTTGACGTCGATGGCGCTGTTGAGAAGATTGATGGCGCTTTCCTGCAACTCCGGCCGCTTGGCAAACGCTTCTTTCACCGCTTCCTCGAAGGTAGCCGCTTCGATGGCTTCCGGGCGGGCAGGCAAATCGGTGGGGATGATTTCCACGTTCACAAAATTGGGCGCCAGCGGGTCCTTGCTGATGAAATTCTTCAGGGCTTGCTGATCCTGGAGCAGCAACGTCTGCGCCACAATCAAGTTCTGGCGGTTGGCGGCAACTTCAGACTCAGCGCGCGTGACCTCGAGCGGCGCCATCGTGCCGATTTCCAACTGCTTCTTGTTGTCGTTATAGAGCTTTTCGGCTACGGTTACGGCCTGCTGCTGGACTTTCACGTTCCCGCGAGCAAAAACCAGCTCCCAATAGGCGGTGATGGTGTTGGTGACGGTAGTGATGGCTTGCTGGGTAAAAGCCCAGTCTGCAATCTTGCGGTTGTTGTTGGCGATGCGAATATTTCGCGTATTAACAGAGCGCCCAAAGCCATTCAGCAATTGCTGCTGGAAGCCCGCGAAAATCGTGGTTGTCACCGAAGGGTTAAACAAGTTCGCGGTGGAGGTCGAGCGACTACGCGTATTGTCCCAGGCTGCGAACAGCGTCGTTCCGGTGTGGAATCCCTGGGAATACTGCGTATTGAATGTTGACGTGTGTATCGTGAGCGGCACGAGCGCTGACACACCGGTGCCGGTTCCGGAAGTCAGTGGATTGTTGACGGGGATGTTGCGGTCGTCAATGCTTAACGTTGAGGTGAGCAACGGGTCGAAACTCAAGAAGGGGATGCTGGCCGTCGAGCCGCCAAACACCGCACCGGGAGTGCCGCCCCCAAATCCACCGGCCTTCGCTTTGAGAATTCCGGTGTCCGCGAACCACGGGTTGTAACGCTGGACGACGATGTCCATGTTATTTTCCAGTGCCAGCTCGACGGCTTCCTGGAGGCTCAATTCCAGCTTGCCGTCGTGAATGAGCTGGTCGATTCGCGGTGAATTGACGAGGCCCGGCTCTCCAATCTTGATCGGGGCGTAGGGCGCGAAGATATTCGGGAAGGCTCGCGGCGCACGGCTGTAATTGAACTTTGCCGAGCCGAGAGAAACCGGAACCGCGGTGGTTACCGGCTTGGCCGGGGCGGCCTGAGCGTTCTGCGGCGTGTCCTGCCCGAAGGCCGGGGAAGTAGGCCCTCCTACGAGCGTCACCGCCAAAATGGCGGCCAACAACGGTCGAGCAGACAGCGTCTTCATAGTGCTCCTCACCCTCAAGATTCTGTCCCCTGGGGACTAAATTTGATCTTACTCATCTCTGTAAAACGTTCTCAGAATGGAATTTGTTTCACGCCGTCGGTCGTTTTTGGAGTACTGCGTGGAATCCGACGGTGCTCACGTCCCACACGAGTGAAGCGTTCCCGGCTTCGCGCGGGCTGCGTCGCGCCGGCCAAAAGAAACCACGAGTCTAGCAGGGGGGCCCGTTCCTTGACAACGCAGGATGCGGCGGCTAGTCTGCTGACAATTCGACGGTTAGGAGACGGCAGCGGTTAGCTGGCCAGCATGCTGAAGCGCGAAGAGCTTTTGAAGATGTTTGAGACGGCAGGGGCCATTCGCCACGGCCACTTTGAGCTGTCCAGCGGATTGCACAGCGGCATGTACGTGCAATGCGCCCTGGTGCTTCAATATCCGAGATTTGCGGAGAAGCTGGGACAGGCTCTGGCGGCGCTGTTTTCAGATGCCAAGATTGAAGCAGTCGTCTCGCCTGCGATGGGCGGACTCATCATTGGGCAAGAGGTTGCGCGGGCGCTGCCGGAACCAAAGGGAACGCAGGGCGGGGGAGTGCCCGCTCTTTTTGTGGAGCGCGACAGCAGCGGCATGATGACCATGCGGCGGGGTTTTTCGCTGAAGCCGGACCAACACGTGCTAGTCGTCGAAGACGTTTGGACTACAGGCGGCTCAACACTGGAAGCCATTCGCGTCGTCGAAGAAGCCGGGGCGCGCGTGGTGGCCGCGGGCGCGTTGATGGACCGGAGCAATGGAAAGATTGAGTTCGAGGTCGAGGCTCAGTCGCTCATCCAGCTTCCCATCGCCAACTACGAGGAAGACGATTGTCCGCTTTGCCGCCAGGGGAGTGTCGCGGTCAAGCCGGGAAGCCGCTTCGTGCGCACCGCGTCGTAGCCAGATTCCGCCCCTTGCCCGATGCGCTATTTCAAGCTCACCATCGCTTACGACGGCACGGACTTCCACGGCTGGCAGATTCAGGCAGAGAAGCCCACGATTCAAGGCGAAATTGTTAATGTGCTGCGGCGTTTGACGCAGGAACATGTGTACCTGCATGGCGCGGGACGCACCGATGCCGGCGTGCACGCGCTGGGGCAGGTGGGCAGCTTTCGAACGCAATCGGCGCTGTCCGCGGAGGAATTTCAGCGCGCGCTGAATGCGCTGCTTCCGCAAACGATTCGAATCGTCGGCAGCGAAGAAGTTGGGCCGGACTTCGATGCGCGCTGGTCCGCGCGCGGCAAAATCTATCGTTACCGGATTTATCGCGGCAAGGTTGTGCCTCCGATGTTCTGGCGCTACGTCCTGCACTATCCGTTTCCGTTGGATGAAGAGGCCATGCGCGACGCAGCGGCGCGATTTGCCGGCACGCATGATTTTGCTTCGTTCGCGGCTTCCACCGGCTCCGAAGAGGACGACAAGGAACGCTCCACCGAGCGCGAAATTTTTTCGACGGAGCTAGTGCGCACGGCTGACGACGAAGAGCTCGTCTTCACCGTGCGCGGCCGTTCGTTCCTCCGCTACATGGTCCGAAAAATGGTGGGGACGCTGCTGGATGTGGGGCGCGGCCGATTAAAGCCGGAGGATATCGATCGGCTGTTCGAACTGAGGGACCGCTCCAAATCCGGGCCAACGGTGCCGCCGCAAGGGCTGGTGATGGTCGAAGTCCAGCACGAAGAAGCCTGGCGGCTCGGCCGGCCATGACCGATCGCGCTGCCCATCGACCGAATCCCTGAAGACAACAGGAAGAAAGTCCCGGTCTCCAACGGCGCCGGCACAGCCACTGCCGCCAAGCAATAGGACATTGCGCGGTGGTAGCAACCACGGGCGAGGCAAAATCGGTTAGAATCTCGCTTATGGCTGCCACGGCCATTCCCATTGACACGCTGCCGTCGATCGATCCCGCCACAGGTGCGGTCGTGGGCCTGTTTGAGAAGACACCCTCATCGCTCTTGCCGGAAATCGTTGCGTACGCGCGCTCTGCCCAGAGCGAGTGGGTGAAGATTTCGATACCGGACCGCTGCGCGAAGCTGCGAACTCTTGGCGAATGCATCATGGCTTCGCGCAACGAGCTGGCCGACGCTGTGGTTCTTGAATCCGGCAAGCCTCGAGTGGAAGCGCTTTTCGCCGACCTTTTTGTTGCGCTGGATTCTGCAAAATACTGGTCACAGAATGCCGCCTCGGCCCTTCGAACCGAGCGCATCCCGCATCACAGCACGGCGGCGAAAGCCAAGAGCGGCTATCTGGTCTATGAGTCGCTCGGCGTCATCGCGATTATTTCTTCTTGGAATTACCCACTCGCGATTCCGCTCAGCCAGATCATTCCGGCGGTGGCTGCGGGGAACGCCGTCGTGTGTAAGACGAGCGATTTCACGCCTCAGTGCGGGGCGCTGATCGAGAGGCTTTTCCTCGACGCCGGCTTTCCGAAAAATCTCGTCACCATCGTGCAAGGCGGAGGGGAAGTGGGCCAGGCGTTGATCGAGGCCGCTCCGGACAAAGTATTGTTCACGGGAAGCGTGACCACTGGCCGCCGCGTCGCGGAAGCGTGTGCGAAAAAACTGATTCCATCGGTTCTCGAACTTGGCGGCAAAGACGCGATGATTGTTCTTGCCGACGCCGACCTCGACGTAACAGCCAGCGCCGCTGTGTGGGGCAGCTACACGAATTGTGGGCAGGTTTGTTTGTCTGTCGAGCGGGTGTTCGTTGAAGAATCCGTCAGCGAATCGTTCGCAACTCTGTGCGTTGCTAAAACCAAGAAGCTTCGCCTTGGGCGTGGAAGCGACCCATCGACGGATGTCGGCCCGCTCATTCGTCCGCAGCATGTGCAACGCGTGAGCGAACTGATCCGCGATGCGGTTTCGCGCGGAGCAAGGGTTCTTTGCGGCGGCCATCCCCGCCCCGACCTCGGCCCGAACTTCTTTGAGCCCACGGTCATCGCCGGTGTGGATTCCTCGATGAAGCTATTTCAAGAAGAGACCTTCGGACCAATCCTTGCTCTACAAAGTGCGCGCGACGCCGAAAGCGCCATCGCTCGCGCGAACGATTCTCCCTTTGCACTCGCCGCCAGCGTCTGGACCGGAGACACGCAGCGCGGTGAAGCGATCGCCAAGCGTCTGCGCGCGGGCGCGGTCATGGTGAATGATGCGATCAGTTACTTCGCAATCGCGGAAGCGCCACACGGCGGCTGCGGCGCGAGCGGCTGGGGCCGCACGCACGGCAAGTCCGGCTTGCTTGAAATGGTGCAGACGAAATACATTGATGTGGACCGGCTGCCGCGCCGCGAAAAACCATGGTGGTACCGCTACGGCGCGGATCTGGAACGCGCCGCCGACGCTTTTCTGCGATTCGAGTTTTCCGCTGGGATTGCCGCGAAACTCGGCAACGCGCGGATCGCATTGAAAACCTTTTTCCGTGATCATGGACTGTAGAGAGGAGCTCCATGCCCGAAGAGACCGCCGCATCACCAAAAATCAAAACGCGCAAACCCAAGCAGCGTGCTTGTGATGAAAAAGACGAAAAGGGCAAGCTCTGCAACGGCCATTTGAAGCGTTACTACGATTATGGGAAAGAAGTTGCGGCGCTCATCGGCCCGCGAGCGGAGATTTACCGCTGCGAATTCTGCAAGACGCTCTATCGCCCTGATCCTGTGCAGCAGCCGCAAAGCTATACGCTGCGCAACTAGCCCATCGCCGGCGCAATACACGAGGCCCGCTTGCCGCAAAACGAATGGATTTACGATTGGAACCTCGCCACGCCGCCGGCGATCGCGCCCGGCACGCGCGTTCTTCTGGATGACGAGACGCTTCGAGACGGCTTGCAAAATCCGTCTGTATTCGATCCCAGCATAGAAGAAAAGATCGAAATCCTGCATGTGATGGAATCGCTCGGGATAGATGCCGTAAATATTGGGCTGCCGGGCGCCGGACCCCGGGCCGTGGCGGATACCGAGGCGCTCGCGCGCGAAATCGCCACGCATCGTATGAAAATCAAACCCAATTGCGCGGCGCGCACCCATGAGAGCGATATCCGGCCGATCGTGGAAATCTCGCAGCGCGTGGGCATCGCCATCGAAGCCGCGACGTTTCTCGGTACGAGTCCTATCCGCCGCCTGGTCGAGGACTGGACCGTCGACCACCTCGAGCGCACCACCGAAAAAGCCGTCACGTTCGCCGTCGAGCACGGCCTGCCGTCCATGTACGTCACGGAAGACACCATGCGCACGGACCGCGAAACCGTCAAACGGCTCTATTCCGCAGCCATTCGAAGCGGGGCGCGCGCCATCGTTCTGTGCGACACGGTCGGCCACGCTACACCTAGCGGCGCATTCAATCTCGTCAAGTTTGCCATCGACGAGGTGGTGAAACCCTCCGGCGAAAAGATTCGCGTGGATTGGCACGGCCATAACGACCGCGGCCTGGCGATTGCGAATTCTCTCGCGGCCGTCGCTGCAGGCGCGCATCAGGTTCACGCCGCCGCCAACGCTCTCGGTGAGCGCGTGGGCAATACGCCGATGGAACTGATGCTTGTCAATCTTCGCCTGATGGACCTGATTCATCAGGATCTTTCTCGGCTCAAGGAATATTGCGAGAAAGTCGCCAAGGCCACGCACACTTCCATTCCACCGAATTATCCCGTCGTGGGCCACGACGCCTTTCGAACCGCCACGGGCGTTCACGCCGCTGCGCTGGTGAAGGCGTTTCGAAAGAACGACACGGCGCTGGCCAACGCCGTTTACAGCGGTGTGCCCGCGCATCTCTTCGGCCTCGATCAAGTGATCGAGATCGGCCCCATGAGCGGAAAATCCAATGTGCTCTTCTGGCTGGAGAAGCACGGCATTCCCGCGGATGATTCCGTGGTGAATCGCATCTTTGACGCCGCGAAGCAATCCGCGCGCGTACTTACGGAGGCGGAGGTTTTTGCCCTGTGCAGCGAGGCTGCACGACATTGAGCCTCAATCCCCCGCGCAACCTTTCGGTGAAAGGTGCGCTCGTTTGCGTTATTCTTCTGGCTATGCCGGTTCGCTCCCTCGCCGCCCCTCATTCTTCCCGTCGCTCACAAACCTCGCCGCTTCCTGCAAATCCGCAAGTTCGCGCTGCTCTCGATTGGCTTGCGCCGAACATAAACTGGGTCAACGACCTGCAGGCGCGTCTAACGGGAATCCCAGCGCCGGCTTTTCAGGAAGCGGCGCGCGCCGCTGCCGTCAAGCCATTGCTGGCGGAAGCAGGGCTTTCCGTTGAGATCGATAAGGCCGGCAACGTGATCGGCGAACTGCAAGGCGCCAACGAAAAGGAAATCATAATCGTCGCGGCGCATCTGGATACCGTTTTTCCCGCCGGCACGGACGTGAAGGTCCATCGCGATGGCACGCGCATGAGCGCGCCTGGAATCTCCGACAATGGAGCCGGACTGG
>QHYE01000126.1 GCA_003224055.1 Acidobacteriota bacterium | reverse complement strand
CATTTGTTTCAATGGCTTTCGTTGCGAAGTATACTGTACCGCTCGTTGGCGTGTCTAGCGCAGCCAGCAGATGCAGCAGAGTGCTTTTGCCCGCTCCCGATGGTGCAACAATCGCCACCATCTCCCCGCGCCGCAAAATCAGATTTGCATTCACCAGGATTGGAAGACTCTTCTCGCCGCTTCCGTAAGTTTTTTTCAGGTCGCGCGTTTCCAGCACAATGCCTGCCGTTCCCAAGCTGCTTTCGGCCTTACCGTTGACGTATTTTGCTTCCTGCATCATTCTGATGATCCGCGCCCGCCTCCGTACCGCTCTGCCGCTTACCTTAGGTTAGATGCTCTCGGGCAATCTTCGTGCCGCCAGAGGCCCCAACTAGATGTGGACCCGGTGACCCAAAGTGTTTCCTATTTCCGCCAGTTCGCTGCCTGCCGAAAAGAGGGCATTTTGGGGCCATCCTGAAACGTCCATAATCTTTTTGTCTTCAACATCTTAAGGTGGGTATTTCCCGCACCCGGGACTTGAGGGCAGTCCCCGGCCATACCCGCCTGCCTTTCCCCTTACTAGGAGCAAATCGCGCGCCAAATCCACGCCGGAATATGCTTATTCTCGCCGGATTCCTCCCATCACTCATACCGGAGGATCTCCACCGGCAGCAGCCGCCCCGCAGCTCTCGCGGGAACGATGGTCGCAAGGACCGAGACTCCCATCGCCACCAACGCAATCCACAATCCGTCCAAAATGCTGGGATGAAATGGCACATACGGCACCGCGTACACCTGTGGATCCAGTGGAATCAGGTGATAGTTCCCCGCGATGAACGAAAAAGCATAGCCGATCGCCAGACCAGCGAGCGTACCGGTCGTTCCGATGATGATTCCCTGCCATAAAAAAACCGTGCGAATCTGTTTCCGTCGCGCACCCATGGACATCAGCACGGCAATGTCGCGCGCTTTGTCCGTGACCGTCATCGAGAGCACCACCAGGATATTCAGGCCCGCGACAAAGGTAATCAACCCGATGAAGATCGCCGTCACCAGCTTTTCCAATCGTAGCGCGCGGAACAGCGCCCGGTTTTCTTCCATCCACGTCGCCGCCGCGTAGCCGGGTCCCGCTGTTTTCAGCATCTCTTCTGCGGCTTGCGGCGCGCGTTCCGGCTGATTCAGTCGCAGCTCCAGTACGTTGACGACATCGCCCGCCCCGGAAAGCCCCTGCGCCGCCGCAAGGGTCATGAAGCACCAATTCTCGTCGTAATCGTAAAAGCCGGAATCAAATACGCCCGCCACGCGAAATCGCCTCGTGCGCGGTATCAATCCAAACGGAGTCAATCTTCCCTGCGGACTCGTCAGCGTCACATACTCCCCGGGCGAGAGCTTCCATTCGTCCGCAAGCTGTCTGCCGACCAGCAGCGCGTCAATGCCGTCCGCATCCGCGGAAAAATCCAAACGCCCTGCTACGACATGTTGCAACGCCTCGTCGCTCTTCCGCTTGCGCTCCGGATCGATCCCTTTCGTTACCACGCCGCGTGCCTGCCCCGCGAACGACAGCAGCACTGTCTGGTAAACCGCAGGCGTAACAGAACGCGTACCCGGTATAGCCGAAAGCTTCGCGGCCATTTCTTCGTAGTTTTTGATTCCGTCGGAACCCGGCCGCGTGAGGGAAACGTGGGCCGTCACTCCGAGCAACCGCTCTTGCAACGTTTCCCGGAAACCCGTGTTCATCGAGAGCGCGATCACTAGCGTCGCCACGCCAGCCGCCACTCCAATCACCGAAAACAGCGTCACCAGCCGCAGCACCGCCGGACGGTGGGGCGACCGCAGATACCGCCTCGCCACAAACCATTCGAATCGCATCGTGGTTGGAAGGATACGTTACGCGCCGTGCGCTTCGGAAGCGGAAGATGATTCGCCGCCGCCTTCGGGCCGCAGCAGCGGAAACAGGATCACGTCGCGGATTGACTGGGAGTCGGTCAGAAGCATGGTGAGCCGGTCGATCCCGATTCCTTCGCCCGCCGTTGGCGGCATGCCGTGGCACAGTGCGCGGATGTAATCCAAGTCCAGTTGCTTCGGCATTTCATCCCCGCCCTGCGCCATCTGCGCCAGAAACCGGCGCTCCTGCTCGGCGGGATCGTTCAACTCCGAAAACCCGTTCGCCACCTCCATCCCGGCAACGTAGATTTCAAATCGCTCGGTTAGCGTCGGATCCTCCGGCTTCTGCTTCGAAAGAGGAGAGATATCCGTCGGAAAATCATAAAGAATCGTCGGCTGGATCAGCTTGTCTTCTGCCACGGCCTCAAAGAGCAAGCCCGTCCATTCGCCATCCGTCAAAGTGCCCTTGGCTGCAGCATAAGGTGCTCCGCTCTGCTTCGCCCATGCGTTGTACCGTTTGGTTGCCTCGTGAGCGCCGCCAGGAGCAGCCAGCCCTTCCAAAGTTGGCGGCAGACCCGCCTCCGGTGGCCAATACTTCACGATTGCTTCGCGCATGGAGAGCCGCTGCATTTTCGAAAAATCCAGCTCCGTCTCTCCGTACTTCACCGTGGTGGAACCGGTAATCTTCTTCGCCAGCAGCGCGAACAGCTTTTCGTTCATATCCATCAAATCGCGGTAGTTGCTGTAGGCCTCGTAAAATTCCAGCATCGTGAATTCCGGATTGTGCTGCGTGGAAATCCCTTCGTTGCGGAAATTCCGGTTGATCTCATACACGCGGTCGAACCCGCCAACCGTCAGCCTCTTTAAGTACAGCTCAGGCGCAATCCGCAGGTACAAATCAATGTCCAGCGTGTTGTGGTGCGTTATGAACGGCCGTGCCGCCGCTCCGCCGGGGATCGGATGCATCATCGGCGTTTCCACTTCGATGTAGCCCCGCCCGTCGAAAAATTGCCGCAGCTCCTGGATGATCCGCGCGCGCGTCACGAACACCTGCCGCGCCTTCTCATTGGCGATTAGGTCGAGATACCTCTGCCGGTACCGAAGCTCCACGTCCGTCAGCCCGTGCCATTTCTCCGGCAGCGGCAGGAGTGCTTTCGAAAGAAAAAACAGCTCCTCGACCCAGATGGACAGCTCGTTGGTCTTCGTTCGAAACAGGTGGCCGCGTACTCCAATCGAATCACCCAGGTCCAGCAGGTGAAACAGCTCAAATCCTCGCTCGCCGACAACGTCCTTCTTTAGATAGACCTGGATGCGCTTTCCAGATCCCTGCAGGTGCGCAAATCCCGCCTTGCCCATCAGCCGCAGAGATACGATCCGCCCGGCCACGCGTACCTCGCGCCTGTTCGCCTCCAGTTCAGCTCCCGGCGTCTGGCCGTATTGCTCCACCAGCGCGGCCGCCGTATCCGTCCACCGAAACTCCCGCGGATACGCGTCATGCCCCAGCGCCTGGATCTGCTGGAGCTTCTTCTGACGCTGTTCGAATTGGTCCCGCGGCTCAAATTGCAACTGGAAATCCTCTCGGAACAGAGTGCCCGCGAGTATAACGGCCCGCGCAGTGGTAGAGCAAGAAACGCCGAATGTTGACAGCTCTCTTGTTTTGATGAGCGGCGCAAAGGCCTTCCGGGTACGCGATCGATTCCGCGCGAGCTACCGTGGTCTGACGGCCTGGCGTTGAATTGGTCTAACGGGCCAAGTATTGGATCCAACTAGCGAACGCGTGCCACGCAACGGTCTTCCCAACGGGCAATCGAATCTGCTGTACGAAAATCAGGAAGGCCCCTGCCCATAGCGTGGCGCGATGAACCTTGCGCGTGGACCACAGATCGTAAGCCACCAGGATAAGTAGGAAGCTGTAGGAGACCAGCGCGGCCACTGGCGCTTTCCTGTTCACGAAGGCGAACGGCCAGCGGGCGATGGCGGCAATCAACAGCGCAGTCGTCCCGACGAAGATAAGGCGCTTGTGTGTTGGCGGGTTGGAGCGGGCGCGCATCGCGAAAAAGATGAGTGTTGCAAAAATCAGCATGTCCGTTAGGGGAATGATGTAGAAAAATTTAGGATCCCGGCCTGTAGGCCCGGCCTCCCGCACGAGCGAATCGGTCGCTGCCAAAACGCCGAGCATCACCATGAGAATCGCAAGCAGGAAGCCTGCAATGCCGAGCCGGCGATGCACATCCACGCGGCCGGCGGCAACCAGCGAGGTTTGCGTGACCAGCAACAGAATCCAGCACGAAAATGCCGCCCCGTGCAGGTGAATGATCAAACTGGGCAGCGGCGCATGGAACACCCCCGCGAGATAGTACGTGTGCGCAAAGCCGGCAAACACCGTTGCCAGCATGCAGAGCGCCATGGTCGAGAAAAATAGGTGGTCGTACCGGCGGCCCGGCATGCTGAGCGTAGGCTTTGTGGGTGTGCTTGGATGTGCTACCGCTGTGGCCATCATTACCTCTTGTCCGCGGGACTTAGCTGAGATTTCTCGGAACTTGAGACAGTGCTCGGTAGTGTAAGGTAATTTGCTTTCGCACACCTAGAGAATATTCGGCTCTGCCCCAGCAACCTGAAGAATTAATCCAAACTTAGGTTGACACTTCTCCTCGCTCTGTCCGATAGTCCGCAAGTTGGAGGCTGGTTTATGGTTTCAAAAAAGCGCTGTCTTTCTCGGCGAGGTCTGCTGAAGCTCTTGGGTGCGGCCGGTAGTGGAATTGTCGTCGATCAATGGCTAGGAGCGAACGTGGCGATAGCCCAGGGGCCAGTTCCGGAAAAGGCCATGGAGACTTTCACTGGGCCCGGGCCAAATCCGCATTGGAATTCCGTCGGCCCCTATGTGACCGAACCTCAAAAGGTTCCTCTCATTCTTCTGACCGACCGCCCTGTTCAGCTCGAAACGCCTCGCCATTATTTCCGCACGGCTTTCACGCCTAACGAAGCTTTTTATGTCCGCTGGCATCTCGACGGTATCCCGAACGCTGTTGATCTGAAAAATTGGAAGCTGCACGTCGAGGGGAACGTCAACAAACCGCTTGCGTTCAGTCTTCCCGAGCTCATGAACAAATTCAAACCGCTTTCACTGGCCGCGGTAAATGAGTGCTCGGGCAATAGCCGCAGCCGGCTCCAACCCCGCGTTCCTGGCGGCCAATGGGGCCATGGCGCCATGGGGAACGCGATGTGGACCGGAGTGCCGCTGCGCGAGCTTCTCGATATGGCCGGTGTAAAGAACGGCTCTTTGCAGGTGCAGTTTCAGGGCCTTGAGAATGGACAGGGGCCGGAAGGTTTTGGCTCGAACCTTTTTCTCAAGTCGCTCGATCTTGCAAATCCTGTCCTCGATGAATGTCTTGTCGCTTACCAGATGAACGGCGAGCCCCTTCCGATGCTCAATGGATTTCCGGTGCGACTTGTCGTTCCCGGGTATTTTGCCACCTACTGGACCAAATGCCTTACGTGGATTCGCGTTCTCAACGCGCCAGACGAGAATTTCTGGATGAAGACCGGATACCGCGTGCCGGATACGCCGCGTGGAAACACCACCCCCGAGGATGTGAAGGCCGGCAAGGTAAAAACGGTGCCCATCGAGAGGCTCCCAGTCCGATCTTTCCTCATCTCTCCCGATGCTTCCTCCAAGATTCCTGCGGGAATGAACGTCATGCTTCGAGGTATCGCTTTCAGTGGGTATGGTCGCGTGATCCGCGTTGAAGTTTCCGATGACGCCGGAAAGCGCTGGATGCCGACAAAACTTGGAGACGACCATGGCGCATACTCCTTCCGCACCTGGGAGGTGCCGTGGACAGCAAACTCGCCCGGGCGTTATTCGCTGGCAGTGCGCGCAACGGATGAAAAAAATAACACGCAGCCCGACGAGCCGGTCTGGAATCCTGGCGGGTACCTCTGGAATCGCATCGAGAGGCAGGACATAGTCGTGGGAAATGCTGGCTGAAGGGAGAGCCATTATGAGAAACAGACTCCGAGCAATCTTTCTTGTTATGAGCAGCCTGGTGATCGCGGTGGGCCTCCTTTACGCGGACCTGAAAAAAGGCTACTACTCCCCGGCGCAACTCGGAAGTGTGCAACAGGCGGCGCCGATCGAACTCTTGCCGGATTCCAACTACGAGGTTGCGGCGTTCCCGGTGCCTGCTGTTGATCTCGCCCCCGGAGATGGGCTCCAGGACGTTCAGATTTACTGCAACACCTGCCACAGCCCGCGCTACATTACTATGCAGCCGCCACTGCCCGCCGCCATGTGGGAATCCGAGGTGAACAAAATGAACAAGACGTTCGGCGCTGGAATTCCTGAGGAGAACGCCCGGAAAATCTTTCTTTACCTGCAAGCCCACTATACGGCCGAAAACCGCAAACGGTAGAGTTGAATGGCGGCGGCATACGGCTCCCAACATGGGCAAAGCGCCCGGCAGGGTATCCCAGCGGTCAACGTGATGGTCTCTTCGGGATCGGTCGCACACGATGATTATCGGTAGATTGGCTTTCCGCCAGTCCTTTGCCCCGGCAGCGCCAAGCTGACTCTATTAAGTCGGGCAAACGGGGACTCACGCAATGCCCCGAATTTTACCCGCTTGTGTCCTAACTGCCTCGTTAATTGTACATCGGGAGTCCCCATTCCTGTTTTGGGAATCATTTTGAATGACCCCGCTTATTTTTTGCTATACTCCCCACCCTGTTCCCCGGGAGAACGCCCGTGAAAGACTCCGTCCGCACCCCACTCGTCCGCGGAACATCCGTCGATAGAGATTGGCGCGCTTGGCTCCCTCAAGAACAGGAAAAACTTTTCCGCATCCACGTCCAAGAGCTCGAGTCCAACTATACGATGTTCAGCATCTCTCTCAATGAGGCTCTTGAATTGCGCAGAACGCAACGCATCGGCCTATCCCTTCAGGCCGTTTGTTTTTCATCCGAGCTCTGCCTCTTGCTGATGGGATCGCTTAGTGGTCTGCTCCGCGCCCTCTATGAGCACGCGAAGCACTACGGAACCATCCCCAACGCGGCCCCTCTGGACTCCGCCAATTTTCAGGGTCAAAAAAGCCAGAAGTCGGCTCGATTGAGCAATCTTTTAAGCCACGTCTTGCTCTCCCACCGCCTGCAGTTTCTCCACAAAGTGAGCATTTTGGGTGAGATGGTTGAGGATCTCGGCACGGATTACTGCCTCTGTGCCGCCGGTCTTTCCGACGAGGCCTCTCCAGATCCCGCCAGGATGTGGGAACTGGTGGACGCGGACCACTACGACCTGAATACTTGTCTTAGAGAGGCTATCGTCCTCCTGAAGTCCTTTCTCCTGGTCCTTCCTGCAGACCAGCTTGGGGCCTTCCAGCAGACTATTCTTGAACAGTCAAAGCCTCGGCGATCCGAAGCCCACACTCGTCTGCAAGGGATCCACCATAGACGTATGACCCCGATCGCGGGACAATAGTCTGGCCTGCTCCCCGGCAGCACCTGAAGAACGCGCCCCTGCAACATGCTTCTCTCTGGGGTGTTTGATTAGAGTATGCGGGCTTCAGGCAGGACAACTCTAGGAGGCATCCGGCGCATCCGAACCAGTGGATGCGCCGCTATTGGACCGTTGGCCCGATTACAACCACGCGATCCGAATGCGCAGGCTTCCCCTCAATCCTCTAAGCCGTTGATTGAGGCGGATGCCATCCGCTTGGCCCAGGCCGGTGATGCCGCGGCTTTTGAGTTTTTGTACCACCTCCATGGTCGCCGCGTTTACGCCCTTTGCCTCCGGATGGTCAACAACCCCGCGGACGCGGAAGATCTTATGCAGGAAGCCTTCCTGCAGCTCTTTCGCAAGATTGGCACTTTCCGCGGTGAGTCGGCGTTCTCGACGTGGTTGCATCGCATGACGGTCAATGTGGTGTTGATGCGGTTGCGCAAAAAGTCGCTCCCTGTGGCCTCGCTCGAAGAGACTACCGAGCCGGATGAAGAAACAGGCGGCCCCAGGAAAGACCTTGGCGCGCCGGATCTTCGCCTGAGCGGTGCGGTCGACCGGGTCAATTTGGAGCGTTCCGTCGAGAAGCTTCCCCCGGGCTACCGGACCGTTTTTGTGCTCCACGACGTCCAGGGATACGAGCACAACGAGATTGCGGACATCATGGGATGTTCAGTGGGAAATTCGAAGTCGCAATTGCACAAGGCTCGAACTCGTCTGCGCGAGTTGCTCCAGGAAGAAGTTCGGGAGCAGGCGCGGCAAGAACGGCACGCCGCGAAAGCTCAGACGGCGGACAACGATTGAGCTACAATGAGCGAAATTCTCGTGTGTGCATTCGGCTTCGCGGCGTAATCATCGACGATCGATGCGCCGGCAAATTTTGAGAGAAAGTCGAGAGGACGGGCATCCAGCGCCGCTCTTCTTTGGAGTGAAGTGCCATGCACTGTAAGGACGTGGAATCCGTTGTTGAGCAGGAAGGCCTGGCGCCTCTGCCCAAAGAAGTAAACACGCACCTCGCGGAGTGCCGCGAGTGCCGCAACTACATTGCGGATTTGACCAGCATTGTGGATGTCGCCCGCAAGATGCCTTCCGAAATCGCGCCTCCCGATCGTATCTGGATCTCCATTCGCGCCCAGCTCGAACGCGAAGGGATTATCAAGGAACCCGCGCTTGTCCCCGCCCCGGAGCATATTTCTTGGTGGCATGGTTTCAGCGAATTCTTCCGCAGCCGTGCTCTCGCGACTGCCACTGTGGGCTTGCTCATTATCGCCGCCGGCTTCCTCCAGCTCCGCACTGATAATGGCTCCGGCAGGAATGCTCCGCCGATGCAAGACACCGTCATCGCCTCCGGGCCCTTTGCCGCCACTCGCATCGTCCTCAATGAACAGGAACCCCTCGCGCGGGGCATCATCCTCGCCAGTACCTCGCCTGTGGATACTTCCCTGCGCGAGAATCTTCAAACCGTCGACGATTTCATTGCTGACTGCGAGCGCCGTTTAAATGATGCGCCACAGGACGATCTGGCGCGCGAATACCTTTCCAACGCCTATCAGCAAAAAGCGGAATTACTGTCTGCGATGATGGATCGCGGAGGGAGCGTCAATTAACATGTGTCTTCAAAGCATTGAGCGAAGTATTCTGCCCGTCGCCGGGGCCGTAATTTTTCTCTTCTCCGGTATCCCCGCGCGCGCCGCCGGCGATCATCTCGAAAAGCATTTTGCCGTCAAGAGCCGGCCCGTCGTGGTGATTCACAACGTCGCCAACGGCCGCATCGAAGTAAAGTCTTCCAAGAATCCCCAGGTGGACGTCTCCGCCAGCCAGCTCTCCAACAAGATTGGCTTTGAAATGGAGCAGGTCGGCGACCGCATCGATGTTACCGCCAACATTTTGGACTCCGCCGCCCAGCCTTTGGAACTCGAAGCCGACCTCCAGCTCACCGTGCCCGAAGAAACCGAATTGCAACTGAAGACCGAAACCGGCCTCATCTATGTCGAGCAGGTCATGGGCGACATGACGCTCGAAAGCGTCAAGGGCGACGTCCACCTCAAGGAAGTTTCCGGCTACATCATCATCCGCACCACGGAAGGCTCCCTGGTCTGCACGCAATGTGCCGGCAAGCTGGATTTCAAATCCATCAGCGGTGGAGCTCAGATCCTTCAGCCGGCGCTCAATAATGTCAGCATCTTCACAACTTCCGGCAACATTCTCTTCGACGGCGATTTCATCCGCACCGGTCTGTACACCATGAAGAGCGGCAAGGGCCTCGTCGAAGTCCGCTTCTCCGGCGCCGATTCCTTCGACCTCAACGCCCAAACCACCTTGGGCGCTGTGGACAACCGCGCCGCCGCCTTCCTCAAGCCCGATTCGCACGGCATCAAACGCCTCGCCTCAAAATTCACCAAGGGCTTCTTCGGCACCGTCGGTCAAGGCCTCGCGAAAGTCGAGCTCTCCTCTTACAGTGGTACAATTCGCATTCTGAAGCGCGATTAGTATCTCGCGCAAAAATCACGTGGATGCCACTCCTCCTTTGCGCGGGCCTCAATCCCGCGTCCCGATCTTGTGCCTCGCGGGTTTCATGGGCTCCGGCAAAACCACTGTCGGCACGCTGCTCGCGCGTCAGCTTGCCTGGCGCTTTGTGGATCTCGATCAACGCATCGAGGAATCCGCCGGCCTGAAAATCCCGGAGATCTTCGAACGCCTCGGCGAGCCCGCGTTCCGCCAGATCGAAGCCGATCAGCTCCGCGCCGCCCTTGGCCGGGCCTCCGAACACAGTGAAGCCACCGTCCTCGCTCTCGGTGGGGGAACTTACGCGCAGCCCGGTTGTCCTGATTTTCTTCGCGCTTCGAACGCTCCCGTCCTCTGGCTGGACTCGCCTCTCGACGTCCTCCTCGCCCGTTGCATGACCATGACCGGCCGCCCGCTTTTCCGCGATGAATCCAGCTTCCGCGCGCTCTACGCCCAGCGCTTGCCTTCCTATCAGCTCGCCGACTATCGCGTTGACAGCTCCGGCGAACCCGCCCAGGTCGTCGCGGAAATTCTCCGCCGCGGCATTGTTGCTTCCGGCGGAAACGAATCGCATCTCCTCGTTGAGAAACCTCTCTCCTGAGAGAGAATGAGCACGGGGGTAACACGCACCATGAAATACAGAAAGATAGTTACTGCTGTTCTAACAATCCTCGCCTGCACCGCCCTGACTCTCGCCGCCCAGAAGAGCAGCCCCGGCATCTTCGCCCAGGACAAAGGGAAACTCACCATCAAGCTCGACGGCCAGACCGTCGGCCGCGAAGATTTCGAAATCGCGCCTTCCGGCGCCGGCTGGCGCGCCAAAGGTACCGCGGACATCAAGCCATCCGAAGGCCCGGCCAGCAAGATTTCTGGCACGCTCACGTTGCAACCCGATGGCGCCCCCATCAGCTACGAGTGGACCGCGCAAGCCGAAAAAACTAACGGCGCTCACATCCTCTTCGCCAACGGCGTCGCCAAAATCACTCTCGAAATGCAAGGCGCTCGCCCGTTCGAACAAACTCTTTCCTTCAACACGCCCCTCGTCGCCGTCCTCGACAACAATCTCTACCACCAGTACGCCGTTCTCGCCCGCGTCTACGACTGGTCCAAGCGCGGCGCACAAACTTTCCCCGTCCTCATCCCGCAGGAGCTCACTCCCGGCACCATCACCGTCGAATCCACCGGCTCCGCCTCTGCCGATGGCAAATCCTATGAAGGTCTCAAGGTCACCACGTCCGACCTCGAAATTCTTCTCCTTCTCGACAACAATCACCGCCTCATGCGTCTGGAAGTCCCCGCCGCCAAAGTCTCCGTCATCCGCGAGTAGCCGTCTCTCCGGGCAAAGTCTCTTCCCAAAAAAGTAGGACAGGCATTCTTGCCTATCCCTCGATCCTGCCAATCAGCGACGAGCCGGTGTCACCACAGCCTTTCCTTTCTGACCAAATACTAGCAACTGTCT
>QHYE01000125.1 GCA_003224055.1 Acidobacteriota bacterium | reverse complement strand
GGAAAGTCGAGCGCACCTTCGCGTGGCTCGGCAACTTCCGGCATCTGGTGGTTCGCTATGACCGCTCGCTCACGATTTACAGCGCATTCTTTCATATCGCCTGCTTCATCATCGTCTTACGGAGGGTTTTGAAATAGCTTCTAATCCCGTTTGATTGATATTCGCGCCGCGGCCCCGCCCGCTTATCGGCGGACGAGCAAGACGTTGCGCGGTTCTCGAACTCGTTGCTCGCAAGCTCCGCAGGCACCTGAACCAACGCGTATTTCTGGGCCCGGAGAATCCACAAAAAAGAACAGTGCACGGTGCCGTAAGGTTATTCCACAATTCCCTTTCGCCGCAACTGTTTCCTTCCTTTTCCTTCCCCGCTCGCATTTGAATTGGCTTGCTTGCCGCACAGGGGAAACATTGCTGGAACGGCACGAGTCGTTGCACTTGCGCTACACTGCTCTACTTATGCTTGGCATCACCACGCTCGACAACCAGTGGATGGGACACCCGCGCTCCATCGCCGCGGCGCTGCTCGAATCGGAGGGCCACCGCGCGATCGTGGATCCCGGCCCGGGCTCGACGCTCGAAACGCTGCGCAGGCAGTTGCACGCCCGCGGCCTTTCCGTAAGAGATCTTGAAGCTCTTCTGCTCACCCACATTCATCTCGATCACGCCGGGGCGAGCGGAGCGCTGGTGCGGGAAAATCCGCGGCTTGCGGTCTACGTGCACAGGAATGGCGCGCCGCACATGGCCGATCCTTCGAAGCTGCTGGCCAGCGCCCTGAGGCTCTGGCCCAACGATCTGCACCAACTTTTTGGTGAGACGCTTCCCGTCCCGGCGGAAAATCTTCGCATCCTCGAAGGGGGCGAAACGCTCACGCTCGGCTCAGGCAAACTCGAGGTCGTCTATACGCCGGGCCACGCTTCGCATCACGTCAGCTACTTGGATCACAGCGAGAGTGTCGCTTTCGTGGGCGACACCACCGGTGTGCGTATCGAGGGCCATGCCTATGTGATGCCCGCTACTCCGCCACCGGACATTGATCTGGAGATTTGGGAGAATTCTTTCACCGCGATCCTGGAACGCAAACCCGCGCGCCTCTTTCTCACGCACTTCGGATTCTCCGAAAATCCGGCCGAGCATGTCCTGCTGTTTCGCGAACGGCTGCACAAATGGGCCGAGCTGGCCGAGAAAAGCATGCGATCCGCCTTAGACGAATCCGCGGCGATGGCTTCTTTCATGTCCGCTGCCCGGGCTGAAATCGCAGAGTACCTTCCCGCAGAGGAAGTGGAACACTACGTCTTCAATGCGGGGCTCAATCTGTCCTTTCTGGGGCTGGCGCGTTATCTGCGCAAGCGCGCCGCTGCGGCCTCCTGACCGGCGCGTTCACTTCTATTCCATGCAGTTGAAAGAGCGCGGAGTTTTCGATCGGACGCTTTGCGGAGTCTGGGAAACCGTCTACGCGGTCGTTTCCGAGGAAGAGACTTCGGCGGAACTCGCGGAGGAATCCGCCGGGGGTGCGGTTAGCGCCTCGAGGCGAGCGGAGAGCGCTTCGACCAGCAGATCGACGAGTTTGCCTGCGCCGCTGCCGTCCGGATCTTTGTCCGGATTGTATTGCGCGACGTCCAGGCCAAGGAGATTCTTGTGCTTGGCGAACTCGACCAAGGCGGTTCGAACATCGTCCAGGCCCAGGCCGCCGCTGCCGGGAACGTTCACGGCCGGAAAATTTTCTTGGGCGATGACGTCGATATCGAGGTGCAGGACAAATTCGCGAGCGTCGGCATGGACTTGAATCAGCGCATCGTGGGCGGCTTTTGCAGCGCCCCTCAGCAGAATATCCGCAGCGTCCATGTGCCGCATCGGCGATTTGGCGAGGAACTCCTGCTCGGGGGGATCGAGGCGCTCTAGTCCGAAGAGAGTGACGTCCGGCTCGCGCACGAGCGGCGCGTCGCTCCAGAAGCGCACTAGCTCCGGCGCGCCCCGGCCGATGATGTGAGCGACAACCATTCCGTCAATGCGGCCCGAGGGGGTGGAAGCGGGCGTGTTCAAATCCGCGTCGCGATCGAACCACAGCAGATTCACGTGTTTGTAGTAGCGGCGAACACCGGTCAGGAGTCCAATCACCTGCGCACAATCGCCACCGAGTACGAGTACGAGAGCGCCGCTTTTCACGGCGATTTCCGCGCGGGTTTTCAAATCGTTAAGACCGGCAACGATTTCCGCTAGGTTACGTGCGCGCTTGTGTTCCTCGTCGTCCGCAAAGAGGCGGGGCGCACAATCACCGTAATCCGTCACTTCGTAACCGATGGCCTGGAGCTTTTCGCCGATTCCCGCGGCACGCAGAGCGGCGGGAGCCTTCTCGCTGCCCGCGGAGAAGGCGGCGGCGCTCGAAGGCGCGCCAATCAGGGCAATTTTCTTCGGCTGACGGACGATTTTGACCGCCAAGGTCTAGCTCCTTGTATTGAATTCCCCGTGTACCGCGTCAGGCCACAGACGAGCGGCCGATTCCACGAACGCCCTCAGTCAACCCCGGATACAAAACACTCGCAAATGCCGGCTACTGCCAACTGCAAAATCGTTTACCGGCGCGGCGCCGGGGCGATGGTCGCCAATTCCGGCGGCAGCGTGAAGCGCACATCTTCGTCGATTAAGTCGAGATCGCGCTGGTCTGTAAATCCGAACTCTGCCAGCCGCTCGCTCACTTGTTCTACGAGGATTTCGGGAGCGGATGCACCCGCGGTCAAGCCGACACGCGCAATGCCTTCGAGCCACTTCACGTCAATGTCCTTCGCCGAGTCGATCAATTGCGCTTTGACGCCGCTGCGCTGCGCCACTTCCACCAAGCGGTTGGAATTGGAACTGTTGGGCGAGCCAACCACGAGGATCAGGTCCACGTCCTTGGCGACTTGCTCGACGGCTTCCTGGCGATTCTGCGTGGCGTAGCAAATGTCGTCGCTGGCCGGGCCCTGGATGGCGGGAAATTTGTGGCGCAGCCGCGCCACGATTTCCTGCGTGTCATAGAGGCTCAGAGTCGTTTGCGTGAGGAAAGAGAGCTTCAGTGGATCGTCGACTTCGAGCGCGTCCACGGCGGCGACGGAGTCCACAACGATGGTGCGGTCGGGGGCTTCGCCGGAGGTGCCGACGATCTCCTGGTGGTCCTTGTGGCCGATGAGGATGATAGTGCGCTTTTCGCGGGCGAATTTCAGCGCTTCCAGGTGGACCTTGGTCACTAGCGGGCAAGTGGCGTCAATGACTTTCAGGGCGCGCGACTTGGCTTCATCGCGGACCGTGGGTGGCACGCCGTGGGCGCTGAAAACCAGCACCGCGCCATGGGGCACCTCTTCGATGGTTTCCACGAAGATCGCACCGCGGCGGCGTAACTGCTCCACGACGTAGGTGTTGTGGACGATTTCGTGGTGCACGTAGACTGGCGCGCCGTAGGCCTCCAGCGCCAGTTCGACGATATCCACCGCGCGCACGACACCGGCACAGAACCCCCGGGGCCTGACCCTCAGCAAGACTTTTCCATTCATTGCAGTCGGCATTGTTATCCTAAATAGATAATTCTTGAAGACTCTATCATACCTTATGCCGCGGCTTGCCTGCATCCCGTTTCCTTAGAAGAGACGCCGCCAGGCGACATTTGGCCAAATTGGTGCTCGCTGAACGAGAAGGGCTGTACCTAAAATGAACGCGCTATGGCAGATGAAATGAACGTTGCGCCGGTCATGCTGGAAGGAAGTCATGTGCGGCTGGAGCCGCTGGCGAAGGCGCATCTGGCAGGGCTGGCTCAGGTTGGCCTGGAAGAGGAATTGTGGCGGTGGATTCCCGTGCCCGTTCGAACCGTGGAGGAGATGGCGGCGTACATCGAGACCGCGCTCCAGGAACAGGAACGAGGAGTGTCGCTGCCATTTGCCCTGATGGAGAAAGCTACGGGGCGCGCCATCGGGAGCACGCGCTACGGCAACATCGACCGCACGCACCGTCGCGTGGAGATTGGCTGGACGTGGGTGGCGCGCGAGTGGCAGCGCACGGCGGTAAATACCGAGGCCAAGTACTTACTGCTAAAACATGCGTTCGAAACGCTGGGTTGCATCCGAGTGGAACTTAAGACGGATTCGCTGAACGAGAAATCACGCGCGGCGATTCTGCGCATCGGGGCGCGGGAAGAAGGAATCTTTCGAAACCACATGATCACGGCGAAGGGGCGCATCCGCCACACGGTTTACTTCAGCATCGTCGATCCCGAATGGCCGGCGGTGAAAGCCCGGCTGGAGTCCCTGCTGCGTTCTCGCCAAGCCTAGTCTGGCATCCCGATTCGGACTGGCGGCATTTTAAGCAACTAACGCCAATCGAAACGCACTTACCTGGGAGTGGTACGGGTACAATTCACTTTAACCAGGAGCCAGATTGGATAGACCTTCTAATCCGAGCGATCGCCGGCGAAGCGAGCGCGTGATGCTGCAGATGAAAGTCACGGTGATCGCCGAGGACACCCAGCGCCATGCGCGCCGGGAGGAGGCGCTGACGCAGGTGGTCAATGCGCACGGCGGCTTGCTGAAGATGAAAATGGACGTGCAACTCGGCCAGCCCATGCTTCTGGTGAACCCGCAGAACCAAGCGGAGCAAAAGTGCCGGGTTATACGCGTGGACGACACAGCATCGGAGTATTTTTCGGTGGCGTTCGAATTCGACGCGCCCAACCCCAAGTTCTGGCCGGTCGTTTTTCCACCCGCGGACTGGAAGGCTCCGTCTCCCTGATTCGCAGGGAATCGCTCACTTTGCAAGACGACTTTCCACCGCAACTCTTCCAGCCATGCCGTGTTCAGTGCGTAGGAGACTGTGTCCGTTCTGGAGGACGGTCTGATGAAGAATTTTACGAATGGCATGGGAAAATCGCCGCTTCTGGCGGCTACGGTTTTGATTTGCGGGTTGCTGTTTGCCGGATGCGACGAGCACCTCGAGGTGACGCGCGATCCGGGCATCCCCGTGCACAAAGGGAGCACGTGGGCGTGGCGGCCGATGGCGGCGCCCAGGGACGGGGACCGGCGTCCCGTTGTTTCACGCGACGTGATTTCGCGGAGAGAAACCATCGCGCGCGATCCTTACGGCAGCAATGATATGGTGCGCGAGCGGGTTCGCATCGCCATCGAGGAGACGCTTACTTCCAAAGGATTGCGGCAGGTGAGCGACCCGCGCGATGCGGATTTTCTCGTGGAATACCACCTGGCGGTGCGCAAGCATGACGTTACCCTGCAGCGCGTCTACCCGAGTTCCTATCCGGGAGTCGTTTGCGGACCGTACGGATGCTGGGAATCGTGGGGCTGGGGTCCGCCGGTCGTTGGCTACGAAAATATCCGGTACCGCGAAGGGACCATTGTGTTTGACCTCGTGGAGCAGTCGTCGAGGCGGCTGGCGTACCGCGCGGTCGGCCAGAAGCCGGTCAATCGCCACACCTTCCGTCAAGACGAGATTACCGAGTTCGTCCATCACATGCTGGGGAAGCTGAAGAGCGGCGGCTAATACACGGAGCAAGAAAATTGCGCGGCACCAAACCCGGTTGTCCCTGGCAGCGGCCCGCTTGTCCCCCGCTTGTTGAATGCTCGGGCGCCGTTTGCTATCACACCCCGCATGACAAACACAGAACTGGTATCCTCTCGGGCCATGAACGGCACCCAAACGAACGAAAGTTCGCACCAAAGCCCGCTCTCGCGATGGGTGTTTGTTGTCGCGGCCATTTATTTTCTGTTGCACCTGTTGACAGCGACGCGTTATGGATATTTTCGTGATGCACTCTATTACCTGGCGTGCTCGGAGCACCTGGATTGGGGCTACGTAGACCAGCCGCCGTTGATTGCGGGGCTTGGCTGGGTTGCGCGGCATACCCTGGGGACGTCGCTGCCCGCGCTTCTATTTTGGCCGGCACTCGCAGGGGCTGTACGCGTCGTACTGACCGCCGCGTTTGCGCGAGAATTGGGAACTGGCCGATTTGGCACAGTACTGGCCGCCGTCCTGAGCGTTACGCCCCCGGTGTGGTACGTCATCGATCATCAGTTCGCCATGAACCCGCTGGAGCCCGTTTTCTGGACGGGCTGCGCGTTTGTCATCCTGCGGATGATCAAAACCGGAAATTCGAGGCTTTGGCTTGCTTTCGGGGCGATCGCTGGTCTCGGCCTGCAAAACAAATATTCGATCGCGGTTTTTGCCTTTGGGCTGCTAGCTGGTCTGCTGCTTTCACCGCATCGTAAACTGCTGCTCACGCCGTGGCTCTTCGCCGGGGGTGGCGTGGCGCTGCTAATCTTTTTGCCAAATCTTCTCTGGAACATGCACCATCACTGGCCGTTCCTCGAGCTGATGCACAACATCCGTGCTTCGGGAAAAGACGTGGTGCTCTCTCCGCTTGCGTTTCTAGCGCAACAGATTCTCGTCATGGGCCCAGTGAGCTTTCCTTTCTGGCTTGCCGGGCTCCTTTTTTATTTATTTTCACGAAATGCGAGACACTTCCGTACATTTGGCTGGGCCTTTGTCATCACCCTCGCGTTCTTTTTGATGGCGCACGGGAAAAATTATTATTCCGCGCCGGCCTATTGCATTGTGCTCGCCGGAGGCGCCGTAGCGGCCGAACGCTTGCTTGCAGCGCCATTTTTCGAGGGAAGGCCACGAGTGCGCGCGGCTCTGAGGCCGCTGGCATTCACTTGGCTCATCGTCGGCGTGCTGCTGCTCTTGCCGGCGTTTCTCCCCGTATTACCTGTTGATGGTTACCTGAGATTTCAGGAACATTTGCCCTTCACGATTCCCCGCTCCGAACACAGCCACATGGGGGCGGCGCTGCCGCAGTATTATGCGGACGAATTCAACTGGCAGGAGATGGTGCAGGCTGTGGTGCGCGTCTATCAGACACTGACGCCGGAGGAACGGGCAAAGACGGCCATATTCACCAATAATTATGGCGAAGCTGCAGCGATCGACTTTTTCGGGCCGAAATACGGATTGCCCAAAGCCATTAGCGGCCATCAAAGCTATTTTCTGTGGGGGCCGCGGAACTACACGGGCGAGATCGTAATTCGGATCGGGGCAACGATCGAAGACGTGAGATCCGGCTACGAAAGCGTGGCGGCTGCCGCTAGCATCGAGAACCCCTACGCCCTTTATTATGAGACCCGGCCGATCCTGCTCTGCCGCGGCCGGAAGGAAAATTATCAAACGCATTGGGACAGCGTCAAAAAATGGGAGTAGCGACGAACATGGGAACGAACTAGAACGGTGATTCACGGGGAAGCGCGGAATCCTCCCTCTTTAGTATGCAGTGCGCGCAACTGAATTTTGAGCCAAGTGGCTTGCCTCCTTTTCCGTTTCCTTTTATCCTCGTTTTCCCATGGAACTCAAAGATCGCGTTGCGTTGATTACCGGCTCGGGACGTGGGATTGGCCGCGCCATCGCACATCTTTTCGCGAAGGAAGGCGCGGCAGTTTTTTTGACGGCACGCACGCAGAGAGAACTCAGCGCGACCGCGGAAGAAGTCTCCAAAACCGGCGGGCGCGTCGGTTTTGCGGCGGCCGACTTGACGCAGGAGGCCGAGTGCGCGCACGTCGTCGCAGCGTGCCGCGAAAAATTCGGCAGCGTGGACATTCTGGTGAACAATGCCGGGCATTACGGCCCGGTGGTTCCGGTGGAGGGCTATCCGCTGGCGGAATTCGACAAAGTAATTTCGATCCATCTACGAGCGGCATTTCTGTTGTCCAAATTGGTGCTTCCAGAGATGTACGCGCGGAAATCCGGCGTGATCCTTAACATGTCGAGCCTCTCGGCCAAGGCCGCATACTCGTGGGGCTCGGCTTACGCGGCGGCAAAAGCGGGGATGCTGGGGCTGACGCGCGTTACCGCGGCGGAAGGAGCGCGCAAAGGCGTGCGCGTGAACGCCATTTGTCCTGGGCCCGTGACGGAGACGCAAATGTCCAAGGAACTGGGCGCGGTGCTCGCGAAGAAAATGGGCGTCAGCGCGGAGGAACAACTGGCTGAATTTCTGAATGGCTTGCTACAAGGCCGTGCACAAACGGCGGAAGAGATCGCGCGGGCCGCGCTGTTCCTCTGCTCGGATCAATCGAGCGCGATCACGGGGCAGTCGATCAACGTGGATGGCGGCGTCGCGTTTTACTGAGGGATTTTGCATGCGTTGAAACTGCCCGTCCTCCCTCAGGGACACAAAGCCTACCAGAGCTGAGGGAAATCGTCGCCTCTTCTAGCGCTGCTCCGCAAAACCGGCGCGGCGACTCAAGAAAACCAATCGAGACATCGACAAGCGCGCGAGCTTCGGCTAACATCACCCGCGTGGGGTCGCAAGGATGGCCATTTCCTGATGTCGGCGCTGGAGATCGCAACGGGGACAGCGGGAAAAATACATCTTTGCGAACGAGTTCTAGCATCTGTTCAGGCATGTCCCAATGGGAATAAGAGTCCGAATTTAATTTTCCGGGAGGAGATGTGAGTCAGTCCAATCTCGCCAGCGCTCCACGCAACATGAATGGCGAAGACGCCCGCCGCAGCACTCGCATTGATCGTTCCATCCCGCTGATTATCTTTGGCCAGAACCGCATGGGCGAGCCGTTCGTCGAGAGAACTGTCTCCACCAGCCTCAACCTCCACGGATGCCGCTATCCCTCCCGGCACGACTATGGAGTGGGAACGTGGGTGACATTGCAGGTGGTGGGATTGAACGTCGAACCGAGGCCTCCGTCCATGCGCGCGAAGGTGAAGTCCGTCCACGTGTCTCACAGTGCGCGCGAATTGCAGCAAGTGGGCGTGGAATTGGAAACCCCGGGAAATGTCTGGGGCATCGCGGTACCGCCGCAGGATTGGCTTTCGGCTGGAAAAATGAGCGCCACGATGCCGCAATTCGGAACTGCAGTTGCTCCCGCGCTGATGCCTTCGGAGATGGCGGTTAGCCCCGATGAAGCGCCGGCGCGGACGGAACCAAGAATGGCCGACGTCGCCACGTTTCCTTCTCCGCCTGCCCCGGCTTCCGAACCGCCTGTTGGTGCAGAAACGGAAACGGCGAAGCCACGCCGCGTGGTCATCACGCCGGATGGTCTCGTAGCGGCGCTGCAAGGGAAGCTGCGGCAGGCGGCGGAGAGCGCTGCGCAAGCAGCAGTCGCCAAACATGTCGACGAACGCGTCAGGCAGGCTCTTTCCAAGATCGATGACGTGCGGCTCTCGAGCATCCGCGAGATCGAGGAACTGTTTCCAGCGAGGATTCAATCGCTGAAACTCCCTTCGAAGGACGATCTGGCCGCCGAAATCGCCTCGCATTGGAAAGAGCAGATGGAGATGTACCGGGGACAGGCCGAAGAGCTGGCGCAGCGTCTCGAAAAACAGGCAGCGGATTTGCGCCGCGAACTGGCGAAGTCCCAGGAATTTGTGGACAAAATGTCGCGCGAGATCGAGCCGCAAATCCATGCAAAGATGAACGAAGCCGTCACCCAAGCCGCCAATGAATTTGCGGGCGCCACGGCCCGCGCCGTGGAGCGGCGCTATGAACAGATGCTTGCGGGTACCCATGCGGTCACCCAGGAAGCGCTCTTGAAACTGGATGCGCGGTCCGCGGAAGTGCAGGCGCTGGTGCAGAGCGCGGTCAACGCCGCCCTGGGCGCTTTCCAGCGGCAGTCCGAGATGCAAGTCAGCATGGCGCTTGCCGAAACGAGGGAACGCGCGGTGGCCACGCTCTCCTCGCTTGACGCGGAGAGCCGCGCCGCTTGCGACGCGCGGCGGCAGGCGATCGAGACCGACGTGGCCCGCGCCGCGGAACGTTCCACCGACCAGTTCCGCAAGAGCATGAAAGCCTTTTTATATTCGTGTCTTGTAGCCGCAGTCAGCGCCGTCGACGAGCATTCAAAATCGACCCTCGACGGACTCCTCAAGGACAACGGAAAAACACTTCATGAAGGGAACGGGGAGACGCACTCTGAGGATGACACCCCGATCATTCCCGATCCAGACATTGATCCCCTGACTCACTAGCCTTCGGAAAGAAACAATATCTGGTATTGGGCGGCGGCCCAGTCACGCATGCAAAGAAAAGAGCCAACCGTAATCTCAAACACGGTTGGCTCTCTTCTTTTCACTCTTGTCGCAGAACCCCGTTCATTCCTGAAGGAGGCAGGATGACGAACTCTGCGTGTGCTCTGGCCGAAGCCAGAAAGTCCTCAAACTGGTTAACGTGCTGTGACGGAACCTGGACGCCGGAACGGACGGCGCGCCATATCTTCCGCGGTATCGAGTCGTTGTCTCACGGCTACCAGCACCGGATGCCTGCTTTCGGCCAGGCGCTCCACTGCCACGGCCCAGGTCCTGACGAGCATATACAGGCTGCCCACCACCGCGGCGATCGCGGCGAATCCCACTGCAAACAGGGCAAACACAGCCAGCAGCTCCCAGACGAAATACATCTGCAGCGCAACTACGAGTCCCAGAAACCCCCACATCCACTTACGGCTCTTGTCCGTGGTCTTCATCTTTCCTCTATTCCCGTTCCCCATTCCATCCAACCCTTGCGGCTCATTTTGTTTCTATAATTCAGCCATCAACTCACCGTCTTAGATGCTCGACCCTGGCCGGAAGGTCCATTCCACCGCACCTGTACCATTTGACAGCATGTGGTCCTAAAAGGCGATGGTACAGAAGTTACATTTTAGGGCCTCACCCAAACTACTAGTACCCAACGTTCCAGCTTAAAACACTGCAAGTTATAGAAAACAAATATGTTTGCGAGGCCTTTACTTTCGTCATAGTTTTCGCCTCGTTTTCCCTGTACTGCCTGTGGAAAACCTGTACCTCCGTACAGGCATCCCTGACTCGAATGGTAGTGATCACCCGCCTTCCACCGTATCACTCTTGCCCCTTTTCCCCTCGTCCCACCCTTCCTGGCAAGTGCCGCCGGGAACGGCTCTCGGTGACAGTGGAAGCTCGCGCTTCAGGTTGTTCGGGCTAATTAAGTGTGTTCTAATTCCTGTTTCGCGAAGCCCTCGCACCCCTTTCATGGAATTTCTCGGCGTTCTCGCGGCTATCGTACTCATCCTCACCCCAATCCTTGCCATCTCCGCCTTCGTCCGGGTCCAGCACCTGGCAGAGCAGTTACGGACGTTCCCCCTGCAGAATCTTGCCGCACGCCTTTCCGCGCTGGAACAGCATCTTGCCGCGCTCGAAAAATCACTCGCCTCTCGCGGAACTGCCACTGCTCCGGCAGTGATAGAGGGGCCAGCTCATGCGGAGCCGCCCAAAGTGGCACCGTCAGTCTCTGCACCGCTGCAGATGGCACCTCCCCCGCCCATTCCACCGAGAGATATTCCCAAGCCGGGTGAAGTTCCCTTGCCGCCGCGGGAATTCAATGTTTTCGCGGCACCGCCACTTCATAGTTCTCAAACAAAGTCCTCTTCCGCTCTGGATCTGGAAACGCTTATCGGCGGGCGCTGGCTGAACCGCATAGGCATCACTGCATTGATTCTCGCGGTCACGTATTTCTTGAAATACGCATTTGACAACAACTGGATTGGCCCGAGCGGCCGCGTGGCCATCGGGATTCTGCTCGGAGCAGCGATGCTCCCCTGGAGCCACTGGCTGCTGCAGCGGGGTTATTCGTATTTTTCTGAAGGCATTGCCGGCCTTGGTGCTGCGGTGCTGTATCTTTCGATTTGGGCGGGTTGCCAGTATTACAAGCTCTTCAGCCTCGATGTGGGTTTCGCCGCCATGATCGTGATTACCGCGGGTATGGCGGCGGTCGCTCTGGGCCGCAATTCGCAGCGCATCGCTCTTTTGTCTCTTTTCGGCGGGTTTCTGACGCCGGTGCTCGTCAGCGAGGGCAAAGACGCCCAAGTCGTTCTCTTTACTTATCTCTTGATTCTCGGCGTAGGTCTGCTGGCGATCGAAATGCGCCGCGACTGGCGCTCGCTCACACCCATTTCCTTCCTTTTGAGCCAGCTCTATTTCTGGGGCTGGTATTCGGAGTTTTATCGCCCAGCCAAGCTCGAGCGCACCATCATCTTTGCCACGCTCTTCTTTCTTCTCTACGCCGCTCTTCCGGTGCTTCGGGCCGTCCGCTATTCCCAATTGCACGAGCTCGATATCGTGGTGGTCCTGGCGAATTCTTTTGCGTACCTCGGCGCGCTGTACGTCATGCTCTGGCCGCAGGACCGCTGGCCGCTGACGCTTCTCGTGCTTGCGCTCTCCGGAGGACAGCTTTTGGTCGCACGTCTCATGCCCCCGCCCAAAGCCGGCGAATCGCCGCTGGTGCTATTGCTCTTCGCCGGCCTGGCGCTGACCTTTGCCACGCTGGCCATCCCCATTCGCCTCGAAGGCAAGTGGATCACATTGGCGTTTGCCATCGAAGGAGCAATCCTTGTTTGGACCGGCTTCCGTTCGACGACCGGATTTCTGCGCGCGGGAGGCTATTTCCTTCTCGCGCTTGCCACCGTCCGGCTTCTCATTTTCCCCTTGCCCGCGCCGCAATTCCTGTTCAATGAGCGATTCGCCGCCTACGCCATCCTGATCTTCTGCTTCGGCGTCGTAGTTTACGCCGCGCGTGAACACGAATCCGCAGTTGGCCGCGACGAACTCAATGCCCTCGGCGTTTTCGCCGTAGGCATTAACGTGTTCGCGTTGATCGCCCTTTCGCTCGAACTCTGGGACCATTTCGGCTCTCATGCCGGCTTGGGAATTGACTCCGGCCTCGCCCAACATCTTGCGCTTTCTCTCCTCTGGACCGCCTACGCTTCCGCGTTGATCGCTCTTGGGGTCAGACGCGAATCCGCACTGCTGCGCTGGCAAGCTCTCGTTCTCTTCGGCCTGGTGGTCGTCAAAGTCTTTTTGTATGACAGCTCTTATCTGGAACGCTTCTACCGCATCATTTCGTTCTTTATCCTCGGCCTTGTTCTGCTCGTTGTTTCGTTTCTCTACCAGCGCAAGGTTGCTCACGGGCCCTCCAAATCATGAAGCGCCGGTCTTTTCCTTTCTTTCTCTTGCTCACAGCTCTCGCCGCTGCCGCTTTCGCCGCCGATCTTCCTCCCGCCTGGCGCTCCTGGCGCTATTCACGCTCTCTCGCATCGCCGCACCCAGACATTCTCAATTACGTCATCATCGATCGCGACGCCTTCGCGCATTCCGGAAACCGTCTCGCGGACCTTCGCATCATTGATGACCTCGGCAACGAACAACCCTTCGAATTGAGAAGCCGTCTTGCTCCTCCGCCTCAGCCCGTCAGCATCCCCGCCACGCTCCGGGAGAACAGCTTTGTGCCCGGCCAATTCACTCAAGTCGTGGTCGATCTCGGCCCACGCGCAAGTTTTCACAACAGCCTGCGAGTGCAAACGCCCGAGTCCGACTTCATCAACTGGGTGGAAATCGCGGCCAGCGACGACGCGCATCTCTGGCGCATTGTTAAACTGCGCGCGCCCATCTCACGTTTTCGCAAGGAGAACCTCGAAGGTAGCCAGACCATTCGCTATTCGGAAAATAATGCGCGCTACTTGCGCCTGCGTATTCAGGAACCGTCTGAGCAATTTTCCGTAACGGGCGTTGAAGCCTTTGCTTCGCAGGGCGTGGAGAAGGAAGAACCAACGCCCGCCCCCCTCATCGCCCTGCTGCCTCCCGACCCAGCCAGCGCGCCCTCACAAACGCAATGGACGGTCGATCTCCAGAGTGCCGCGATTCCCGTGGCCGAATTGAATTTTGAGACCGACCAGCGTGAGTTTTATCGAGCCGTGCGCATTCTCACGAGCAGTGATTCGAATCAATGGCAGCCTGCCGGAGGCGGAGAAATTTACCGGTACTCAGTTGCAGGAAGAACGGAAGAATCCTTGCGCGTGAGCTTTTACGAATTGGGAGGCTCCCGCTTTTGGCGAGTCGAGATCCTGAACGGCAACGACGTTCCGCTTTCGTCGTTGCGCATGTCACTCGCGATGAGTCGCCGTTTCGCGCTTTTTCAACCTAGGGAGAACCGCTCCTATCGCCTGATCTACGGCAACGCCCGTGCCGCCGCGCCGCAATATGACTTTTCCCGAACCCTGCGCATCCAGCCAAACGAGTTGTTATCGCGCCTCGATCTGGGCCCGGAAGAAACCACCGCAAATTACGCCGACCCTCGTCCTTTCACCGAACGCCATCCAAATCTGCTTTGGATCGCTCTCGGCCTTGCCATCGTGCTTCTCGGCTACGCCGCTCTTCGCGCCATGCGCGCGCCGGATTCCGCCGCGCAGTAACGTCAAGCTCCTACGCTTCGAGACACTTCTTTCGGGGAATGTGTCCTACCGCGCGTTGCCGCGGCGGGAGAAGCTGACGCGGCAACGCGTTTTGCGTTCTTGAGTGCTCGCTACGCTTTTTTTACCAGACGGCTGATCCAAACAAGAATCACCGCGCCGACAAATGCAACGAGTATCGACCCGATGATTCCTCCGCCCGGCCAAATCCCGAGCATCCCGAATACCCAGCCGCCGACGATGCCGCCAAGAATGCCGAGGATGATGTCGATCAACACTCCATATCCGCCGCCCTTCATCACCTGCCCGGCGAGCCAGCCCGCGATAAGCCCGACCACGATCCAGTAAATCACGGTGCCTCCTTTTTGCCTGAAACTCGTAAGGATGGAAGACCTGTGCGTCCCTTGTAGACCGCGCCTTGCCGAATGTCAACCTCGCGGCTTACACTGGCCGCCAAGAAAACCATTCCATGGTCTCGGAGAGTCGATGACGTCTCGCGTTCGTTTCCTCCTGCTGCCGCTGCTCGCACTGACTCTCGCCGCCGCTTGCTCGAAGGACCGCGTACAGAATGGCTCAGCGGGGTCTTCCGCTTCTCCATCCGGCAAGCGCCCCACGATCGTCTTCATGACCGACTTCGGCACCGCCAACGACGCCGTCGCCATCTGCAAAGCAGTGATCATCGGCATCGCACCCGATGCGCGCATCATGGACATCACGCACCAAGTCACTCCCTACCAAATCGAAGAAGCCTCGCGTTTCCTCGCTGACGTCGCTCCCTACTACCCTGCCGGCACCGTATTCCTCGTCGTCGTCGACCCCGGCGTCGGCACTTCTCGCAAAGCCGTCATCATCAAATCCAGGAAGGGCCAGTTTTTTGTTCTTCCCGATAACGGCCTGATCACGCCCGTGCTCGACCGCGACGGCCTGGCCACCGCTCGCGAAATCACCAACCAGGCCTGGATGATCGAAGCTCCCGTTTCTTCCACGTTTCACGGCCGCGACATTTTCTCTCCTGCTGCCGCGCATCTCGTCTCCGGCTGGGATTTCAATCTCGTCGGCCCCGAAGTTTCCCAACTCGTCCGCCTGACTCCGAAAGTTTCCATCACTACAGAAAAAGGCATCGAAGGCGACATCATCGGCCTCGACGATCCCTACGGCTCGCTCATCACCGACATTCCGGGCGATGAATTCAAGAAGCTCGGCTACAACCTCGGCGACAAAATCCGTGTCGAGATCAACAAAAAGCTCGTCACGCTCCCCTATGTCAAGACCTTTATGGACGTCCCCGTCGGCGATTCTTTGCTCTACGTCGATTCCCGTGGCCGCGTCGGCATCGCCAACAACCAAGGCAACTACTCGAAGAAATTCGACGTCACGCCTCCAGCAACCATCTTCATCCCCCGCAAAGGCTCTCCCATCAAGGGAAAATGACGATCCGCGAAGTCCGGTGTTGGGACTCGGTGGAGTCCATTGGACTGCCTAATCCAAGGATCGTCATCCCGACTGCCCCAGCCCCGGACTCATTCGCAGATTTTTTCGGAACTTCCTTCTCCGGCAGACGTATTACCTACATAGGTGTCACCTAGCGAGTGGTCCGCAAGCAGCGATTGCGGCTCTAAAGGGACCGCGCCCATGGAATCCTTTACCAATCAGCTCAAACAAGTCCTGCGCAGGCTCGCTCGCACACCCATGTTCACGGTCATCACCTTGATCACGCTCGCGGCGGGCGTGGGGGCCAACACCGTGGTCTTCAGTGTCCTCGAGGGCGTCCTGCTGAAGCCGCTGCCCTATCCCCATCCCGAAGAGCTCATCACCGTGGCGCAGAAGGCGCCCGGTATCAACATCCTTGAGCTGCAGGCTGCGCCCTCGATGTACTTCATTTATCGCGATCAAAACCAGTCGTTTCGGGATATCGGCATGTACGGCGGCGATTCCCTCAGCGTCACCGGCCTCTCCGAACCCGAACAAGTGCGCGCCTTGCTGGTCACCGACGGCACGCTTCCGCTTCTGGGCGTATCGCCGATGCTGGGACGCTTATTCAGCCGTGAGGACGATCTGCCCGGCACGCCCGAAACGGTTTTGCTCTCCTATGGTTATTGGCAGCACAAGTTCGGCGCAGACCCCTCGGCCGTCGGGCGCAACGTCATGGTCGACGGGAAGTCCCGCCAAATCATTGGCGTACTCCCGCAGCGGTTTCACTTCCTGGACCGCGAAGATCCCGCCATGTTCCTGCCCTTCAAGTTTGACCGCAGTAAAATCTTCCTCGGCAACTTCAGCTACGACGCAGTCGCGCGGTTGAAGCCCGGCGTCACCCTCACGCAAGCCAGTGCCGACATAGCGCGCATGATTCCGATTGCGATGAGAACTTTCCCGGCCCCTCCCGGCTTCAGCCTCAAACTCTTTGAAGAGGCGCGCATTGGGCCGAATCTTCGGCCGCTGAAACAGGATGTCGTGGGAGACGTCGGCAAAATGTTGTGGGTCCTGATGGGTTCGATTGGCATGGTACTGCTGATCGCCTGCGCCAACGTGGCCAACCTGCTGTTGGTCCGCGTCGAAGGACGACGGCAGGAGTTGGCCGTGCGCGCTGCGCTGGGCGCCAGCCGCGGCCGCATCGCCGCCGAGCTGCTCTTGGAGAGCATCATCCTCGGCTTGCTCGGCAGCATGATCGGGCTGGGCTTGGCCTATGTCGCATTGCGTGTTCTCGTAGCGATGGCGCCCACCGGCCTCCCCAGAATCCATGAAATAGGCATCGATGCCACGGTACTGCTCTTCACGTTGGGGATCTCGCTCCTCGCCAGCGTGCTCTTCGGCTCCATCCCCATCTTCAAATATGCAGGCGTGCGCCTGAGCACCGGCATCCGCGAAGGTGGTCGCGCCCTGAGCCAAAGCCGCGAGCAGCATCGCGCGCGCAGCGTCCTGGTCGTCGTGCAGGTCGCCATGGCTCTCGTGCTTCTCATCTGCTCCGGGCTCATGATTCGAACGTTTCATGCTCTCACCAAGGTGCAACCCGGATTCACCGCAGCCGCGGAATTACAAACGTTCCGTATCGCGATTCCCGACTCCGAGGCGCCCAAGGAAGAACAAGTCGTCCGCATGGATGAAGAAATTCTGCGCAAACTCGCCGCGATTCCCGGCGTATCTTCGGTCGGACTCTCCACCTCCATCCCCATGGATGGAAACAGCAGCATGGATCCCGTCTTCGCGCAGGATCGCACTTACCGCGAGGGCCAGCTTGCTCCCATTCGGAGATTCAAATTCATTACTCCCGGGTTCATTGAGACCCTTGGAACTCCCCTCCTCGCCGGTCGCGGGCTGACATGGACGGACCTCTACCAGAAGGTTCCCGTAGTCGTTATCTCTGAGAACTTTGCGCGCGAGTATTGGAATAGCCCGGCCAACGCCATCGGGAAGCGCGTCCGAGTCGGCACCACGGACGACTGGCGGGAAGTCATTGGTGTTGTCGCGGACGTCCACGACGACGGCGTGAATAAAGAAGCGTCCTCTTGCGTCTATTGGCCACTGATCATGGACCGGTTCGAGGGCAATCCCACCACGGTGCGCCGCGGCGTGGCCTTTGCCCTGCGCAGTCCGCGTGCCGGCTCGGAAAGTTTCCTGAAAGAAGTCCGTGAGGCGGTGTGGTCCGTCAATCCGAATCTTCCGCTCGCTGCCGTTCACACCGTGGACTATTTCTACAAACAGTCCATGGCACGGACTTCCTTCACCTTGATCATGCTCGGCGTCGCCGGGAGCATGGCGCTGCTGCTCGGCGTTGTGGGCATCTACGGCGTGATCGCCTATTCCGTTTCGCAACGCAGGCGCGAGATCGGCATTCGCATGGCCCTCGGCGCGCAGCAGAAGGCTCTCACCAACATGTTTGTTCGCCACGGACTTTGGCTGACGGGCATCGGTGTCGTCTTCGGGCTGGCTGCGGCCATCGTCCTGATGCGCTTGATGTCCTCCCTGCTCTTCAAAGTCAGCCCAGTCGATCCCCTGACCTACACCACCGTCTCTCTTGGCCTCGTACTCACTGCTTTCCTGGCCAGCTACCTCCCCTCGCGCCGCACCTCCGCCGTCGATCCCGTCGAGGCCCTCCGCGCGGAGTAACGGCTCGTAGGTCGTGGCACCAAGATAAGTGGTATTCTGCCCCGCGCAGGGCCGATATGTACCTCGGCCAGAGTTTCCATAGCAGGACGGGAATTCGATGTTACTCACTGAAATACTTCCACTTCTGGCGGATGAGCTCGAACAACTTCTCAAGAAGGCGGGGAAACCTTTGCTGGCCGCTCAGGTATCTCAATTGACGATTGTCGAGCGATGCCGATGTGGAGATGACTTCTGCGCATCCTTTACACGCAACCGAAGCCTGAGGGAAAATACGGTCCCGGGCATGATTGCATGGATTTGGATGCAGCCGAAGGAACGCTGCTACTCGACGTCGTTGATGGGACAATTGCCCATGTCGAGATTCTCAACCGTGATAACATCCGACAGAAGCTAATCACCGCTCTTCCCTGACAGGATGCTGGCGCGGACATCCCCGCCTCGAAATGTCAGCGGACCACTAGTCGGAGAGTCGGAGGCTGATTGACTTCTCATTTTCTCCTTGACCCAGGAGTACCGCTCATGTAGAGTATGAACTAGGAATGATTGCTGTTAGGCACCGGTTAGCGCCAGCATCTTGCTGGCGTTTTTGTTAGTCGCTGGTTTCGCGGCTAAGTCCTTCAGAATCCGCACTTCTGGACGAACACCGTGTTTTGTAGGGTTTTAGCCGAAGTCTCGTCCAATAAGTCTTTTGTTTTCAACACTTCCAAGTCATCTCACAAGTATTGATTCTAAAAGACTTACGGTAACGTTAAATTCTTTAGAATCAACACTTACAAAAAACATAGGGGAGGGGGCGTTGTGGTTAACCAGATTCTCGGGGGCGGAACTGTCCAGCCTGCCCCGGGCATCTCGGAGTCGCCAGTCACGAGTCACCAATGACGAATCACCAGTCACAACGAGTTGCTTTTTCCACACTCCCGCCCAACAATGAACAATGAATCTCGAATTGCGAGGTCCCACCATGCCCGAAGCCGTCATCGTCTCCGCCATCCGCACTCCCGTCGGCCGCGCCTATAAAGGCTCGCTCCGCGCCACGCGTCCCGACGATCTCGCCGCACTGGCCATCAAGGAAGCGCTCGCCCGCGTTCCCGGCCTCGACGCCAAAGAAATTGATGACGTGATTCTCGGCTGCGCCATGCCCGAAGGCGAACAAGGCATGAACGTCGCGCGCATCGCCGCGCTCCGGGCCGGGCTCCCTGTCGAAACGAGCGCGATGACCATCAACCGCTTCTGCTCTTCCGGCTTGCAGGCCATCGCCCTCGCCGCGGAACGGATTCGCTCTGGTTCCGCCGAAGTGATCGTCGCGGGCGGCACGGAATCCATGTCCATGGTCCCCATGGGCGGAAACAAGATTTCCCCGAATCCCTGGCTCATCGATCACTATCCCGACGCCTACATCAACATGGGCCTCGGCACCGAAAACATCGCGCGCAAATTCGGCATCACGCGCCAGCAAGCCGACCAGTTCTCCGCCGAATCACACAAAAAAGCGCTCGCCGCCATCGCCGCCGGAAATTTCAAGGAGGAAACCATCCCCGTCGAAGTGAAAATCACTTCGCTGCCGAACGGCAATGGCGCATCCTCGAAACCGAAGCCTGGGTCGGTGAAACCCACAACGCAATCTTTCACGTTCGCCACCGACGAACTTCCTCGTGCCGACACCAATCTCGACGTCCTCGCCAAACTCAAACCCGCATTTCATGCCAAGGGATCCGTCACTGCAGGCAACAGTTCGCCGATGAGCGACGGAGCCGCCGCGACCGTCGTGATGAGTGACGCCCGCGCCAAATCACTGGGACTAAAACCGCTCGCGCGCTTCGTCGCCTACGCCACCGCTGGCGTTCTCCCCGAAGAGTTCGGCATCGGCCCGGTCCGTGCCATCCCCAAAGCATTGAAGCTCGCCGGACTCTCCCTCAGCGACATGGCCGTCATCGAGCTCAACGAAGCCTTTGCCGCGCAATCCCTCGCAGTCATCCAGCAAGCCGGCCTCGACGCTTCGCGTGTCAATCCCAACGGCGGCGCCGTCGCCCTCGGCCACCCCCTCGGCTGCACCGGCGCCAAACTCACCGCCACGCTGATCCGCGAACTCCAGCGCCGTAACGCCCGCTACGGCATGGTCACCATGTGCATCGGCGGCGGCATGGGCGCCGCCGGCATCTTCGAGCGCCTCTGACTCTTGGTTTTGTAAGCGCCGGGCTTTAGCCCGGCCCGCTCTTGTAGTGGCTGGTCTTTAGACCGGTGGGGTTTGCTTTGTAGCGGCGCGTTCATC
>QHYE01000124.1 GCA_003224055.1 Acidobacteriota bacterium | reverse complement strand
ATCGACTTGGGCGTACGGCAATGCCAGCGTCTGTTTCGGCAGTTGGGTTTTCGGCTACGCAAGCCTCGTCCCGCGATTGCGCAAGCCGATCCTGAACGGCAGAAGGCGCATAAAAAAAACTCCAAGGGTTGATGGAAGATGCTGCGGTCGACCTCTGGGCAACGGACGAAGTACACTTCCAGCAGCACGGCTCCCGTTGCCGCATGTGGGTGCCCCCGGAAACCAAGGACCCCGTGCTGCTGCATCATCCGACGCGGCGCAGTGTGGGATACTTCGGTGCCGTACGGTTGCGGGATGGAAAGTTTCAGTTTTCTCGGGAAACAGGTAAATTTAACGCCGTGACCTTCTGGGCCTTCCTGAAAGAGCTACGGCGCACCAGTATTAGAACCAGGCGCCGCGTGGTGGTCATCACGGACCATGCCAGATACCATCACGCGCGGCTTCACAAAGAATGGAGAGCGACACACATCGAGGACTTTGTGCTGGATTACTTGCCGCCGTACAGCCCCGAATTGAATCCGATTGAGCGGGTCTGGAAGCTGACGCGTCGTCAGTGCTTGCACAACCGATACTTTCCTGTACTGGAGGAGGTCGTCGCTGTCGTCGAGACGCAGTTTGAAAACTGGCGTAACGGAAACGAAACCCTACGCCGCCTATGCGCAATCACTTAAGACGCTATGTTTAGCTGCGCAGGGCAGGAACTTTTGCCCGGTGTATGCAGTTCACTCCTTCGAAGTTCTGTACCAGAACACGCGGTGTAATATTGAGGAATCGGGACCACAGCGATCGCGCAGTTTGCATGCGGTTACAGCCAGCGGTTAACACGCTATTTGATGCGGCCACACATGCCGCGCCGCGACTACGATAGCGCCCACTATTGTCGCGCTATGCGCTTAGGATGCGCACGACGCGAATCACAGAGACATGAGGGGATCAAACGCATGCTCCTTCTGCCCAGACTCAGTGATGCTAAAGACAGACTCAGAAAAGTAGTCTCAGCCCCCATTGACGACAAGTATCTGCTTGGAAAAGAGCGAGTGACCAGGCCAAGAATTATGGCGGGTCAAACCGCTCTAAAGGGAAAGTTGGGAGTGCTCTCGTCCCATTGATGACAAAAACTGGAGCGAGAATTGGACGTCGTCCGAAGACAAAACATCCGAGAAGCTCCTCGTCGGACTGCAGACCTGGTTTCATGTTTTGAAGAATTACAGCATTCTAACGGCTGGGGTGGAAACGTAGATACACGCATGCGGCCCTACCTGAAAGACTACTTCTAGTAGGAATCTTTTTGGTCGTCAGTCGCATAACCGGAGTAATAGTCGCCGTAGGACGCATCTATTTCGGCACTATTAAGCACCACACCAAGGAGATTTTTCTTCAGAAATTCTGCAGATGCTTTCTCTGCCAGTTGATGGTTGGTCTCTCCGGCCTTCACAACAAAGAGCACGCCATCGCAGAGATCTGCGAGACTGCTTGCATCATGGACGGCCAGGGCCGGCGGTGAATCCAAAATGATCCAATCAAAGATAGGGGTAACGAGGTCGAGCAACTTCTTCATCCGGTCGCCAAGGAGTAATTCACTTGGATTCGAAACTTCGCTTCCACCCGGGATGAAGCAGAGGTTTCCCTCTAGACCGTTCTGAATTACTGCTTCTTTCTCTGCTTCCCCTCGAAGGTAGTCGGTAAGACCCGGACCGCCCGGAGCTCCTAACAATTCATGCATGCCCGAGCAGCGCAGATCGGCGTCGATGAGCAGCACGCGACGGTCGGGCTGACACATGATCGAATGTGCCAGGTTTGCTGCAACAGTCGTTTTTCCTTCAGATGGGACGCTGCTAGTCACGAGCACGCGCTTGAGCGGACGGGTGGCCGCGATTTGATACAGCCTCGAACGGAGCGTACGAAACCGCTCCCTGCCAATCCTCCCCTCGTCGGTTTTCAGGAAGATATTCAGCCGAGGGTCCAAGTGCCAATTCGGGTGAGCACAACGTCGTAAAAGATCATCAAAATCCAGGAAGGACGAACCTTCTGAAACACGAGCGCTACGGACAGCTGGTTCACCCGCTTGCATTTTGTTACCGAACGGAGACTCAAGGCCTGTTGCGACATCCGCGAGGTCCGGCACTGTCCCGGTGGCCACCTGTGATGATCTTTCCTGCGCTGCCTTCTTGAGTGCTTCGTGAATCCGGCTCATTTTTCCCTCGGATGTCTTCTTCTAGCAGGACCGTCAGGCCCTCGTACTAAATGGCGAATAGCCATTTTCTGTTAGCGGGTTGCTCTTTCCCGCGGATGTATGTTCTTTCAGGTTTGGAATCAGTCCGAGGACCGGAAGCTGAAGGCAAAGCTCGACGTCACGTTCTGTATGGATCGATTTATCGCTGAAAGCGATCAACGCCAAGATTCCCAAGCCCAGTGCGAGGCCTGCACCGAACCCCCCACCCAGGAAATACTCCTTTTTCGGGAAAGAAGGCTTGACCGGGAGACTGGGCGGGTCAAGCACACGGAATTGTTCGCCCTCCTGTTGGTGCTGGAGATCTTTAGCCATCTCTGAGTTGTTACTCTTCTTCAGCAATTCATTATAGAATTCGAGTGCGCTCTGGTAGTTACGGGTCATCTCCTTGAGCTGCTGCTCGACCACGGGGCTAGCCTGCACACGTGCCTGCAACAGTCCAATCTGATTCTGAATTTGAGCTTGTCGTTTAGTCAGATCTGCGATACTTAGTTCGTCTTGACGCAGTTTTGCACGGAGCTGCTGCATTGACGGAGGCTCGCTTCTTGAGGCCTGGGCGTTTCCGCTTCCCGAAGGATTCGCCTGTGGTTCTTCAGCCAACCGCTTCTTCATCTGTTCGATACTGTTCTTGAGCTTGATGATGTCTGGGTGTTCCGGAGTGTAGCGAGTCTGCAACACCGTGAGCTGGTCTTGCAGCGCATTGAGCTGCTGTTCCAGTGTCTCGGGATTCCGGCCCGGCATCGCTTGCGAGGCCTCCAAGTTAGCTTGCTGCTGATTGAGCAAGGACTCATTGAAAGCCTTATCCTGCTGCGCGCGGCTTAACGCTTGGGTGTTCGCTTCCAGCTGTGAGTTCATCCCCATGAGAAAGCTCAGGTTTGTCTGTTCCTCTTCTGGCAATGAACCAAGATATTGCCTCTTGAACTGGGCGAGTTTTCCATCTTGCGCATCAAGTTTCGCCTTCGCCTCAGCCAGTTGTTGGCTCAGGAAAGAAGTCGTACGCGTCGCTTGTTGTTCCAAGGCGTGGGCATTTTGTTCCATGAACATGGATGTGATTTCTGAGCAGATTTGTTGCCCAAGTTGCGGATTGTCGAAAACTACGTTCACATAGAAACCGGGCAGGCTTTGGTTCTGAGTCCCCGGCATGGAAACGAGCGGTGTGACCACAATGGAAGTCCGAAGCCGCTCAACCAAATCTTCCTTGTGTACTTTTCCACGAAGTTCCGGGTACAGCCCGAATTTTTCAATGATAGGTTCAAGACGCGTGCGGCTCAGAATCTGCTCTTGCATCGATGCGAGGCGGTGATTCAAATCTTCCGTGACGACAGGCCTCACAATATCGCTCGGGACAGTGGGCTGTTGGACCAGTATGAGGGTTTGCGATGTATACTTCTTTGGCAAAACCATTGCGAGCGACATTGCAATCGTTCCGCAAGCCACGACTGTAATCGGCAGAATCCACCAGTACCGACGAAGAACCCGCTTTGCGTCTTCCGCCGCAATCTCACCATTTCGAACCATAACCTGCCTCGCTTCGAATCTCTTTCCTGCCGTTCCTAAAAATCCCTAGGCCTGAAATCTACCATCGCGATGAACAAAGCAATGGCACCAATCAGAAATCCCACATTTGGGGTTGGAGCACGCCTCTTGCCAGGAAAAGGGGGCATCCCTCGGCTCCAAGATTCCAAGTAATCCATTTTATTTCAACAGCTTACGAGGAATAGGGCTTCCATCCCTAAGGCCCAGCATAGCCGGCTGAACAACCGAAGGCAGGAGAGTGGAAGCATTCTATCCATATTATCCCTAAAATTCTCCCTATTGGGGTCAAGGGTGCAGCCCATTGGAGTCTGGGCGCGTTAGCGAAGCGTTCGATTCGAGTTCAGGGCAATCTAAGTAAGTTCTTTATTATCTGTGTTTACGGGAAAATTGGCCAGTTTTATGCCTCCCGCAGGCACCGGTCGCATCGGCAAGAGCGTCCGCCCTCATCTGAATCGACCCGAGAGTAATGAAGACAAGGTGGCTACGGAATGACGGTCGACACTTCGTTCGAAAAGCCGCTCTCACCGCCGCTGGCATCCACTGCTGTCGTTACGTAATAGTAAGTCTTGGCGTTCTGCACGGTCGCGTCGGTATAACTGAGACTTGGGTTCAAAAGAGAGTTGATCTTCGCATACGAGCTCCCGCTCACTGTACTGCGATAGATGTTGTACCCGGCAACCGTCGGAGAGGTGCTTGCGTTCCATGTCAACGCCACCGAATGCGTCTGCTGTGGGGCGGCCGTGAAGTTCACTCCTGTGACGTTTGCTGCGGTGATCGGAACGTTCTGGCTGGCCGGGGTAAAGGTGAAGCCTGAATTATTGGGAGTAACAGTATAGGAGCCACTCGCCAATCCAGTGAAAGTGTAATTGCCCGCGCTGTTTGTGACCGTCGTGGCGCCTGCCGCTCCGCTCAGTAGTACTGTCGCGCCGGCTCCGCCTGCTGCTGGACTGATCGTTCCCGAAATGCTAAAGGTCGAACCAACTTGGGCTGTCGCTATGAAATTTAGTCCTGTAATATCGACACCGTTGAGGGTCGCAGCCTGGACGCTGGGGTTGAATGTGTAACCCGTGCGGCTCGGCGTAACCGCATACGTACCATTTGCCAATCCGCTGAATACATAGTTGCCTGAACTGTTGGCAGTTGTCGTGGCGCTTGCTGCCCCGCTCAGTGTGACGGTCGCACCATTCCCCCCAGCTGCCGGACTGATCGTCCCAGAGATACTATAAGACTGTGTGGGGGGTGGCGAACTAGGTTGAGTGTTTTGTCCGCTGACGACGCCGGCGCAACCCCAAAGAAAAACCATGGCTGCAAGGATTGCTGCAAGCAGCGGTGCTCTCTGAAAGCGAGCGCTTAAGTTCTGCGTTTGCGGAAACTTGCCCGGCTGATCTTCGTTTCGTGCGAGATTCATCGTCCGGGCCCCTCAGGGGTCTGCCTGGACGTGAGAGTACGTCTATAACGAGCTTTGAGAAACTGGTTAGAGGTCTAAATTAAGTACAGGTATTGACCCTGTCCCTCAAGCCAATAAAATGCGAGTTTCGGCATCGGCATCCAGGCCTGACGCCAAGGCCATCTCATTAATTCTTTGACCTTTGCAGCCACGGTCTGACGCATCAGGGGCGTCAATTCTTGTGGACTCTTCCCAAGGATCCTGAGTTTTCCACAGTCCGGAACCCAGTACAAGAGATCCCCGAAGGATTCGCTGGCCTGTTTTGCGTGTGCTGCCTATTGGCAGCCCGGAGCGTCAGCCTCGCGCCTCCCTCTTCCACTTACGGTACCGGAGCGCTCACCTGATTCGAGTAGGAGCTTTCGACGCTACTGGAATCCACTGCTGTGGTCACATAGTAGTAAGTCGTGCTGTTCAGGACTGTTGTATCCGAATAGCTGAGGCCGACAACCAATGAGGAATTAATCTTCGTGTAACCACTTCCGCTCACCGTGCTGCGATACACGTTATACCCCGACACAGCTGAAGTACTGGCATTCCAGGTTAGCGCTACCGAATGCTGTACTAGCGCAACGCCTGTCCCCGACAAAGAGATCGATGCGGGCGACCCGTTCGCGTTGCTCACAATCGAGATGCTTCCATTTACGGTCCCGGTTACCGTCGGACTGAACTGGGTAGTCAAGGTGAGGTTCTGCGACGGCGAGAGCGTCACGGGCGTGCTTCCACCCGTCACCAAGTAACCCGCACCGCTCGCGGTGATTTGCGAGATTGTGACATTTGCGTTGCCGGTGTTCGTAATGGTGACATTTTTCGTCGCAGAAGCAGTACCCGTTGTCACGTTGCCGAAACTCAGGCTTGTCGGGTTGATGCCGAGAGTCAACGTGGCTGCGATCCCTGCACCGCTGAGTCCCACGGAAGTGGGCGAAGTGGGCACGTTGCTTACAATCGAGATGTTGCCGGACACAGAGCCTACCGACGTCGGTAGGAATGCAACTGTAATCGTGGTTTGCTTCCCCGCGTTCACATTCAAGGGCAGTGAAAATCCACTGACACTGAACGAAGTTGAACCCGAGGTATTCACCTGAGTGATGCTTAGTGTGGCCGTGCCGGTATTCGTGATGATCAAGACTTGCGACGAGTTACTCCCGACCACACTGTTTCCAAAGTTGATGGACGTAGAACTCACCTGAATGCCCGCTGCCGGCGCCGCGTTCACCGTCAGCGTCGCTGCCGCGCTGGTCACCGTTCCTGCCGTGTTCGTCACCACCGCCCGGAACGTCGATCCGCTATCTGCCGTGGTCGTCACCGCCGTCGTGTAACTCGCTG
>QHYE01000035.1 GCA_003224055.1 Acidobacteriota bacterium | reverse complement strand
TAGCGCTGGAAAAGGGCTTGCGGTTCGCGATTCGCGAAGGCGGGCACACCGTCGGCGCCGGAGCCGTCACCGAGATCATCGAGTAGGTTTTCTCCGCCGCGAAACGGCGGACGCAGCAAGAAAAGGGAATTAGGTTATGCGCGAAATCATTACGTTGCAGTGCGGGGGTTGCAAGAACCGCAACTACACAACGACGAAGAACAAGAAGAAGCATACCGAGCGGATGGAAACAAAGAAGTTTTGCAATACGTGCCGCAAGCAAACGGCGCACAAGGAAGTGAAGTAGTTCTGTTTTCGCGGGGGTAGGAGACAGGCCGATTTTCATTTTAGGGGAGTCGTCCAACGGCTAGGACTCCGGTCTCCAAAACCGGGTATGGGGGTTCGAATCCCTCCTCCCCTGCCAGAGTTGCGGCGTCCCAGTGCGGCGCAAGAGAAACGAAAGAGGACAGGCAGGAATGCCTGTCCTACGGACTGAACGAGGATTCATGGCCACGCAGTCAGTCAAAGTGAAGAACGAAGAATCGCAAGGCGGAATGGGCTCCGGGTTGGGGGGCAAAGTCTCCGGCACGGTGGCGAACGCACGCGAATTTCTGCACGACGTTCGCGTGGAGATGAAGCAAGTCACGTGGCCGAGCCGCGAAGACGTCATCTCGACCACCTGGGTGGTCATCGCCACAGTGGCGTTTTTCGGGGTGTTTCTGGAAGTGGTGGACAAACTCGTGCAACTCGGCGTGGCGTACGTTTTGAAAAAGTTTGGCGTCTGAAGGGGACGGAAGATCGATGGGAATGCAGTGGTACATCATCCATACCTACTCGGGCTTTGAGAAGAAAGTCAAAGAGAGCCTGGAGAGCCGCGTAGAGGCCTTCAACCTTCAGGACAAGATCGGCCGGGTGCTGATCCCCATGGAGGAAGTGGTCGAAGTCCGCAGCGGCAAAAAGGTGGTTTCGAACCGTATGTCCTATCCAGGATATGTGCTGGTGGAAATGGACCTCGATGAAAACACCTGGCACACCGTGCGGTCCACGCCGCGCGTCACCGGCTTCGTGGGCTCGGCCACGTCACCTTCGCCACTGACCGAAGCCGAAGTGGACGGCATTATCAACCGCGTGCATACGCCGCAGGACCGCCCGAAACCGAAAGTGGTTTTCGAGCGCAACGAGCAGGTGCGCATCGTGGATGGTCCGTTTGCGAATTTCAACGGCAACGTTGAAGAGATCGACAACGATCACAGCCGTTTGAAGGTTTCGGTGACGATCTTTGGACGCTCGACTCCGGTCGAGCTGGATTTTGCAAGCGTGGAAAAGCTGGGGTAAGCCGCGCAGCGCGCGAAAACAGAAAGAGATTGAGGCAGGAACATGGCAAAGAAGATTCAGACCACCATCAAGCTGCAATTGCCCGCGGGCAAAGCCACTCCGGCGCCGCCGGTCGGCACCGCACTCGGCCCGCATGGCTTGAACATCATGGATTTCTGCAAGCAGTTCAACGCCAAGACCGCCAAGGAAGCGGACGGGATGATATTTCCGGTGCTCGTGACGGTTTATACCGACCGCACGTTCACGTTCATTTTGAAGACGCCGCCGGCTGCAGTGCTGCTCAAGCGCGCGGCGAATATCGCGAAGGGTTCCGCGGAACCGAACCGTAACAAAGTCGGCAAGGTGACGAAAAAACAAGTCGAGGAAATTGCGAAGATCAAGCTTGTCGATCTCAACACCACCAATCTGGAGTCCGCGGTGCGAACCGTGATGGGTACGGCGCGCAACATGGGCCTGGAAGTCGTGGAAGCCTAGAAGTTCGGGCGCTACGAGATCGTAGAGGTAAAGGGAATGGCAAAGAAAGCTGGAAAGCACGTGGAGAATGCGCGCAAGAAAGTGGAAGCGCGACCGTACAAGCTCGCCGATGCCGCCGAGCTTTTGAAAAAGACGCATCACACCAAGTTCAACGAAACCGTTGAGTTGGCCATCAATCTGGGCGTGGACCCGAAGCATTCGGACCAGGTCGTGCGCGGGACGGTGGGATTGCCGAATGGACTGGGCAAAACCGTTCGCGTGCTGGTGATTGCGGGCGGCGATAAAGTTCGCGAAGCGCAGGAAGCGGGGGCCGATTTCGTCGGCGGCGACGAAATCGTGCAGAAAATTATGGAGGGCTGGACGGATTACGACGCGGTGATCGCCACGCCGGACATGATGCGCTCCGCCGGCAAGCTCGGCAAAGTGCTCGGCCCGCGCGGCTTGATGCCCAATCCGAAGACCGGCACGGTCACGTTTGAGGTTGCCAAGGCCATCAAGGAAGTGAAAGCCGGTAAAGTGGAATTCCGCGTGGACAAAGCGGGAATCGTCCACTGCGCCATCGGAAAGATTCAGTTTGACGCCGCGAAGCTTGCGGAAAACGCGCACGCGGTGATCGACGCGGTCGTGAAAGCCAAGCCGGCGGCCGCCAAGGGCAAGTACGTCAAGAAAATTACTCTGACCTCGACCATGGGTCCGGGCATCACCATCGACCTGACCGAACTGGAGGCGCTGGCCGCCGCGGCGTAGTGTGGCGCGAAACCAGCCGAGCGAGATTATGAAGAAGCGCAGCGAAAAACAGCAGGACCTGGACAAGCTGAAAACCGAGCTTGCCAAAGTTTCGACCGTCATTCTCTCGACGTTCCAGGGCATCACGGTCGAAGACGACACCAAGCTCCGCCGGGCCGTACAGGCTGCGGGCGGCAAATACAAAGTCGTGAAGAACACGCTCGCGGAGCGCGCCGGCGCCGGCACGCCCGCCGAAAATCTGCTCAAGAACCTGAGCGGCACGAATTCCATCGCCTATACCATGGCCGACCCGGTCGCGCTGGCCAAGGCGCTTACGAAAGTGGCCAAAGATGTTCCGGCGTTTCAGTTCAAGTCCGGCGTTGTGGAAGGCCGCGTCATTTCCATTAAGGAGATTCAGCAGCTCGCGAGTCTGCCGTCGAAGGACGAACTCATCGGCAAGATCATGTTCCTGCTGAACGCGCCGGCACAGCGCATCGCCATGGCACTCAACGCATTGCCGCGCAATCTGGCGGTGACGGTCAGCGAAGCCATCAAGGCCAACAAGTTTGGGTCCGGCGGGGACGGTGCGGCACCTAGTGCTGAACCAGCTCCGGTAGCCCAGTAAGTTCAATTTCTAGATTTGAGAGGAGAAGAAAGAGTCATGTCGAAAGTCGAAACGATCCTGGAAGAAATCAAGGGCCTGACGCTGCTCGAAGCGTCGGACCTGGTGAAGAAAATGGAAGAAGCCTTCGGCGTTTCCGCAGCAGCGGCCACGGTTGTGGCGGCGGGCGGTGGCGCGGCAGCAGGCGGCGCGGCACCGGCGGAAGAGAAGACGGAATTTTCCATCGTGCTCACTGACGTTGGCGGCAACAAGATCAACGTCATTAAGGCGGTCCGCGAAGTCACGAGCCTGGGCCTGAAAGAAGCCAAGGACCTCGTTGATGGCGCACCCAAGACTGTCAAGGAAGGCGTGAACAAGGACGAGGCCGCGGCCATCAAGAAGAAGTTCGAAGACGCCGGCGCCAAAGTCGAGATCAAGTAGCAGGGGCCCCGCGTGGAACGGGGCCACGAAGCAGTATCGAACGGTAGGGTGTTTCGGGCAGAGGCGCGGCGCAGAGCGGGCGGACCGCGCCAGAGGATTCGCTTACGCAATTCGAGGCCGGTACTTTTTACAACGTCACGGGGCCTTTTGGGGCCCCCCGCAGCCGTGTGCGCAGCGATCCCGGGCAGATCGTTTCGCATCACGGTGATGAGTCCTTCGTCTGTTTCTCTGTCTCTTGCCCAAAAGGAATGCCGGTCGCGTTTTGGCCGCAAAGAATAAAGAGGATCAAGCATGCCGAATAGCAATCAGCACGTCCGGGAACGTCAGCGTCTGGATTTCGCGAAAATCCAGGGCTCGATTCAGATTCCCAACCTGATTGAAGTCCAGATGAAGTCGTATCAGCGCTTCCTGCAGATGGACCTTCTGCCGAGCGAGCGCGATGACGGCGGGCTTCAGTCGGTGTTCACGTCGGTGTTTCCGATCCGGGATTTCCGCGAGATGTCGCAGTTGGAATTCGTGGACTATTCGATCGGCAACTGGGAATGCAAGTGCGGCAACCTCAAGGGCCTGCACCACCTGCGCGCCACTTGCCGGAATTGCGGCGCGTCGGTAGTCACCAATCCGTATCAGACCGGCGACGTCATCTGCCACAAGTGCGGCACGTTCAACAAGAACACGCCGACGTTTTGCAACAAGTGCGGCGATCCGGTCGCGATGCAACTCAAGTACGACGTGAACGAGTGCCAGGAGCGCGGCATGACGTATTCCGCGCCGCTCAAAGTAACGATTCGTTTGACCATTTACGACAAGGATCCCGACACCGGCGCGAAGACCATTCGCGACATCAAGGAACAGGAAGTTTTCTACGGCGATATCCCGCTGATGACGGAGAACGGCACGTTCATCATCAACGGCACCGAGCGCGTCATCGTTTCCCAGTTGCACCGTTCGCCGGGCGTGTTTTTCGAGAGCGCCAACAACCGCAGCTATTTCCTCGGGAAGATCATTCCGTACCGCGGGTCGTGGGTGGAATTCGAATACGACACGAAGAACATTCTCTACGTTCGAATCGACCGCAAGCGCAAGTTCCTGGGCTCGATTTTCCTGCGCGCGCTGGGCATGAAGTCCAACGAGGACATTCTGCGCACGTTTTATCAAGTGGAGCGCATTTCGTTGCGCGAAAAGGATCTCTATTGGAACGTTTCGCCGGGCATCGTAGAACGCAAGCTGGCGCACGAAATTCGCAACCCGAAAACCGATGACGTGATTGTCGGCGCGCACAAGCGCATCACCGAAAATCTCTTCAAGGAACTGATCAAGGCAAAAATTTCGCAGGTTCGCGCGGCACTGGCCGACCTCGAAGGCGCGTACAGCGTCGCCGACGTGGTCAACCGCCAGACGGGCGAAGTTCTGCTCGAAGCCAATAAGCCGCTAACCGCGGAACTCTGGCAGGCCTTTGCCGAAAGTGGCATCACCGAAGTCGACGTGTTCTTCCCCGAGCGCGACGATATCGGCGTGGTGCTTTCGCGCACGCTGGACAAGGATGCGATTCGCTCTTCGAAGGAAGCGCTGATCGAAATCTATCGCAAGCTGCGCCCCGGCGATCCGCCGACACTCGAAACGGCCACGAATCTTTTCCGCGGCATGTTCTTCGATCCGCGGAAGTACGATTTCAGCCGCGTCGGCCGCCTGAAATTCAACATCAAGATGGGGCTGGACACGCCGCTCGACAATCGCACCCTGGATACGCCGGACTTCGTGTCGGCGATCAAGTATCTCTTCAAGCTGCGCAAAAACATCGGCGTTGTGGATGACATCGACCATCTCGGCAACCGCCGCGTTCGCGCGGTCGGCGAACTGCTCGAAAACCAGTTCCGCATCGGCCTCGTCCGCATGGAGCGCGCCATCAAGGAAAAGATGAGCGTGTACCAGGAAATGTCCACGGCGATGCCGCACGACCTGGTGAACGCCAAGCCGGTCATGGCCGCGATTCGCGAGTTCTTCGGCTCGTCGCAGCTCAGCCAGTTCATGGACCAGACCAACCCGCTCAGCGAAATCACGCACAAGCGCCGCCTTTCGGCTCTCGGGCCCGGCGGTCTTTCGCGCGAGCGCGCGGGATTCGAAGTCCGCGACGTCCATCCGACCCACTACGGCCGTATCTGCCCGATTGAAACGCCGGAAGGCCCGAACATCGGTCTGATCAGCTCCCTGAGCTGCTTCGCCCGCATCAACGACTACGGCTTCATCGAATCGCCCTACCGCAAGGTCAAGGGCGGCCGCATCATTGACTACGTGCAGATCGTCAATGCCGGGGACAGCGAATTCAAGGCCGGCGAAATCGTCGAACAGGACAAAGTCGAGGATCTCAACGAAGAACTCAAGCGCCGTAAAGTGGTGTACGAGCCGTACTGCTTCTATCTCTCCGCTTGGGAAGAAGACAAATACGTCGTCGCGCAGGCCAACGTTTCGCTCGATGACCGCCTGAAAATCACCACCGAGCTGGTCAACTGCCGGCAGGCCGGCAACTTCGTGCTCAAGAGCCGCGACGAAGTGGATTACGTCGACGTTTCGCCGAAGCAGCTCGTTTCCGTCGCCGCCAGCTTGATTCCGTTCCTTGAGAACGACGATGCCAACCGCGCGCTCATGGGTTCCAACATGCAGCGCCAGGCCGTGCCGTTAATTCGCGGGGAAGCGCCGCTCGTGGGCACCGGCATGGAACGCGTCACTGCGCGCGATTCCGGCGCGGTGGTGCTCTGCAAGCGCGAAGGCATCGTGGACCAGGTGGACTCCGAGCGCATTATCGTGCGCGTGGAATCCGACCACTCCGGCGTGCTCAGCCGCGAAGTGGGCGCGGACATCTATCAGCTCATCAAGTTCAAGCGCTCGAACCAGAACACCTGCATCAGCCAGAAGCCGCTCGTTCGCGTGGGCGACCGCGTGAAAAAGAGCCAGGTCCTCGCCGACGGCCCTTGCACCGAGCGCGGCGAGCTGGCCCTGGGGCGCAACGTCCTCGTGGCCTTCCTCCCCTGGCGCGGGTACAACTTCGAAGACGCCATCCTCGTCAGCGAAAAGCTGGTGAAGGACGACTACTACACTTCGATTCACATCGAGGAGTACGAAATCGAAGCGCGCGACACCAAGCTCGGTCCCGAGGAAGTCACGCGCGACATTCCCAACATCAGCGAGTCCTTCCTTCGCAACCTCGACGAAAGTGGCGTGATCCGCATCGGCGCGGTCGTGAAGCCGGGCGACATTCTGGTCGGCAAAGTCACGCCCAAGGGCGAGACCACGCTTACGCCGGAAGAAAAACTGCTGCGCGCCATCTTCGGTGAAAAGGCTGGCGACGTGCGCGACGCTTCTCTCTATTGCCCGCCGGGCATCGAGGGCACCATCGTGGACGTCAAGATCTTCACTCGCAAGGGCGGAGAAAAAGACGAGCGCCACAAGGCCATCGAAGCCACACAGGTTTTCAAGCTAGAGAAAAACCTTGCCGACGAAATCCGCATCCTCACGGATGAGCGCCTCAAGCGCCTGAACGATCTGCTCGGCGGCAAGATTCTCCAGGCCGATCTGCACGACGAGAAGACCAACAAGCGCCTGTTGACCAAAGGCACCGAGCTGACGCGCGAGATTATCGAAAAAATCTCGACGCGCAACCTCAAGCGCCTGAAGCTCAACGAAAAGGATCCACTGCTCATCGAGAAAATCGAGGAAGTCGAGGAGATGACCTCGCGCCAGATCGACGTGCTCCGCAAGATCACCGAGGAGCGCAAGGATAAGCTCAAGAAGGGCGACGAGCTGCCTCCGGGCGTCATCAAGCTGGTCAAGGTCTATATCGCCATGAAGCGCAAGCTCTCCATCGGCGACAAAATGGCCGGCCGCCACGGCAACAAAGGCGTCATTGCCCGCATCGTGCCGCAGGAAGACATGCCCTACATGCCCGACGGCACTCCCGTCGAGATCGTTCTGAACCCCCTCGGCGTTCCTTCGCGTATGAACGTCGGCCAGGTTCTCGAGACGCACCTCGGCTGGGCCTCCAAGGAGCTGGGCCACAGCCTCGCGCGCCTTCTCAACAAGGAATCGCGTGCAGAAGCGGTCCGGCGCTGGTTCCGTGAAGTTTTCACGGACACCACAATCTGGAAGACGCTCTCGAAGCTTGACGACGATGAGTTGCTGGAAATCGCCGAAGGCTTCCGCGAGGGTATTCCCTTTGCAACGCCGGTATTTGACGGCGCGCGCGAAGCGGAAATCCGCCATTTGCTCGAAGTCGCGGGTCTGCCGCACGCCGGCAAGATCAACCTCTTCGACGGCATGAGCGGCGACCAGTTCGACCAGCCGATCACGGTCGGCTACATCTACATGCTCAAGCTATCGCATCTCGTCGACGACAAGATTCACGCGCGCAGCATCGGCCCGTACTCGCTTATCACGCAGCAGCCGCTCGGCGGCAAGGCGCAGTTCGGCGGCCAGCGCTTCGGCGAAATGGAGGTCTGGGCGCTCGAGGCTTACGGCGCAGCGCACATCCTGCAGGAGCTGCTCACGGCGAAGTCCGACGACGTCTACGGCCGCGCGAAGATCTACGAGGCCATCGTCAAGGGCGAACCGGGTATCGAACCCGGCGTGCCCGAGTCGTTCAACGTGCTTGTCCGCGAGTTGCAGTCGCTCTGTTTGGACGTCGAGTTGATGAAGCGGCAGAAGCCAGCGGACAAAGCTGCGGATTAGTAGGACAGACCTCCAGTCTGTCCACTGCCGGGACAGGCAAGAATGCCTGTCCTACCTAGCGGCCGTCGAGAGTTTGTAGTTTTCGTAGTTGGGTTCTCAGCCGTCCCGGTCAGCATCTTCAAGGATGCTGACTGAGACGCGGCCCTGGCGAAAGCCGGGGAGGGAGGAAACAACCTTGTATCGCAGCAGCCCTTATGATCGCGCCAGTTTGATCGCCGATTTCGATTCCATCCGCATCAGCCTGGCGAGTCCGGAAAAAATCCGTTCGTGGTCCCACGGCGAAGTCACCAAGCCGGAGACCATCAACTACCGCACGTTCAAACCCGAGCGCGACGGCCTCTTCTGCGCCAAGATTTTTGGCCCCGTCACGGACTGGGAATGCCTGTGCGGCAAGTACAAGCGGATGAAGCACCGCGGCGTTATCTGCGACAAGTGCGGCGTCGAAGTCACGCTCAGCAAAGTCCGCCGCGAGCGCCTCGGCCACATCGAGCTGGCCTCACCCTGCTCGCACGTCTGGTTCTTCAAGGGCTTGCCGAGCCGCATCGGCTACTTGCTGGACATTTCGATGCGCGATCTCGAGCGCATTCTGTACTTCGAAGCGTTTGTCGTCGTGGATCCCGGCGAGGTAGCCGTTCTGCGCGAGCGCGAAGTCCTGCTTGAAGACAAGTACCGCGAGCTTCAGAAGGAGTATCCCGGCCAGTTCAACGCCAAGATGGGTGCGGAAGCCATCAAGGAACTGCTCCGCCGCGTCGAGGTGGAAAAGCTTTCCGAAGAGCTTCGCGAGAAAATGAAGGCCGATCCGTCGCTCCAAAAGCGGATCAAGTTCGCCAAGCGCCTTAAGGTTCTCGAAGCCTTCCGCAAGAGCGGCAACAAGCCGGAGTGGATGATTCTGGACGTGATTCCGGTTCTTCCGCCAGAGTTGCGCCCGCTGGTGCCTCTGGACGGCGGCCGCTTTGCCACCTCGGACCTTAACGATCTTTATCGCCGCGTCATCAACCGCAACAACCGCCTGAAGAAGCTTATGGAGCTTCGCGCGCCGGACGTCATCGTGCGCAACGAAAAGCGCATGCTGCAGGAAGCCGTTGACGCTTTGTTTGACAATGGCCGCCGCGGCCGCGTGCTTCGCGGAACCAACAACCGCCCGCTCAAGTCTCTCAGCGACACGCTCAAGGGCAAGCAGGGCCGTTTTCGCCAGAACCTGCTCGGCAAGCGCGTGGACTACTCCGGCCGCTCCGTCATCGTCGTGGGCCCGGAGCTGAAGCTCCACCAGTGCGGTCTGCCAAAGAAAATGGCGCTCGAACTCTTCAAGCCTTTCATCTATCACAAGCTCGAAGCCCAGGGCCATTGCACCACCATCAAGCAGGCCAAGGAAATGGTCGAGCAGCAGGAAGCCGTCGTTTGGGACATTCTCGAAGACGTCATCCGCGAGCATCCCGTGCTGCTCAACCGCGCTCCGACGCTCCACCGCCTCGGCATCCAGGCGTTCGAACCGGTGCTCGTCGAAGGCAAGGCCATTCGAATTCACCCGCTCGTCTGCACCGCGTTCAACGCGGACTTTGACGGCGACCAGATGGCCGTGCACATCCCGCTTTCACCCGAATCGCAGGTGGAAGCGTCCGTGCTCATGCTCAGTTCGCGCAATATCCTTTCGCCCGCGCACGGCCTGCCTCTGGCCGTGCCGTCGCAGGATATGGTTCTTGGCATCTACTACCTGACCAAGAACAAGCCCGGCGCTAAGGGGGAAGGCCGCGTTTTCGGCGCCACCGATGAAGTCGTCCTCGCGCTGGAAGCCGGCGAAGTCGAGCTACTCACCCCGATCCGTTTGCGCTACACCGGCGAGGTCATCGACCTCACCACAGCGTACGACAATCAGGACGTGCCGCATACCGAACCGGTCAAGATGGAGCGCCAGTTCATTCAGACGACCGTCGGCCGCGTCATCTTCAATTCGCACTTGCCGGAAAAGTTCCCCTACGTGAACGGCCTTCTCAAGAAGAAGGGCGTCCAGCAGCTCGTCTATTACGCGTACTTGCGCTTCGGTCTGGAAGACACCGTCGTCCTGCTCGATCACTTGAAAGAGCTGGGCTTCACCTACGCCACCAAGTCCGGCATCTCCATCGGCATTGACGACATGCTTATTCCCGGCGACAAGAGCAAACTCGTCGAAGGCGGCGAGAAAGAAGTGGTCCGCGTCCAGCAACAGTATCTCGATGGCGCGATCACCCACGGCGAACGCTACAACAAGATCGTCTCCATCTGGGGCGACATCACCGAAAAAGTCGCGGACGAAATGTTCAAGGCTCTCGAAAGCCAGGACAAGGAAGGGGTCATCAACCCCGTTTACGTCATGGCGGACTCTGGCGCTCGCGGTTCCAAACAGCAGATCCGCCAGCTTTCCGGCATGCGCGGCTTGATGGCCAAGCCTTCTGGCGAAGTCATGGAAACGCCGATTACCTCCAACTTCCGCGAAGGCCTCACGGTGCTCGAGTACTTCATCTCGACGCACGGCGCCCGTAAGGGATTGGCCGATACCGCGCTCAAAACTGCCGATTCCGGCTACCTCACTCGCCGTCTCGTGGACGTCGCGCAGGACGTCATCATCAACGAGCGCGATTGCGGCACCAGCGACGGCATTTTCGTCGAACCCATCATCGAAGCCGGCGTCGAAGTCGAGCCGCTCCGCGACCGCATCGTCGGCCGCGTTTCTCTCGACAAGATCAAGGACTTCGAGGGTAGCGTCATCGTTGACGTGAACCAGGAAATCACCGAAGAGCTGGCGAATCAGGTGCAAGGCGCGGGTATCGAGCGCGTGCGCATCCGTTCCGTGCTCACCTGCGAATCCCGCCGCGGCGTTTGCGCGCTCTGTTATGGCCGCAATCTCGCTTCTGGCCGCATGGTTGAATTGGGAGAAGCCGTCGGCGTCATCGCCGCTCAGTCCATCGGCGAACCCGGCACGCAGCTCACCATGCGTACCTTCCACATCGGCGGAACCGCTACCCGCGTCTCCGAGCGTTCCACGCTCGAAGCGCGCAACAACGGCGTTGTCAAATTCATCGACCTCAAGTTCGTCGAGGGCCGCGGCGGCACTTCCATCGCCATGAACCGCGCCGGCCTCATCGCCATTGTGGACGAAAAAGGCCGCGAAAAGGAGCGCTACCACGTTGTTTACGGTGCGCGTCTACGCGTGCAGAGCGGCGAACACGTCACCCACGGCCAGATCTTGGCCGAATGGGATCCGTTCACCTTCTCCATCCTCACCGAAACCGCGGGCGACGTGAAATTTGACGACCTGCGTCCCGGCTTGACGATCGAAGAGCAGGTGGACGAAGTGACCGGCCTCTCGCAGGACGTCGTGACTCTTCCGCCGGGCGATGAAAAGCATCAGCCCGCCATCCTCGTCCGCGATTCTTCGGGCAAGGTCCGCAAGAAGTACCTCATGCCCTCCCGCGCCCACTTGATGGTCAAGGACGGCGACGAGGTCCAGGCCGGCGACGTGCTCGCGAAGATTCCTCGCGAAACCACCAAGACCAAAGACATCACGGGTGGGCTCCCCCGCGTTGTCGAACTTTTCGAGACGCGCAAACCCAAGGACCCTGCCGTCATCAGCGAAATCGACGGCAACGTCCGCTATGGCGACATCGCCAAGGGCATGCGCAAGGTCTACGTCGAGAGCGAGGATGGCAAGACCTCCAAGGAATATTCCATCCCGCGCGGCGTGCACATCAACGTTCAGGAAGGCGACCACGTCAAAGCCGGCGAAGCCCTCATTGACGGCCCGCTCAACTTGCACGACTTGCTCGCCGTCCTCGGCGAAAAATTCACGCAGTCCTACCTGGTCAACGCCATTCAGGAGGTTTACCGCCTCCAGGGCGTCAACATCAACGATAAACACATCGAGACGATTTCCCGTCAGATGATGCGCTGGGTCAAAGTCGAAGACGTCGGTGACACTTCGTTCCTCCTCGAGGAGCAGGTGGACAAGTTCCGCTTCCGCGAGGAAAACGATCAGATCATCAAGGACGGCGGCCGCCCTGCAACGGGCCGTCCGCTGCTCCTTGGTATCACCAAGGCGTCGCTCTCGACCGACTCGTTTATTTCCGCCGCAAGCTTCCAGGAGACCACACGTGTCCTCACGGAAGCCGCCGTCGCGGGCAAGGTCGACTATCTCCGCGGCCTCAAGGAATACGTCATCATGGGCCGCCTCATCCCCGCCGGGACGGGCCTCGAGCACTACCGCAGCATTCAGTTGCTGACGGAAATGCCCGCGCCCTCTCCCGTCGACGAGATTCCGGAAGCTGCCGAGCTCACCGCCGAGGAAGCGGCCGCACTCGACTTCCTCCAGAAGGACACCGAAGCAGACGCCGCGGCAGAGGGCTAAAGCTTCTTCTCGGCCGCTGATTCGAAGCGGTCGAAAACCACATCCTGCGGCGCCCCGTCTCAATCGGGGCGCCGTTTTTGTTTCCTCCTTTCGTACAGGTGCGATTCAGGAACTTCCCGTTACCGTGCTCATTGCTGAAACCCAGTTGACGTTCCTAAAATGGTTGTAGCTGCACAATGGACCAAGAGCCCCGGATTTTCGCTAGTCGCGCCCTTTATAATGGCTGAAGAAAAACAACGCCCATCCCGCCCCTCCCGCGGCTCGTCGCCGGGCGCAGAGAGCCGTCCCTCGGTTACTTCCCGCTTCGAACGCTTCGAAAAGCGCCAGAGCGAGCTGTGGCGGCTCACCTTCGTTGTACTTTTTTTCCTCGTCCTGGCCTATACCTCGACGAACTGGGATGCCATCCGCTCCACCGCGCACCGGTACGAGGCCTTGCCGATCGGATTGATTGCCCTCGTTTCCCTTTTCGGTATTTACCTCTGGAAAAAGACCTCGGAGATTTCCGAACTGCGCGGCCTGATGCACGGCCTCGAACAACGCGATGCCGAGCCGCCAAGCGACAAGCAGCTCGACCAGCTCTTCGAAATCATCGCTCGCTCTCAGCAGGGCTATCGCGACCTGATTGACTCTTTCGATGACGTTTTGCTCGCTCTTACCCTCGACGGCCAGATTCGCGCCGTCAATCGCAGTTTTTCGGACCTCGTTGACACGCCTTTCCAGCAAATTATCGGCAGGCCGCTGGCCGAGTTCGTCCAGGACGTGAACGGCGATGGCAGTGAACTCGTGAAACGCGCCATGCCGCGTTTCATGGAGCGCCGCCACTGGGAGGGCGTCATCCAGGTTCGCTTGAAGAACCAATCTTCGGTGTTCTACTTCGATTGCGTCGCCCATGCCATGATGCACGCGGACAAGATTCATGGCATCACCGTCCTCGCGCGCGACGTGACCGCTCTCCGCAAGAACGAAGCTCGCTTCACCGAGCTCTTTGAATCGCTTCAGGAAGGCATCTACATCGTCACTCCGGAAGGTTCCATCCTCGATGCGAATCCCGCGCTTGTGCGCATGCTGGGGTACGATTCCAAGGATGACCTGCTGAAAAGAGAAGTGGCCGAGATTTTCGTCGACCAGGCCGAGCGAAAGGTCCTAAAGGAGCAAATCGAGCATCAGTCCATGCTCCAGGGCCGCGAAATCACTCTCATCCGCAAGGACGGCACGTCCATCGTTTGCTTGAACACTGCCGCCGCCGTTCGCGATAACGCCGGCCATATTGTTCGTTATCAAGGCGCGGTTATGGACATCACCGAACGCCGCGAAATGGAGCGCCGCCTTCACCAGCAGCAGGAATTTGCCCGCCGCCTGGTGGACAGCTTCCCAGATCTCATTCTGGTGCTCGATACCAGCGCTAACTACACGTTCGTCAGCCCGCGTTCGAAAGAGATTCTCGGCTTCGAGCCTGAGGAAATCTCCGCCATGGATTTTGGGCATTGCGCTCATCCCGAAGACATGCCCGCCGTCCAGGCGCTGTTCGGCGACATCGTGGCTGGCCGCCAGACGTTCGCATCCCTGGAAGCTCGCATCCGCCACAAGCTCGGTGAATGGCGCCGGATTCGTTTCAATTTCAGTCCGCTCTGGGATGCCAAAGGTGAGAACGAGGGTGTGGTTCTTTCCGGCCGCGATGTTACCGACCTTAAGCGTCTGGAGGAGCAGCTCATCCAGGCGGAAAAACTGGCTGCCATGGGACAGATGCTCGCCGGCGTCGCCCACGAGTTGAACAATCCGCTTACCGCCATCCTCGGCGTTACCGAGCTGCTCCGCGAGCGGGAAGGGACCGATGACCCAACCAAGCGCCAGCTCGAACTCACCCATCGGCAAGCGCGCCGCGCCGCCCGCATCGTCCAGAATCTTCTCGAGTTCTCGCGCCCTGCGTCCCCGCACAAGAAATCGCTCGACGTCAACAGCCTCGTAGAGCGCACTCTGCAACTGCACGAGCATTCGCTCCGCCGCAATAACATCGAGGTGGAATTCCGCCCGGAGCCCGGCCTTCCCAGCGTCATCGGCGACGCCAATCAGCTCATTCAGGTCTTCCTGAATCTTGTCACCAATGCGGAACAAGCCATCCGCGAAGTCCGCGACTCTGGCCGCATCCAGGTGCGCCTCACTAGTAACGCCAACCGCGTCAGGGTCACCGTCCAAGATGATGGCGTCGGCATCCGGCCGGAAGCCCTTCCGCGCATCTTTGATCCGTTCTACACCACCAAGCGCCCCGGTGGCGGCACCGGCCTCGGTCTTAGTATCTGCATGTCCATCATTCGCGAGCATGGGGGAAACATCGAAGCGGAAACACTCCCCGCCGGGGGCACTGCTTTCACGGTCACTCTGCCCATCGCCATCGGACAGCTGCCTGAACTTCTTCCCGCTCCGGCGGACATCCCCCTCGAAGCCGTTCTGCCGGTGGCCGAACTTCTCAAGGACCGGACCATCCTCGTTCTTGACGACGAAGAGAGTATCCGCACGCTTCTTGACGAAGGCCTATCGGCCCAGGGCCTGCAAGTTGATTGCGTCGCCACCGTCGAGGAAGCTCTGACTCATCTCAAGCATGCTCCATACGACGTGCTCCTCTGCGATCTGCATCTTTCTTCGAGAGGATTCGCGGTGGACGGGCGCGACGCCGCCCGCCGCATCCTCGAAACCGCGGAAGCCCAAAAACCTGCGGTGATCTACATGACTGGGGATTTGGTCGAAAACGCCCAGGATGCCGCGCACCGCGACCTGTCCGTCTGTTTGCAGAAACCCTTCCGCATTTCAGATGTTCTTGCTTTATTGCGAGATGTCCTTGCGGAGGCCCCAGCCGAAACACCCCACAGCTGAAAAGCCACTTCAGCGCTAATTCTTCTTTCCTGACGCTGCCGCCTTCGCTCCTGCTGATGCTGCATCCACCCCAAAATCCCAGACATACAGGTTCATCCCATCCGGCAGAATCTCCGCCAGAGCGTACTCACCCGGCGGCAACGGTTGGCTCAGCGTAAACCGGAATACTGTCGGCGCAACTTCCCACCGTTCGATTGAGATCGTATCCCGCTTGGTGTCCATCTGCTGTCCGAAGAGGCTCCGGATCGATTCCAATTGGCGTTTATCCCCTTTGATGATCGCGCGCACGAGTTCCACTTCCGGCCCGGACTCTCCCGGCCGGCCGCTTTTTACGATTGGCGTTGTGCGATCGGGATCCGGCGGCGCCTCGCGCAGGTAAAATTCCACTTGCGTAGCCGTCACGCGCGTCTTGGCCTTCGCTCCCGGAATTCGCACGTTCTGTTTGCTCGGAACGATCGGAATCGGCGAAAGCACCTGTTTCAGGAACTGTTTCTTGTCCGTTTTTACCTCGGATCCCACCTGCTCGAGCGGTGTCACCGACTTCCCCTGAATCAGGAACATTCCCTCTCCAGGGGGCAGAAACACTCCCGGAGCCACCTGAAGACTCGCATCCACATCCATCACCATTTCGATTCTCTGCGCCTGTTCCTGTGCATGGACCCGCTTCGCGAGTGCTTCCTCCTCGTTTTTCTCCTCCATCTCGGCTCGCGCTGTGGCGTCCCAATCCACCATCGCCGCCGGGATCTCTTCCCAGTCGCCTCGCTCCGCGCTCAAATAGCGGACCCGCTCTCCATTTCGCGAGTAGCCGCGCACCAATTGGAAGTTTCCGTCCTTCAGCACGAGCTTTTTCCCGCGCGGCAATCCAGTCACACCTGCCGGAGCCCCCTTGTCACCGCTCTGCTTGCTGCTTGCAGGCGGCGCCGGTCCGGCGGCGGACTGCCCGTAGACGGACACACCCGCCCAACCAAGAATGGCACTCCAACAGACCAGTACGATTATCCTTGAAGAACCCATCGGCCTTCCTTCTGGAGTGCGATGCATGCCAACCAGCCAGGTTTGCCTCTCCTGCGAGCATAACCCCGGCCTTCACGCGTGGCAACCCGTTGCCTTGCAGTGTCCAAAAACAAGAATGGCTCCCCGGCCGGCCAGGGAGCCATTCGAATTCTTGTTGCCTTCTAGCGCTCTAGTGCGTGCACTTCGGAAAGAGGGTCACGAGAACCATCAAATCCGAGAGCGTAAATAGCCACTGATCCGCATTGATTCCGGCGGCTTCCGCGGCCCGCGCGATGAATCCAAGGTGCCGGCTCTTGGCAAAGTTGTGCACGTGCTCCACGCAAATCCCCGTCAGGTTCGCAACTTCCGAATCGGTGAAAATCTTTTGGCTCGACTTCACGGTGACCATGGCCCGGCTCCTCAACTACATTCTCACTAGCTTTGATGCTGCAAGCATCGTACGCGCTGCATCTTTTCTCTAGCAATAGTCGTTCCGTTCTGGAGAGGAAAAACGGTCAGGCTAGTACTTTCCCTCTAAAACGGCGCAAAACCGGCCTTTTCTTTGATTTTTCTACACCCAAACCGGACAGTACGAGCGGATGGCAAACCAGCTCGAAGTGGTAAAAACTTTCTATTTTTGCAAAATTGCTACAACTTTTGGGAGCGCCGCGGCAATCTCCTTCATCTGTTTCGTGTGCCGCACCTCATGCGAGGCGATCATCTGAAGCCATTCATACGCGTTTAACATTCCTAGAAACGCGTGCGGCATAAGGTATTTACTGAGATCGCGCTCCCTGGTTTCCCCGATGAACGCTAGGGTTCTTTCCCGGACTTCCCGCAGTTCCGCCAGCATCTCTTCTTTTTCGCGTACCATCTGGGTGTCCAATGGGATCGGCGTCTTCCGGCGGATCAGGCGCGATTCGACCACCGCCATCGGCACGTGGAATCGCTTATAAAATGGCACCGATTTCGGCGGTTTCTGCAGCATCCGATCCGCATTGCGAAGAATAGCCCTTTCGATGGTAATCAAGTGGCCAACCAATTCGCCTGCCGACCATCGTCCTTCACCGGGCCGCGCTTCCCATTGATTTGCAGAAACCGGGTCCGCAGCGCGCAAGAGTTCCGTCTGGGCGCGGTCCAGATTTTCGACAATTGTTTTCAACGTTGGCATGGTTTCAAACGAATAGGTAGCAGGATGCTCAGACCGTCGTTCCGCCCGCCTGCTCGAAGGCATGTGCCAGCTGCAGCACTCGCGCCTCGCCAAACGCCGGCCCAAAAATTTGCAGACCCACGGGCAGCTTCCCGTTGATCTTTCCGCAAGGCACGGAGATCCCCGGAACGCCCGCAAGCGATCCCGTAACTGTATATATATCAGCAAGATACATCTGCAGGGGGTCGTTCGTCCGCTCTCCCAATTTGAAGGCCGGAACGGGTGAAGTGGGCGTCAAAATCGCGTCCACCTTTGTGAACGCATCGCGAAAATCCTGCGCTATCAGCGTGCGAACTTTCTGCCCCTTCAGGTAGTAAGCGTCATAATAGCCCGCCGAAAGCACGTACGTGCCGAGCACAATCCGCCGTTTCACTTCCGCGCCAAACCCCGCGCCGCGCGTCTTCCGGTACATCGCCAGCAGGGAATCGTCCTCCACGCGCAATCCATAGCGCACTCCGTCATACCGCGCCAGATTCGAGCTCGCCTCCGCCGTGGCGATAATGTAATACGCCGCAATCGCGTAGTCGGTGTGCGGCATTCGAATTTCGATTAGCTCGCATCCAAGCTTCTTGTAAACTTCGATGCCCGCTTCGATCTTCTTTCGAACGCCCGCATTCATTCCTTCTGCGAAATAGTCTTTCGGAATGCCCAGCCGTAGGCCTTTCACGGGCTTGCCAATTTCGTCCGGGTAATTCGGCACCGGCGCGGTCGTCGAAGTCGAATCGTGCGGGTCCCGCCCCGCTATCACCTGCAAGATGGCCGCTACATCCCTCACGCTGTTCGCAAACGGCCCAATTCGATCGAGCGACGACGCGAAGGCGATCAATCCGTATCTCGAAACGCGGCCATAGCTCCCCATCATCGCGGGAATCCCGCAAAACGAACCCGGCTGCCGGATCGAACCGCCCGTATCGGTCCCCAGCGCCGCCACCGCCAGCCCTGCCGCCACTGCTGCCGCCGACCCGCCGCTCGACCCTCCGGGAACCCGGTCCGTGGCCACCGGATTCTTCACCGGCCCATACGCGGAATTCTCATTCGAACTGCCCATCGCAAATTCATCGCAGTTCGTCTTGCCGAGGATCACCGCGCCCGCCGCTTCCAGCCGCTCCACGGCCGTCGCATCGTACGGCGGAACGTAGTTTTCCAGGATTTTCGAGCCGCACGTCGTCTTCGTGCCTCGCGTGCTGATGACATCCTTAATGGCCACCGGCACTCCCGCCAGCGGCGGCAGCGCCTTTCCTCCCGCTACCAGCGCGTCGATGCGGTCGGCTTGCCTCCGCGCGCGCTCCGGCGAAAGCGCCAGGTACGCGTTCAGTTCCGGATTTCTCGCTTCAATCCGCGTGTAAAAATCCGCCGCCAGCTCCCGCGCCGAAATCTTCTTCGCCGCCAGCGCCTCTCGAACCCCGCCAATCGTCCAGCTCGTCGCCATCTTATTGCCATTCTGTGGGACAGGCATTCTCGCCTGTCAGCCTTTTTCGAGAATCAGCAAAGAGGACAGACAGAAATGTCTGTCCTACGTCCGCTCTATCACCTTCGGTACCCGAAAATAAGGCGGCTCCGGATCCGGCGCATGCTTCAACACGTCCTCCGCCACCGCGCTCGGCACCACTAAATCCTCCCGCAGCGTGGCATCCGCGGTCTGGTCATCCGTCAACACCTGCGCCATCGGCTCAACCTTCGCCGTGTCCAGCTCCTTCAGCTTCTCGATGTATTCCAGAATTTCGTCAATCTGCGCGCGGTACGTTTCCAGCTCCTTCTCGCTCAAGTCGAGATACGCCAGCTCCGCCACCCGCAGCACATCTTCCCGGCTGATTTTCAAAGCGATTTCCTGTATTTCAGGCGTTCGAACAGCGAGAAAATTCTAGCATATCCGCGAAGCACGCCGCGGCCACAACTCCAGCCAGCAAGAGTTTCGGGCCGGAAAAAGAACGCGGGAAAATCAGACTGCAAGCTCGCTTGCGGCGCGTCGTCCATCCCTTCACCGGCGCAAACCTCGCCGGTGCAAACTTCGCCTTGCACTTTCCACCGCTGGCAATTACCCTGAGCAAATTCTAGGAGGAATTCTCCATGGAACGCCCCACACCTTCTAACTTCGAGCCCGCCCCCGACGACCTAACCCGCCGCGAGTTCCTGAGCGCCATGCTGACCACCTCAGTCCTGGCTGGTGTCGCCGGAGCTGAACTCTGGGCCGCTGGCGCCGAAAACGGCATTCCCTATCGCAGGCTCGGCCGCAGCGGCGAACGCGTCTCCGTGATTGGCCTGGGTGGCTGGCATCTCGGTATTCAGTCCGACGAACAGGAAACCGTCCGCATCATCCGCACCGCGCTCGATAGCGGCATCAACTTCCTCGACAACTGCTGGGACTACAACGACGGGGCCAGTGAAATCCGCATGGGCAAGGCGCTGCGCGACGGCTACCGCCAGAAGGCCTTCCTTATGACCAAAATCGACGGCCAAACGAAAAAAGCCGCCGCCGTGCAACTCGATGAATCTCTCCGCCGCCTCCAGACCGACCACATCGATCTTCTCCAATTCCACGAAGTCATTCGCATGAATGACCCGGAGCGCATCTTCGCCCCCGCCGGTGGAATGGAAGCCGTTCTCGAAGCAAAAAAGGCCGGCAAAGTCCGTTTCATCGGTTTCACCGGCCACAAAAATCCGAACATGCATCTCAAAATGCTCGAGACCGCCGCAGCCCGTCAATTTCATTTCGACGCTGTCCAGATGCCCCTCAACGCCATGGACGCCCACTACGAAAGTTTCGAGAAAAAAGTGCTGCCCGTGCTCGTGAAAAACGAAATTGGCGTTCTCGGCATGAAGCCCATGGGCGCCGGACTCTTGCTCAAGAGCAACACGGTCTCTCCCGTCGAGTGTCTTCGCTACGCCATGAGCCTGCCCACCAGTGTGGTCATCACCGGTTGCGAATCCCTTGCTAATCTAGAGCAGGCTCTCGATCTCGCGCGAAATTTCAAGCCGCTGAGCACCGCCGAGTCCGCCGCCCTTCTCGCCAAAACAGAACAAGCCGCTCGCGAAGGTAAGTACGAAGGCTACAAAACCACCAACAACTTCGACGGCACGATCCACAATCCGCAGTGGCTCGGCTAGCCTGGATGGCGCCGGCCTACTGACGGAGTTTTCGCGTCTGGATCGCTCGTCCTCTGCTCAGGCAACAAGCACAGCACAGGTATGGGAATGAGTGTTTGTTTGCTGCAGTAATACGCAGCCTGGATTCCTATGCTTACGCGGAAACGGAAACAGTCTTGCGCGGATACTTCTTCGCGATGTAGTTGTCCACGAGGGCCTGAAACGCCACCGCCAGCTCGTCGTACGTCCCTTCCAACGTGACGTCTTTCTGCCCATCAATATACACAGGGCAGCGCGGCGCTTCGCCCGTGCCCGGCAGGCTGATCCCGATATTCGCGGCCTTCGATTCGCCAGGGCCGTTCACGATGCAGCCCATCACCGCCAGCGTCATCTCTTCCACGCCTTCATATTGCGTCTTCCAGATGGGCATCATGTCCCGGATGTAGCCCTGGACGCTCTCCGCCAATTCCTGGAACGTCGTGCTCGTAGTTCGGCCGCAGCCGGGGCACGCCGTCACGCTGGGCGCAAACGAACGCAGCCCCAGCGCCTGCAGCAATTCGCACGCGGCGTAAACTTCTTCGCGCCGGTCGCCGCCCGGTTTGGGCGTAAGCGAGATTCGAATCGTGTCGCCGATTCCTTCATAGAGCAAAATCCCGAGCGACGCCGCCGACCAAATTTGCCCCTTCATTCCCATCCCAGCCTCTGTCAGGCCAAGATGCAAAGGCTGTTCCGTCTTCGCCGACAAATCCCTGTATACCGTAATCAGGTCCCGCGGCCGCGAAGTTTTGCACGAAATAATAATTTGGTCGTGCCGCAGCCCGGATTCCAGCGCCAGTTCTGTCGACTCCAGCGCAGAAATCACCATGCAATCGTTGATGATCTCTTCGGACTCTTTCCCCAGATTCTTGTCCGTGTTCTCCTGCATCTTGCGCATCACCAGCTCTTGATTCAGCGAACCGCCGTTCACGCCGATTCGAACCGGCTTGCCGTTGTCGCGCGCGATCTTGCAAATCGTGGAAAACTGCTCATCCCGCCGCTGCCCCGCGCCCACGTTTCCCGGATTGATCCGGTACTTGTCCAGCCCCTTCGCGCATTCCGGATATTTTGTCAGCAGCACGTGCCCGTTGTAATGAAAGTCCCCGATGATCGGCGCGATGCAACCCGCGTCCAGCATCTGCTTTTTGATTTCCGGCACTGCCGCAGCCGCTTCCGGCACGTTGACCGTCCACCGCACGATCTCCGAACCCGCCTCTGCCAGCTCCAGCGTCTGCTTCAGGGTCGTCCCGATGTCCGCCGTGTCCGTGTTCGTCATGGACTGCACGACAATCGGCGCGCCACCGCCCACGCGCACGTGTCCCACCTTCACGCCATACGTCTTGCGGCGCGGATGCCGGCTTGCCGTCGCGTCAAACCCTTCAATCTGTGTAAACATTCCCCCTAATTCTAGCGTGTTTCGGCCCTTCCGCGAAATCGTGTGTGTACACCCATAGAGGCTCAGCATGAACGAATCGCCGTTGTGGCCTGCGAACGACTGCAGGACTTCTTAGTTACGCCGAAGCCGTGGAGACGGCGCCCTTGCAGAACGCGAGCAAGTCGGCGTTAATCTGGTCCGCGTTGGTCGTGGGCATACCGTGCGGAAAGCCCTTGTAGGTTTTCAATGTGCTATTCCTCAGCAACTTTGCCGACAGTGGTGCAGAATCGGCATAAGGCACGATCTGGTCGTCATCGCCATGCATCACCAGGACCGGCACGGTGATTTTCTTCAGGTCTTCGGTGAAGTCCGTCTGAGAGAAGGCGACGATGCCGTCATAATGCGCCTTTGCGCCTCCCATCATGCCCTGGCGCCACCAATTCCAGATCATGCCCTGAGACGGTTTCGCACCAGGCCGGTTATAACCATAGAACGGTCCAGCGGGCAAATCGTAATAGAACTGGGCTCGGCTGGCGGCAAGCTGCGCCTGAAGCCCGTCAAACACGTCCTTGGGCAGCCCGCCCGGATTGGCCGTCGTCCTTACCATCAGCGGCGGCACCGCGCTGATGATCGCCGCTTTTGCCACCCGGCTTTCGCCGTGGCGCGCCAGGTAGTGCACCACTTCGCCGCCGCCGGTCGAGTGGCCGACATGCACCGCCCCCTTAAGGTCGAGATGTGCGGTCAGCGCCGCTAGGTCGTCTGCGTAATGATCCATGTCATGGCCGCCACCAGTCTGGGAGGAACGGCCATGTCCGCGGCGGTCGTGGGCTATGACGCGATAGCCGTGCTTGAGGAAGAACAGCATCTGCGTGTCCCAATCATCGGCCGACAGCGGCCAACCGTGCGAGAAAACGATCGGCTGCCCTGTTCCCCAGTCCTTGTAGTAGATCTGCGTGCCGTCTTTCGTTGTGATTGTGCTCATAAAATACTCTCCTTCCTTACCGTTTCTCTCAAGCTGTTCGCACAGCTTCACTGCGAAACTTCATCGCCGCGCCGATCCCCAGCACGACGAAAATCGCCATACACACGAGCTGCGCAACCAAAAAAGGCGGCTCGGACCCCGTCGGCGCCATGGCTTTCAGCTCCGGCACCTTCATGAAAAGCTGCGCGATCAGTACGAACACATTCAGATACAGCGCAATCACGGCGGTGACCGCGTAACCGCGGCGCCAGCCCCCGGCGAGTTGCCGCACGTAGCGTGCAAAGATGGCAATCGCCAGCACCACCAGCGACACAATGCCGATCCCGTGCGACGGCAAGAACTTGTGGAATGAAAAAAGAAACCCGGTCACGCTCGTTAGCACCGTCGTCACCAGGAAAAGCGCGGTCCAGCCGTCGAGCCGTTTCCCGGCGAGCAGCCCGAACACCACCACAAATCCAGACAAGATCCCTATCAAGCTCAGCACCACATGCACGAACGTGAATGTTGTCATCCCCAAGATCATGAGGTTCCTCTCTCGCTGGAAAAGTTTGGATGATCCTGCCGAACGAAAAGATACTACCCGCTGCCTCCAGATGCAATTTTCGATTGCACCCTTCTTGGAGCTTCCGGCTCGATGATTCCTGGTGTGAAGGTCCCGAGCCGCAAGTATATAATTGCGCGCGGAGTTCACACGATGAGAAGACTCAAATCCGTTTTCATGACGGCAGTGTTGCTCGTGGCCGGCTTGTGCACGAGTGTACTGTGCGCGCAAACAACGCGCTGGCCTGAGCAGAAAGCCAACGCCTGGTACGCGCAACAGCCGTGGCTCGTGGGAAGCAATTACGTTCCCAAATCGGCCATCAACCAGTTGGAGATGTGGCAGGAGGCCACCTTCAATCCCGAAGAGATTGAGAAGGAATTCACTTGGGCCGAAGCGATGGGCATGAACACCATGCGCGTCTTTCTGCACGATCTGCTCTGGCAGCAGGACGCCGCCGGTTTTCAGAAACGCATCGACCGCTTCTTGGCGATTGCTTCGCGGCATCACATCCGTCCGATGTTGGTGCTCTTTGATTCCTGCTGGGACCCATTGCCTCATCTAGGCCCGCAGCATCCGCCGATTCCCGGAGTTCACAATTCCGGCTGGGTGCAAAGTCCCGGCGCGAAGGCGCTTGGCGACGCAAATGAATATCCGCGGCTGAAAGCCTATGTACTCGGCGTGGTCGCAGCCTTCGCGAAGGACGACCGCATCCTAGCCTGGGATGTTTGGAACGAACCCGCCGCTGATAACCTCGGCAGTTATCCGAAGCAGGAGCTTAAAGACAAGACCGCCCGTGTGACAGCCCTTTTGCCGCAGGTCTTCGCTTGGGCGCGCGAAGCCAACCCCACGCAGCCTCTTACCAGCGGAGTCTGCTGTGTGGACACCTCGCCCGACGGGGCCAACCTGGGTGAAATCCCGCAGATTCAACTTCGTGAATCGGACGTCGTCACGTTTCATAATTACAGCTGGCCGGAATATTTCAAGAGCCAGGTGGCTTGGCTGAAGAAATACAGCCGTCCCGTGATTTGCACGGAATACATGGCGCGTTCCGTGGGCAGCACGTTTGATACCGTGTTGCCGATCGCCAGGCAGGAGCGCGTCGGGGCCATCAATTGGGGATTCGTCGCCGGCAAGACGCAAACCTATTTACCGTGGGACTCCTGGGAACATCCCTACGTTCTCAGCCAGCCGTCGGTTTGGTTTCACGAGGTGCTGCGTCCCGACGGAGCACCTTACCGCCAGGCAGAGGTGGATTTGATCCGCCAACTTACGGGCAAGCAATAGGAATTGGACATAACTCCGGAAGGTGCAATTCCCATCATTCGTAGTTCCGACTCCGATCTCATTTCACAGCTGTCCAGCGCATCTTCAGTTCTCATCACAACTTCGCGTATTCTGCCTTCGCTTCTTTGAGAACGGGAATGTCCGGATCGGCGTCTTTCCACAACGTCAAGAAATCCTGATACGCGGCACGGGCCTTTGCCGTATCGCCCTGCAAAACGTAGGCGCGCCCGAGTTGCAGATGCGCCAGGGCTCCGATGGGTTCGTTCAGCACGATTCCCCTATGATCGAGGATCTTCTGAAACTCCGCCGCAGCTTCCCGGCCACGGTGAGCCGCAAGAAAGGCTTCTCCGCGCACATAAACGGGATACATGTTGGGCCAGTTGTAAAAGCCACCCGCCGGCAAACCGAGTTCATACGGAGCAGCGATCTCGAGACTATCAATCGCCTGCTGCGGATTA
>QHYE01000123.1 GCA_003224055.1 Acidobacteriota bacterium | reverse complement strand
GGTCAACAGACGACCGTATCGCGCCATCGGCCCTCCAGCGGCGCTGCTGACCTTGTTTATCTCGCATTTCCGTCAACCCAACTACCTCAGAATTCAGGGCTTGCACCCAGTTTTGAAACAGCTTCTAGTGTTCCCACCACCCGCCCCTTCACTGGTTTGCTCCGCCGTTTGCCCCGCTATTTTCACGCCGGAATGCACGATATCTCCCCAGGTGTGCACACGCGTCCCGCCTCCCGCGGTTTCTTCGAACGTGACCCACTGCGCCAGCACCACTCCGAGCGAATGGTCAATCCAGCCCACTTTTCGCGTGGGCTGGCAGTTGGTGATCACATGGCTCACCACGGTGTTCACCGGCTGCACGACTTCGATCTCCAGCCGGCTCCCCGCTTCCCAGGGCTGGCCTTCGCGCCAGTGCATTTGCCCGTAAATGTCCGCAAATTCGTTCCAACGCCGCCAGTTGGAGAAAATCTCCCAGGTGCGCTCCCGGCTGGCCTTGGTGGTGACACCATATTGAAATCGAAACATAACCTCTCTTCACTCCTCTTTTGAGCGATCCCGTTTTCTGATTTTGCTGGGTGGGGCCAGCGGAGGGATGATCTGGGCTCGATTATTTATACACTGTTGGTTTAACACTGTAAAGGATATAATTTAGACCCACCGAGACCGGGAGGGTCGCCGCATGCCTCGCAAACCTGATGCTCTTCTGGAAGGTCGCATCCTCAATGCCGCGTATCGCATCTGGAGCGAACGCGGCGAAGAGGCCCTCACCATGCGCGCCGTGGCACGCGCCGCTCGCACCACCACGCCCACGCTATACGAACGCTTTTCGGACAAGAGCGATCTGCTCACTCTCCTTCGCCGCCGCGCCCGTCTCAATCTTTTCTCTGCCATCCGGCCTTCGCGTTCTGCATCGGAAGCCTGCAGGCGGGCCCTCGATTTCTTCACCGCCCATCCCAATGATTACCGCCTCATCCCCGAAGACTGGGCCATCGCCTTCGCTCGCAAAGAGCACATGCCATCCTTCGAATTCATCAAACGACAGCTCGCTCGACAACTTGGCGGCGCCTCGGAGCGCCACACTCGCCTGGCCTTTTCCCTCGTGGCACTCCTCCACGGCACCGCCGCCCTGCTTCATTCTTCGGACGTCCACAAGAAAATCTCCCGCGACTTCCGCCATGCTTGCATCTCCGCGTGTCAGTCCTTGATCCACGCCGCTTCTTCCCATCCTGCTCGCACAAAGCGTTCTTCCCCTCCCCGCCGCTAGCCGCTCGATTACCGATAAGAACGTCTCTCCCCCTACACCCCCATTTCGTGCCAGAATGAGGGCTACGAGCGCCCGGCCCCTGGCGCCTGCGATTCACTCGACTCGACGATCCAGCCTTGCCCCAGACGCCACGGTGCTTTTTCACCGGTCGTAGACCGTGAAGGTGGAAATGTCCCAATAGACCGGATTGCGTGAATGCGCAGCGAGGGGTGCAACATGGCCGTCACCTGGAAGCAGTTCGAAGGTCAAATCGTCGATGACGAATTCCCGCTCGAGCAGTTATTGGCGAGTTCGGAGCACAGCGCCGTATACCTTACTCAGCACGGCGATTCGCAGCCGCAAAAGGCGGCTATCAAGCTGATTCACGCGGAGCCCGCGACCGCCGAGCTTCTGCTCTCGCGCTGGCGCCTCGCCGCACAACTTTCCCATCCCAACTTGCTCCGCCTCCTGGACTTCGGCCGCTGCTGCCTCGAAGATGCGAATTTTCTCTATGTCGTGATGGAGCTCGCTGAAGAGGATCTCTCGCAGATTCTCCCGCAGCGCGCCCTCACTTCCGCGGAAACTCGCGACATGCTCGAGCCCGTTCTCGACGTTCTCGTCTATCTCCACGGCAAGGGTTTGATTCACGGCCACCTCAAGCCTTCCAACATTCTCGCCACCTCCGATCAGTTGAAGCTTTCCAGCGATACTCTAGCTTCCATCGCTGAGCCTCGCGCGCCGATCGCACGCCCCAGTCCGTACAACGCGCCAGAAGCTGCAACTTCAGGCCTTTCTACGGCCAGCGATGTCTGGTCACTCGGCATGACCCTCGTCGAAGTGCTCACCCAGCGCGCACCTGTCGTGTCGCCTCAAGCGAAATCCGATGCCGTCGTTCCGGACGCGCTTCCTCAGCCGTTTCTCGACATCGCGCACCACGCGCTGCTCCACGAACCCAAGCGCCGCTGGACTATGGCGGAAATCGCCGCGCGCTTGAATCCCACGGCCGTTGCGGCTGCGGCTGCGGGAGCCCAATCCATTTCGCCGTTGGCTGTTCCTCTTTCCTCCGTGCCCGTCGTTCCCGCGGCAAGACTGCAAACGTCCCGCTACGAATCATCCGCACCGAAAACTCAGTCGTCCCGCCCCCTTTCTGCCACGCAGCCGAAACAAACTCTCGTGCTTCCCAACTACGTTGTTCCTCTCGCCGGCGCCATCTTGGTCGTTGTCGCCATGATCGCGCTGCCGAAAATCCTCAGTCATCGCCCGGAGTCTTCCTCCTCCGCTTCAACGGCTGCCGCGCAACCTGCCTCTCCGCCAAAACCCTCGGGCCAGCCCGCGCATCGCGATACGGCCCCTTCCACGAAACCCGCCGCGCCAAATTCTTTGAAAGCCGGCGCCGAGAAAAAACCAGCGCTGCCATCCCCGCCCAGCTCGCCTGCCCATGCATCCTCTGCTGCGGCTCCTGCTCCCGCCCCGGCTGTGCTGCGCACGGACACGTTTCCATCGGCAAACGCGCCCAAACCCTCCGCCGCCTCTCCCACGCACGGAGAAGTCCTGGAACAGGTCCTGCCCGACGTCTCCGACAAAGCTCGCGGCACCATTCATGGCAAAGTGCGCGTCACCGTCCGCGTCCACGTCGAGCCCGGAGGAAATGTCTCCCAAGCCGAACTCGATTCTCCCGGCCCGAGCAAATATTTCGCCGATCTCGCTATCCAATCCGCCCGCCGCTGGGAATTCACCGCACCTGAAGTGAATGGCCGCAGCGTCCCCAGCGACTGGCTCATCCGCTTCGAATTCTCGCAGTCCGGCACGCAAGCCTTTCCCCGCCAAACCGCGCCCTAGCCGTTCGACGATGGATCTGGTCCGTTCCGGGAGATCGCGTCCTGCCATTTGACAGCAGGAGGTAGCTTTGGCTCCCATATGTGGACTAGATCAAAACCAATCGGGGAATATCAGCTCGATGAGGCCGGGAACCCAGTAGGAGTAAAATCGCTCATCGCAGATTTTGTACTTCCCGTACTTCTTCCGGGCATGATTGCCCCAGTGCGGCTGGGTGCCGTCGAGGTCGGTAAAACCGTACTCGTGGGCCAGTGCCCAGGAACTGAAGACACATCCGGTCTTCTTTTTGACGTTGGGATCGGCCGCAAGCGCTACCACCGCGCGGCCGATATACCTCGGCGATTCGGAGACCATGAAATCCGCAGGGGCGTCGTTTTGATCCTTGGAATTCACATTCGCGTCCTTCTTCTTCCCGGCTTCTTTCCAATTGGATTCCGTGACTCCAAAATGGTCGAGTACGGCTTCCGAACGCAAAAAGCCCGGAGTTACGGCCACGGATACAATGTCTCGCTTGCGCAACTCGCGGGCCATGGCGAAAGCCAGCCGGATGACGGAAATCTTCACCAGGTCATAGAAAAGATTGCCGCGGTAGTAGAACGCATCCCCATCGGTAATTTCGAAAATAATTCCTCGGGGTCGTTTTTTTGTTCCCTTTCTTCTTGACCCCACTATCAGTGGAACGGCGTAGTGAGAAGTGATGATGTGCGAATGGATGGCCTGCTTCAGCACGCGCAAGCCGTTAGCGAGGTTGCAAGTCCAGAAGGGCTTGCCGAATTCGGTGAGCGCGTCGCCGCCCCACACGTCGTTGACCAGAATGTCCAGTCGCTTGTGCCGGCGTTTGATACCGGAGGCGAGCTTTTTCACTTCCGCGGGCAGGGTGTGATCCACGCGTACGGCGATGCCCCGCCCGCCGGCTGCAGTGACCAGTTCAGCGGTCTCTTCGATCGTTTCGGGCCGCCCGGGTGTGGCGGGCCGTCCCCGTGTGCGTTTTCGTGAACTGCGGCCGGTGCAGTAAACCGTCGCACCCGCCTCGCCCAGTGCGATAGCAATCCCGCGTCCGGCCCCGCGGGTCGCTCCGGCAACCAGCGCGATCTTGCCTTTCAATACTTTCCTCTGCATTCTTTTGGGCACCTCCGCCAACCCCATCCTTCAGGGCGGATAATATCAGTTGGGGTTTGGCCAGATAACAGAGGATCTGCGTTCCCGCGAGTTGGCCCCACCTCAGTCCGAGCCTTAATCCCTCCCCTCCCTTGCAAACCCTGGTCGCAACCTCTACGCTACTGCCTCGGAGAAAAAACAAGACTCCTTCGATGCCGGACCTCTCAACCGAACTGCTCGCTTTTGGTTTCATCTGGTACATCGCTTTTCTTTTCTCCACCACCTGCCACGAAGCGGCCCACGCCCTCGTCGCCAAAATCGGAGGCGATACCACCGCGGCCTCGGGCGGCCAGGTCACGCTCAATCCTGTTCCGCACATCCAGCGCGAGCCCTGGGGCATGGTCGTTATTCCCCTGATTTCTTTTGCGCTGAGCAAGGGACAGTCGATGTTCGGCTGGGCCAGCGCGCCCTACGATCCGCACTGGGAGCGGCGCCATCCTCACCGCGCCGCGTTGATGGCTCTCGCGGGCCCCGCCACAAATTATTTATTGATGTTCCTCGCGGTGATCGGCTTCCGCCTTGGCACGGCGATGCATTGGATCGGCAGCGATCCCGCCACCGGCCGGCGGGATTTCCCCAGCGTCGTGCTTCTTGTTTTCTTCACGCTGAATTTGCTGCTCGGCACGTTCAACTTGTTGCCCGCTCCGCCGCTCGACGGCAGCAGCGTCATCATGCTGTTCATGAGCGAAAATCGTGCTCAAAAGTATCTCGACTGGCTGCGCGGCAACAACTTCGCCTTGCTCGGGCTGATTTTGGCTTGGGTTGCCTTTCGCCAGCTATATCCCTACGTGGAAGGTTTCGCGGTGAAGCTTTTGATTCCGGGCCAATTTTGATGCCCCAATTTCCGCACACACGCGCCTGCGGCTTGCTTGTGCCAAGGCGGGAAAGCAGTGGTCATTCCTGCACCGAATTGAGACGAGGTGCGCGAGGCGAGGGCGTTTTGGGGCCTGCGAAGGCGCTTCGCGGAAGAAATCTGGAGTGAGGGGCAAAGGAGAAGCGAGGATGCAAAACGTAAAGGGGCGATAAGAAGCTGATTCTTCACGAGGTAGGGTGTTTCGAGAGCCTGGAGAGATTTTGACTGTTCGAAACCCGCATGTTGGGGATGGTTGTGGAAGTCAAGATGCCCTGTAAGGGGCATCTTGACTGGCATTTCGACAAAGACGGTGGAGATTGCCGCGCCGAGGACGTCGCTGACGCCGTGCATTCTGGATGAAGATCCGGGGCAATTGGAAGGCTTGGCTGCCGTGATTGGAGAGATGGGATACGAGCCGATTCCAACTACGGATCCGGAAGAAGCGCTGCGCCTGGTGAGGCGCGGCCGATGCCGATTGCTGCTGGCGGATTTGCACATGCCGGGAATGCGGCGGTACGAGTTTCTGGATCAGGTGCTGCGCTGCGACCCGGGCGTGCACGTCATCGTGATGACGCGGGAATATACGCTGGAAACGGCGCTGGAAGCGATCCGCCGGGGAGCCGCCGATTTCCTGCCGAAGCCGGTCGACCACGCACGGCTGAAAAAGACGCTGGACGAGGTGGCGGCGCTGTACGACCAGCGGCGGCGCGTGAAGGCACTGGAGGAGCAACTGCTGAAGGATCTGGAGTTTTACGGCATCGTGGGGAAAAGCCCGGTGATGCTGGAAGTGTTTGATTTTGCGCGCAAAGTGGCCCGGCATTACACGAACGTTCTGCTGCTGGGAGCGACGGGAACGGGAAAGGAACTGGTGGCAAGGGCCATCCACCAAATCAGTCCGGTGAGCCAGCAGAAACTGGCGGTGTGCAACTGTTCGGCGCTGGTGGATACGTTGCTGGAGAGCCAGCTTTTTGGACACATGCGCGGAGCCTTTACGGGGGCGACAGACACCCGGCCGGGGCTGTTCGAATATGCAAACGGGGGAACCGTTTTTCTGGATGAAGTGAGCGAGACGTCGCTGGCGATGCAGGCGAAACTGCTGCGCGTGATTCAGAACCGCGAAATCCAGCGAGTGGGTTCGCCGGAGGTGCGGCAAATCAACGTGCGGATGATTGCGGCAACCAACCGGGACTTGCGCGCGGAAGTATTGGCCGGCCGTTTCCGCGAAGATCTTTATTACCGGCTGAGCTCGATCCAGATTCGAATTCCGCCGCTGGCAGAACGGCTGGAAGATATCCCGCTGCTGGTGCAGTTTTTCCTGAAAAAATATACGGCGGCGTATGGAAAAGATATTGCGGGCCTGACGCGCCGGGCGCAGACGGTGCTGCTGCAGCATCCGTGGCCGGGAAACGTGCGCGAGCTGGAAAACGTAATTTCCAGCGCCTGCATTACCGCGAGCGGGGATTTCATCGACCTGACGGACCTGCCGGAGCATCTGCAGCAGCGGAACTCGGGGTCTGCGGAAGGAGATGATTGGAGAACTCTTTCGCTGGGGGAGCTGAGCAAGATTCACATTCAGCGGGTGCTGGATATTTGCAAGGGCAACCGGCTGCGCGCGGCGCAGATCCTGGAAATTGGACGCACAAGCTTGTATCGCTACTTGAAACGCGACGGGGAGAATACCAAGACTAAAGCGAAGTCGGGCGGCGCGGCGGCGTAACCGACTACGTGCACTTACGCTCTCCCGTTTCGGCATGCAAGAATGGCCACAATCCGGCGAAGTCCTGACCTTTTTCATCGTTGACAAAAAAGAGCCGGCCCTTTCCAAATCGGAAGCGGGCCGGCGGCAGCTCATCTTTTCTCCATTTCGAACTGCGGAAGTAATGCCTCTCGTCGTGACTTCTTTCCAAGAAGAAATACGGAAGGAATCCTGCCGGCCTCGCGCGATTGTTCCATCGGATTGACTTTCCTCCGTTACATATATAACATTTTTATGAAATGACTGTACCTCGCACTGAGATCGGCTCGCCGTGGTTGCTGTTGACGTTTACTTTGCCCACCAAACGGGCAAGCCAGCGGGTTGAGATCTGGCGAAAGCTGCAACGCTATGGCGCGGTGCCGCTCGGGAACTCCGGATATTTGCTGCCGAACAGTCCGACAAATCAGGAACGGTTTGAGTGGCTGGCCGCGGCGGTTCGCAAATATGCCGGCGAGGCATCCGTCGTCAAGGTGCAGTCCATCGACAATTTGTCCACGCCCCAATTGATAGGACGCTTTGCTGAAGCGCGCGCCCGCAAATACCAAGAGTTGATCGGCGAACTGCAAAAGCGGTCCTCTGCCGCGCTCCACAAGCATTCACCCAAGCAAGTGAGCCGCTTGAGGACACGGTTTCGTGAAATTGTCGAGATCGACTTCTTCCAGAGCCCGCTTCAAGAGCGTGTGAAAGAGATGTTTGCGCGAGTGGACGCATCTCCCGCTTCCAACGGGGAAGCAGGCAAGGTGAATCCGCGAAAATACCTTAACAGGTTGTGGGTCACTCGAAAGCGGCCGGGGATCGACCGGTCGGCATCAGCGTGGTTGATTCGAAATTTCATAGACAAAAAGGCGCGGTTCACCTTTGCGTCAGAAACCCAGATCCCGCACGAAGCAGTGCCGTTCGACATGTTTCACGGGGGTTTCGGCCATCGCGGGGAGGACTGCACGTTCGAGACATTGGAAAAGACGTTTCGAATTCGCGACAAGAGGGTTGGAGTTATCGGGCAAATCATTCATGACGCGGATCTCCTGGATGAGAAGTTCGGCCGTAAAGAGGGTTTTGGAATTGATGCCGTGCTGAACGGCTGGGCGAAACAGGGGGTCCCCGACAAAGAGCTTCTTGAACGCGGAATGGAGTTAGTGGAAGGGCTCTATCACTCTGTCGGTTAAGAAAGAGTTGCGACTTGCCGTTCTGTCTCTCGGCGCATTTTGGGACTCGCAGACGAAGCAAGGAGGAATGCGATGAAAACGAGCATATTGGTCGTCATGGTCATTGCGGCAGTTTTCTTGGTGAGCGCGGCACTCTTCGTGTCTCGGGAAGGGCGATTCTCTTCATCCTACGCGGCTCCGCCGGAGGCGCCCGCACCACGGCAATCTTCCGGACAGTCACTTACCTATAATTTTGACAATGATAGCGCCGGGACAATGCCGGCGAAGTTCCAGGGCGCCCGAACAGGACAAGGTTCTGAAGGAAAGTGGGTGGTAATGGCAGATGCGACTGCGCCTTCGAAACCGAATGTAGTCGCTCAAACTTCAACGGACAAAACCGACTATCGCTTTCCCTTGCTCATTTCCGACGAAGGAAGCTTCAAGGATCTGGAGTTGAGCGTGAAATTCAAGGCGGTGGGAGGAGAAGTGGATCGCGCCGCAGGACTGGTGTTCCGGCTGAAGGATGCGAACAACTATTACATCGTCCGCGCCAACGCGCTCGAGGACAACTACCGGCTGTCCCACGTCATCAACGGGAGCCGGAGACAATTTGCGGGCGCGAATTTCAAAGTCACCTCCGGGGAGTGGCACGAGCTAAAGGTTGAGTGCGCCGGCAACAAAATCATCTGCTACTTCGACGGCATGAAGAAGATCGAAGCGAAAGACGACACGTTCCAAGATGCCGGCAAGATTGGGTTATGGACGAAGGCGGATTCGGTGACGTACTTCGACGATTTAAAAGCCGTAGCGAAGTAGCGCGTCAGGAGGTTAGATATGAAATGGATTACACGAAGCAACGTCAAAGTGGACCGAGTGGCCTGTCCCTGGCTCATCAGACGATTTATCGACGCCAACGCGGAATTCCTATTTGTTGCCGAAGACCAGCTTCTGGAAACAGCGCGCCGGCAAGAGGCGATCCCCTTCGACGCAACGCGGCTTCCCGAAGTGAAGCTGAATCATCGAGGGGAGCGCTGTACGTTTGAGGCCATTCTGGAGGACTACAAACTCAGCGACCCAGCACTCCACCGCCTCGCATTGATCGTCCGAGGGGCGGATGTCAAAGGGCAGGAGCACGTTTCTGCGGAGAGTCTCGGATTGCGGGCCATTGCTGAAGGCTTCGCAGCTTGCGGGATAAGCGACGAGGAGTGTCTGACGCGGGAATTTCCCGTCTATGACGCATTGTACGAGTACGTGAGTCACCAGTTGGAGGAGCGGCAGCAACACTGATTTTTGGATTTTTAGTGCTAGACACAAGGAGGTTGGTCACATGCTTCGCTTGATGCAAAAAGGAATACTAATCCTGTTTACGAGTAGTTGTTTTCTGTTGTCCGGCATGAGCTCGCTCGCTCAGGACATCCCGAGTGATTATCAGGAAGTTCTAAAGTCTCTTGACCGTAAGGGCGACTTCAAAGCAGGGGTACTCAAAGTCAATATCCCGCGCAGCGACTTGAAAATCACGATTCAGGGCGTACCGACGCCCACGCCCTTCGGTTTCGGCGGGTGGATCGCGATGACCAAAGGGACCGACGGTTCCGACGTGATGATGGGCGACCTTGTTCTGCTGCAAGAAGAGGTCAATCCCGTGATGTCGGCGCTGCTCGACAACGGGATCGACGTGACGGCGCTTCACAACCATTTCTTTTGGGACGACCCGCACGTCTACTTCATGCACGTTCACGGTATGGGAAAGGCGGCGGACCTGGCGCGCCGCGTCAAACCGGGTCTGGACCTCATCGGCCATGTCCCATCGCCGGCTGCCAAGCCCTTCCCCGCCACGGGCACTCCGCTCGACACGGAAAAACTGGCAAAGATTGCCGGACATGCAGGCGAGCAATCCGGCGCGGTATACAAAATCACCGTGGGGCGAGAAGACTTCGAGATGAAGGACCACGGCGCCGTCATCAATGCTCGCATGGGACTGAATACGTGGGCAGCGTTCTTCGGCACGCAAGAGGATGCGGTAGTCGCGGGGGATGTGGCCATGCTGGAAAACGAGGTCACTCCCGTTCTGAAGACCTTGCGTAAGAACGGCCTGGATGTGGTGGCAATCCATCACCACATGACAGTGGATCGTCCCCTGGTGATTTTTCTTCATTACTGGGGCCGGGGGCCGGCGGAAAAACTCGCCGCGACGTTCAAAGCCGCACTCGATGAATTGGGGAAAGGCGGTGCCGCCCACGGAATGGGGCGCTAGGTTCCTTTTTATCAGAGTCATCGGAGGGTTTCATGCGAAATAAGGGTTGGCTGTGCCTCGGAATTATCGCGCTGACAGCGGCTTTGGGGCTTTCCGCCAAACCGGATGCGCCTACGTTGAAGAAAGTGACTGCATTCGATCTGCCGGGACCGGGAGGAAAACGGTTCGACTATCTGACGATCGATGCCGACGATCATTATTTGCTCTCGGCGCATCTGGCGGCAGGACAGACGTACGTCATTGACCTCCGCACCAATGGAGTTGTTGCGACGATAGGCGATACGCCGGGCGCCGAAGGTGTCGAGTACGTCCCCGAACTGAAAAAGTTCTATACCTCGAATGCCGGCGATAACACGATCGGCGTGGTGGACCTGCGCCAGATGAAGGTAAGCAAGAAAATTCCAACGGAAGCCAAGCCGGACGGCAGCACTTACGCCGCGCAGTTCCATAAGCTCTACGTTTCCGATGAACGAGGCAAAGCAGAAGCGATTGTCGATGTCACGAAAAACGAGATCGTAAAGACTCTGCACTTCGACAGCGAAACGGGGATGCCGCAGTACGATCCTGTTGCTCGCAAGGTATATGTAAATCTTCAGGATAAGAATATTTTCGCGGTCATTGATCCAGCGACTGACGAAGTCGTGGGACGATATCCGGTCGGGCGGTGCGAAGGAAACCATGGGATGACCCTTGATCCGGAGCATCATCGCGCTTTCCTTTCGTGTGAAGGGAACCAACTTATGACGGTCATCAATCTTGACACGCACCAACCCGTCGCATTCCTCCCATTGGCCGGCGGACCTGACCTCATCAAATTCGATCCCGGCCTCAAGCGAATCTATGTGGCGTGTTCGAGCGGGGCCATCTCCGTATTCCAGATGGATGACCCGGATCATTACCGCAAGCTGGAGGACTTTCCGGTTCAGAAAAAAGTTCACAGCCTGGCCGTGGACCCCGATACCCATCGGGTTTACACCCCCGAGCAGGAAGAGAACGGCAAGCCCGTCGCGAGGATGGTCGTGTATGAGGCCGTAACCCGCCGCTAGGAGTTGGAACTGTCTTTGAAGAGGGAACGCCGTTACAGGATCTAAATCGCTCAGAGGTTGCACACCACGTTGCGATGCCAGCTTCCAAATTGATACCAAGCGCGCTCAACAGTCTAACGAGGGACGGATGGCTGCTGTTCCTCACACGATTCGTTCGGCTATTCGCTTACGGCTCGCTTTCCGTCATTTTGGTTTTTTACCTGGTGAGTTTGGGGCTCACGACGGCACAAACCGGCCTGCTGCTCACGCTGACGCTGGCCGGCGATATCGTGGTTTCGCTGTACCTGACGACGCGAGCCGATCGGATCGGGCGGCGGCGCATGCTGATTGCCGGCGCTATTCTCATGGCTGCCGCCGGCCTGGCCTTTGCCTCTACCAGAAACTTCTTGTTCCTGATCATTGCGGGCACGATCGGGGTGATCAGTCCGAGCGGGCACGAAGTAGGGCCGTTTCTGTCGATTGAGCAGGCCGCACTTTCTCACGTTGTTACCGCCAGAGCGCGCACGGAGGTGTTCGCGTGGTACACGCTCGCCGGTTCCCTGGCGACAGCCCTCGGCGCCCTTTGCGGCGGCACCATCACGCAGACGCTGCAAAAGGGCACCATGACGCCTGTCGAGAGCTATCGTGCCGTGGTTCTTTCCTATGCCGCGCTGGGAATCGTGCTGGCCCTGCTATTTACACGACTTTCTTCTTTAGCCGAAGTGAGCCCGGCTCCCGAGGGACCGGCTTCTCCGCCTACTGTGGCGACGGCTTTCGGCGTCACGCGATCGCGCCATGTCGTGTTGAAGCTCTCAAGCCTGTTCGCTCTGGATTCGTTTGCGGGCGGGTTCGTGGTGCAGAGTTTCGCCGCGTATTGGTTTTATCTGCGATTCGGCGTCAGACCAGCGGCGCTCGGCGCTATTTTTTTCTGGGCGAATGTCTTTGCGGGAATATCGGCGCTTCTGGCTTCCCGCCTGGCATCGCAGATCGGGCTGATCCGGACGATGGTGGTCACGCATCTGCCTTCGAACGTTTTATTGATTCTTGTGCCGCTGATGCCCAACCTCAAGCTGGCGGTGCTGGTCCTGCTCGTCCGTTTCAGCATCAGCCAGATGGATGTTCCCGCGCGGCAGTCCTATACAATGGCGGTGGTGAGCGCGGAGGAACGATCCGCGGCCGGAGGGATTACGGGAGTCGCGCGCACGACCGGCGCGGCCATCAGTCCCCTGTTTGCAGGATTTCTTTTTGCCAAGCCTTCCCTGATCAACATCCCTTTCTTCATCGCAGGAGCTTTGAAAATCCTCTACGACCTGCTTCTTTACCGGTCGTTCCGAAAGCTCCATCCTCCTGAGGAGCATTAGCCGCGAGCATGTGCCAGGAGGATTTCCTGTTGCACGGCTGTCCCAACGAGATACAGATTCCCGGCTTGGCGCAAGGCAGGCTCTCCGGCCATCTCCCAAACCATTGAAAGCGGGCAGATTAGCCAGCCGGCGTTTGGCATGGACCGTGCCTTTAGTCCCCTCAACAGCTACAGGACAAAGAATCAAGCAAGGGACTCAGGTCTTGTGTGTACCTGCTAGGCGAGCGGGCACAGGCGCAGACGGAGTACAGCAATGGAGCGAACTTTCAAAGAGATGGGCGGGCAGCGCCTGGCAAATAGCGCGGTTCGCGAATCGATTCCTACCCCAAGTTGTTCCGCAGTCTAGCCTCGAATATCCGGCCAGAACCCACAGAGCGCCGCGTCACTCAAGTTTGAGGGGAACGCGGCGCTCATTCCTCTATATAGAGTCCGCAGGCATCACCAGCCGAGAAGAGCCTCGCCCCGGAAGTGGTGGAGAAACGAGTCTCGGCGCGGAGAACGTAAATCTGGTATGCTCGCTGTTCCCGTTTCGCCAACCAAGACCAGTAAGAGGAGAAAAGAAAAATGAGGACCAAGTCTGTAGCAGGGGTGTTGATGGCGTTGCTTTTGACGGCGGCAGCAATGGTTGCGTCTGCGCAGGAAGTGACGCAAGCGGAGAAGGAGCGCGCGCTACAATATCTAGAATCGACGAAGAAGGGCGTCCTGGAAGCGACGAAAGGGCTGTCTGAGGCGCAGTGGAACTTCAAACCGGCTCCGGATCGCTGGTCCGTGGCGCAAGTGACGGAACACATCGCGGCGGCAGAGGATTTTCTGCGCACGCTGGCGAAGGAGAAAGTGATGCTGGCGCCGGCAGGGGAAGCCGGCCGCGATGTGAGTAAGACCGACGAGGCTGTGATGGCGATGGTGCCGGACCGCTCACACAAGGCGCAGGCGCCGGAGCCGCTGGTGCCGACAAATCGCTTCGGCTCACCGGAGGGTTCGATCAAGCATTTTGTGGAGAGCCGCGCAACGACCGAAGATTTCCTCAAGAACACAACGGGGATGCGCGATCATGTGCTAGACAGCCCGATGGGCAAGCTGGACGCGTATGAGTTCGTGCTGCTCGTGGCGGCACACAGCGAACGGCACACCAAACAGATCAACGAAGTGAAGGCGGATTCGAACTTTCCGAAGAAATAGGAATCAGATCCAGAAACGCGCCGCGCGAGGGGAGACAAAGAGCGTCCTCGTGCGGCGCGTTGGTGTTTTGGCCCGCGCTTCAGCGATTGCCGGAATAGCTGTTGTTGACAGCGGTGGTAACGGGGACAGTGATAGTGTTGTCCATGCGAATGAGCATGCCCGTTTGCGGGGGAAGCTCGAGTTCCTTGCCCTTGCGCACCATGATATAGGCGGCGCCGCCGGCCAAGCCAAATCCGAAGCCGCGAGCAGCGTGGCTGAATACGGCGCCAACAAGAGTGCCGCCACCGGTGCTGATGGCCCCGCCAACTATGTCGCCCTTGATGTCGTGTTTCTGCTGCACCACTTGACCTTCTTCGACTTTCACATCCTTGCGTCGTTTGCCGTCGGCCTGCCCATGGGGCTGTTCGATGGCAATGATGCTCATTTGGACGGGAATGAGGCGGCTGTCCACTTCGATGGAACGAAAGCTAAGATTCATGTAAGCCTGGCCGCGGAAGATGGAGAAGCGGCGAGCCTTTTCGACTGTGCTGATGATGCCGTTGACGCGTGTGCCGGCGGGGAGAAGCAACTGATTGCCGAGGTAGACCGGCTCGGCAACGACGGCGACGAAAGGATCGCCATCCTTGGCGACGGAGCTGTTGATGCCGCTCAAGAGCGTCAGATGGACCTGCGTGCCCTGCATGACTTGATGTGGTTCGGCGTAGGACGATGGCGCGGCGGAGCAGATGAGTGCCGCCGCCAAAAGAAATGACAAAGCGATTTTCATGAAATCCTCCTGCACGCACGAAGAGTGCGGGCTGGCCTCGTGACGTGAGGCGACACCGGGGCGATGCCTCGGTGCGTACCGCTGGCGCGGCGGACCCGAGGTTCGCTGCGAACAAACTCGGGGAGGATGGGGAGGAACTCCATCCGCCTACTAAGATACTCGAATGAGAGAAATAGTTGCGCAGTTTCTTAAGGCTGTTTCTTGAGATTTAATCCTCCTGGGCTCGAAAGTGCATGGGTGCAGGAACATTGCGGCGTCTTGCGGACCGGCGCGAGGCGGAGTATCTTCTGCACAGTCAGTTGTCCAAAGAATTTCCTCGGAGGAAACGCGCATGAAAAGAAATCGAGTTTCGTTCGTATGTGCAGGAGTTATCGGGCTGGCAGCCATTGCAGCGGGTGTTTACAGCCAGGAAAAGAAGGAAGCCGGAGAGTCTCACAAAATCGTGCATTTCGGAGATTTGAAATGGACGCCGATCATGAAGGGGTGCGACTTGGCGCGCGTGGCGGGCGACCCAGACGCAGATGGTGCGCCATATGTCCTGCGCATTCGATGCGCCGATGGAACGAAGATCCCGGCGCACTGGCACCCGGCAGACGAAAACTTGACAGTCTTGAAAGGAACATTTCTAGTCGCCGTGGGGGAGACCTTCGACGAGAGCAAGCTTCAGACGATGAATGTTGGAAACTTCATCCAGATGCCGAAGGAAATGCGGCATTTCGCGATGAACAAGGGCGAAACCATTGTGCAACTTCACGGGGCAGGCCCGTTCAAGGTGAACTGGGTGAATCCGTCCGAGGTGCAGCCCCCTGATGCGCCGGCTGCGGCAAAGCCGAAATCTTGATCTCCACCCGCAACTCCTGAACTCGATTGTTCATTTCAGGTAAGTGTTCAGCGAGAGTGAATCCGAAGAAGCAGGACTCGCGCGTTCTGGTTGCGCTAGGGGCGCTATGTTAGACTTTTCTTTGCAGTGGCGCGAGATGCGCGGCTGCCGGAGCGTGGAACTTCGGGCTCTGTGCAACGAGGTCCCGCGAACCCCGCCAGGCCCGGAAGGGAGCAACGGTACCGGGATCACCTCGGGTGCCGCAGATCACCCGGAGTTCCTCTCATCGGAAAGTTCAAATTGCAAGTCGTTCGTTCTTGGATCTCAGTTGTTAGTCCAAGGCTGAGATATTGATAAGAATGTGGTTTTTTGTTTCGGACTAAAAGCTAAACACTTAGGATTAAATACTTCCAAATGAGCTACCAAGTCATAGCCCGAAAGTGGCGCCCACAGACCTTCAAGGATCTCGTGGGACAGCAGCACGTCACGGAAACGCTCGCGAATGCAATCAGGAACGACCGCGTGGCGCACGCTTATATTTTCTCGGGGGCACGCGGCGTAGGAAAAACGACGGCGGCGAGGATCCTCGCGAAGGCCATGAATTGCGTGAAGGGGCCAACGCCGGAGCCTTGCGGCGAATGCGATTCGTGCAAGGAAATTGCCGCGGGGACTTCGCTGGACGTGATTGAGATCGACGCAGCGTCGAACCGCGGCATTGATCAGATACGTGAACTGCGTGAAATGGTGCGGTATGCGCCGGCGGCGTCGCGGAGCAAGCTCGTGATCCTTGACGAAGCGCACATGCTGACGGGCGAGGCGTCCAACGCGCTGCTGAAAACGCTGGAAGAGCCGCCGGACCGCGTGATTTTTGTAATGGCGACGACCGAACCGGAAAATCTGGCGGATACCATCCGCTCGAGGTCACAGCATTTTCATTTTCGGGCGCTGACGTTTGCGGAGATTGCCGGGCGGCTCGAAGAGATCGCGAAAAAAGAGAATTTGAAGATTGATCCCGGCGCGATGGCCGTGATTGCGCGAATGGCGGAAGGCAGTTTGCGCGACGCGCTATCGCTGCTGGAGCAAGCGCGCGCGTATTGCGGCGATACGATTCCGGACAAAGACGTTCGCGAGCTGCTAGGCGTGGTGCCGGACGACGCGCTGGAGGAACTGGTCGGAGCAATTTCATCGGGTTCGGCGGACCGGGCGCTCGGGCTGGTCCACACTTTTCAAAAAGAGGGACGCAATCTGCAGCATTTTTGCCGTGAAGCGATCCGCCACATGCGGAACCTGCTGATAGCGCGCGTCTGCGGCGCAGATTCGGATTTGATTGCGGCGACTCCGGATCAGCGGCCGGCGCTCGCAAAGGCTGCGGCGCAGTTCAGCGAAGAAGACCTAACGCGATTTTTTCAGATCCTGCTGCAAACCGATGATGACTTGCGCCGTAAGCCTGATCCGCGCGTCCATTTGGAAATGGGCTTGCTGCGGTTGATCAATGCTGCTCGGCTGGCGCCCCTCGAAGAATTGCTGGAGGAATTGAAGAGCGGCGGAACAGACTCCAGGGCGTCCGCAGGAATGGCGCGTAGCGCAGCTCCAGGAATAACTTCGGCTCCTGCGCCGGCTCAGAGGGGTGCGGCATCCACGGTCGTGGCGCAGGCTCCTCTGCCCGCGAAGTCAAGCACCGCGCCACCGATGGCAATGGATGCCGCCGTGAACGAAGAAGCCGCCCTGCAGCACAAGAGCAATGGCACGGCAGTGAAGGTGAGCGGGATTTCGGCAGAGCAAGTAGCCGAGATCAAAGCCGGGATTCAAGCGCAGCAGAAATTCCTGGGCGAATTGGTGGACCAGAGCAGCCGGTGGGAGCTCGACGGCGCGGAATTGCGAATTTATTTTGCGCCGGAGAAGCGGCCCTTTGCGGAGATGCTCGAGGGAAGAGATTCTCTCGAAAGGGTCCGTACCATATCGAGCAACGTGCTGGGCCGGCCGGTACGCGTCTGTGCTAAACTGGAAGCAGTTGTAGCGGCGGCTGCGTCGGCAACGGGCGGTACGCAGGAACTGCGTGCGCAGTTTGAGCGCGATCCGATGGTCCGATCGATGCTGCAGCGCTTCGGAGGAAAGATTTCCGAAGTAAAACGGAGCCAAGGAGAATCCTGATGGAAGTCAGCGCTCTCCAACAGATGCTTTCGCGATTCCGGCAACTGCAGGAAGACCTGCAGAGGCAGGTGAATTCCGTGACGGTCGAAGCGTCGGCCGGCGGCGGGATGGTTATGGTAAAGATGAACGGCCAGAAGCAGATCGTAAGCGTGCGCATCGAGCCGGACGTTTTCGCGAACAAGGATCAGGAGATGCTGCAGGATTTGATTCGAGCGGCGGTGAACGAGGCATGCCGACGCGTGGATGAAGAGCTCTCCAACCAGATGAAAAACCTTGCCGGCGGCATTCCGGGAATGGCCGGGATGAAAATTCCCGGGCTGTTCTAATTCTTCTTTCCATCCAACTTTCGGACGATTTCCTTGTTTATGCTTCCTTTGTAGATCGTTTTTTTTCTGATGCGCTTTAAGAAACCTTCGAAACAAGGACTGCGAATAAGCCTAGGTGATCGAAAGAAAGTGTGTTAGTATGGTTTTGCGCTTAATACCTCGGTTGTGTTGTGCGGTCCCTCCGGTGCAGTGCTTGATCTGAGATTCCCGCCTCCAGTTTCCTCCGTATGTCTTACGCGTAATCTAAAAGAAGCTGGCAAAGCAAGCCGCCGGCCGGCCCGAGAATTCGTGTGCGCGCCGCGACGGCTTCTGCCAGCAAGAAAGTAATATTGAATGTTGACAGTTTCAGAAGTGAATCCAGAGAGCTCTCAGGAGCCTCTGGCGGAACGCGCCTCGGCGCGATTTTCGGAAATGCTGATTTCTCCTTACATAAAGGAAAGATTGGCGACGGCGAAGTTTACGACGCCGACTCCCGTGCAGGCGGCGACGATCCCGCAGGCGCTGGAAGGTAAAGATGTGCTGGCGACGGCGCAGACGGGAACGGGCAAGACGCTGGCGTTCCTGATCCCGGTGATCGAAAAATTGCTCAAGGATAAGACGCCGGGAATCGCGGCGCTGGTTCTTGTGCCAACACGTGAATTGGCTATGCAAGTAGTAGACCAATTCAATGCGCTTCGCGGCAAGCAGTTGTTGCCGGCGGCGCTGGTCGTTGGCGGATTGTCCGAAGGTGCGCAGCTCCAAGCCATCCGTAAGGGAGCACGGCTGGTTGTGGCGACTCCGGGACGGCTCGAAGACTACATCGACCGCCGACTTTTTCATTTCAACGCCCTGCGCATCCTCATCCTCGATGAAGCGGACCGCATGCTGGACATGGGATTTCTTCCCGCGATCCGGCGCATTGTGTCGATTCTTCCAAAAGAACGCCAGACGATGTGCTTTTCCGCGACGATGGAGGGCGATATGGTGCGCATCGTGAAGGACTACCTGCGCAGCGCCGTGCGGCTCTCCTTTGGCTCGACATCAAAGCCATCGGAAAATGTGCGCGTGCAAGCGTTTGAAGTGGCCATGGACCGCAAGCAGGAGATGCTGCAACGTTTGCTGACCAAGGAAACGGGAAAGTGCCTGGTGTTTGCGAGGACCAAGCGCGGAACCGAAAGAATTGCCGAAAGCTTGAATCGCAAGGGATTCTCCGCCGCCATGATTCATGGCGACCGCTCGCAATCGCAGCGCACTTCAGCCCTGACCGGCTTCCAACAAGGACGGTTCCGCGTGCTGGTGGCGACCGACCTGGCTTCGCGCGGGATTCACGTGCAGGACATCGCGCACGTCATCAATTACGATTTGCCGGAAGTGGCGGAAAACTTCATCCATCGCGTCGGGCGCACCGGCCGCAACGGCGGCCATGGTGTGGCTTCGACGCTCTATGTAAAGGAGCAGCGATCGGAACTCTTCCAACTCGAGCGTTCGTTGGGCATCAAGATCGAGCGGTTGCGTCCGGACGAGACCGCTTCCCTTCCCGAAGTACAGGAACGCAAGCCAGTCCATCTGCCACGCATGGATTCCGTGCAACGAACAGAGAGATTCGTGCTTCCAGGCGAAGTCTTTCAATCTCAGATGGAGAACTAAGCAGCGCTTGAAGCAGTAGTCCGCCTCAAGCATCGATCTGAACTAAATCAGGGCAGCGAAGTTCTACTTCGCTGCCCTGATTTCATTTGAGATCAAGAAATGCGTTTATCGCTGGCCACGCAATACTGTTCCCCACTCTCCGGCACCGGGTGTTGGGCGCTGTCGACAGAATTGCGCTAAGGAGTTACTTGCTTGCTGCCGTTTGCGCCTCGATCTTGTCCATCACGATCGCCGTGGAACTGCCCCGCTTGTAAAGGGTTCCCGATGCAATTACCTTCTGTCCGGCGAATGGAAGCAGCCTGGGATTCTGGCCGCTGGATGGCGTAGTGCCGGCGATGGGCCAATAAATGGTTCCATCTTCAGCGAGGATCACGAGTTGAGACCCGGCGTTTGCGCAAGATGTCGCGCATTCCTTGCTGATGGGCTTGTCGAGACCTTTCGTGAAAGCGCACGCGGAATCTAGTACGTAGCCCTTTACCGTCACGGGCGCGGAAATAGCAACGCCAGCCAAGCCCCCGGCGATTAGCATCAAGAGAATAGAAAATTTTGCGGTCACGCTTAGAGTCTTCATAGGATATCCTCCCCTGCGGCACAGTGATTCTCTCGCGACGTTCCGAGTTCACGTCGGAGGACCACCGAATTGCGGCCGACTGTAGTTGCTGCTGGTTTGAGAAGCAATACTAGAAACATACTAGAGACCGAAAGTTTGAGAATCCCGTCCGCCGGCAAGGTACAGGAAGATCCAGTAGGCACGTGGAGTTGTGACAAAATACGGGAATGTTGATTCGACTTGCCGCGGCGGGGGATGACAATGCGATCTGGGCGATTATGGAGCCGATCCTCCGCGCTGGTGAAACCTATACGCTGCCCCGCGACACGGATAAGAATGCTGCCCTCGCGTACTGGCGCGCCGCCGAACATGAGGTATTCGTGGCGGAAGAAAACGGCACGATTGTCGGCACGTATTTCCTGCGCGCAAACCAAAAGGGCAGCGGAGGCACGTTGCAAACTGTGGATACATGACGGCTGCTTCAACAACAGGGCGCGGGGTTGCGCGCGCGATGTGCACGCATTCGCTGGAACGCGGGAGAGAGCGCGGGTTTCGCGCCATGCAATTTAATTTTGTGGTGAGCACCAACGAACGCGCCGTGCGTTTGTGGCAACGCTTCGATTTCGAAATCGTGGGGCGCCTCCCCAAGGCGTTTCTTCATCCCACGCTGGGCTACGTAGACGCCTACATCATGTATCGCGAGCTCTAGGCCGTTTGCGCCAACACGCGCCGCTGTGCTACACATGCTGCATGCCTGATTTTGCCGCTCCCGTCGAACGACTTATTGATGAACTGAAGCATCTCCCCGGAATTGGACAAAAGACCGCGCAAAGGCTGGCGTTTCATCTGTTGCGAGCTGCGCCCGAAGATGCGCTCGCGCTCGCGGACGCGATTCGGGACGCGAAAGAAAAAATCCGCGCGTGTTCTACCTGTCACAACATTACGGATTCCGATCCTTGCTTGTATTGTGTGGGGGCCACGCGGAGCAAGAAGACCATTTGCGTGGTCGAAGAAGCCCACAACATCATGGCCGTTGAAAAAACGCGGACGTATAGCGGGATGTATCACGTCCTTGGCGGCTCGCTATCTCCTCTTTCGGGACGCGGGCCGGAGCAGCTTCACATCAAGTCTCTCATCGAACGATTGAAGGGTGGGACCGTCGAAGAAATTATCATCGCCACAAATCCCACCGCGGAAGGCGAAGCCACAGCGGTTTACCTTTCCAAATTGCTGAAGCCGCTGGGAGTGCGAGTGACCCGAATTGGGGTTGGCATTCCGGTCGGCGCTGACCTTGAATATGCAGACGAAGTAACGATGTTGAAAGCCATGGAAGGCCGAAGAGAACTGTAGGAAAGTGCCTCCACACCCAGGTGAGCGGCAAGGGTCAGCCGAAATAAGGCTTGGAATTACAAAGACATGCAAAGATGGAATAAACGAGTCATTTCTAGTACTCATGGAACCCTCTAGCCAATTCCCCGATTTCAGTATAAAGTCTGAATTCCACGGTGGTTGTTCCCCCGCCGACTGAATGGCAGTCGAACTTGGCTGACAGGAGGTGCGCTTAATGCCAAGCCTGGCGCACTACATGGCGCAGTACGATCACGAACATGAATCCGGCTGGAATAAATTCCTGCATGGC